>JAAXXK010000008.1:3613-72646 GCA_013334525.1 Chlorobiaceae bacterium
CCGCAGTAAAGCCAGAGTCCGCACCCAGGCCCGAGCTCGCCGTGAAGTCCGAGCCCACAGCGAAGCCAGAGTCTGCAGTAAAGCAGGAGCCCGTCTCGAAGCCAGAAACTTTAGTAAAGCCAGAGTCCGCACCCAAGCCAGAATCTGCTGCGAAGTCTGAGCCCGCCACCAAGCCGGAGCCCGCCACCAAGCCGGAGCCTGCCGCGAAGCCGGAGTCCACAGCGAAGCCCGAGTCCATAGCGAAGCCGGAGTCCGCCGTGAAGTCCGAGCCCACCGCGAAGCCGGAGTCCGCAGCCAGGCAGGAGCCCCTGGTGAAGTCGGAGAGCGAAACAAAGCCTGAGTCCGCATCAGCGTCTTCGCCCATGGCAGAGTCTGCGCCTGCACCATCACCAGGGCCGTTGCCGGTGCAGCCCGCTTCGCCACCGCTTAAATGAACGCACCGAAGCTGGATGCCGATTTTATTAAAGCCACGGTAAAGAGCTTTTGAAATGCTTATATTTTTTCAGTTGATCGTTTAACCTGCGGCCAACTGAAATCGGTTTTATGACGATTTGGCAATCAGGTTACGGCATGAGGCTCTGCAACACCGATGTGACCCTGTCAACGGCATTTAAAAAAAAACTTCTTAAGCTCATGTTCTCTGGGATTTTACAGCTGTTCCTGCCCTGTTTGCCATCTGATCGCCCTGCCCATCTATAACGCCAATCAACGTTGCGCCTGCAGTGCCGGGCTCCTTTTCCGACAACCAATCTGTTTCAGTGGCAATCCATTTGTCGGAACGTCATTGTCTGATACCGTCTTGCCGTTTATGGACTGATCGCTCCAGGCTCCAAAGTTTTAAAAAAATATGATCTGCGTCCTGCTTTTTACTGATGGCAGTACCCTGGAACTGGGCTTGCCTTCAATACAGGCCCGGTAATGGTTTTATCGACCATGAATCAGCCTGCCTGCATAACGGATTGCTCGTCGTTTATGATATCTCATATCAGGAAAAGGAATTCCACTCTTTTTGCGGCATGTCGGAAACCCTGCATTTGTTTACCACATAGACAAATAAAAGCATGATTTGATTTTTCAAATATGTTGCCAACTGTTGACGCCCGCTTCATAATCGTATCGATTTACGATCGTATTCTTGGGTTACTGCTTTTGCCATGGTTTCAAAAATCCATAACAGGAATCCCGTAATGGCTAACTTATCCCTCATCAATGCGAGCGTCGATGGTCTGGGCAATATCGTGACCCTTTATTTCAGTGAGGTTCTCGATACCGTCCACCTTCCATCAATTTCACAGTTTGTCGTCGATAACAGCGGCAGCAAGACTATCAGTGGTCTGCAGGTTGTCAACAATCAGGTGATCCTGAATCTTGATTCTCCCCTGAATACCGCGTTGCCCGTTACGGTTTCGTACACCGATCCCACAGGGGGCAACGATACAAATGCAATTCAGGGCATTGCCGGTATTGATCTCGCTTCATTCTCCAACGTTGTAGTCAACAACGCTCTTGAGTTGACGCCCAGTTTATCGGAAACCTTTTCGCTGGGTTCTTCGATTGCGCTTCCATACGGTGCCGAAATATCAGCTTTCGATGAGGCTAGCGGACGACTGTTTGTTACTTCGCCGAACTCAGGGCTTCAGGTTGTCCAGGTTGATTCCCAGTATCATATGACGCTTCTCGGTACCATTTCACTGGGGAGCAACGATGTGAACAGCGTTGCGGTCAAAAACGGCATTGTCGCCGTTGCTGTTGCCGCTGCAGACAAGACACAGCCAGGGAGCGTCTATTTTCTGGATGCTGACGGCACGGTCGGCAACAGCTCGATGATCATCGGCAGCGCCACGGTCGGTGCCCTTCCCGATATGCTGACTTTCAGCGCAGACGGAAGCAAGGTTCTTGTGGCCAACGAAGGTGAGCGCAACACTCCTGCAGATATAACCGCGCTCAAGTCTGCCATTGATCCGGATGGTTCGGTCAGCATCATAGATATAAGCGACCTTAACCACATATCTGTCACGACAGCATCGTTTGATCCTTCAATTGTCGGCACCATAGCCGATCTCAAAGCTGAAGGTGTGCGCCTGTTTGCCGGAAATACTGGTTTTGAGACCACGACACTTGCCCAGGACCTCGAACCGGAATACATAAGCATTTCACCTGACGGGGCAAAGGCATTTGTCACCCTTCAGGAGAACAACGCCATCGGGATTCTCGATCTCGATACGGCAAGTCCTACCTACGGCAAATTCACCGATATCGTCCCATTAGGCCTGAAAAGCTTCCTTGGCCTGCCATTCGACGGAAGTGACAAGGACGGCGGCATAAACCTGCAGACTGACCAGCCTGTATTTGGCCAGCGCATGCCGGATGGCATCAGTTCCTTTACAGGTTCTGATGGAAAAACCTATTACGTTATCGCAAACGAAGGTGATGACCGTAATGATTTCCTTTCCTCCAGCACACCTGAAGCTGTTCGGTTGTCGACACTCGATCTTGACAATACCGCATTCCCGAATGAAGCCGCATTGAAGACAAATGCAGAAATTGGTCGTCTGACGGTCTCCAATGCCTCCGGCAACAACGGCGATACCAATGGCGATGGAGATATTGACCAGATCCTGACTTACGGTTCCCGCTCTTTCAGCATCCTTGACGAGCATGGAACCCTGGTTTTTGACAGCGGATCCCACATAGAACAATTCGTGGCTGGAACGGGTGCCTTTAATTCGCAGGATCCGGCCAATTCAGGCCTTTTTATCGATACTCGCTCCGACAATAAAGGTCCGGAGCCGGAGGGTGTCTCAATCGGGCAGGTTGACGGAAGAACCCTTGCTTTCATAGGACTCGAACGTGCAGCCGGCGCGATACTCGTCTATGATGTCACCAATCCTCTGGATGTCACCTTTGTCCAGTGCCTCCAGAATCCCGATGAATCCCAAAGCCTTGTCGGTGCCGACGGTGCTGCCTATGGTGCTGGTCCCGAAGGGCTGAATTTTGTGACCTTTAATCAGCAGAACCTTCTGTTTGTTTCCAACGAATACTCGAAAACCGTAAGTCTTTACCACCAGAACAGTGCGCCGACGGTTGATCAGGCGATCAGCGATGTTTCAAAGGGGGAGAACACTCCTTTCACATTCATGGTCCCTGCCGGAACTTTCCAGGATCTGGATACCGGCGACAGCCTGACTTATACGGCAACGCTTGCTGATGGTTCTGCCCTGCCGTCATGGCTCCATTTTGACGGGGAACTTCAGGGTGCGCTGAACTATACCTCTTCCGCCATGGATTCCTACTTTTCACTTGGTACATGGGCGGGGAACGTTGCAACAGATTCCGCATCGGCTGCAACGGCAATGTCTACGGGGGTGAAAACCGACGGCGGCAATATTTGCTGGCTGAGCGGTGATCCTGTCAATGGCTCGCTCACGACTATTGCTGAAACCCTGAAGGCCGATCTCGGTTATGCAATCGGTGTCGTGACAACGGTACCTTTCTCACATGCCACCCCTGCCGGTTTTGTCAGCCACAACGTCAGTCGCAGCAATTATCAGGATATAGCCCATGAAATCCTGTTCACGACGGAGCCGGATGTCGTGATCGGAGGCGGCCTTGATTCACTTTTTGCAAAAGCGGTCAAAAATTCTGCGGGTCAGAGCACCGATCTCGACGGAAACGGATACAACGATGACTATGATGTGTTCAGGGATGCGAATCCTGACAACAATAACGGCTACTCATTTGTTCAGCGGGAAACGGGTGTCGACGGAGGAACAGCACTTGCGGCAAAAGCCGCTGAAGTGGACATTACGAACGGAGACAAGCTATTTGGCCTCTTCGGTACGTCGGGCGGTAACTTCGAGTATTACAACGTATCAGACACCCCAGGCACTCCGACCATTACACGGAGCACGACGGACAGTACTCCGGCAGTGGATGAAGATCCTACTCTGGCCGAAATGACCTTGACAACCCTGTCGGTACTGAACAAGGACCCGCAGGGATTTTTCGTGATGTTCGAGCAGGGAGACATCGACTGGAGCAATCACGCCAACGATTACGAGAATATGGTCGGCGGCACATACGATCTCGAGCAGGCCGTTACAGCAGCAGAGACCATGGTTGGTTCCAGCGTGAACGGAATGGACTGGTCGAACACACTGATGATTGTCACGAGCGATCACTCGAACAGCTACATGCGTCTCCAGCAGGAGGCGGGTCTCGGCAATCTGCTCGACAAGGCTGCCGGGGAGGTAACCTACAGTTCAGTCAACCATACGAATGAGCTGGTAACCCTCCAGGCAAGAGGTGCAGGCGCGCAGCTCTTCAGTGAGTATGCCGGTCGCCTTTATGCAGGAACGGACATCGTAGACAATACAGACATCTACAATGTGATGAAGTCGGCAGCAGAAGATCTCGGCGTTGACCACATCATCCTGTTTATCGGTGACGGCATGAACATCGAGCATGAAATTGCCGCCAGCCAGTATCTCTACGGAAAGGATTTCGGACTGACCTGGCAAGACTGGGGCCAGCTTGAAGATGGATGGGCCGGGTACGCGAGTACATGGGATGTCACCTCCTACAACACCTATGCAGCCAAAGCAGGTGTGGCGGCTTACAGCCCGAGCACATTCGATCCAGCAATAGGATACAATACTGCGCTGGGTGGCGAAACACCCCTGCCGATCGGGGTGACGTTCAGCGGCACGGCGGACCACTCGGATGTTGGCTCGCTGGAGATACTGGTAACGGCTACAGACGAGAGCGGCGCCACGTCAAGCGATACGTTTAACCTTACGGTGACGGACAGCACGGCACCGACCGTAACGGCATTCAATCCTGTCGATGGGGCGACAGGGGTTGCGATCGACAGCACTATCCAGCTCACCTTCAGCGAGAATGTCGAGCTGCACGAAGGTACGATCGCAATCCACAGCGGTTCGGTAACGGGATTGACTGTAGCGTCGGACATATCGGTTTCGGGCAATACCCTCACGCTTGACCCGACCGGATTGCTTTCCAACGATACAGAGTACTTTGTGACCTTCTCTGATGGAAGTCTTGCTGACTTGTCAGGAAATCATTACGGTGGGACATCTTCGTTTAATTTCAGCACGGTGGCGGCAGCTCATGCAATTTCCGGTTCAGGCGATGGCGGCAGTGCCACCGGAGTGCTTGTCGGAGCCGGTGCGCTTGGCCTGCTTGCTATGCTGATATTCTGATGATTTTGTTTGCCTTTGTTGCGTAAGCTTTATCTCTGAAAGAAGAAACTTGCACCACTGAATGCAGCTTTACTGTTCCGGCAGAAAACGACAAGATAATCAGCACCATTAGCAAGTCGTCTTCTGCCGGATTTTTCGGTTTTTAACCTGAAAATGCCAATCAGTGTTCCCCCGAGAGAAAACCTGATTTGCGACAAGTTCTTCAAACTATATTGTTCTGCACTCCCGTCCCTCTCCGAGAAGCCTTGTTGCTGATATCCGGTTCCTCGCCTCTGGTATTTCACTTTGGAGGTTTGAGTCCGGATCGTAAATAACCGCAAATACCAGCTCCTTCTGATGCTTTTGTTCATGATTTCCTGAGGTGAAAGCCTCATGCATGAGATCGAGAACGCCATTGAAGGTCCGAATCGATGGATTTCTGCCGTCCTCTTCGCCAAAGCTTTGATGACCGTGCCGGTCTGGATACCGATTTTATTAAAGCCACGGTAAAGAGCTTTTGAAATGCTTATATTTTTTCAGATGACCGTTTAACCTTCGGTCAGCAGATAATCGGCTTATATGGCGAATTTGTGATCGGTTTGCGGCATGTGGTTTTTCAAAAGCCCATGTGAGATGGTCACTGAAAGAAAATCGTGCTTATCTTTTTATGGCCTCCATTGTAAAACTTCCTGATATTGTCGCCAATAAAATCTCGGCCGGCGAGGTTGTGCAGCGGCCGGCCTCCGTGGTCAAGGAACTCCTCGAAAACTCCATCGATTCCGGAGCATCCCGCATTACCGTCGTTATCCGTGATGCCGGCAAGCAGCTTATCCAGATCATCGACAACGGTTGCGGTATGGGGAGCGAAGATGCCCTGCTCAGCATGGAGCGGTTCGCCACCAGCAAGATTACCGGTGTGGACGATCTGGATGCCCTGATGACCCTGGGCTTCAGGGGCGAGGCGCTGGCCAGCATCTCTTCGGTTTCGCATTTCGAGCTGAAAACCCGCAGGGCGGCCGATCAGCTTGGTACGCTGGTCAGGAGCGATGGCGGAGTGGTTGAAGCTCCCGAGCCGACCCAGTGCGAGGCGGGTACGATGATTTCGGTACGGAACCTCTTTTTCAACGTACCGGCCCGGCGCAAGTTCCTCAAATCAAACGCCACGGAGTTCAAACATATCCACGAAACCGTCAAGGCGCTTGTGCTGGCCTATCCCGAGATCGAGTGGCGCATGATCAACGACGACGACGAGCTTTTTCATTTCCGGACTCCCGATGTACGCGAGCGGCTCAACCTGTTCTATGGCGAGGGGTTTGGCGACAGCCTCATCGAGGTTACCGAGGATAACGACTACCTCTCTGTCGGAGGATACCTCGGCAAACCAGGCATGATGGCCCGGCAGAAGCACGACCAGTATTTCTACATCAACCGGCGCATCGTCCAGAACCGGATGCTGGTGCAGGCTGTCCAGCAGGCATACGGCGAACTGCTCGAAGAGCGCCAATCCGCATTTGTGCTGCTGTTTCTTGGAATCGATCCGTCAAAGGTCGACGTGAATGTGCATCCCGCGAAACTTGAGGTGCGGTTCGAGGATGAACGAAGCGTAAGGAACATGGTCTATCCGGTCATCAAACGCGCGATACAGTTGCATGATTTTTCTCCCGAGGCCGCTTCGGTTAATGCCGGTTCGACTTTTTCGGAAGTGAGCGGCTTCAGCGGCGGAGCCGACAGAAGACTCGGTTTTCCCTCGTTTTCCGGCAAGGCGTCAACCACCGGGGATCTCTACAGGAACTACAGCCAGGGTGCGTTCAACTATGCCGATTCCAGGGATCGGCAGCTTCCCGTGGAGCTTTTTCCGGAGAAGGTCTCCGCAGAAAATCCGGTCGAGGAGCGTTATACGGTAAACGAAGCAGGCCTGACTCCCGCATCCGGACAGCCGGCCATCGACGACGATGCGGCAAGGGTCACAGCGGACAAGGAGCCGAAAATCTGGCAGTTGCACAACAAGTACATCGTTTGCCAGATCAAGACGGGCCTGATGATCATAGACCAGCACGTCGCACATGAACGGGTGCTTTATGAACGCGCCATCGACGTGATGAACGAGGAGGTTCCCAACTCCCAGCAGCTTCTGTTTCCGCAGAAAATCGATCTCAAGGCATGGCAGTACGAGGTCTATGAAGAGATCAGCGAAGAGATCTACCGGCTCGGCTTCAATATCAGGCCGTTCGGCGGCATGAGCGTCATGATCGAGGGAGTCCCGCCCGATGTGCGTGATGGCACCGAGTCGACGATCCTGCAGGATATGATCGCCGAGTACCAGGAAAACGCCTCGAAACTGAAACTCGAAAAGCGGGACAACCTGGCCAAGTCATACTCCTGCCGCAATGCCATCATGACCGGGCAGAAGCTCAACGTCGACGAGATGAGGATGCTGATCGACAGGCTTTTCGCGACCCGGATGCCATACGTATGCCCCCACGGGCGGCCGGTCATCATCCGGTTGTCGCTGGACGAGTTGGACAGGATGTTCGGTCGGAAGTAGAGGAAGAAATGGAGAAAATGGACAAAATGGACTTTATGGACGGTATGGACAACAGCAGGACTTGCCTTGAGAGTTTTCGTTCATTAAGTTCATTCGTCGCCATCCATCGACTGCCTGTTGTCGTGGAATTTGTTTCTTTGAGGTCTTGTTTGTACATTAACGCCGAAAGGACGGTATACCCTTGTAGCTCAGAGGATAGAGCAGCAGTTTCCTAAACTGTTGGTCGGCAGTTCGAGTCTGCCCAAGGGTACTCCTCACCACACATGAGCCCGAGCACACGGGAAAAACAGCAGGGTTTGTCCCTGCTTTTTTTTATGTCCGGATGCGATTTATCGAACTGTTTCGAACGCTTATTTCTGGATGCATTCGCCTTTTCCTGCACCCTGGCCGGCTCCCGATCCGGGCCTCATTGTCCCACTGGTATTCTGGTCCCAAACCCATGCGGCAACCGCATTCAGTTCAGCTTCGTTGAGCGTAACGGGCGGCATCATTCCGAAGCGTACAATTGCCTGAGGATCGGCCAGTACCTTTTCCTTGGATGGAGATTTGATGAAGGCCGCCATTCGACTGATTCCCTCGGTTCGCGAAGAAATCTTCTGATGATAGCGGGCTGAAATCGGTACGATGGGTGGAGCCAGCTTTGGCGGAGGTGATATCGAATGGCAAACGCTGCAGTTTTTGTCGAAAACGGCTTTACCGTCGACGGCTGCCGAGGCGGTTTGGGGGAAGGTACCGGTCACTGACCCTGAAAGGCCTATAACAAGGCCGGTCAGGATAATTTTTTCTGCATTGTTCATGGTTCGTTCATTCATGGGTTTCTCAAAAAGGAGACTATTCCTTTCGATATCATCACGAAGGAAAATATAACCAATAAAAGGGTTCATCGCGCTGTCGATAAGGTTGGCAGGAATAACCCATCGAAGATGATACGCTTTTTCGGAAGGTATTATTGTTTTCATGGGGAGTCCTAAATAATTATACTTTCAGGACAGTATCGTCTTCAGGAACCGGACATTACCCCTATGAAATTTCTCAGGAACGCCATTCTTCTTCTCGTGCTTTTTCTGGTTGTCGATGTGGCCAGATATGCTGTTTATCCAGACGTTTCGAGACTGGTCAAAACCAATCCCGGCAAAACCGCATTCATGGAGTACCGGGAGGCCGAGTGGCGCAAGGAGGGCCTTGACAAGACCATCAGCCAGCGATGGGTGCCGCTGAAAAAGGTTTCGCCCGCGCTGGTCAAGGCGATCCTTATCTCTGAGGACGACAAGTTCTGGAAGCATGATGGATTCGACTACGAGGCTATCGAGAGCGCCGTCGAAAAAAACATGAAAGCGGGAAAATTCAAGTTCGGGGGTAGCACCATCAGCCAGCAGCTTGCCAAGAACCTCTATCTTTCGCCCTCGAAGAATCCGATCCGGAAGGTCAAGGAGGCCATTCTTACCTGGCGTATCGAGCGTACGCTCTCCAAACGGCGCATTCTCGAACTCTATGTCAACATCGCCGAATGGGGTGATGGCATTTTCGGAATCGAGGAGGCCGCCCACCATTACTACGGCACCAGTGCAGCCGGACTTTCCGCCGGCCAGGCCTCAAAGCTTGCGGCCGTGCTCCCGAATCCGATACGCTATATCCCGACCGGTTCGTCCCGTTTTGTGACAGCCCGTTCAAACCGTATTTATTCCATCATGGTGAAACGGGGGGTCGTTGTTCCCGATTTTCAGGAGGTGATGTCACCTGCCGATGGTCAGGGGGGCGCGCCTGCCGATTCCGTAGTCATAGGTATACCGCTCGATATGATCGACGCGGCAACAAAGCCTGACAGTACCAAAGGGGCAAAAAGCGAACCCGGCAACTGATGGTCGCCGGGTTGATGCGAGTGGCATAAATCTTTTGTTCCGGCAGCAGCTTTTATTCTGCAGGTTCCGGCATGAACAGGTTTATGCTGGTTCGAAAAACGATTTGTCGACGCCGCAGACCGGACAAACCCAGTCATCAGGCAGATCTTCGAAAGCCGTTCCCGGCTCTATGCCGTTTTCTGTATCGCCGGAAGCGGGATCGTACTCATATCCACAAGGAACGCAGACCCATTTGCCCATAATAGAATCTCCTCAATAAAGTTGATTTGGAAAGCCATTAACATGAAGAACATGAAGGATGTGCATCAATGAACCTCTTTCATGGGGAACATTTGTACACCTCGCCGTACTGTACTCATTAAAAGCATCATAGAGATAAAAAGTTCATTGATGCGGATTCCTCGTTAAAGATATGGAATCGAAGATTCCCAAAAAAAGCAGGAAAACAGGATGAAATGGACACGTGCATTATCGGCATGGTTTGCGATCATGTCACTCGAATCGGTAAGCGGAACCCTTCGCAGGCTTTATCTCGTGCCCGCGGCAGGTGAGCTTCGGGCGCATCAGATCGGCATGACGGTCGGTTGCGTCATTATTTTTACCATCACCTGGTTCACCATCGACTGGATCGGGAGCTGTTCTTTCCGCACTCAGTTCAGGGTTGGCTTGCTATGGGTGTTTCTTACCATACTTTTTGAATCCGGCCTGGGGATTTTGTTTGGTTACGGTCCCGATCGAATCATTGCCGACTATGACCTTTCCCGTGGTGGCCTGATGGGGCTTGGCCTGATCTTCCTGCTCTTCGCTCCAGCGCTGGCGGCCTCATGGCGCGGCCATCTTCGAAACCGGAAACCAGTTTGAGCGGTTGTTTATTTTGTTTGAATAATGAGGATGCTTCCATGATGTGCATGGTGCATCTGCAAGGTCGATCCCGATTACCAGTGCGGGTGGCAAGGAAATGAAGGCTTTACCGATGCGATCGAAAAGTGCAGGAGGCGTTTTCGTGTTAATGGAATGCGATCGCCCCGTATCCTACAACTGCAGAACGGTCGTCATGGTCGGCATCTCCGCTGTTCTGGTACGAAATCTCTTCTGCCACCCATCCGAACCTTCTGCCGATTTCGAGTACGGTTTTGACGGCATCGGGGCTGCAGTATGTAGAGATGGCTCCGTTGATACCCCTTTTCCTTACATCCTTTTCATGTTGTTCAAGCCCGTCGATATCCATTTTCACCATATGGTCGAGCGTTGTCCGGTCGATGCTCCTTGCATCAAGGTACGAAGGGTAGTGCGAAAGGTCGGTGCTTGCCACGACAAGGTCTTCGGTGGTCATGACCGATAGCAGGTAATCTGCGGCCCTGCGGCAGACGTCCGGCTTGTTCCGCCCGAAAAGTACCGGCAGGATTGAAAAGCCCGGTTTGAGCGAGTGCTGAAGGAACGGAAGCTGGACTTCAAGGACATGGTCGCAGTGGTGGGCAATGTCGAGTTTGTGGAACAGCCCAGGGTCGAGATCGATCAACCGGCTTCCCATAGCATGGTCAACGGGAACCGTTCCGAAGGGTGAGTGCCATGATTCGTGCAGATCGATGGTGATGCCTTCGAACAGGTAGGAGTGGGCGTTTCCAAGGAGGATTACCGTCCGGAAGCTGCGTCCTTCGATGGATTTGAACGCATCTGCGGATACGGTGCCGCTGTACCGGTATGCGGCATGAGGCACAATGAGCGCCCTGGGGGTGTTCATTCCCGGACGCTGGTGCGCATTATGGAAAAGATCTGTGAGCATGGCATTGAGTTCCCCGGCATCAGACGGGTAGAACTCTTCAGCAACAGCGGGATAACGGACTCTTTTATTCATGGTTAACGGGCTCAGTCTTTTATGGGTGAAAGTGCTTTGCATGAAGGGCATGCCCCTGTCGCATCGTACCTCACTGCAGAAGGATGACCGAGCATTTTACGTCTGGATACCAGCTTTTTGCCACAATACCTGCAGACGGTGTCATCTTGAGCAGTTCCTGAATATACATATAACAATCCTGCGTTTCGACCAATGGTTCCTGCAGACGCAAGTGCGGCGGCATTTGAGGCTGGGCTCTCCTCCGGTTTCCCTGAAATCCGAGGGTGAAACGGGATCGGGTGCCAGGGGATTTCAGGGCCGAGATCCCGGGCAATAAACCCGGCAAGCCGTTCGAGCATGGCCGGACTGTCCGAATGGCCGGCAGTGATCGGAGTCGTGATTTCAAGGTGAACTCCGTTTGCGTAGATATACCGGAGGTTTTCGAGTACCGGTTCCACGCGGGCTCCACAGATTCGCCGGTAATAAGCATCGTCCATCGACCTGAGATCGATGTTGATCGCGTCGAGCCATGGTAAAATTGCATCCAGGCAGTTTGTCGACATGTATCCGTTGCTCACCCAGATGTTTCTGAGCCCGGCATTTCTGGCCAGCCTCATGATTTCAAGCGCATATTCAGCAAAGATGGTCGGTTCGGAACGGGAGCAGGAGATCGAAGAGCATCCTGCCTTAATGGCGTTTTCGACAATCTGCCCGGGAGAGGTGAAGGGGATGTCAACCTCGTCCCGGCCGGATCGGCTTGACTCCAGGTTCAGGCAGTCGGCAGAGGTGAAGTTGCAGCCGGGAGTACCGAACGCCCATGTACTGGTGCCCGGCTTGAAATGGTAGAGGGGCAGTTGCTCGACAGGCTCGCCCGTCTGGGCGAGAGCATGGCCGAAACTCAGCGAACAAAGCCGGCCATCGACGATCCTGCGCACCCGGCACAGGCCGCTCCGATCCGGCCTGATGCGGCAGTAGTGCCGGCAGAGGTCGCACTGGAGCGTCCCGTCCGAAGCTTCATGATAGAATCCTGCCGCGTGCATCCCGTATAATTCCTAAATGGTTATCGTCCCCTGGTAAACCGTTCTGGCAGGGCCTTCGAGATAAATTTCATCCATTTCGTCGTTGAACCCGACTTCGAGGATGTCTCCGCTCCTGACCTTCACACTGACAGGGGAAGATGCGACCAGCCCCAGCCGGTGGCTCATCAGCGCACAGGCGACCGCTCCTGTTCCGCAGGCGAGGGTCTCGTCTTCCACGCCGCGTTCGAAAGTCCTTACGCTGATGCTGTCAGGTGCCGTTACCTGAACGAAATTAACGTTTGTGCCTTCGGGAAAATAGTCCTTTCTGTGCCGGATTGATTTACCTTCGCCGTAGACGTCCACTTCGTCGAGCCCTTCGGTATAAATGATCACATGCGGCGATCCGGTATTGACAAAATGGCAGGGCCAGTCACCGATCTGCAGGCCGCTTCTGAAGTCGGAAGGGGGAAGCATGTGTAGCCTGACGGTCTCCTCGTCGGTCACGTCGGCTTCGTAGCGACCTGAACCGGCTTCGAAAACATAACGCTCTCCGAAAGGCGTGATGCCTATCATGAATGCGAAGTAGACGGCGCACCGGCCGCCGTTGCCGCACATCGATCCGGGAAAACCGTCGGCGTTGTGGTAATTCATCCTGAAGTCGCCGTTATCGGTATTTTCGATGAGGATCAGTCCATCGGCCCCGATCCCTGTCCTTCTGGTGCACATGGCACGGATCTGCTCATGGTCGAGGTTTATTCGACCCCTCAGGTTGTCGATAACGATGAAATCGTTTCCTGCACCCGACATTTTTGTGAAATTGATTTGCATAGTGTTTTTCTGAACCCTGTTTATTCTGTTAATTACCACAATTGCCGGAGTGCCGGGTGCGGTGGCGCAAAAGAGCGCAATGTCTGTAATGCCCTTCTTGCGGCGGTGATAGAGGGCAAAAAACTTTACTATTAAATAAATTTTCTTATTTTATTTACTACTGTTGCAGGGTAATTATTTTACTAAATTATCATGTAAGACTGTTTTTTCCGGAATGTCTCCTGCCTCATCAGCAACAGATAAACGTTGCGGATGAGTGTTGAATGGTCGTGATTGATGGAGACGCGTTACCGGTTTTTTCGGTTTCTTCAACCTGAAAATACGTCCAAACAAAGGAGAGAATACAATGGCTGAACAAGTGAATCCCGCAGGGGTCAAGCCGAAGGGGACGGTACCTCCTCCAAAGGGGAATGTACCAGCTCCAAAGGCAAATGGCGCGCCAGGCGGAGCATCGGTCATTAAAGAGCAGGATGCCGCCAAGATGAGACGTTTTCTGTTCCAGCGAACAGAAACACGCTCGACGAAGTGGTACCAGATTTTTGATACCGAAAAAGTCGATGACGAACAGGTGGTGGGTGGCCATCTCGCCCTGCTCGGAGTGCTCGGCTTCATCATGGCGATTTACTACCTTTCGGGCATCCAGGTTTTTCCCTGGGGAGCTCCCGGTTTCCACGACAACTGGTTTTATCTGACCATCAAGCCGCGAATGGTTTCGCTTGGAATTGATACTTACAGTACCAAAACCGACGATCTCGCATTTGCCGGCTCCAAGCTCATCGGTTGGGCGCTGTTTCACTTTATTTCCGGTTCCATCCTGCTCTTCGGCGGTTGGCGCCACTGGACTCACAACCTGACCAACCCGTTCACCGGTCGTGCAGGTAACTTCCGTGATTTCAGGTTCCTTGGTGTGTTCGGTGACGCGGTTTTCAGCGGTACCAGCGCCAAGTCCTACAAAGAAGCGCTTGGGCCACACGCCGTCTACATGTCGCTGCTTTTCCTTGGCTGGGGCCTTCTGATGTGGCTTGTGCTCGGGTTTGCTCCGATTCCAAACTTCCAGACGATCAACTCCGAAACCTTCATGTCATTCGTGTGGTTCGTGGTTTTCTTCGCCCTGGGTATCTACTGGTGGAACAATCCCCCGAATGCGGCCATTCACCTGAACGACGACATGAAAGCCGCTTTCTCGGTCCACCTGACCGCAATCGGCTACATCAACATCGCTCTCGGTGTCATCGCTTTCGTGGCCTTCCAGCAGCCGTCGTTCGCTCCTTACTACAAAGAGCTCGACAAGCTTGTATTCTACATTTATGGCGAGCCTTTCAACCGCGTAAGCTTCAACTTCGTTGAGCAGGGCGGCAAAGTAATCTCAGGATCGAAAGAGTTTGCCGAGTTCGCTCCCTATGCCATTCTGCCAAGGAACGGTGAAGCTTTCGGTATGTCGAGGGTTGTGACCAACCTTATTACCTTCAACCACATCATCTGCGGTGTGTTGTATGTGTTTGCCGGTGTCTACCATGGTGGTCAGTACCTCCTCAAGATCCAGCTCAACGGCATCTACAACCAGATCAAGTCGATCTGGATCACCAAGGGCCGCGACCAGGAAGTCCAGGTCAAGATCCTCGGTACCGTTATGGCTCTCTGCTTCTCGACGATGCTTTCCGTTTATGCTGTTATCGTATGGAACACGATCTGCGAGCTGAACCTTTTCGGAACGAACATCATGATGTCGTTCTACTGGCTGAAACCTCTGCCGATATTCCAGTGGATGTTTGCCGACCCGAGTATCAACGACTGGGTTATGGCCCACGTTATTACCGCCGGTTCGCTCTTCTCGCTGATCGCGCTTGTCCGTATCGCTTTCTTCGCACACACATCTCCGCTGTGGGATGATCTCGGCCTCAAGAAGAACTCCTACTCGTTCCCGTGCCTCGGTCCGGTATACGGTGGTACCTGCGGCGTGTCCATTCAGGATCAGCTCTGGTTTGCCATGCTCTGGGGTGTCAAGGGTCTTTCCGCAGTCTGCTGGTACATTGACGGCGCATGGATTGCCTCGATGATGTACGGTGTGCCTGCTGCCGATGCAAAGGCCTGGGATTCGATCGCGCATCTGCATCATCACTATACGTCGGGTATCTTCTACTACTTCTGGACTGAGACGGTGACGATCTTCTCGAGCTCGCACCTGTCGACCATCCTCATGATCGGTCACCTGGTGTGGTTCATCAGCTTCGCTGTATGGTTCGAGGATCGCGGTTCCCGTCTTGAAGGTGCTGACGTCCAGACCCGCACCGTCCGCTGGTTGGGCAAGAAGTTCCTCAACAGGGATGTGTCGTTCAGGTTCCCGGTTCTGACGATTTCGGACTCCAAGCTTGCCGGTACGTTCCTGTACTTTGGCGGTACCTTCATGCTGGTGTTCCTGTTCATTGCCAACGGCTTCTATCAGACCAACTCGCCACTGCCTCCGCCAGTCAGCCACGCAGCTGCATCAGGGCAGCAGATGCTGGCCCAGGTGGTTGATATGCTGATGAAACTGATTGCGTAACATAACGGTCGAAGGGGCAAATGCCCCTTCGACCTTCTTGAGCAATAACGTTTACCACGTAAAAAATTAGAGAGGGGGGTTTTTATGGCCGAACCTGTAGAAAATAAAAACCAGGTACCTGAACCGGCGGCTAAAGCGGCTCCTAAAGGCGCTCCACCTGCACCGAAAGCCGGCGGGCCGGTAGCTCCGAAAGCGGGAGCTCCAGCAGCGCCGAAAGCTCCGGCTGCACCGAAAACGGCGGCTCCGGCTGCCAAACAGTCCGGAAAGGGCAGGCTTGAACCGTTGAATGTAACGCTTGGACGTTCAGGCGTCAGGCAGGAATCTGCTCTTCCTTATGTCAAGCCGGCCGCTGCCAAACCAGCTCCTGGCGCTGCACCTGCAGCCAAGGGTGCTCCGGCCGCGAAAGGCGCTCCAGCAGCGAAAGGTGCTCCAGCCGCCAAGGGTGCTCCGGCACCAGCAGCAAAAGCTGCTCCTGGCGCTCCTGCAGCAACCGCGCCAAAGGCAGCACCAGCAGTCGCCGCTGCTCCTGTAGCAAAAAAAGCAGAGCCACGCGCCAAGAAGCATTACTTCATTCTTGAAAATCTTTGTGTAGGCTGCGGCCTTTGCCTCGACAAGTGTCCGCCCAAGGTCAATGCCATAGGATACAAGTTCTATGGTGACGTTCAGGAAGGCGGGTTCCGATGCTACATCGACCAGGTTGCATGCATTTCATGTTCAGCATGTTTCTCTGGTGATGAATGTCCTTCGGGTGCTCTTCTGGAGGTTCTCCCTGATGGAGAGGTCCTTGACTTCAGCTTCACTCCTCCTGAAAGACTTGATTTCGATCTTCGATTCCTGCACAGATTCCATCGTGAGGTCAGGTAAGCAAAACCTGTCGATCTGGTCAATTGAGACAAAAAAGCATTGCTTTTTCCGAAGCAATGCTTTTTTTATTGTGCAGATAATTCAGCCCAAATAAATAGAAAGAGAGTGTACAATCACAGCATCCAACCACAAGACCGCCATGTAGCGATGTCCGACAGGACACTGGTCATTGTACCCACCTACAACGAGGCGGATAATGTAGAAAGGTTGCTGGGTGCAATTCTGGAAAGGTATGTCGAAAACCTTGATATACTGGTTATCGATGACAACTCTCCGGATGGAACGGCATCGATCGTAAAACGGATCAAGGCGAATGAACTTCGAGTGAACCTGCTTGAACGGCCGAGTAAGCTTGGTCTCGGTACAGCATATCTGATGGGGTTCCGTTATGCGCTTGATCGTGGATATGGTCACATCATTGAAATGGACGCCGATTTTTCGCATGATCCGGCATCGATATCATTGCTGCTTGAGGCAATGCAAAATGCCGACCTTGTCATTGGTTCACGATACATGAACAATACGGTTAATGTGGTCAACTGGCCATTGTCGAGGCTTATTCTTTCAAAGGCAGCAAGCATTTATACCAGATTGATCACTGGAATGCCTGTCTATGATCCAACCGGCGGTTTTAAATGTTTCAGCGCAAGGGTGCTTGAGTCTATCGATCTAGACAGGGTTCATTCACAGGGGTACTCATTCCAGATTGAAATGAATTACCGGACCTGGAAAAAACAGTTTCTCATTAAAGAGGTACCGATCGTATTCGTGGACAGAAGCGTCGGCAAGTCGAAGATGACACGCAAGAATATTGTTGAAGCCGTATGGATGGTCTGGTGGCTTAAAATCCTTTCGATAGCCGGCCAGTTGTAGGAGAATGTGGGAATGGGAGAATCGGGAATGGACGGAATGTAAGAATGGACTTAATGGACGTTATGGACGTTATGGACGAGTGAGGGTAAACTTTCTGGATACAGGCAGAAAATCTTCTCCTGTCCATAACGTCCATCTCCCACATTTGTCCATTCAGTCCATAACGTCCATTTTCTTCTTCCCCCCTCTCAGTGCTCCTTTTTCTCTTTTTCTGCGATCAGCTGGTTGGCAACTTCAACCGGGGCCTCTTCATAGTGGTCAAAGGTGTAGCTGTAACGGGCACGGCTCTGGGTCAGTCTTGTCAGTGCGTGGTGGAACAAGGACAGCGCAGCCTGCGGTATGAGGGCGTTGATGATCTGGAACCTCGAATCAGCGTCCATGCCAAGTATTTTTCCCCGTTTGCTCGAAATATCACCTACAATTTCACCCGTAAACTGGTCTGGAGTCTGTACGGTAAGAAGATAGATTGGCTCGAGAATCAACGGTTTCGCTTTTTCGCTGGCGGCTTTGAATGCCATTCCGGCTGCAATTTTAAATGCGAATTCTGAACTGTCGACGGGATGGAACGAGCCGTCATAGACAACAGCCTTCATATCGACAACAGGGTATCCTGCAAGGGATCCTTCGATGATCGATTCACGCAGGCCTTTTTCCACTGCTGGGATATAACGGGTTGGAACGACGCCGCCTACCACTTCACTTGCAAATTCGAATCCGGAGTCGCGTGGCTTTGGTTCAATACGAACCCATACATCTCCATACTGGCCGCGTCCGCCTGACTGCTTCTTGTATTTCCCTTGTGCAGATGCGGCTATCCTGATGGTTTCGCGGTAAGGTATCCTGATGGGCGCTATATCGACCTTGACGTTGAACTTGTTCAGGAGACGGCTGATGATAATGTCAAGATGGGTTTCACCAAGCGTTTTCAGGATAGTCTGGTTGAACTCGACGTCATGCTCGATTGCGAAACTGGGGTCCTCTTCATGGAGATGGTGAAGCCCGGCGGAGATTTTTTCCTCATCTCCCTGGGCGACAGGGACAATAGCTGAAGAGAGTACCGGTTCAGGGAAAATAATGGGACTGATACGGCAGTCGACACCTTTGTCCGCAAGAGTGTCGTTCGTATGCGAATCCTTGAGCTTGACCACCATTCCAATGTCACCGGCAAGCAGTTTGTCGACCGGTATCTTTTTCTGGCCAAGCATGGTATATACCTGCCCGAGTTTTTCGACCTGCCCGGTCTGGGCGTCGACCAGCTCATGGCCGCTTTCGATATGTCCGGAATAGACGCGGATATAGGATATCTCACCAACCCTGGGTTCTGACATTGTCTTGAAAATGAAGGCTATCGTCGGTCCGTCCGGATCAGGCTGCAGCAGCTTCTCGTCGTTATTGACCGTACAGTATGCATGTTCGGGACCACGCTCAATTGGTGAAGGGCAGAGGTTTACGATGGCGTTCAGGAGGCGTTCGGTGCCGATGAGGTGCAGGGGAGAGGAACAGAAAACAGGGAAAATCGTTCTGGTTACCAGTGCAGACTTGATGCCTGCCCTTAGTTCGTCTTCGGTAAGGTTTCCGATTTCGAAGAACCTGTTCATCAGCTCCTCGTCGGTTTCGGCAACCGCTTCTACAAGCTGCTGGTGAAGATCTTCAGCCTGTTTCCGGTAAAGGTCGTGTATCTCGGTAACCACCATGTTCCCGGGTTTGTCGGGGCTGAATTCGAGCTGCTTCATCAAAAGCACATCAATCAGGATATGGTGCCCGAGCCCCTGGTCAACAGGGAACTGGATCGGAGTGACCATGTGGCCGAAATGGTCGCGAAGCGATTCAAGGGTCGAATTGAAGTCGGCACGTTCGGCATCGAGCCTGGTCAGCACGAACATGGTCGGCTTGTAATACTCCTGCGTATACTCCCAGACAGTATCGGTTCCGACTTCAACGCCGGCTGCCGCATTGACCGTGACCAGCACGGTATCTGCTACACGCATGGCCGATTTGACATCGCCGTGGAAATCGAGCAGTCCGGGGGTATCGATGATATTTATTTTTTTCTCGTTCCACATGCCGTGGATGAGACTGGTGTTGAGGCTGTGTTTTCTTTCAGTTTCGTCTGCTGCATAATCGGACAGGGTCGAGCCTTCGTCGATGCTGCCGAGTCGGTTGATGGCGCCCATGCTCAGTGCGAGCGATTCGCAAAGCATGGTTTTTCCTGTCCCGGAATGGCCGGTAACGACAATGTTCCTTAATTGATCCGTTGGAACAACTTGCATGTCAATACTCCTTTTTTGATTGGCTGTGACAAAGCAGTCTGCATTAACCATTTCACATTACCGTTTGCTCATGCAGTGAATCACCCTCAGGCTGCTTTCAAAAAATTACATAAAAAAACTTGCATTCAGAGCTGATGCGGTCAGGAAAAGGTGCTTTGGGGGTTATTAAATGCGCTATCGTTGTCCGAATTATGCACACCATTCTGTATCTTTTGTTACTGTTTTTCATTAATTCCTAAATCATCGCACCATGTCAATCATCAGGAAGATCCATGCTCGCCAGATCATGGACTCAAGAGGCAATCCCACCGTTGAAGTTGATGTGTATACTGAAAATTCTTTTGGACGCGCAGCAGTCCCCAGTGGCGCATCGACCGGTGTCCATGAGGCCGTAGAACTCAGGGACAAGGACAAGAAGATCTTTCTCGGAAAAGGGGTTCTCAAGGCGGTCGAAAACGTTAATACCCTGATCAACGAAGCATTGCGGGGCATGGATGTGACTGAACAGGAGGAGATTGACGCGGCGCTGATAGCGCTTGATGGTACTCCGAACAAGTCGAACCTCGGCGCAAATGCGATTCTCGGTGTTTCGCTCGCCTGCGCAAAGGCCGGTGCAGAGTATTCAGGCCTGCCACTTTATCGCTACATCGGCGGTACGACGGCAAAAACCCTGCCGGTTCCCATGATGAATGTCCTCAACGGAGGCGCTCATGCAGACAATACGGTCGATTTCCAGGAGTTCATGATTATGCCGATCGGTTTCGGTTGTTACTCCGACGCATTGCGCTGCGGTGCCGAGATCTTCCATTCGCTGAAGGGACTTCTTCACGATCGCGGTTTGAGCACCGCTGTCGGCGACGAAGGCGGCTTCGCCCCAAACGTCAAGTCCAACGAAGAGGCAATCGAACTGGTGATTGAAGCTATCGGCCTGGCCGGATACAAGGCCGGAGCTCCCACCAGCAAGGGCGGCCTCGGTAGCGCCCACGTGATGATCGCCCTCGATCCTGCCAGCTCCGAGTTTTACGACACGGAGAAGAAAAAATATGTTTTCAAGAAATCATCGAAACGTGAGCTCGATTCCGCCGAGATGTCCGATTACTGGGCTGAGTGGGCAAGCAACTACCCGATTATTTCCATCGAGGACGGTATGGCCGAGGACGATTGGGAAGGTTGGAAAATGCTGACCGAAAAAATCGGCAGCAGGGTTCAGCTCGTAGGTGATGATCTGTTTGTCACCAACAGCAAGCGTCTGGCTGAAGGCATCGAACGAGGTGTAGCCAATTCGATCCTGATCAAGGTCAACCAGATCGGCACGCTGACCGAAACCCTCCAGGCCATCGACCTGGCAAAACGCAACGGCTACACTTCGGTGATCAGCCACCGCAGCGGAGAAACCGAGGACACGACCATTGCCCAGATTGCCGTGGCAACAAACGCCGGCCAGATCAAGACCGGCAGCATGTCGCGCTCCGACCGTATGGCAAAATACAACGAACTGCTCAGGATTGAGGAGATGCTCGGAAGCATGGCCGTCTATCCCGGCATCAATGCTTTCAGGGTATGACCTTGCGGTTTTGGCTTTTCCGTCAATAAAGTTAATAAAGGGAAGCTGGCACGTCGATTGATTGCTCATTGAGTCCAACGATTCAAACGACGTGCCACCGGTCCAACCTTACCCGATCAGCATCATGACAAGATATCTCTCCGAGATATGGGTCTATATCCGGTCGAATCCGAAGAAATTCGCGATTCAGGCTGGCCTTGTCGTGTTGGCGCTCGGTTTCATCTTTGGTGATTTCGGACTGGTTACCCGCATCAGCATGGAGGTGGAACATCGCCAGCTGGAGAAGCGTCAGGCCGAGCAGCAGAAGAAAATCGTTGCGGAGCAGGGTATGATCATGCATGCCGCACATCCCGACAGCATAGAGAAAGCTGCACGGGAGAAGTACAATTTCCGGAAGAAAGGGGAGACCGTTTTCATCATAAAGCAGTAGCCCCGTTCCCGTGGTGTCGGATCGACAGAGCTGGGCGGCCAGCAGGGGAGCCTGTACCGGACCGCTTTTTGCATAAACAGGGTTCCGGTATTTTCTTTGTGCCTCTCTCCGTGGCGTTCAATGTTTGCCTTTCTTTGTACCCACGCCTGTCCTGAAAAGTCCGGATCCCTGCCGGCTTTTTTTTGTGCCGCTCTTTGCCTACCTTCAAAAACATTGTGCCTTCTTGCTTTTCAATATCAACAAGCGACCTCATGACCGTAGACATCAGTAAGGCTGGTCATAGCATTGATTATCCCGTACCGGTATATAGTTATCGCCGACGCTATACACGGGAGGTGGCTTTTGGCGACATCGCCCTCGGCGGATACCAGCCGATCAGGGTAGAGTCCATGACCACAACCCACACCATGGATACCGTTGCGACGGTCGCCCAGTGCCGGCGGCTCTACGAAGCCGGCTGCGAGATTATCCGTCTTACGGTTCCGACCGAGAAGGATGCGGAAAACCTGAGGAATATCCGTGATCAGCTCCGCAGGGACGGGATCAGGACGCCTCTGGTGGCCGATATTCATTTTTCGCCCAAAGCGGCCATGAAAGCTGTTGAGTTCGTTGAAAACATTCGCGTCAATCCGGGCAACTATGCCACCGGGGCCAAGTTCTCCAGCGATGACTATACCGATGAGCAGTACCGGGCGGAGCTGGACAAGGTTCGTACCGAGTTTACGCCGCTGGTCAGGAAGGCCGCTGAACTGGGCGTTTCGATGCGCATCGGCACGAACCACGGCTCCCTGTCGGACCGTACCGTCAGCCGGTTCGGGAACTCCCCCGAGGGTATGGTCGAAGCGGCGCTCGAGTTCGCCAGGATATGCGAGGACGAAGCTTACCATGACGTGCTCTTTTCCATGAAATCGTCGAACGTCAGGGTGATGATCCAGGCTTACCGGAGGCTGGTGGCCAGGGCCGATGCCGAACTGCGCTACGCCTATCCGCTGCATCTCGGTGTGACCGAAGCTGGTGACGGTGACGAAGGTCGTATCAAGTCGGCCATGGGTATCGGTGCGCTGCTCGAAGACGGGCTTGGCGACACCATTCGCGTTTCGCTTACCGAGGATCCGGTCAATGAGGTCCCTGTAGGGTTCGCCATTGTCAGGAAGTACAACGACTACCATCTGGTCAGGGGCGACCGGGCGCATCTTCCGGTCAAGCACATCGTTGAGCATGGCCTCAAGCCGGTGGTGCACTCGATGCTGCCGTTCGAACCGTTCAGCTATTCCAGGAGGGCATCGTGCCGGGTCGATGGCGCAGGCGAGCCCATAGGTGGAGATACCCTGCCGAGGGTTGAAACTGCCGCAGTCGCCTCTATCGCCGATCCGGAAGCGCTCAGGACGGAAATCCTCCAGAGGCTTGATCCGGAAAAGCCGGCCGATTCGATCCGCTCGGAATTTGTGGGTATCAGCGTCGGCAGCGTCGAGGATCTTCCGGCACTCGAAGGGCTTCTGGTGTCGCTTGGCGGGCTTCGTGACCGGATTGCGGTTTCCACGGCCGATACCCTCCTCTATCCGAAACTGCTGTCGCTTGTTTCGAGGGCCAGGCTCGATATAGTCGAGGGCGAGAGCCTCGGTACCGATCTTTTCGCAACGCTTCATGATAGCGGTGCTGCCGTTGAGTTTTGCTTTGTCCACGAGAACTCCTCTGAAACCGTGCCGGCCGAGGTGCTTGCCCGTCTGGCCGAAAAGCTCAGGGCAAAAGGGCTGAAACGCGTCTTGCTTTCCATCGTATCGACCCAGCCGCTCTATCCGGTCAGGAAGCTGGTGCTTGAACTGAAAAAATCGGGTATCGACTATCCTGTGGCTGTGCGTTACCGCCACAAATCCGAAGGGCGATCGGGAGTGCTGATCGAAAGCGCGATTCAGGCCGGAACGCTTTTCTGCGACGGGATAGGCGACCTGCTTGCGCTCCAGACCGACCTGCCGGCCGAACAGGAGGTCGGCATTGCGTTCAACATCCTTCAGGCGGCCAGGATACGCATGTCGAAAACCGAGTTCATTTCCTGCCCCGGTTGCGGCAGGACCTATTTCGAGCTCGAAAAAACCACGGCCCTGATCAAGCAGCGGGTTTCCCACCTGAAAGGCTTGAAGATCGGCATAATGGGTTGCATCGTCAACGGACCGGGTGAGATGGCCGACGCCGATTTCGGATACGTCGGCTCCGGCAAGGGGCGGGTGAGCCTCTATGTCGGAAGGGAGTGCGTCGAGGAGAACATGCTCGAAGCGGCGGCTCTGGAGCGCCTTATCGAATTGATACGGCAGAACGGAAAATGGGTTGATCCGATATGAAATACTACACGTTGATCACCGGTGCCTCAACAGGTATCGGTAAGGCACTTGCTGCCGATTTCGCCGCATCCGGCGACAACCTTGTCCTTGTGGCCCGATCCGGGCAGAAACTTGAAGAGCTGGCTGGAGAGCTGAGGCGATCCTGTGGCGTCGATGTCCGCGTCTGCAGCCAGGACCTTGGCCAGCAGGAGGGCCCTGCGAGCGTATTCGGCTTTTGTTCGGCAGAGGGGCTTGCCGTTGACCGACTTGTCAATTGCGCCGGTTTTTCGGTCGCGGGCAGTTTTGCGGGTATGCCGGAGGAGGAGCTGTTGCAGATGGCGATGGTCAATATGGTCGCCGTTGCGGCGTTGACCCGTTTATTCCTGCCGTCAATGATCGGGCGCCGCAGGGGGGTGGTGGTCAACATCGCATCGCTGGCTGCATTCCAGGGGGTTCCCGGAATGGCATACTACTCCGCGACGAAGGCCTTCGTGTTACGGCTCACCGAGGCGATCTTCGAGGAGCTTCGCGGTTCCGGTGTCCGCATTTGTGCCGTATGTCCCGGATTCATCGACAACGACCAGTTCTACAACAGGGCAGGCCATGACCGGCGCCGGATTCACGGGCCCATATCGAGCCTCGAAGTTGTGGTCGCGGCGGTTCGTCGTGCAGTTTCCGGCAGATCCATCCAGGTGCTGCCGACTCTGTTGGATCGGATGATGGTATTTTCCCAGCGTTTCCTGCCGAGAACCCCGATAATAAAGATTGCCGGATTTTTTGCAGGAGCGAAAGAAAAAATATAAATTCAGGGTCTTTTGGTACATTTTTTTCTTTGCTTTAATCAAGCCGGAAATTATATTACCAGCCCTGTATTTTTATGAGCTGCTGGTGTAGCTCAATTGGTAGAGCAGCTGATTTGTAATCAGCAGGTTGCGGGTTCGAGTCCCATCACCAGCTCATAGTACATGCATGGGTAGGTAGCGAAGCGGTCAAACGCAGCAGACTGTAAATCTGTCGACAATTGTCTTCGGAGGTTCGAATCCCCCCCTACCCACTGTTTTTTGTTGGTGACAAGCTGATGTAGCTCAGTCGGTAGAGCACTTCCTTGGTAAGGAAGAGGTCATCGGTTCAAATCCGATCATCAGCTCCGGTTCCTGGAGGAGTGGTTATACGTCAGTAGCTCAATTGGTAGAGCAGCGGTCTCCAAAACCGCAGGTTGGGGGTTCGATTCCCTCCTGGCGTGCAGGTAGACTGCTTTCGAATGTTGTTCACGATTTTTACCGCGTTGGTTTATCATGAAGAAATACATAGATATTGTCGGAAAGTACTATCGTGACGTCTTGGGCGAGATGCGCAAGGTGTCATGGCCGACGCAGGAAGAGGTGAAGGATATGACGGTTGTGGTGTTGACGGTTTCCGGGATACTTGCGTTGTTTACCTTCGCAGTGGACTGGGTTATCAACGCGACGATGGGGAAAATATTGTAAGACTAAGGACTTCAAGGTATTGCAGATGAGCGCCAAAAAAAAGGTGATTGAAGAGCAGGGTCCCCCACAACTCCACTGGTATGCCCTCAGGATCTATTCCGGCCATGAGCGTAAGGTCAAGGAGGGGATCGAGATGGAGGCGGAGCGTCAGGGACTGACTGAGAAGGTCAAGCAGGTCTATATTCCCTACGAACGCTTTGTCGAAGTAAAAAACGGCAAGAAGAGGAGCCTGACCAAGAACGCATTTCCTGGTTATGTGCTGCTTGAGGCTGTTCTTGACAAGCAGACCAGGAACCTGATCATGGATATTCCATCGGTCATGGGATTCCTTGGCGTAGACGATAATCCGACTCCGCTTCGTCCTGACGAGGTCGAAAAAATTCTCGTGCCGGAAGGTACGATAGAGCACCGCTCCGTGGTCGAGGCCCCATTCAGGGTCGGCGACTCGGTCAAGGTTATAGACGGGCCGTTCAGCTCGCTTACCGGAATTGTTCATGATGTCTGCACCGAAAGGATGAAGGTCAAGGTCATGATCAACTTCTTCGGAAGAAGCACTCCGACCGAGCTGGATTTTTCACAGGTCAAGTCGGTTTCGCAATAACAGGGTTAAAGTTTTCATTCAAGCTGTTGAAAGAGAGATAGAATATGGCAAAAAAGGTAGTAGGGTTCATCAAGTTGCAAATTCCTGCAGGAGCCGCGAATCCTGCTCCCCCCGTAGGTCCGGCACTGGGCCAGAAAGGGGTCAACATCATGGAGTTCTGCAAGCAGTTCAACGCCAAGACCCAGGGTGAGGCGGGAATGATCACGCCGGTCGTGATCACGGTCTATTCCGACAAATCGTTCACCTTTGTCACCAAGACTCCTCCGGCTGCAGTGCTTCTCCTCAAGGAGGCAAAGCTCCAGAAGGGTTCAGGCGAACCGAACCGCAACAAGGTCGGTACGGTCACGATGGAACAGGTTCGCAGGATCGCCGAGCTGAAAAGGCCCGATCTCAATGCCATCGACATCGACGGCGCAGCCCAGATGGTCATGGGTACCGCCCGCAGCATGGGCATCATCGTCGAAGGCTGACAGACGAAAAGTTTTTTTACCGTGGGAGGCCTGACAAGCCGCTTTCATAACCACTAATATATAATGTCAATGGCAGGAAAGAATTACAAGAGTGCTACCGCAAAGGTAAACCGTACCCAGGAGTACGACGTTGCGGAAGCCGTAGAGAAAGTGAAAGAGATCACTACCGCAAAATTTGATGCGACGATCGATATCGCCATGAAGCTGGGAGTCGATCCCCGTCATGCCGACCAGGTTGTCCGTGGTACCGTCATGCTTCCGCATGGTACCGGCAAAACCGTTTCCGTACTCGTGGTCTGCAAGGATGCGAAGGCTGAAGAGGCCCGCGAAGCAGGTGCCGATTTCGTCGGATTCGAAGAGTACATCGAAAAAATCCAGGCTGGATGGACCGGTGTTGACGTGATTGTAGCTACCCCTGACGTCATGGGTCAGCTCGGCAAGGTTGCCAAGATCCTCGGCCCACGCGGCCTTATGCCGAACCCGAAATCTGGTACGGTCACCATGGACGTCGCCAAGGCGGTTCGCGAGGTGAAAGCCGGTAAAATCGAGTTCAGGGTTGACAAGGCAGGCAATGTCCACGCACCCGTCGGAAAAGTATCGTTCGACAGCGACAAGCTGGTAGGAAATATCAACAGCTTCATCAAAGAGGTTGTTCGCCTGAAACCGTCGGCAGCAAAAGGCCAGTACGTTCAGGGTATTACCGTTTCGAGCACCATGTCCCCGGGCGTTAAGGTGAAAAGGGAAAAATTTGTTGCCTAACAATAAACGATTTTACACGATATGATGAAGCGAGATAAAAAAGAGCAGATTGCTCAGGAAATAGCTGGTAAGATCGAGAGGTCGCAGGGTATCTATTTCACCGAGTTCCAGGGGCTGAACGTTGCCAAGATGGGACAGTTGCGCGGCGAATTCAGGAAAGCCGGCATCGAATACAAGGTTGTCAAGAACACCCTGATCAGGAAGGCACTCAATAACATCGCAGAGGCAGACAAGCTCGTCAGCGGTCTCAAGAACACCACTGCCGTGGCTTTCAGCTACGATGATCCGGTCGCTCCTGCAAAGATCATCAAGAAGTTCAGCAAGGACAATGAGGCGCTCAAGTTCAAGATGGCTACCATCGATGGTGTCGTCTTCGGTCCCGATGCCCTTCCGCTGCTTTCCGAAATGCTCAGCAAGACGGAGAACGTTGGTCGTGCAGCAGGCCTGATCAACAACGTGATCAGTTCTGTTCCGATGGTTGTCAATGCGGTCATGCGGAACCTCGTGTCCGTCATCGACCAGGTCGGCAAGCAGAAACAATAAATTACGCACTCAAGCTTCAATATTATTTAATTCAAACAGAGAGAGGAAATAATGTCATCTATCGCAACCCTTGTAGAAGAGATTGGTAAACTTACGCTTACCGAAGCTTCCGAGTTGGTGAAAGCACTTGAAGAGAAATTCGGTGTGAGCGCTGCTCCTGCCGTATTCGCCGGTGCCGCTGCCGCTGCTCCTTCTGACGCAGCTCCAGTCGAAGAGAAGACTGAGTTCGACGTCATCCTGAAAGCAGGCGGCCCGAACAAGATCAACGTCATCAAGGTTGTCCGCGCTCTTACCGGCCTGGGCCTGAAAGAAGCCAAGGATCTCGTTGACGGTGCTCCGAAGACCGTTAAGGAAGCCGTTTCAAAGGACGAAGCTGAAAAGATCGCAAAAGAACTGAAGGACGCCGGCGCAGAAGTCGAGCTTGCGTGATCTTTAGCAAGGCCAAATAGCAGACGAGCTCCGTGTCGATCCGGGACGGAGCTTTGTCCATTTCTGGAAATTAATTACGATGTCTTCCGGACGGTTGATTTACAGCCGACCGGTTGTTCAATTCGGTATGAGTATTTACGGATCCCCTGTTAAGACTTAAACTGTTAAGTACTCCCTGCAATAGATAAAAGCGAGGTGCATGTGAAAGTGGCTCAAGCAACACCAACACCCTGTATTGACTTTTCAAAGATCCAGAGTATCATAGAACCCCCCGATCTTCTTAAAGTACAGTTAGACTCATTTCATAATTTTATACAGGATAGCGTTCCGCTTGCCAAGCGCAAGGATCAGGGTCTTGAAAAAGTGCTCAGGAGCGCATTTCCCATTACCGACACCAGAGGTCTTTATCTTCTGGAATATATCTCGTACAGCTTCGACAAGCCGAAATACACGGTTGAAGAGTGCATCGAGCGCGGACTGACCTACGATGTTTCGCTCAAGATCAAGCTGAAGCTCTCCTACAAGGACGAAGCCGATGAGGCCGACTGGAAGGAGACCATCCAGCAGGAGGTTTACCTCGGCAGGATTCCATATATGACTGAACGCGGCACATTCATCGTCAATGGCGCCGAACGTGTCGTTGTGGCCCAGTTGCACCGCTCTCCGGGCGTTGTGTTCAGCGAGGCGGTTCACCCGAACGGCAAGAAGATGTACTCGGCAAAGATTGTGCCGACCCGCGGTTCGTGGATTGAGTTCCAGACGGATATCAATAACCAGATTTACGTCTATATCGACCAGAAGAAGAACTTCCTGGTCACAGCCCTGTTGCGAGCCATCGGTTTTGCGAAGGATGAGGACATCCTTGGTCTGTTCGACATGGTCGAAGAGGTCGAGATCTCATCAAAAAGCTCGAAGCGTGAGCAGCTCATCGGCCAATATCTTGCTTCCGATATCATCGACATGCAGACCGGCGAAGTTGTCAGTGCCCGCTCGGCCATCACCGAAGATATCATGGACCAGATCGTGGCTGCAGGCTACAAGAAGGTCAAGTTGATCAAGGCCGTCAACCCCGAGAAGGGAATCGACAAGTCGGTCATCATCAACACGATCCTCAACGACAGTTCGGCTACAGAGGAGCAGGCACTCGAAATCGTCTATGAAGAGCTTCGTGCAAACGAGGCGCCGGATATCGATGCTGCCAGAAGCTTCCTCGAACGTACCTTCTTTAACCAGAAGAAGTATGATCTCGGCGATGTGGGACGTTACCGCATCCAGAAGAAGCTGCAGAACGAGATAACCGAATTCAACGCCTATCTTCCTGGAAAGCCGGAACTCAAGGAGCTTTCCGATTCCATTTACGAGCGCATCCTCCAGACGATCCGCACCTATTCCGAAGAGCCTATCGGTGACGATATCCTTGTGCTGACCCACTACGATATCATTGCGGTCATCAACTACCTGATCAAGCTGGTCAACGGAATGGCGGAGGTTGACGACGTCGATCACCTCGCCAACCGCCGAGTCCGCTCGGTAGGCGAGCAGCTTGCTGCTCAGTTCGTGATCGGCCTTGCAAGGATGGGCAAGAACGTCCGCGAAAAACTCAACTCCCGCGACTCCGACAAGATCGCACCGGCCGACCTCATTAACGCCAGGACCGTGTCGAGCGTGGTTTCGAGCTTCTTTGCCACCAGCCAGCTCTCGCAGTTCATGGACCAGACCAACCCTCTGGCCGAAATGACCAACAAGCGCAGGGTTTCTGCCCTTGGCCCTGGCGGTCTTACCCGTGAGCGTGCAGGCTTCGAAGTTCGTGACGTCCACTATACCCACTACGGGCGCCTCTGCCCGATCGAAACCCCTGAAGGCCCGAACATCGGCCTTATCTCGTCGTTGTCGGTTTATGCCGAAATCAACGACAAGGGTTTCATACAGACCCCTTACCGCGTCGTCGAGAAGGGACTGGTCACCGGACAGGTGGTCATGCTCTCCGCCGAGGACGAAGAGAACAAGATCACGGTGCCTGTCAGCATTCAGCTGGATGCAAACAACAGGATTGCTGCCGAATCGGTGCAGGCCAGGACCAAGGGCGATTATCCGCTCGTCATGGCCGAAGATGTCAATTACATGGACGTCTCCCCGGTTCAGATCGTCAGTGCGGCTGCCGCGCTGATTCCGTTCCTTGAGCACGATGACGGTAACCGAGCCCTGATGGGTGCGAACATGCAGCGCCAGGCGGTGCCGTTGCTCATCTCCGATGCCCCCGTTGTTGGCACGGGCATGGAGGCAATGGTTGCCCGCGACTCTCGTGCGGTCATTCTGGCCGAAGGCCCTGGAATCGTACAGTGCGTTACGGCCGAGCGCATCGAGATCCGTTACGATCTCGATCCCGAAAATGCAACAGTATCGCTTCTGGATCCTGACGAAGGCGTCAAGGTCTACAAGCTTATAAAATTCAAGCGTTCAAACCAGGATACCTGCATTTCGCAGCGTCCGCTGGTGCGCAACGGCCAGAGGGTAGACAAGGGCGATGTCCTTGCAGACAGCTCTTCGACCGATAACGGCGAACTGGCTCTCGGCAAGAACGTGCTGGTGGCTTTCATGCCATGGCGCGGGTACAACTTCGAGGATGCCATCGTGCTGAGCGAAAGGCTCGTGTACGACGATGTCTTCACTTCGATCCACGTGCACGAGTTCGAATCGAACGTGCGCGACACCAAGCGTGGCGAAGAGCAGTTCACCCGTGATATCTACAACGTCAGCGAGGATGCCCTCAGGAACCTTGACGAAAACGGCATTGTCCGCATCGGTGCAGAGGTCAAGGAGCGCGACATCCTGGTCGGAAAGATCACACCGAAAGGCGAAAGCGATCCGACTCCCGAAGAGAAGCTGCTTCGCGCAATCTTCGGCGACAAGTCCAGCGACGTCAAGGATGCTTCAATGCATGTGCCTGCCGGAATGAAGGGTATTGTCATCAAGACCAAGCTTTTCAGCCGCAAGAAAAAGGTCGGCATGGACGTCAAAGAGAAACTGGAGGCAGTCGACAAGCAGTTTGAAATCAGGGAGGCCGATCTTCGCAGGCGCTTCGCGCGCTGGATGAAACAGCATCTCGACGGTAAGAAGAGCGCAGCCATACAGACAGACAAGGGCAAGGTGCTTGTTCCTGAGGGAACGGTCATCGACGACGCATTGCTCGCAAAATTCAACGGACTTCCGTTCCTTGAGTCGATCGATGTCACCAAAGGCCTGGTTTCAGGCGCAAAAGCAAACGAAAGCGTCGTTCGCCTGATCAGGGAGTACCGCCTGAAGCTGAAGGACCTGTCCGACGAGCGCGAGAACGAGAAGTACAAGATCAATGTAGGCGACGAACTGCCCCCAGGCATCGAGGAGCTTGCAAAGGTCTATATCGCACAGAAGAGAAAGATCCAGGTCGGTGACAAGATGGCCGGTCGTCACGGAAACAAGGGTGTTGTAGGCAAGATCCTGCCGATTGAGGACATGCCGTTCATGGAAGATGGAACCCCGGTCGATATCGTGTTGAACCCGCTTGGTGTGCCTAGCCGTATGAACATCGGCCAGCTTTACGAAACCTCGCTCGGATGGGCAGGCAAGAAACTGGGCGTCAAGTTCAAGACACCTATCTTCAACGGTGCAACCTATGCCGAGGTTCAGGAGCAGCTGGTGAAGGCTGGTCTGCCCGGTCACGGTAAAGTAAAGCTGTTTGACGGACGTACCGGCGAGCAGTTCCATGATGAGGTGACGGTCGGATACATCTATATGCTGAAGCTGAGCCACCTTGTTGATGACAAGATCCATGCCAGGTCGATCGGGCCATACTCCCTTATCACCCAGCAGCCGCTTGGCGGCAAGGCCCAGTTCGGTGGCCAGAGGTTCGGTGAAATGGAGGTATGGGCTCTTGAGGCATACGGTGCAGCCAATATTCTTCGCGAGATGCTCACGGTAAAATCCGATGACGTCGTCGGCAGGAACAAAACCTATGAAGCGATCGTCAAGGGCCAGAACCTTCCTGAGCCGGGAACGCCTGAATCATTCAACGTTCTTGTCAGGGAGCTGCAGGGACTCGGCCTTGAGATCAGAATAGACGACAGAGTGCCTTAGTAGATAAAAAACTGGGAACCGGGGCGCCTCGATCTAACAATCGACCGGGGCGCCCTGACGAGCGTAAATAAGTATCAAGGCTAATTTCAAGGTTGTTTAACAGGGATATCGACCATGATATTTTCACAGGGATCATCACCGCTTAAAGGTGATTTTTCAAAGATCAAGTTCAGCATTGCATCACCGGAGAGTATTCTTGCCCATTCGCGCGGCGAGGTGCTCAAACCGGAAACCATCAACTACCGGACCTTCAAGCCGGAACGCGATGGCCTGATGTGCGAAAAGATATTCGGTCCGACCAAGGACTGGGAGTGCTACTGCGGCAAGTACAAGAGGGTGCGCTACAAAGGCATCATCTGTGACCGTTGCGGTGTTGAAGTTACCACCAAGAGCGTACGCCGCGAGCGCATGGGACATATCTCCCTTGCCGTACCGGTCGTGCACACCTGGTTTTTCCGTTCCGTGCCAAGCAAGATCGGCGCGCTGCTCGACCTGTCCACCAAGGAGCTCGAGCGCATCATATATTACGAAGTCTACGTGGTCATCAATCCTGGTGAACCCGGCGAAAAGCAGGGCATCAAGAAGTTCGACCGCCTGACCGAGGAGCAGTACTTCCAGATCATCACCGAGTACGAAGAGAACCAGGATCTCGATGACAACGATTCTGCGAAATTTGTGGCTAAAATGGGCGGCGAAGCCATCCATATGCTGCTCAAGGGGCTGGATCTCGACACCATCGCAGTGAACCTGCGCAAGGTGCTCAAGGAGAGCGGTTCCGAGCAGAAGAGGGCCGACGCGCTCAAGCGCCTCAAGGTCGTCGAATCGTTCAGGAGAAGCTACGAGCCGCAGAAGCGTACCAGGAAAAAGTCTACCGGACTTTTCCCCGAAGACGACATGCCCGAACCCTACATTTACGAAGGCAACAAGCCGGAATATATGGTGATGGAGGTCGTTCCGGTCATTCCGCCGGAGCTGCGTCCGCTGGTGCCGCTCGAAGGCGGCCGTTTCGCCACCTCAGATCTCAATGACCTGTACCGCAGGGTGATCATCCGCAACAACAGGTTGAAAAAGCTGATCGACATCCGCGCCCCCGAGGTTATCCTGCGTAACGAAAAGCGCATGCTTCAGGAAGCTGTTGACGCGCTGTTCGATAACTCCCGCAAGGCCAACGCAGTCAAGACGGGCGAGTCAAACAGGCCTCTCAAGTCCCTGTCTGACGCCCTCAAGGGCAAGCAGGGCCGGTTCCGCCAGAACCTGCTCGGCAAGCGTGTCGACTACTCCGGTCGTTCGGTAATCGTGGTCGGCCCGGAGCTCAAGCTTCATCAGTGCGGACTGCCGAAAAGCATGGCCATCGAGCTGTTCCAGCCCTTCGTTATCCGTCGTCTGGTTGAGCGTGGTATCGCCAAATCGGTCAAATCTGCCAAGAAGCTGATCGACAAGAAAGACCCGATCGTATGGGACGTTCTCGAAAAGGTGATCGATGGTCGCCCGGTTCTGCTGAACCGCGCACCTACCCTGCACCGTCTCGGTATCCAGGCCTTCCAGCCGGTGCTGATCGAAGGCAAGGCCATCCAGATCCACCCGCTCGTCTGTACGGCGTTCAACGCTGACTTCGACGGTGACCAGATGGCTGTTCACGTACCGTTGTCACAGGAGGCGCAGCTTGAGGCACAGTTGCTGATGCTCTCTTCGCACAACCTTATCCTGCCGCAGTCCGGTAAACCGGTCACTGTTCCTTCACAGGACATGGTACTCGGCATGTACTATCTGACAAAGTCACGTCCCGGCATAAAGGGTGAAGGCCAGATCTTCTACTCGATGGAAGAGGTGATCATCGCCTACAACGAAGATAGGGTCGGACTCCATGCCCAGATATTTATCTGGTTCGACGGCAAAGTCGACCAGAAATTCGATCCGGTCCGCCTGCTCGACATGTTGCCTGAAGACCAGGTAGAGAAGAAAGCATGGCTCAAGAGCCAGATCGAACAGAAAAAGATCCTTGTCACAACAGTCGGCAGGGTCATTTTCAACATACATGTGCCAGACGAGATCGGCTTTATCAACAAGCTGATCAACAAGAAGGTCGCCAAGGAGCTGATTTCGCATCTTTCCAGCGAGGTCGGCAACGTCGAGACCGCACGTTTCCTCGACAACATCAAGGAGGTCGGATTCAGCTACGCCATGAGGGGTGGCCTGTCCATCGGTCTTTCCGATGCTATCGTGCCTGAAACGAAAGTCAAGCATATCAAGAACGCGCAGCGTGACAGCGCCAAGGTTATCAAGGAGTACAATCGCGGTACCCTGACAGACAACGAACGATACAACCAGATCGTCGACGTATGGCAGAAGACCTCGAATCTGGTAGCCGACGAGTCATACGAGAAGCTCAAGAAGGACAGGGAAGGTTTCAATCCGCTCTATATGATGCTTGATTCAGGTGCCCGAGGCTCGAGGGAGCAGGTAAGGCAGCTGACTGGTATGAGGGGTCTTATCGCCCGTCCGCAGAAATCGATGTCCGGCCAGCCGGGTGAGATTATCGAGAACCCGATTATCTCCAACCTCAAGGAGGGGCTGACGGTGCTCGAGTACTTCATCTCGACTCACGGTGCCCGTAAAGGTCTTTCCGATACCTCGCTCAAGACGGCAGATGCCGGTTACCTGACCAGACGACTGCATGACGTTGCACAGGACGTCATCGTTACCATAGACGATTGCGGAACCACCCGTGGCCTGCATGTCGAGCGTAACATCGAGGAGGAGACCAGCGGCCAGATCAAGTTCCGTGAAAAGATCAAGGGGCGCGTGGCCGCTCGCGATATCGTCGATGTCATTACCGACAATGTCGTCGTCAAGTCAGGTGAGATCATTACCGAAGAGCTTGCCGACATCATCCAGGACACGGCAGGCGTCGAAGAGGCAGAAATCCGCTCGGTGCTCACCTGCGAATCCAAGCAGGGTATCTGCTCGAAATGCTACGGCACCAACCTTTCGGTACACAAGCTTGTCGAAATGGGCGAGGCGGTCGGCGTTATCGCTGCCCAATCCATCGGTGAGCCTGGTACCCAGCTGACCCTTCGTACCTTCCACCAGGGCGGTGCAGCCCAGGGCGGTATATCCGAAACCGAAACCAAAGCCTTCTATGAAGGTCAGGTCGAGCTTGAGGACGTCAAGAGCGTCGAGCATAGCCTTATTACCGAAGACGGCGTCGAAGAGATTCGCCAGATCGTCATCCAGAAGAACGGCAAGCTGAACATCATCGATTCCGATTCCGGAAAGGTGTTGAAACGCTATGTCGTACCACACGGTGCACACATCAACGTCGTGCATGGCCAGATCGTCAAAAAGGACCAGGTTCTTTTCAGCAGCGAGCCGAACAGCACGCAGATCATCGCCGAAATGCATGGTGTGGCAAGGTTTGTCGATATCGAAAAGGGTGTCACCTATAAGGAAGAGGTTGATCCCCAGACAGGTTTTGCACAGCATACCATCATCAACTGGCGTTCGAAGCTTCGCGCTTCCGAAACCCGTGAGCCGAGGATTGTGATCATGACCGAGTCGGGCGAGATCCGCAAAACCTATCCGGTGCCGATCAAGTCCAACCTCTACGTCGAAGATGGACAGAAGGTCAACCCTGGCGACATCATCGCCAAGGTGCCGAGGAACCTTGACCGCGTAGGCGGCGATATCACGGCAGGTCTGCCGAAGGTTACCGAACTGTTCGAGGCGCGTATTCCTACCGATCCGGCAATCGTTTCCGAAATCGACGGTTATGTGAGCTTCGGTTCGCAGCGCAGGAGCAGCAAGGAGATCAAGGTCAAGAACGACTTCGGTGAAGAGAAGGTATATTATGTCCAGGTAGGTAAGCACGTGCTGGCCACCGAGGGCGATGAAGTCAAGGCCGGCGATCCGCTGACCGACGGTGCGGTCTCTCCGCAGGACATCCTGCGTATCCAGGGTCCGAACGCCGTGCAGCAGTACCTGGTCAATGAGATCCAGAAGGTTTACCAGATCAATGCCGGTGTTGAAATCAACGACAAGCACCTTGAGGTGATTGTGCGCCAGATGTTGCAGAAGGTCCGCGTCGAAGAACCTGGCGATACCGAACTGCTTCCGGGCGACCTTATTGACAGGAGCGCATTTGTCGAGGCCAATGAAACAGTAGCAGAGAAAGTCAGGGTGACCGACAAGGGCGATGCTCCGGCAAGGATTGTTGAAGGCCAGCTCTACAAGCAGCGTGACATCACCAAGCTGAACCGCGAGCTGCGCAGGAACAGCAAGGCGCTCGTTGCCCTTGAGCCAGCCCTGCAGGCCACATCGCATCCCGTGCTGCTCGGCATTACCAGCGCAGCCCTGCAGACCGAAAGCGTCATCTCTGCGGCTTCGTTCCAGGAGACCACAAAGGTGCTGACCGACGCTGCCGTAGCAGGAAAGATCGATTATCTGGGCGGCCTGAAGGAGAACGTGATCGTAGGCAAGCTTATCCCTGCCGGAACGGGTCTTCGCAAATACCGTGCAATCAGGCTTCGCTCCACTGGCGTGCAACCCGCGCCGGTCGTCGAAGCTGTTACAGAGGAGATTGACGGTGCTGATGAAGAATAAGCCCTGAGCCCTGTACTCCAGAGCCAAACGGTAAAAGTATAAGCCGCCTCATCCCACAAAGACGAGGCGGCTTTTTTTTGGTAGCAATGCCATTAATCCCTCAAGCGCCGGCAATCCGGTGTTACTGGAAAAGTAAATCGGCGCTGTTGCACCATACTTACTTTCTTACCCTTTATGTCCTTTCGGTCCTTTACGTCATTTTGGTCATTGCAATTTTATAAAACGCAAAAAGGCTGCCGAAGCAGCCTTTTTGAAGAACAGCAATAAAGCCTGTCCCTATTTCTTTTCGAACCTGAAGCTTTCAAGGAAGCTGGTATCGAAATCGCCGCTCTGGAAAACCGGATCGTGCATCACCTGTTTGTGGAACGGGATGGTTGTCTTGATGCCGACGACGATGAATTCATCGAGCGCCCTCGACATCCGGGCGATAGCTTCTTCCCTGGTGTGGGCCGTGACGATGAGTTTACCGATCATGGAGTCGTAGTTCGACGGTACGACATAGCTTGCATAGCAATGCGAGTCGACGCGTACGCCCGGTCCGCCAGGAGTGTGGAACACCTGCAGTTCGCCAGGCGAAGGCCTGAAGGCGTGCTCGGGATCCTCTGCGTTGATGCGGCACTCGATTGAGTGGCCCCTCGGTACGAAGTTCTTGCCTGCAAGGCTTCCACCGGCAGCGATAAGGATCTGTTCCCTGACGAGGTCGACGTCATAGCGCTGTTCGGTAACCGGGTGCTCTACCTGGATACGGGTGTTCATCTCCATGAAGTAGAACTTCTTGTGCTTGTCTACAAGGAACTCGATTGTGCCGGCGCCTTCGTAGTTGATCGCCTTGGCAGCCGCAACAGCAGCAGCACCCATTTCAGCCCTGAGCTCCTCACTGACTACAGGAGAGGGGGTCTCTTCGATGAGCTTCTGGTGGCGTCTCTGGACCGTACAGTCGCGTTCACCGAGATGGATCACGTTGCCGTGCTGGTCCGCGAGGATCTGGATTTCGATGTGGCGGGGGTTTTCGAGGTACTTCTCGATGTAGACGCCGCTATTGCCGAAAGCCATGCCAGCTTCGTTCTGGGCTGTCTTGAGGTTCTTCTCGATCTGGCTCTCTTCATGCACCACACGCATACCTTTGCCTCCGCCGCCTGCGGTCGGCTTGATGATGACCGGATAGCCGACTTTCTTTGCTATCTCGATTGCGTGGGCAACATCTTCAACGAGTCCGGGACTTCCAGGTACGACAGGAACGCCGGCGGCGATCATGGTCGCCTTGGCCGTATTCTTGTCGCCCATCTGGTTGATCATTTCGGCCGATGGGCCGATGAATTTGATGTTCGATGAATGGCAGACATCCGAAAAGTCTGCGTTTTCTGCAAGGAATCCGTAGCCGGGGTGAATGGCGTCGGCATTGGTTACCTCAGCAGCCGCGATGATGCGTGGCATGTTCAGGTAGCTCTCCCTGGAGAGCGGAGGACCGATGCAGACAGCCTCATCGGCATACTTGACATGCAGAGAGTCAACATCGACGGTCGAGTATACGGCCACCGAAGCTATTCCCATCTCACGGCAGGCATGCATGACCCGTAATGCGATTTCCCCGCGGTTCGCTATGAGTATTTTTTTGAACAAGGTATGGTGCGGATTGAATGTTATGGCTTGACTCGGAACAGTACCTGGTTGTATTCGACAGGCTGACCGTTTTCGACAAGGATTTCGACGATGGCGCCGGAGACTTCCGCCTCGATTTCATTCATCAGTTTCATGGCTTCAATGATGCAGAGCACGTCGCCGTTTTTAACTTTGTCGCCCACCTTGACGAACGGATCGGAGTCAGGGGAAGCTGCACGATAGAATGTGCCGACAATGGGTGAGCGTACTTCGAGAAGGTCACTGGCAACAACAGGGGCAGCGACAGGAGCCGGGGCGACAGCCAGGGGCTGACCAACCGGTAAGGCAGGTGCGAAGGCTGGTGCAGACGGTAATACAGCCTGGACTTTCGAGCTGTTGCGTCTCAGAGTGATTTCTGTCTGGCCCTCCTTGATGATCACTTCGTCAAGAGCCGAAACGTTGACGATCTCGATAAGCTGCTGAATTTCCTTGAGGTTCATGATTGTGGTCTTAAAGTTTACGCGCAATTCAGTAAAACAAGAGGCAAAATAATCACTTTTTAACTCTTTCCATGTACTCTCCGCTCCGGGTATCGATGCGGATGACGCTGCCGGTCTGTATGAACATAGGAACATTCACTTCAGCCCCTGTTTCAACGACTGCAGGCTTGGTGCCGCTGGTTGCGCGGTCGTCCTTGCTCGCCGGGCTTGTCTCGGTTACCTCGAGTTCGACGAAGGTCGGCAGTTCGACTTCGAGGATGGAGCCGTCGTCAGCGAATACGATGTCGACCATAACCTCCTCCTTGATGAAGCGGGCAGCAGAGCCGAGGGCGATCTCCGGAACGTGGATCTGGTCGAAGGTGTCATTATCCATCATGACGAAATCGCTGCCGTCACGGTAAAGGTACTGGTATTTTTTTCTTTCGGTGACGATAACGTCAACCTGTTCGCTGGAGCTGAAACGGTATTCAACGTTACGACCTGTTTTCAGGTTTTTCATATTTGCCTGATAAAAGGCGCGAAGGTTGCCGGGAGTCCGGTGGGTGAGGCTTTCTATGCTGTGGGGCTCACCCTTCCAGCGGATTATGGCGCCTCTTGACACATTGCTGATTGATACCATGAGCGGACAATTCGGATAAGCGATAAAAAGACTTTTTGCCTGAATATCGAAGTTGAAAAGATGACGAAGCCCAATATACTAAAGGGGGTTCTGAATAGCAATGATAGGCTGTAACCCCGCGGTACGCTTGTTCAAAAACAAATTGGATGTTTGTTTCTCAGTCTTTAAATTGGAATATTGTAGTAATTAGGAATAGACAATTTGTTTTTCCTCCAACTAATAAATCAAGACCTCTTATGTCAAAAGCTGAATTAGTAGAAAAAATCGCCTCGCAGGCCGGGTTGACAAAAGCTGATGCCGAAAGGGCAGTTAATGCATTCATCAATGTCGTGACATCGACACTGAAAGGTGGAGACGATGTGACACTGGTGGGTTTTGGCACATTCACGACGGGTGACAGGGCTGCTCGTCAGGGTCGTAATCCCCAGACCGGCAAGACGATCACCATTGCTGCAAAAAAAGTGGTCAAGTTCAAGCCTGGCAAAGCACTCAAGGAAGAGGTCGGCGGATAATCCGTTATAGGAACAGATCTTCGCAATCGTTTTGTTTACAAAGTCCATCATTAGCATTTGCAGTGATGGACTTTTTTTATCAGGAGCATGCACATTATGGCTGGCAAAGTAGTTCTCGATTTTGAAAAACCCCTTTTTGAGCTTGAAGAGAAACTCAATGAAATGAGGGTATACCTGAAAACAGCTTCCCTCGACTCATCAAGGGAAGGGGCTGAGGTTTTGAGTCGTGAGATCGAAACGCTCGAAGTGAAGGTGGATTCGTTGCGCAAAACGATCTACAGGAACCTGACCCGATGGCAGAAGGTGCAACTGGCCCGACATCCCGAACGGCCCTATACGCTTGACTACATCTACATGATGATGAAGGACTTTGTCGAGTTGTCAGGGGATCGTCATTTCGGCGACGACAAGGCCATCATCGGTGGATTCGCCCGTATCGAGGATAGTGGCGCTGGTTTTTCACAAAGCGTTATGGTGATTGGCCACCAGAAAGGGCGCGATACGAAATCCAACCTGTATCGAAATTTCGGCATGTCGCAACCCGAAGGATATCGTAAGGCGCTCCGGCTCATGAAGCTTGCCGAGAAGTTCCGCAAGCCGGTCATTACCCTTATCGATACCCCCGGTGCATTTCCCGGTCTTGAGGCAGAAGAGCGCGGCCAGGCGGAAGCCATTGCCCGGAACCTCTACGAAATGGCCTCATTGAAGGTGCCGATAATCTGTGTGATCATCGGTGAAGGTGCAAGCGGCGGCGCGATCGGGCTCGGTGTCGGCGACCGGATACTGATGGCCGAGAACGCATGGTACTCGGTAATATCGCCTGAGAGCTGTTCATCGATTCTCTGGAGGAGCTGGAACTACAAGGAGCAGGCCGCTGAAGCGCTCAAGCTGACAGCGGACGATCTGTTGGGACAGAAAATTATTGACAGGATTGTGCCTGAACCGCTTGGCGGTGCACACCGGAACCCGGAGTTGATGGCTACGACACTCAAATCGATTTTGATCGAAGAGCTGCGCGGGCTGCTGGGAAAAGAGCCCGGCAAGCTGGTCGACGAAAGGGTCGGGAAGTTCTCTTCCATGGGAGTCTGGAATGAGGAGTAGCATGAACCCGGCTACAGTCAGTCAATAAAAAAGCAGCCTCATGAAACATGGGGCTGCTTTTTTATTCTCCTGTCTGCAAGAGCCGTGGCCTCTGATAATTGTCTTACAGGCCCAGGCAGCAGTGAGGCTGCCTTTTCACGACTTCATACTATCCAACAGATACTTACTTGATGATGTAAGAGTTATCGCCCTTGAGCAGCTCCTCAAGTGTTCCTACTCCGTTTTCCTGGGCTGCCGCGATCTGGGCTGCCAGTGCATCTTCATAGGTAAGCCTGTCTTCGGCATAGAAAACGCCGAACGGCCTCGGCAGGAAGTTTTCGACCGTGAGCGGGTCGTCGAAGAAGCGTGCGAGAAGGTTTGCCTTGAAGGTGTCCTTTTCGTCATGGATCCAGAGGTCCTCTTCCGATACGTCTCCCTTGAAGAGATCGACGACTGTCGGAGTGGACCCGTCAAGCCGGATACCCTTCTGGCGGAACTTGCCGAATACCAGCGGCATGCCATGCTCGACATACACGGTCGACTCGTCCTTGTTCTCCTGGCCGGCAAAGGCCTGGAAAGCGCTGTTGTTGAAGATCGGGCAGTTCTGGTAAATCTCCACAAGCGATGTGCCTTTGTGGCCGGCAGCACGACTCAGGATTGTGCGCAGGAACTTGCCGTCGCGGTCCATGGCGCGGGCAAAGAAGGTGCCACCGGCTCCAAGGGTCAACGTGGCCGTGTTGAACGGGTGGTCGATGACGCCAGAGGGGGAGGTCACGGTTTTCAGGCCTACTTTGGTCGTCGGCGAGTACTGTCCCTTGGTGAGTCCATAGATCTCGTTGTTGAAAAGGATGACATTCAGGTCGATATTCCTTCTCAATGTGTGGATGAAGTGGTTGCCGCCGATGGACAGCGCGTCTCCGTCTCCTGTCGCGACCCAGACACTGAGCTCCGGGCGGGAGGTTTTCAGGCCGGAGGCTATTGGTAAGGCGCGACCGTGGATTCCGTGCACGCCATAGGTCGCCATATAATAGGGCAGGCGGGATGAGCAGCCGATGCCCGAGATGAAGACGATCTGTTCCGGCGGGATGCCCAGGTCAGGCATCGCATTCTTCAACTGCTGGAGGACGGCATGGTCTCCGCATCCGGGGCACCATTTCGGTTCCTGGTCCGAGGCGAAATCTTTTGCTGTAAGAACCGGCCGTGAAGCCATTGATGTATCGATATCGGTCATGGGTCAATGCTCCTTGATAAGATCAGTGATTTTTTCCAGAATTTCCATTTCGTTGAACGGCAAGCCCTTCACCTTGGTGAAGCTTACCGGGGCGAACAGGTACTTGTCCCTGATCAGATGGACGAGTTGCCCATAGTTGTTCTCGGGAATCAGCACTGTTTTGTAGTTGCCCATGAGTTCGCCGAGGTTTTTCGGGAACGGGTTCAGGTAGCGCAGATGTGCGTGAGCGACGCTAAGGCCCTTGGCGAGCGCCTGTTCGACCGCGGTTTTGATGGCGCCGTAGGAAGAGCCCCATCCGAGGATCAGCAGGTCGCCTTTCTCCGGCCCGTTGTCAAGGGTCTGCAACGGAATGCTGTCGACGATTTTTTCGATCTTTTCAGCACGGAGCCTGGTCATCAGTTCATGGTTGTCCGGATCAGTCGATACATGGCCGGTCTCATGCTGTTTTTCGAGGCCGCCGATGCGGTGTTCGAGTCCTTTGGTCCCGGGGATAGCCCACGGGCGTACATGCCGTTCGTCGCGCTTGTAGGGAAGGAAGGGCGGATCGTCCGCTTTTCTTTCCGGGGAGAAACGCGGGTTGATATCTCTCAGGTTTCCGACCGATTCCACTTCCCATGGTTCGGAGCTGAGTGCGAGGTATCCATCGGTCAGGCACATCACCGGGGTCATATGTTCAATGGCGATCCTTGATGCCTCGTAGGTAGTATAGAAGCAGTCAACAGGCGAATAGGCGGCCACAATCGGCATTGGGGCTTCACCATGGCGTCCGTACATGGCCATCATCAGGTCAGACTGTTCCGGTTTGGTCGGCAGGCCGGTCGACGGACCGCCGCGCTGGACGTTGATTACGACCAGAGGCAGTTCGAGCATGACCGCAAGGCCGAGCGCCTCGGTTTTCAGGGCCAGGCCGGGGCCGGAGGTGTTGGTCGCCGCCAGTGCGCCGCCGTAGGCCGCTCCGATTGAGGTGAGGACGCCCGCGATTTCGTCTTCCGCCTGGAAGGTCTTGACCCCCCATTTTTTCATTTTTGCCAGGGTCTGCAGGATCTCGGTTGCCGGAGTTATCGGGTAGGAACCAAGGAAAAGCTCCAGGCCGGCTTTATTTGCGGCAGCGGTCAGGCCGATTGCGCAGGCTTCATTGCCGGTAACGCGACGGTAGGTTCCATGCTGTTTGGTCGGAGATATATCGAAACGTCCCAGGTTTGCGAATATTTCGGTTTCGTCACCGAAGAAGTAGCCGCCTTTTATAGCCCTGATATTGGCCTCTGCAATGGTCGCGTTCTTGCCGAATTTGGCATGAAGCATATCGACCGTCGTTTCGATCGGCAGACTGTAAAGCCAGTAGAGCAGGCCGAGGATGAACATGTTTTTGCAGCGGTCGATCTCCTTGTTGCTCAGGCCGCTCTCCTTGAGAGCTTCCCTGGTCAACTGGAGCACCGGTACCGGGAACACGATATAGTTGCTCAGCGTACCGTCTTCCAGGGGGTTGGCCCCTTCCTGGTATCCTGAAAGTTTAAGGTTCTTTTCGTCGAATCCGTCCGTACAGGCGATGATGATGCCGCCGCGGTGCAGGTCCTTGAGGTTTGCTTTCAGTGCCGCGGCGTTCATTGCGACCATGACGTCAAACTTTGCGCCGGGAGTATAGACAGGCTTGCTGCCGAACTGGAGCTGGAATCCGGAGACGCCTGCAATGGTGCCTGCAGGGGCGCGGATTTCAGAAGGAAAGTTGGGGAATGTATTCAGGTCGGCACCGTAGACTGCCACCGTGTTGGCAAACTGGGTGCCGGTCAACTGCATACCGTCGCCGGAATCTCCCGCAAAAAGAACGGATACGCTGGTTTTGGGCGTGACCGTAAATTTGCTGGTTGAACTGATAGGTTCACTCATGGCAATATTGTTATTTGCTTGACGAATTAGTAAACGGCGCTAAACTTCCCCTGCCAATGAAACATCACTTCCTGGAGATCGTAATGTGGCTGATGGAGAAATTTACGGACCGGAGGGTATGAGAAGACAATAAGAAACCCAATGCAGTCTTCTGCATTAAATCAATATAATCTTAAGGGCAGGTCGATGCAAGAGGCAGAAGCTTTCAGCCTATGATTTTTTTTCGACCACGATGTTGTTTTGCTTGAGATATTCCTGCCACTCGCTCTCCTGCCGAACAGGGCACTGGTCGTTCAGGTCGCAGATGTCGCATCGCATCAGGCCGTATATCTGGTCCATCCAGCATCCATTGGTGCTTTTGGATACTTCATTGACGTAGTTTGGATTGGCCATCGTCTTTCTGACGCCGATATCCATCAGATCGAGGATATCTTTCCTCTTTTTCTCGTTTTCTATTCCCCAGCTCATGGTGCAGTTCCTGTTTGCTGTTGATTGGTGGGCGAATTGGCATCTATTGACCTGGGTCGGGTGCAACGCACCATTCACAATAAATAAATATAGTTCTTTTTAATAAAGTTCATCGTTCGGCTGTTGTATGACGCTGTTTTCAGCACATCGGGACACGGGCAAAAATTACTGGCTTCAAGGCCTAAAAAAGATTAAATTTGTGGCCATAAATGCCGTGCGATGCCCGGCGATACCATTATAGACCCGTTCCAACAAAGGCTTACCTGACGATGCAGTCGACGGGAGCCGCAAGCATAGTGATCCAATGAATTCAAGAGAAATACGGCAGTCTTTCCTGGACTTTTTTGCGGACAAGGAGCACCGGATCGTCCGTTCGGCTCCGGTCATACCTGCCGAAGACCCTACCCTGCTGTTCACCAACGCCGGGATGAACCAGTTCAAGGATGTGTTTCTCGGTAAAGGCACCAGGGAGTATGTGCGAGCGGCAGATACCCAGAAGTGCATCAGGGCCTCCGGCAAGCACAACGATCTCGAAGATGTGGGGCGCGATACATACCACCACACCTTTTTCGAGATGCTCGGCAACTGGTCGTTCGGCGATTACTACAAGCATGAAGCGATCGGCTGGGCATGGGAGCTTCTGACCGAGGTATGGAAACTGCCGAAGGAGCGGCTTTACGCTACCGTCTACCAGGATGACGATGAGAGTTTCGATATCTGGAAGAAGGAGACCGACATCATTCCCTCCCATATCCTGAAGTTCGGTGACAAGGACAACTTCTGGGAGATGGGGGAGACCGGCCCGTGCGGACCCTGCTCCGAAATCCATATCGACCTCACGTCTGATGGATCGGGAGGTGAACTGGTCAACGTCGGCGACTACAGGGTCATCGAACTCTGGAACCTTGTCTTTATCCAGTACAACCGCGGTGCTGATGGTCGTCTCGAACCGCTTCCCCAGAAGCATGTCGACACCGGTATGGGATTCGAACGGGTCACGGCCGTCATGCAGGGCAAATCGTCGAACTATGACAGTGACGTCTTCACCCCGCTGTTTGACCGGATCACCGAATTGACTGGCGTCAGTTATACGGCCTCGCTCGACAGCGCCAGCGACATCGCCATGAGGGTCATCGCCGACCATTCGCGTACCCTGACTTTCGCCCTTTCCGACGGAGCCATGCCCAGCAACGAGGGGCGGGGATACGTGCTTCGCCGTATCCTGCGCCGTGCGCTGCGCTATGCAGGCACCCTCGGATGCCATGAGCCGATCATGTATAAAATGGTTGGTGTGCTGGCCGGGACGATGGGCGAGGTGTTTCCAGAGCTGCTCCGACAGAGGGAAACGGTTGAAAAGATCATTCGGGCCGAAGAGGAGAGCTTCCTTGCCACCCTTGGACGCGGAACCGAAATATTCAACGAAGTGGTTGCCGGCATGAAGGCATCCGGAAGCACGGTCATAACCGGTGCGGACTCCTTCAGGCTTTACGACACCTTCGGCTTTCCGCTAGACCTGACCAGGCTGATGGCAGCCGAGGTCGGACTGGGTATCGATGAACAGGGATTCGAGCACTGCATGCAGGAGCAGAAATCGCGTGCACGCCTTGACAGGAAAGACAAAATGCAGGTGCAGGACGATGGGGGATCGTGGCAGTGGTTCACGGAGGAGCACCCAACCGTTTTCGTTGGCTACGATTTGCTTGAAACCCGCTCTTCGCTGGCGGCCTTCAGATTCAGCGGCGACAAGCTGCTTCTCGTGCTCGACAGTACCCCATTCTATGCTGAAAGCGGTGGTCAGGTCGGCGACACGGGTACCATTGAAACCGATGGCTACCTTTTCGACGTTTCCGATACCCGCAAGGATGGCGAACTTATCGTTCATGTCGTCTCCGCTGCCCGTGACAAGGTGCGTGACTGTGTCGTTGCCCCCGCCGATGTCGAACTGGCCGGTGCTATCCCTGTTGAAGCTTCGGTCGACCGTGACGCTCGTGTCGCCACGGAACGGAACCACACGGCCACCCACCTGCTGCATGCAGCTCTCCGCAAAGTGCTTGGCGAGCACGTGCAGCAGAAAGGTTCGCTGGTGACGACTGAACGCCTCCGTTTCGACTTCAGCCACTTTTCAAGAGTCAGTGCCGAAGAGCTTGAACAGGTCGAGCATGAGGTCAACGACCAGATCCGGAAAGCTGCCGGCCTCAACAAGCACGCCGATGTGCCATACGAGGATGCTCTTTCTCTCGGTGCCCTCGCATTTTTCGGCGACAAGTACGCCGACCGTGTTCGGGTGATAGAGGTTCCCGGTATTTCGATCGAGCTTTGCGGTGGTACCCATGTCGGCAATATAGGCCAGATCGGCATGGTCAAGATCGTCGGTGAATCGTCAGTCGCCGCAGGGGTTCGTCGCATTGAGGCCTTGACCGGCCGAGCGGCAGAAGCGCTGCTCTGGAAGGAGTACGGTGAGCTCCAGGAGATCAGGCATCTGCTCAAGCTCAAGGCCGACGAGGCTCCCGGACCGAAAGTCCACGACCTGCTCGAAGAGAAAAAGACGCTCGAAAAGCAGCTTCAGGAGAGCCGGCTTGCGAGCCTGCTCGACCGGCTTGCCGCATCGCTTGCCGCCGGTGATGAGATCAACGGGTGCCGCATCATGACCGACAGGCTCGACGGTGTCAGTGGAGATGATCTTCGCCAGGCTGCCATGGCGCTTCGTGACCGGGTTCCCTGTGCGGTCGGACTGCTCTGCAGCGTCGACGACGGCAAGGTATCCCTTGTAGGTTTCGCTTCCGATGATGCGGTCAAGCTACTTAAACTCGATGCCGGAAAACTGGTGCGCGAAGCGGCTGCCTGCGTCAAGGGAGGGGGCGGCGGCAAGCCTGAACTGGCGACGGCAGGAGGAAAGGAGCCGGCTGGAGTCGACAAGGCGATCGAAACGTTTGTAAACGCGGTCAAGGCCGTGCTGCATTAATGAAAGCACAGTAACAGACCGTTATGCTTGTACTTGATTGCTTCTTCGGAAGGTGTTCGAAACCCTCATGCGATGGTTGCCTGTTGCGGCCTGTCCGTAACATCCGTCTTGCGCTCAAGTCGCGCCGGATGGACCGGTGTGACGATTCGGCCGTCGATACGGCAGGAACATGGAAGAAAGAGGCCGAGCTGACTGCCCCGGCCGGCAATGCGCCGGTTTCGAACCATGCTTCTGCAAAAAAGCGGAAGCGGCTTCTCGCCCCAAGGGAACAGATTGCCTGGTTCCCGACGATTGAACCTGGCCTCTGCAATGGATGTGGTGACTGCAAAATCCTTTGCAAACCGGGCGTTTTCGAGCTTGGAGCTCCCGACCCGACAGGTATCCATCGCCCGAAACTGGTGGTGGCGCACCCCTACAACTGCCTCGTACTCTGTAACCGGTGCGTGCCCATCTGCACCTCCGGAGCGATCAAGCTTCCCCGGAAAGAGGATTTTGAGAAGTTTGTTGAGTATGTCGAGTAAAGGGATGGAATGTGGGAATGTAAGAGGGACTGAATGGACGAATGTAAGAGATGGACGTTATGGACGTAATGGACTGAATGGACGTCCAGGAGAAGAACGGCGATACTATCTCTTAAATGGTCCATTCTGTCCATTTCCCACATTCGTCCATTTCGTCCATCACGTCCATTATTTTTCTTCTCACACCTCCAGCGCATCGCGATCCCTGAACCCCATCAGATAAAGGATGGCATCGAGGCCGAGGGTCGAGATCGCCTGCTTCGCCGTTTCCCGAACGATCGGTTTCGCCCTGAATGCGATGCCCAGGCCGGCTTTGCCGAGCATGGGCAGGTCGTTGGCACCGTCGCCGACCGCTACGGTCTGTTCGAGGCGGATGTGTTCCGCACGGGCGATCTCTTCGAGCAGCTCAGCTTTTTTCCTGCCGTCCACCACCTGGCCGATAACCCTTCCGGTCATTTTACCGTCCACGATTTCCAGTTCGTTGGCGAAGACGTAATCGATGTTGAGCTTTTGCTGCAGGTAGCGACCGAAATAGGTAAATCCGCCTGACAGGATAGCCGTTTTGAAACCAAGCCGGTGCAGGTTGTGGAACAGGTGTTCGGTGCCCTCAGTAAGCTGCAACCGATCGGCGACCTTCTGAAGCACCTCTTCTTCAAGACCGGCGAGGGTTGCCACTCTTTTTTTCAGGCTCTCGGTGAAATCGAGCTGACCGCGCATTGCCTGCTCCGTGACGGCAGAGACCAATTCATCCGATCCCGCCTCTTTTGCCAGCTCGTCGATAACTTCCGAGGTGATCAGTGTCGAATCCATGTCGAAGACAACCAGCCGTCGCGTTCTTCTGAAAATATTGTCCTCCTGGAAGGCTATATCCACGCCCAGGCTGTCTGTGATATCGAGCAGTTCCGCCCTTAACCCATCTTCGTTCTCCGGAGAGCCTCTCAGCGAAAATTCGATGCAGGCCTTGGTCTTTCCGGGGTCATGCTCGTCTTCGAGCGGGAGACGTCCGGAGAGCCTGCTGATGTTGTCGATATTGAGGCCATGCTTCGATACCAGGGCTGTTACACGCTCGATATGTTCCGAGGTGATCTTTCTGCCAAGAAGCGAAAGCAGATAACGAGGTTTGCCCTGCTCTCCGACCCATTTGTGATAGTCGCGCGTTGAAATCGGTGAGAAATCGATCTCTATACCGAGGGTGTGGGCCGTGAAAAGCAGGTCTTTAAGAATCGGTGAGGATGCAGATTCCTTCGGCACCTCGATGAGCATACCCAGCGAGAGATGGTTATGGATTACCGATTGGCCGATATCGAGCACGGGGATGCTGTACCTTGCCAGCACAGAAGTGATTTTTGTCGTCAGGCCCGGCTTGTCCGTGCCTGAGATGGTGATCAGCAGCAGTTCTCTCAAAGGGGTTCCTTTTTAATGAATTATGGGCAGGCCGGTGAATTACGGCAGAAAGCTTGAGATGACCGCTTTTGAAAATTGATCGCATCGTGATTTCGCCCCGGATAAGGCCAACCATAAATTGAACAGGTAACGAAAATAGCCATGTTTCAAGCAAAGTGCAAAAGGTGGCTGCCGACTTTCGGACATGCACGGTATCCCGGTCGGCCAGTTGTCAGCCTTTCGAATTTGGTATGGGAAATTGCTTATATTTTTTCAGTATTCTACAACGTTAAGGTATTTAAGAATTTATGCTAACGGCCGGATTTGTTTTTTTTCCCTGTTTCGATGGTTGGCAGAACGTTCTTTTATGATAACCACATGTCGTGTTGGATCTCATTGAATTATTTTATTCTGTATTATTCCATTAATGATGCCTGAAAATCTTGACAAATAAATCATGTACGAATCGAGCAAGTCTGTTTTTCATAAATTGCAGGATTCAAGATACGCAACCCGTTATCTGGTAGGTAATGGAATAGATATTGGAGCAGGGGGAGATCCCCTGGTTCAATATGGCGAACTGTTTCCATTGATGGCCTCATGCCGTTCCTGGGATTTGCCCGACGGGGATGCAGAACTAATGGAAGGTATTGCTGATAACAGCTTTGATTTTGTCCACTCCTCCCATTGTCTTGAACACATGCGTAATGTCAGCAATGCTTTGGAGAACTGGCTGAGGATCCTCAAACCGAACGGTCATTTGATTTGTCTCGTGCCTGATGAAGACTTATATGAGCAGGGAGTTTTTCCCTCTACCTTCAACGCCGATCATAAACATACATTTACGATATTCAAGAAAACTTCATGGTCGAACCACAGCATAAATGTCCTCGCTCTTCTTTCAAACCTGCGACAGCCTATTGAAATAAAAAAAATCGAACTTCTTGATGCGACATATCGATATGGTCTGAATACCATGTATGGTAAAAAAAGAATCGATCAGACCTGTACTCCAATAGGTGAATGTGCTATAGAGATCATTATCAGGAAAAAAATGCAATAGGAGCTTTGCAGAAGATTGACAGGAGGTGCCCATTAATCCGCAGATCCTGATTTGGTATGGTTTATACTTGTCAATAGTTTGTTTGTACTGTACGATTTTGATGCGATCATAAATAAAATTATTGCACCCCAAAATACCCATGGATCATTACAGTCGCGATACCATAAACCAGGCCTATAATGACAAATGGATTACCCAGCCCTGGAAATCCGATTCGTCAAAGTATTTTCATCATCAGGCTTTTCCTCTCGCAACACTCGCGCCATGGTTCGCTGATGCTGAGTTCATGGATCTCTATAATAAAATAAAGCCCTTTACCCTTGTCGATTTATATAGATGCTGGGAGCTATGGACAATCGGGATGCAAATGGATGGTGTTGAGGGAGATGTTTTGGAGGTTGGGGTATGGAAGGGAGGAACAGGAGCAATACTTGCCAGATCCGTTAAGGATTTTGAGGGTAAGAGGGTATATCTGGCGGACACCTTTTCCGGGGTTGTCAAAGCCGGAGTACATGATGACAAATACAGTGGTGGCGAGCATTCGGAGACTTCAGTTGCTTTGGTGACGGGACTGATGTCTGAACTGTCACTCAATAATGTTGAAGTATTGGAGGGAATCTTTCCTGAAGATACCGGTGGAAAGGTTCGTTCAACAATATGTATGCTTCATTGTGATGTAGATGTTTATGAGTCAAGCAAAGATATCGTTGAGTGGTGTTTGCCTAGGTTGTCGCATGGGGCCGTATTGGTCTTTGATGATTATGGTTTTTATGGCTGTGAAGGAGTGACGAGATTTTGTGATGAGTTTAAACGGCGAAAAGAGTTTCGCTTCATCAATAATTTAAATGGCCATGCAATATTCATCAAGGTTGCATAAGGTTTAATCGGCATAATATCAACAGGCTCAACGGTAATGTTTTTATGCTGATCTCTATATCCCCTGACTTTATGGTTTCCGGCTATTATTCGCAGGATGATTCCGAACTCCTATTCCATTGCTGCTCTACCTAAATACTTGTGCTTGTGAATCCATCGACACAAAGGGCCGGCGAGCTGTTGAGGCAAGCTCTGGAGTTACATCAGGCAGGGCAACTCGCAAGGGCTCGAGCGATATATGAAGAGATACTGAAAATAGAACCGGATCACTTCGAGGCATTGCACCTGCTTGGTGTCCAGGCTTACCAGACAAAAAACTTCCAGCGTGCGGTCGATCTTATCAATCAGGCTATTGATATCTTCCCGCAAAATGCCGCCTGTTATTCCAATCTGGGCCTGGCCCTGCATGAGCTTAAACAGTACGAAGCAGCCATAGAGAGTTATAACAGCGCCATAGCAATCAGGCCTGATTTTGCTGAAGCCTGGTTTAACAGGGGCAACGCTTTGATCGGGTTGAAAAAGCATGAAGCCGCCGTAGAGAGTTATGACAAGGCCATAGCCATAAAACCGGCTTATGGCGAAGCGTGGTCAAATCGAGGCCTCGCTCTGGCAGTGCTCAAAAATTTTGCGGCGGCCATCGTGAGTTATGAAAAGACCCTGGCACTAAGGCCCGATAATGCTGAAGCCTGGTTCAATCAAGGCAATGCGCTGCAGGAATTCAAAAAGTACGAAGCGGCGACACTCAGTTATGACAGGGCATTGATGCTGAATCCCGATTATGTCGAAGCCTGGTTCAACCGGGGCAACGCACTGCGGGAGACGGGAAAACATGAAGAAGCGACACTCAGTTATGACAAGGTCCTTGCACTAAGGCCCGATAATGCCGACGCCTGGTTCAATCGAGGTATGTCGCTGGCGGAGCTTAATAAACATGAAGAGGCGATAAAGAGTTACGACAGGGCTATATCGATCAGGCCTGACTGTGTAGAAGCATGGTCGAACCGGGGCAATGCCCTGCAGCAACTCAGAAAGTATGAAGAGGCGATAGAGAGTTACGAAAGGGCCATATCGATCAGGCCGGAATATGCCGATGCCTGGTCGAATCGGGGACTTGCGCTGGCGGAACTTGAGAAGCATGAAGAGGCGATAGAGAGTTACGAAAGGGCCATATCGATCAGGCCGGAATATGTGGAAGCCTGGTCGAACCGTGGGTTGTCGCTGGCGGAACTCAAACGTCATGAAGAGGCGATTGAGAGTTATGAAAGGGCCATATCGATCAGGCCGGAATACGGCGAAGCCTGGTCGAATCGGGGACTGTTGCTGGCAGGGCTCAAGAAGTACGAAGAGGCGATAAGGAGTTATGACCGGTCGATATCGCTCAGGCCCGGCAGTGCTGAAGCCTGGTCAAATCGAGGGGTGGCATTGCAGGGGCTTGAAGAGTTTGCAAAGGCTGTTGAGAGCTATGAAAGGTCCATAGCCATCGATTCCGGTTTTGCCGCGGGTTACCTGAACAGGGGGCTGGTGTTTCAGGAGCTTGACAGGCATGAGGAGGCGATAGCCGATTACGAAAAGGCCATTACGCTCAACCCAGGGTTTGCGGAAGCCCATTTAAACAAGTCGTTGGCCTTGCTCTCTCGCGGCAATTATACAGAAGGTTGGGAGCTCTACGAGTGGCGCTGGAAAATGAAAAACTTTTCATCTCCCCGGCGTAACTTTACCCGGCCACTCTGGCTTGGTGATGAATCGATAGAGGGGAAAACCATTCTGTTACATGGTGAACAGGGGTTGGGAGATACGATTCAGTTTTGCCGTTACGTGAAACTGGTCGCCGATCTTGGTGCAAGGGTGATACTGGAAGCGGAGCCCCCGCTGGTCGGATTGCTGAAACAGCTGGATGATGTGGCTGAGCTGGTGGCCAAAGGGGAAGAGCTTCCCGGTTTTGACCTGCATTGTCCGTTGATGAGCCTGCCACTGGCGTTTAAAACTACCATCGACTCCATTCCGTACCCCTCCGGATATCTGACGGCTTATCCGGAAAAGGTGGCCGAATGGGCGCGCAGGCTGGGTCCGAAGGACAAACCGCGAATCGGGCTGGTGTGGAGCGGGAGCATATTGCATAAAAACGATTTGAACCGCAATGTGTCGCTTGCATCGATGATGCGGCAACTAACGCCCGGAATGCAGTACGTGAGCCTCCAGAAAGAGATCAGGGATGTCGACAGGGATGCGCTGAAGGTACATTCAGATATAGTCCATTATGGCGATGAGCTGAAGGATTTTACCGATACGGCGGCGCTTTGTTCGCTGGTGGATCTGGTTATCGGCGTCGATACAAGCGTGGTGCACCTGAGTGGGGCGCTGGGCAGGCCGACCTGGGTGATGCTTCCCTTCATACCCGACTGGCGCTGGCTGCGCGATCGGGATGACAGCCCATGGTACCTAAGCGCAAGACTTTACCGGCAAGAAACGAGGGGTGATTGGCAAGGCGTTTTCGCAAGGCTCAGCGCCGATCTGTCTGGTCGTTCATGGTTTTGACCAGGTGTCGATTTTCCGGTTCGGCACCATTTGTTTCATTTCCGTCGGGGTTTATCGACATCCAGTAGAATTTCCAAAATGCCCAGATCAAACGCTCTCCCCAAGTCATCGACCGAACGTGCTGATGAGCTGTTCCGGCAGGCTTTGCAGTTGCATCAACAAGCTCATCTCGAACAGGCGGGCCGGATATATGAACAGATACTGAGAGAGATGCCCGATCACTCCGACGCCCTTCACCTGCTTGGCGTTATCTCTTACCAGACGCAGGATTACCGGCGCGCTTCAGATTTGATCGGTCAGGCAATTGCGATTTCTCCATCCAATGCCGCCTATTATTCCAATATGGGCCTTGTGTTGCACTGGTCCGGAAATTTTGACGGAGCCATAGCCAGTTATGACAAGGCTATAGCGCTTATGCCGGCGTATGCCGAAGCCTGGTTCAACAGGGGCAACTCGTTGCAGAAGCTTGACAGGCTCGATGAGGCGGTTGTCAGTTATGACCAGGCGATATCGCTCAGGCCGACCTATGCCGAAGCATGGTCCAATCGGGGCTTTGTGCTGAGGAGGTTATTGAAGTCTGACGCTGCCATAGCGAGTTGTGACAGGGCCATTGCGATTAATCCCGTGTATGCCGACGCGTGGGCCAACCGTGGCAATGCCTTGATTGGGCTTGAACGATACGATGAAGCGATAGCCAGTTACGACAAGGCCATATCGTTCAGACCCGAGTATACAGAAGTGTGGATCAATCGAGGCAATGCGCTGCAGGAGCTCAAGGCGTTTGAGGCAGCCATTGCCAGTTATGACCGGTCGATAGCGCTCGATCCCTCCAATGCTGAAGCCTGGTTGAACCGCGGCAACGCACTGAAGGCGCTGAATCGACCGGAAGCGGCGATAGGCAGTTACGACAAGGCCATATCGCTCAGGCCGGGGTATGTCGAAGCGTGGTTCAACCAGGCCAATGTGTTGCTCGGGCTCAGGCAATGGGATGCGGCTGTCGATCGTTACGACAAGGTCATATCGCTCAAACCGGAATATGCCGAAGCCCATTCCGACCGGGGTATCGCGCTGTATGAGCTCAAACAGCCCGAGGCGGCTATAGTCAGCTACGAGAGGGCCATATCGCTTAAGCCCGGCCATGCGGAAGCCTACGCCAACCGGGGTGTGGTGTTGAGTGATATCAAGGAGTTCGATGCGGCATTGGCCTGTTATGAAAAAGCGCTCTCCATAAAACCTGATGGCGATTATTGGTCGGGAGAGTACCTGCATTTGAAAATGATGATCTGCGACTGGGCCGGCTTTGACCAGCTCTTAACTCGGGTGGTGACGAAGATAGGGAATCATGAAAGAGCCTCAACCCCATTCCCGGTTCTTTCGATGACCAGCTCACTATCAGCAACAAAGCAGGCAGCATTGAGCTATGTTGAGGATAGATATCCAAAACAATTGAAGTCCCTTGATATTCCGAAGTCTTCAGGGCATGGAAGGATACGTATCGGATACTGCTCAGCCGATTTTCATGATCATGCAACCATGTATTTGATGGCGGAGCTTTTCGAAAAGCACGATCGATCGAAGTTCGAGACTTTTGCATTTTCGTTTGGCCCTGACAGGAAAGAGGATTCAATGAGAAAACGGGGTGTTGCCGCATTCGATCACTTCATCGATGTGAGGGCGATGTCGGACAAAGAGGTTGCGCTGATGTCAAGGGAGCTGGAGATCGATATTGCCGTTGACCTGAAAGGCTTTACCGAAAATGCACGTACGGGTATATTTTCATATCGGGCGGCGCCGATACAGGTGAACTATCTGGGTTATCCGGGAACCATGGGTGCGGAGTATATGGATTACCTTATCGCAGATCATACGCTGGTGCCGCAACACTCCCGGCAGTTCTATACGGAAAAACTCGTGTACCTGCCCTACACCTACCAGGTAAATGACGCGAACCGTCAGGTTGCCGACAGGGGCTTTACCCGCGAGGAACTGGGATTGCCGACGACTGGATTCGTCTTCTGCTGTTTCAACAATAATTATAAAATTACGCCGGAGACCTTCGACTGCTGGATGAGAATCCTTCAGCGTGTGGAGGGAAGCGTTCTCTGGCTTCTTGAGGACAATCCGCAAGCTTTGGGCAATCTGCGAAGAGAAGCTGCCAAAAGGGGAGTTGATGCCGTCAGGCTGGTATTTGCCCGCAGGATGCCGCTTGCCGAACACCTTGCGCGGCACCGGTCGGCAGACCTGTTTCTTGACACCCTTCCCTACAACGCCCACACAACGGCAAGTGATGCCCTGTGGACAGGCCTGCCTGTATTGACCCTTGCCGGGGAATCGTTCGCAGGCAGGGTGGCCGCAAGCCTGCTGAACGCCATTGAATTGCCGGAGCTCGTTACATTTACCCGGCAAGGGTACGAGGCCATGGCCATAGAACTCGCCACCGATCCTGAAAAGCTGGCCGTAATCAGCCGGAAACTGGAGAAAAACCGTCTATCCGCAGCGTTGTTCGACAGCAGCTTGTTTACCCGCCATATCGAAGCGGCGTATGAACTGATGTACCAGCGTTATCATCTTGACCTGCCTCCCGACCATATCGATGTCAAGCCTTGAGGTCGGGCAATGCAGATACAGATGCTCTACAGAAACAGAGAGGCCGCGACAGCAAACTGTGCACATAATAAACGATAAAACCCCTTGTTGCGAAGGGGTTTTGTCATGCCCGTGTGGTTGGCACCCATCCATGGACTCTTACCGATTTTGTGGTTTACCGCAAAGTCGACAAAAGTCCGGTACTTGTCATTGAAGTCGATGGATATGCGTTCCATCGCGAAGGAACACGTCAAGCGGAACGTGATGCTCTGAAGGACTCTGTTTTGATGAAATGCGGGTTACCGATACTTCGCCTTTCGACGGTTGGGAGCGACGAGAGGGGGCTGATCAGGAAAAAGCTGGAGGATGTGGTATCGTTGAACCACGAAAAACACCATGAATCGGAAGATCAAATGTCAGTTTCTCTATAAAACCAAGTATAAACAGGACGCGCTCCACTGAATGCGTATTTAAGATTTTAAACAATAAAGGGTTATCTGGTATTTCCATGACTTTCTGCCTATTTTAAGAAGATTTAACACAATTGTTACAATAGAAGATGAGCCTGAAACAGTCCCGTATTTACGTTTTTATGGAAAATCCAGCGGATGCCAAAAAATGTGTAGAGGGAGGACCTCACCCCCGTCCCCAATTTCAAACCCTCTTTTTTCCGGAAACAAACCTTCTGGTTTTTCAACTCCCTGCCATGAAAAGATTTTGACCGAAAACTATACTCCCACTCGATCGTGGTCGGGTTTTGGGATTGATGTCGCAGGCCAGGCGGGTGATACCCCTGAGTTCGTTGATGATGGGGCTCGAAACGCACGGAGTGGTCTCATGGTGCATAATCTATACCTGCGGAGTTTTCTGGCCGCTGAAAGAGGCTGGATTCAGGAAATCAAAAAAATCAGGTCTGTCATTATTAACATTCAGCCAGCCCATATCTTGTAGTATGAATAAGTTAGTCAGGTACATTTGTTTCTATCTCGCAGGCGTGCTCCTGCTTTTGCCTTTCTGGATATTCGGCACCTTCGGCAGCGGGGTGACGGTTGAACAGATCATCTTCCACCTCCGTTCGGGCATTGAGGCCGTTGAAGCCATCGACCGCACCCTGAGGATCAGCTTTGCGCAGCACGTTCTCCTCATGCCGCTCCTCTTCCCGCTCACCGCGGCCATCCTCTCCATAACCGTTTCCCGGTTGGCCAGGGGCAGGTCGGCCATCGTCGAAAAACTGCTCGGCATCTCCTGCCTGCTGTTGCTTCTGGCCGGATCGGCTACCTTCATATATAAGTTGCACATCCCCCAATACATCGCATCGCGATTCGGGAACGACATCTTTTCAGGGCTCTATGTCGACCCCTCGAAACAGCGGTTCAAGCCCCCGGCAAAAAAGAAAAACCTGGTGCTGATCTATGTAGAGTCGCTCGAGACCGACCTTGCTGGTATCAGGCCGGGCAACGTCAACGCCATCAGCGCGATCGAGGAGCTTCCGGGCATCAAGGTGAAGGATTTCCTCCCGGCGCCTGGAACCGGATGGAGCATCGCCGGCATCTTCTCGAGCCAGAGCGGAGTGCCGCTCAAGCCGTTCTACTACAATCTCAAGGCAGAGGGGAATTTCATGGGCAATTTTGCTCAGCAGGGCTTATGCCCGAACCTGGTTTGCGTGAGCGACATCCTGTCCAGAAACGGATATACCCAGTACTTCCTGACCGGACCCGACCTCCGGTTCGCTGACATGGACAAGTTCTTTTCAAGCCACCATTACAACTTCGCCATCGGTCGCGACGAATGGTTGAAGCGCGGCGTGGACAAGGAGCTGTTCACTACCTGGGGCGACGGCATCCAGGATGATACCCTGTTCGATGAGGCTTACAAAATCATCAGCTCCGAAAGGGCCAGGAAACGACCGTTCGTCGTCTCCCTGATCACCGTCGATACCCATTTTCCGGACGGGTTCCCATCGCCAAGGTGCAACAGTGACGAGGCGCATTCGAGCTTTGCCGGAGCTTTCCGCTATACTACGAGGCAACTGGCCGCCATGGTAGGGAAGCTGATCGCGGATGGCGCCCTCGAGGATACGGAGATCATCATCATGGGAGACCACCTCTTCATGGCAAGCGACGAACAGATCAGGGACAACTTCTCGAGCGACCGTCGAGTCTACTTCAAGATGATCACTGCTGGCAACCGCAAGCCGAACCGCGAAACGATGACCCATTTCGACATCGCGCCGACCATTCTTGACCTTCTTGGCATGAGGAAGAATCCGGATGAGCATTTCGGCCTTGGCATCTCGCTCTTTTCGAAAATCCCGCCGGAGCAGTACGCTCACCACCTGAAGCAGGTGATGAGCGACGACATCCTCAGCCCCTCCATCGTCTACGACCGGTTCTGGAAATCGTCCCGTCAGGCAGGCAGGTAAACTCCGTCACCAATGTCTGGTAATGGACTCTGGTACTTTGATACGCGGGCCAGGATGTCGGACGGCAGTTGAGCCCACAGTCGGGGCCGTCATCCCGCCGGTCGATTCGAGTGCGCTCACGGCAGGCTCGTTCCCGCATCTTCAGTTCCATTGATCGCAATAATTTCTATTTTGATCAAGGATGATCATGATCAAAATATAGCCCTGGCTTTTCTTCGCATGGCAAGTACAACCTCCCGCCGAATTCACCTCAGCCCCGATGATCGTGTCTGATTATTTTTTCGAAACGATGCATGGGATCGTCATTATTCACCCGTATATCCGATGAGGCTCGTTTACCGTCCGGATATTGATGGTCTGCGAGCCATTGCGGTACTCGCTGTATTGTTCTTTCATACCGATATTCCCGGGTTTGGCGGGGGATTTGTCGGAGTGGATATATTTTTTGTGATATCCGGATTTCTCATTACATCCATTCTCCTCAAAGATTTCGAGGATGGCGATTTCTCCATTGCCCGCTTCTATGAAAGACGCATCAGGAGGATCTTCCCGGCCCTGTTCCCTGTCATGGCCTTTACCCTGGTCGTGAGCGCATTTTTGTTTGATGCGTCAATTTTCAGGGACTATGGCAAGAGCGTCACCATGACAACCCTGTTTTCGTCGAATGTCCTGTTTCGTCGTCAGTCCGGGTATTTCGATCTGCCATCCCTTCAAAAGCCACTGCTCCATACCTGGTCGCTTTCTGTCGAAGAGCAGTTTTATATCCTGTTTCCCCTTACGCTGCTGTTGGTCAAAAGGTTCTTGAAGAAGCGATACCTGCCATGGTTGCTGGTTATCGCAGGAATATCATTAACGGTCAGCATATTTGGGGTTTACAAGCGCCCGACCTCAGCGTTTTATCTGGTGCAGTACCGCGCATGGGAGCTGATGGCCGGGGCGATTGTCGCCATGGAGGGATTGCCGGTTCCATCTTCGACCCGGTTGAAGAATCTGCTCTCCATTTCCGGGATCGCCCTGCTCATCTACAGTATCGGCTTCTACACGGAAACGATGGTGTTTCCCGGATATAACGCGCTGGTGCCGGTGATCGGAGCAGGTTTGATCATTTACAGCGGCAAGGGCAGCGGTACAACGATCGTAGCAAAACTCCTTGAACTCAGGCCGCTTGTCTTTATCGGGCTCATATCATACTCCCTTTACCTCTGGCACTGGCCAATGGTCGTGTTTTGCCGGTATCTGTCTCTGGAGCCGTTGAGCGAATGGGAAAGCATCGGCATCATTGCCGTTTCGCTGCTCATGGGAGTGGTTTCATGGAAATATATCGAGCAGCCGTTCAGGGGGAATCAATCCCTGATTCCTGACAGGAAGCGACTGTTTGCCCTATCCCTGGTCGTGATGATCGTCGCATCGGGGATCGGCCAGGTGATTTACCTGAATAGAGGCCTTCCCATCCGTCATGCCTGGTTTTATCCTGGAATGACATCACATCTCCAGAAAGTCCAGCAGGATCCGGAGTGGGATAAGTACGGTGAATGGGAGAAGGGCACTGAACATATCCATGATGGTCTCATGCCCCACCGTGTTGGTGCCGATAACATCGAGCCGACAGTCGCCTTGTGGGGTGATTCCCATGCCCGAGCCTTGATACCTGCAATAGATGAACAGTCGAAACGCCATGGGGTGTCATGCTATATCATCACCCGAATCTCCTCGCCGGCGTTGCTGGGTGTGGATATTATCGTTTCAAAGCATGATAATTCTGTTGATGAGTCGAAATTCAGTGATGATGTATTGCGATTCCTCAAAGATCATCCAAAAGTGAAAACAGTGATTTTATCGGGCCGGTGGCCAGTGTATGCCAATGGTGACCATGCCGTGCATGAAGATCCCCTGGAGTGCACCCTTAAAGACACCTATGGAAGGGGCACGGTGAAACGGCAGAACGCAGAGGTCTTCAGGATCGCTCTTGCAAGGACCGTAAATTACCTGTGCGCAACGGGTCACCGGGTCATATTGGTAAGCGATGTGCCGGAAGTCGGTTATGATGTTCCGCGATATTACTCCCTGCGTACACGGTTTCCGATGTTGAATGCCGGGATCGATATCCGCCCATCCCTTGCCGGTTACACGGAACGGAACCGCAAGGTTCGTGCAGTGTTTGACGAGCTCTCGGCACTTTCAGGCGTAACGGTGGCACATCCGGAAAAAATGCTGTTCGATAGTGAAGGAAGGGGGATGATTATGGTCGGCCAGGAGCTTCTCTATCGCGATGACGACCACTTGTCAACCTACGGAGCTCATTTCGTGGCACCAGCGTTTAACGAGGCATTTTTTAATATTGCCAGGCCATGGCTGTCGAGCCAGACGCGTGGCGATAGGGCATTCCTGGCAGGTAAAACAGCGAATCCCCTGGTTCCGTAAGGGGATTCGCTGTTTGTATAATGGCCGAAGAGGGGAAGGCCGCTCCTGTCAATTATGCCTCCTCACTCCCACTCGATCGTGGCCGGTGGTTTGGATGAGATGTCGTAGGCGACGCGGTTGATGCCCCTGACTTCGTTGATGATGCGGTTCGATACGCGGGCCAGGAAGTCGTGTGGCAACTGGGCCCAGTCGGCCGTCATGCCGTCGGTCGATTCGACTGCGCGCAGGGCGAGCACGTTCTCGTAGGTTCGCTTGTCGCCCATCACGCCTACCGACTGTACCGGCAGCAGCACCGAAAATGCCTGCCATACCTTCTGGTACAGGCCGCTCGATTTGAGCTCCTCGATGTAGATTTCATCGGCGTCACGCAGGATGTCGAGCCTCTCCCTGCTCAGCGAGCCGAGTACGCGCACGGCAAGTCCGGGGCCGGGGAAGGGGTGTCGCATGAGGATATCCTCAGCGATGCCGAGTTCGCGGCCGACGGCGCGCACTTCGTCCTTGAAGAGCTCGCGCAGGGGCTCGATCAGCTTGAGCTTCATGCGTTTGGGCAGGCCGCCGACGTTGTGGTGCGACTTGATGGTTTGCGAGGGGCCATTGACGCTGACGCTTTCGATGACATCGGGGTAGAGGGTGCCCTGGACGAGGAACTTCTCGTCGTGGATGTTCTGTTCGAACACACGGATAAAGGTGCGGCCGATGATCTTGCGTTTGTTTTCCGGGGAAGCCACACTTTTAAGGCGGCCGAGAAAGAGGTCAGCGGCGTCGACGAGCGTGACATTCAGCCCGAGCGGCTTGAGGAAGCTCATCACCTTTTCGGATTCGTTCTTGCGAAGCAGGCCGTTGTCAACGAAGACGCAGTGCAGCTGCTTGCCGATGGCCTTGCTGACCAGCACGGCAGCCACGGTGGAGTCCACGCCGCCGCTGATGCCGCACACGACCGTCGATTTTCCGGCCTGCCGCCTGATTTCCTCGATCTGGTGCTCGATGAAGCTTTTCGGAGACCAGTCCGGCGTAATGCCCGCGATGTCGATGAGGAAGTTCGAAAGGAGCTGCCTGCCGTAGAGCGAGTGCTGCACTTCGGGGTGGAACTGCAGGCCGTAGACCCTTAAGGCAGCCTTGCTCCCAAAGCTCTCGATGGCGCACATCTCGGCGTTCTCAGTCCCGGCAGTAACCCGAAACCCTTCGGGGAGGCGCGTCACCTTGTCGCCATGGCTCATCCAAACGTCCGAATCCGGGATGTCGCGGAACAGCGCGCTTTCATGGCCATCATCATGGCTGACCAGCATCCTTGCACGGCCGAACTCCTGTTTTGCAGAGCTCTCCACATTGCCTCCGAAATGTTTGGCGATGGCCTGCAGTCCGTAGCAGATGCCGAGCACCGGTACGCCGAGGCTGAAAAGCGCGGGATCGGGCATCAAGGCCGATTCGTCGTATACGCTGTTCGGTCCGCCGGACAGGATGATCGCCTTCGGCTGGTGTTCCCTTATGGCGTCAGCGGTCGTGTGGTAGGGAAGAATTTCGGAATAGATGCCTATTTCCCGTATGCGCCGGGCGATCAGCTGGGTGTACTGCGATCCGAAATCGAGGACGATGACCGATTGAAGGGATGTTGCCATGATAGTCGTTGAAATCAGGTAATGTATTGCTTAATAATTTTTGTCAGGCGATGCCGCGGGGCCCTGAGTTTTTGGAGTCCCGGTGCTGTCCCTGGGCGCGACTGCACCGAGGTTCACCGGCCTTCCGCCCGTAAACTCGCCGGCCTGATAGCGGGCCAGTCCCTTTGGAGTGAAATATTCGACATTGACGTTGCGGCTGAACAGGTCGGCAGGTTCGCTTGCATTGCCCATCGGGACGGCAATGACGTTGTCAGGCATCTGGAAATAGCGGTTTTCCAGCTTGAGTACCGGGTCTGCGTAGCAGCGTTTCATGAAGTTTGCCCATACCGGCATGGCCGCCCTTGCGCCCTGTCCGTACTCCATCGACGTGAAGTGGATCCGCTCGTCGTCGAATCCTGTCCAGACCACGGCAAGCAGTTGGGGCGTGAACCCTGCAAACCATGCGTCTCTCATGTCCTGGGTCGTTCCGGTTTTGCCGGCCGCCTCGATATCGAAACCGTACCGTGCCCTGAGGCCCACGGCGGTACCCCGGTCTACGACATCCTTGAGCATTGAAACCATGACATAGTTGGTCGTCGGATCAATGGCGAACCGGCTGTTTGGCAGGTGCTCGGCAATGGCCCTCCCGTTTTTGTCAAGAACTTTGAGGATAGAGAGCGGTTCGCTCCAGACACCGTTGTTGGCGAAGGTCGAGAATGCCCCGGCAAGTTCAAGGGGCGATACCTCCGAGGTGCCGAGGGCGATCGAAAGGTTGGGCTGCATTGGCGAACTGATGCCCATGCGGCGCGCATAGCTGATGATTTCGGTCGGGCTCAGGTATTCGTAGGCAAGCCTTACCGTCACCTGGTTCAGCGAGTGGGCGAGCGCGTCACGAAGTGTCGTCATGCCGCCGGACTGGCCTTCCGAGTTCCGGGGAGACCAGATGGTACCGTTCGCGTTCCTCAGGGCCAGCGGCTGGTCGAGAATCCTGAAGTTGGCAGGGATTCCCTTGTCGATGGCCGCCGTATAGACGAACGGCTTGAAAGTAGAGCCAGGCTGGCGTTTGGCCTGCCAGACATGGTCAAACTGGTAACGGTAGTCGTCCGGTCCCGAATTGCTGCCGCCGACCCAGGCCTTGACGTGACCGTTGGTAGGGTCCAGCGCGACCAGCGCTACCTGGATCCTTGTCTTTTCATGAAGAAGATTGTTCAGCCATGCGCTATCGGCTCTCAGGCGGGCAAGGGCCACATCCGGAGCGACTCCGTCTTCGTTGACCATCTCCTTGTATCTCGGGCTTTCCCTGATGAGCTGTGTTTTAAGGGATTCCGTCCATCTCCAGCTCCGGTCGAACTCTGCCTGCAGGTTCACCGTCTGGGCGGCGACGGCTTCCTGGGCATACTGCTGCATCCGACTGTCGAGGGTGGTCTGGATGGTCAGACCGTCACGGTAGACGTTGACGTCCTCAAGCAGGGAGGTCGGCTTGATGGTCTGTCGGATATACTCGGTGAAATATGGAGCGAGCCCCTGATGGTTTATCGGAGTGTAATGCAGTACAATCGGAGTCTTTTTGGCGACAAGGGCCTGGGCATGGGTAATGAACCCCTCTTTTTCCATCAGGGAAATGATCAGGTTCCTGCGGGAGAACGAGGATGCCGGATCTTTCGATGGGTCGTAGGCCGTCGGGTTTTTGAGCGTTGCGATCAGCGTCGCACTCTCGGGGATCGTGAGCTGGCTTGCAGGCTTGCCGAAATAGGTCATTGCCGCCGCTTCGACGCCGTAAGCTCCGGAACCAAAGTAGACTGTGTTCAGGTAGAGGGCCAGAATCTCGTTTTTGGTATAAGTGCGCTCGAGTTGTATAGCCGTGATCAGCTCCTTGGCCTTGCGACTCATGGTCCGTTCCTGCGTAAGGAACAGGTTCTTGGCAAGCTGCTGGGTGATGGTGCTGGCGCCGTGCCAGCGGGTACGGCCCTTGATGATGTTCTCGCCGACAGCCAGCACTACTCGCCTCACATCGACGCCCCAATGATCATAAAACGCTACGTCTTCGGTCGCAATGAGGGCAGAAGTGGTCCATCTGGAAATCGATTTCAGAGGGACGAAGGTCCTGTTTTTCAGGAAAAATTTGTGGAGGAGCACCCCGTCTTCAGAAAAGACCAGCGAGGCCAGCTCAGGTCTTGGATTTTCAAGATCCTGGAGGCTTGGAAGACCGCGGATAAGGTTGACGCCGAACACTGTTCCGGCACCGAGGACAATGAGGAGGAACAGGCCGGCAATTTTCATGAGTCTTTTATTGCTTTTCAGTATCACGTTGAGAGACATTCGTTAAGGTTGATCGCAACCGTTCTTTCACTTTGACGGCACCGGTACTGAATCAAGGTGTCGCGTCACTGGTATCATGGAATCTGTACCCGATCGCTCAATGGCGTCGATGGCAGGGTCTTTTTATAAAAATGTTCTGCAAAATCAAAATGATTTCTCAGCTCCGCTGCAAAACGCGCCGTGTTTTCGAGCATCGGAAGGTGGCCGAGGCTCATGAACTGTACGAGCCTTGTCGGAGACGAGGTGGATGTTTTGCGCCTCTCGAACAGGGTGACGGTGCCTTCTGGAGGAATGGTGTGGTCAGCCATGCCTACGCAGCACAGTACCGGAGACTCAATGGCCAGCACGCTACGGGTGTAGGTCCTCAGGGACTCCGGATCGATCGAGAACTTCCCGACCGCATTGGTGGCGGCTTTGTCTGAAGTGGTGAAATCCTCGATGATGATGTCGCTGTACTCCTTGCTGATTTCAACGGTGGCCGCGCGCTTGATGAAAAGCGACCGGAGGGGCTCGACCAGGAAGATATTCCTGAAATTCATCGACACGTCGATCAGCCCGCCAAGGAACATAAGTCCGAGCGAGGTGAAGGCGGTCTCCTCGAAAATGCCGCAGGCAAGGATCGTTGACGAAAGCAGGGCGTCACGGTAACGGAGGCTGAGCTCCGTAGCCACCATGCCTCCCATCGAATGACCGACGATATGGAGGTTCCTGGATCGGTCCAGGCCAAGGTGCTCAATCAGTTCCCCGGCTTCGTTGGCAAATCCTTCGATGGTGAAATTGGGTACAAAACCTTCGATCGAGGTTCTGCCTGTTCCGCTCTGGTCATAGGAGATGCACCTGAAGTCACTCTTGAGCAGGTCGATAGCCGGTTTCCAGTATCGGGACGAGATTGCCCATCCGTTGACGAAAATGATCGTCGGTTTCTCTTTCTGTGACGGATTATCTTCAGCCGTATCAAGGTAGAAGAGCCTGCATCGGGAAGTTGTAAGGTAGCTCATGGAGCGCAGTGTTTTGGCTGTACCAAAAACATAAATATACCATTATAAAGCTTAATACCATTCCGGCACCCACCCTACGGCTTCCCCGGGCAGAGGGCGATTTGTCCTTGGCGTGGGGAATACGTACTTTTGGACTCATCAGGGCCCGGCCCCATTGGACCGGTAACAGGGATACCCGAATACACCATTAACAACCGTTCGAACACCCATGGAGTTTCTGTCCAAAATCGCCGATTTTATCCTTCATATCGACAAACATCTGCAACTGCTTGCTTCCGAGTACGGCCTCTGGCTTTATGCCATCCTCTTTTTCATCGTTTTCTGTGAGACCGGGCTTGTCGTCATGCCGTTCCTGCCCGGCGATTCGCTCCTCTTCGCAGCAGGGTCAATGGCCTCCATGCCGATGTCCCAATTGAATCCGCATCTCCTGTTCGCCATATTCTGCTGCGCGGCCATTCTTGGAGACACGGTCAACTACTGGATTGGTCGTGGCCTCGGACCGAAGGTTTTCCAGTTCGAAAGGTCGCGTTTTTTCAATCCGGAGCACCTTCAGAAGACCCATGCCTTTTTTGGCAGGTATGGCGGCAAGACCATCATCATAGCCCGTTTCATACCCATTATCCGCACCTTTACCCCATTTGTTGCCGGGGTAGGGGCCATGCCCTATCCGAGGTTCATTGCCTACAGCATATCAGGGACGTTTCTCTGGGTCGGCCTATTCTGCTACAGCGGGTTCTGGTTCGGCCAGTTGCCGTTTGTGCAGGCCAACTTCAAACTGATGATTGTGGCCATTATCCTGATATCGTTCCTGCCGGCGGTCGTTGAGTACCTCAAGCACCGGTTCAAACGATAATCCGCTTCAGGTCGGCCCTGGAACAGGGAGAAAAATAATTATGGTAATTTGCCGAATCTTCTTATAATTAGCTCCTTTTCCGGTTTATCGGCGTATAGCGCAGCCTGGTAGCGCACTTCCTTGGGGTGGAAGGGGTCGTGGGTTCGAATCCCGCTACGCCGACTCTCGTTTCCCCTCTTCCCTGTTTCTGATAGTTCCCTTTTGTACAGAAGTTCCCATTGTTTAATTCGCAGTATCCTTTTATTAATGGAGTTGACCCATAATAAGGAGATAGATTATGGACTTCGAATGTCAGTTCGTTTGTGAACTCAGGGAGCTGTCGCCTGTTCCAGCTCTTATGATCCGGGTACACACCTCGATGCACGACATCGCCAACCTCTTTGATGCCGGCTATCGCGAAATTATCGCTCTGCTTGCAACGCAGGGCATGAAACCCGCAGGAGCGCCATATGCGCGCTATTTCAATATGGAGTCGACGATGATCGATATTGAATTCGGATTTCCTGTAGAGAGCGCAGCCCAGGGCGGCGGACGGATCGCCGTTGGAACCACCCCCTCCGGAAAGGCCGTAACCAGCCAATACATCGGTCCCTACAACGAGATCGAACCCGCCTACGACGCACTCATGAAATGGGCAGGTGACAACGGATACTCGCTCAGCGGTGAAGCCTACGAAATCTATCTCAACGATCCGTCGTCAATTCCGCCGGACCAGCTCAGGACGCAGGTGCACCTGCTGCTTCGCGAGTCCTGATTTACGGGCGTAGCTGATAACCTTTTCCCCAATTCGATTTTTGCGTTGCTTTCGTTCTGTCGGGAACGAAATCCATTAAAGAGGCGGTCTAAGAAGTATAGTCGCCTCATTTCAAATCGAACCAACGGAGGAGGCTGTCTCAAAAGTCAAGATGATGCCGGTTCATTGCATTGCCGGGAGCGCCAAGCTCCAGCTTGGCATTATCATGGATAATCAAAAAGACTCCGCATCAACGCTGCCAGACATAATTTTTACCCTTTCTTTGAATGATCCGGAGCTCGCTTATGAATTGCCGAGCTGGGGCTCGGCGTTCCCAGGGTTTTGGCGTTCCTGATTTTTCTTTTGAGACAGCCTCATTCGATTTTCCGCCAATCGATCAATGTAATGGCGGGTTGGAAAACCCGCCCTCCTTTAATAAACCAATTCCCCTTTTCTCCGCCTCCTCGCGGAACAAAACGGTTCACCCGTTAACCATTTCGTACGCGAGGATTCGGGACTGGACGGCTTTATGTTCTCCGTCATGAGCGTCCCCTGAACCATCGAGGCTGTCCCAGAAGCATAGTCGCCGCATCTCAAATCGAACCAACGGAGGAGGCTGTCTCAAAAGTCAAGATGATGCCGGTTCATTGCATTGCCGGGAGCGCCAAGCTCCAGCTTGGCATTATCATGGATAATCAAAAAGACTCCGCATCAACGCTGCCAGACAT
>JAAXXK010000008.1:72746-76352 GCA_013334525.1 Chlorobiaceae bacterium
AACCAACGGAGGAGGCTGTCTCAAAAGTCAAGATGATGCCGGTTCATTGCATTGCCGGGAGCGCCAAGCTCCAGCTTGGCATTATCATGGATAATCAAAAAGACTCCGCATCAACGCTGCCAGACATCATTGTTACCCTTTCTTTGAATGATCCGGAGCTCGCTTATGAATTGCCGAGCTGGAGCTCGGCGTTCCCAGGGTTTTGGCGTTCCTGATTTTTCTTTTGAGACAGCCTCATTCGATTTCCCGATACTCGATTAATGTAATGGCGGGTTGGAAAACCCGCCCTCCTGTGGACGCTACTGACGGAGAGCACGAGGGACGTGCTTAATAAAAGGCGGCCTCATTTTGACTTTTGGGCACATCCTCCTGCGGCCCCTCCTGCATCTTTGTACATCGGCAGGCACTTACTTTGGCTGTTACAGCTCCTTCTGCTCGAAGCGGGGAATTGTATCGCGTTTCATCGGGTTGACTAACAGAGAAAGCACTCTGCAAAACCCTATAAGTAAAGCTTGGATATGGATATTCAGGACCTTCACTGCATCGTCGTCGGCGCCGGCACAGGCGGACTGGCTGCCGGTGCGCTGCTTGCCCGCAAAGGCGTTCAGGTGACCCTTCTTGAATCGCAAGGTTATCCCGGCGGCTGCGCAGGTACCTTTACATCGGGGGGATACCGGTTTGACGCTGGCGCGACGCTCGGCTGCGGATTCCACAAGGGCGGACCCATGGAGGTGCTCGGCCGGGAGCTCGGTATCTCCTGGCCGATCAAGCCGGAACCGGTCGCATGGCAGTATCGGCACCGAGACCTCAGTATCGACCTTGGAGGGTCGCGCAAAGAGATCCTTGAGCGTTTTCCCCGATCGGCCTCATTCTGGAAAGAACAATCCATGCTTGCGGAACTTCTCTGGAAACTCTCTTACGGTGGACTCTCCTGGCCGGTGGCCGGTCCCCGGGATCTTGCCATTCTTGCCCGAAAGGCTATTTCTGAGTTTCCCGGTACGGCGCGCCTGCTGAAGTTTGCCGCAAAAACCGCTTATGAATGGCTTGCTGACCACGGGCTTGACGCTGACGATGAGTTCGTGCGCTTCATCGATGCCCAGCTTCTGGTGTCCGTACAGACAACCTCCCGTCATGCCAATGCAGTCAATGCGGCCATCGCCCTCGACCTTCCGGTTTCGGGAAGCTACCGGGTGGACGGGGGAATAGGAGCGATTTCCGGGATGCTCGCCGACTCTATCGAACGCGACGGTGGGGCGGTACTTTACGGCAAAAAGGTGATTCGCATCGACAGCATCCGCAAGGAGGTGCTCGGCGTTGAGACCGAAGATGGCGACGCGCTCGCTGCCGACCTCGTCATCGCAAACCTTACGCCCGACTCCCTCGCCATCCTTGACGGCCGGACACCAGCTCCCGCAGGCGTGGAGGTTACGCCCCGATGGGGAGCGTTCACGCTCTATCTCGGGATCGATTCGTCGCTTTTCGAACAGCCCGGGCTTAACCACATGCAGATTACGGCAGGCGAAGGCGAGCTTGGGGAGTGCGGCAGCATCTTCGTTTCGACCTCTCCGGTCGACGATCCATCGCGGGCGCCGGAGGGGTTCCGGGCGGTCACCATTTCTACCCATACCCGACCGGAACCATGGTTTGAAGCCCTTGCCAGGGGCCGCCAGCACTATCTGGAACTGAAGGAGCTTTATACCCGCAGGATTCTCGACCTGCTTGCCGAACAGATTCCTGAAGCCCCGCAGGCAATCCGCTCGGTTATCGCAGCTACCCCGGTCACCTGGGAGAGTTGGACCGGCCGCCACCACGGCTACGTCGGTGGTTACGGCCAGACCTCGCTCTTTGAGGTCAGAAGCCCGTCAACCGCGTACGATAACCTGTTCCTCGTCGGCGATTCGATTTTTCCCGGCCAGTCTCTGCCGGGGGTGGTCACCGGGGCGAGAAGGTGCGTCGAGCTGGCGCTCAGGCGATATGGCAAATAAGCGGGACGACTCGTTATATTGCTTTCATGGAAATCCAGGAAAAACTCCAGATACTGTCGGGAGCCGCAAGGTATGACGCCTCCTGCGCTTCGAGCGGCAGCAACCGCCAGGGGCCTGCGCGTGGCACGGGCAACACATCGCAGGGGGGCATCTGCCACTCCTGGGCAGATGACGGCCGCTGCATATCGCTGCTGAAGGTGCTGCTGTCGAACGACTGCCGTTACGACTGCGCCTACTGCGTCAACCGCACCTCCAACCCGGTGCCGCGAGCCTCCTTCACCGCCAGGGAGGTGGTCGACCTCACCATGGACTTCTATCGCCGCAACTACATCGAAGGGTTGTTCCTGAGTTCGGCCGTCATGAAGGGACCCGACCACACGATGGAAGAGATGGTCCGTGTGGCCGAGATCCTCCGCAACGAGGAGCGGTTTGGCGGCTACATCCACCTGAAGGTCATTCCCGGCAGCAGCAGCGAACTGGTCAGGCGGGCCGGCCTTGCCGCAGACAGGATCAGCGTCAACATCGAACTGCCCTCGAGCGAATCGCTGCAGCGTCTTGCCCCGCAAAAGAGCAAAGAGTCAATTCTTGCCCCGATGAAGCTCATCGGCGGCCAGATAGGCACCAGCCTCGTCGAGAGGGGAAAAAGCAGGAACGCGCCACGTTTCGCCCCTGCCGGCCAGAGCACCCAGATGATCATCGGGGCCAGCCCGGAAAGCGATTTCCAGATCCTCAAGCTATCCCAGGGCCTCTATAACCGGATGAACCTCAAACGGGTCTACTACTCCGCCTTCGTGCCGGTCAACGACGACAACCGGCTGCCGGTGTTGGCTTCGCCGCCGCTGCTTCGCGAGCACCGGCTTTACCAGGCCGACTGGCTGTTGAGATTCTATGGTTTTTCCGCCGAGGAGATTCTGTCGGACGATGCGCCGGACCTCGACGAATCGTTCGACCCCAAGACCGCCTGGGCGCTGCGCCATCCCGAGTTCTTCCCGGTCGAGATCAACCGCGCGGATTACGGCACGCTGCTGCGCGTGCCGGGCATAGGCGTCACATCGGCCAAACGCATCATTGCCGCCCGCCGCTTCTCGCTCATCACACCCGAAGGGATGAAGAAGATCGGGGTGGTCATGAAACGGGCAAAATATTTCATCACCTGCTCCGGGCGACCTTTCGAAAAAACCGACCAGCAACCGGCCCGGCTTCGCCAGAGGCTTCTGCTCGGCGACGGCAGCGAGCCGTCATCACCTCCAAGGCAGATGATTTTGTTTTCGTGACGCGTGACGCGTGACACGTGACACGTAACACGTGACACGTAACACGAGACACGAGACACGAGACACGAGACGCGAGACGCGAGACACGAGACACGAGACACGAGACACGAGACACGAGACGCGAGACACGTAACGCGTAAAACGTAAAACGAGGTGCGTGAGAAGAGACATGTGACGCGAGTGCGAATAAATGTAACTTTATTACGGTTTATGATTTCTAATAAGGAATTGGATGTATGGAAGCAATCCATGTCGTTTGTCGAAGGGATTTATGCTCTTACCCGATGTTTTCCCGATGAAGAGAAATTCGGTCTGAGTTCACAATTACGGAGAGCATCGGTTTCGAT
>JAAXXK010000052.1 GCA_013334525.1 Chlorobiaceae bacterium
CTGGTCGGCTCGATGATGACGGTATCCTTGGTGATCTGGCCCGATTTTTCGCCGGCCTCGATCATCGAGTTGCCGATACGGTCCTTGACGCTTCCACCGGGATTGAAGTATTCGAGCTTGGCGATGATGGTGCCGAGCGCGTTGCTCTCACGGTTGAAGTTCTGGAGTTCGAGAAGCGGGGTGTTGCCGATCAGGTCGGTGAGTTTTTTCGCGATACGTGCCATGGTGCAGATGTTTTGGGGGTTGTTGAATTAACCACTCATAAGATCGGTACTCTTTGCGGTATGGGAAATCCCGCCATTCCGGTATTTTTTATACCATAAAAGCGGTAGGCAGGGTCAAATTCGGGATACCACATGCCGAATGGCGCAGGAAACTGTCGGATGGCTGAGCAGATAAATCGGGATCTTCCTAGATATAGTACTCAATGGCGTCCACCAGACCTGATTTGAGAGCATAGTTCATCAGTTCACTTCTGCTGGAGAGCCGAAGCTTACGAAAAATATTCTTTCGATGGGCCATCACGGTCTTGACACCCACGTTCTTCCTTGAAGCCATCTCCGCTGTGGACAGACCCCCGGTGATCATGTTGATTATGTCGATCTCCGAAGGAGTCAGCAGAAGCGACCCGATGCTCCGGCCATCTTTTATCATCAACAGGTCAAGCACTTCCCGAGAGTAAAACGGTTCACCCCTGAGCGCAGCCTTGACGGCATCAAGGATCTCATCGCGGTCGTCGGTTTTCATGGCAATGTTCCTGATTCCCGCATGATTCAATTCACTTACCGTCTGTTTCCTGATCCTGCTGGTCAGGATAAGCAGGGCTGTTTCCGGATACTGTTTTTTTAATCCGGTCAGCTCATCCGTGGCTTCGACACCGAACAGCGTTTGATCGGTAATGACCAGAGCCGCCTCATGCTTCTGCAGAAATGCGTACAGGTCGTTTTTGCATGGAACGGTATATACTTTCGAACCGAATACCTCAAGCATCGACTTCAGGGTAGCCGTGATCAGGAACTGGGAGTCCGCAATCACAATGGCACCATTATGTTTTTTTTTCCTGTTCATCGTTTATTTCCAAACCTGTTTTCATGGCTATCATGGAATCAACATGGGAAAGCTTAGCGCGCATCGAAGCGCAAACTTTAAAAAAAAGACCGGAAGGGCATTCCGGTCTTTTCAGCAGCATCATCTCAAGATCACGGAAAGAACAGCACTATACTCCTGCAAGCGCTTCGTCGAGCGCCTCGATCAGGTCGTCCGAATGCTCGATACCTACCGAAAGGCGTATCAGGTCCGAAGAGAGACCACTCTCAAGCTGCTGCGTCTGGGTCAGCTGGCTGTGTGACGTACTTGCGGGATGCAGGATCAGGCTTTTTGCATCGCCGACGTTGGCCAGATGCGAAAAGAGCCTTATCGTGTCGATGATTTTCACCGCCGCCTCATAGCCGCCCTTGACGCCGAAGACCACAACGCCGCCGAAGCCGTTCTTCAAATCCCTTGACGCCGCAGGGTATGAGGGATCACCTTTCAGGCCGGGATAGCGCACCCAGGCGACTTTCGGATGGTTTTTCAGGTGTTCTGCCACCTTGAGGGCGTTTTCCGAGTGGCGGACGATGCGCAAAGGAAGGGTCTCGACTCCCTGAATGAAGATCCAGGAGTTGTCCGGTGAAATACTGGCGCCGAGGTTCCTGAGCGGCACGGTGCGCACCCTGAGCGCGAAAGCAATCGGTGCGAGCGGTTCCGGAAGGTCGATAGCCCAACGCAAGCCGTGGTAGTTGCTGTCCGGGTCTGTGAAGAGCGGATGGCGTCCGGCTTTCCAGTCAAAACGTCCGGCGTCGGTGATGATGCCACCGATGCCTGAACCATGCCCGCCGATCCATTTGGTGAGCGAGTTGATGACGATATCCGCACCCAGATCAATGGTCCTGAGCAGGTAGGGCGTGGTGAAGGTCGCGTCGACAATAAGCGGCAGGCCGTTTCGATGCGCTACTTCAGCTATGGCTCTGACGTCGGTGTAATCAAGCACCGGATTACCGATAGTTTCGATAAAGATCGCCCTGGTCTTGTCGTTGATAGCCTTCTCGAAGTTGGCAGGATCTTTAGGGTCAACGAAGGTGACGTTTATGCCGAACTTCGGCAGGATGGCGTCGAACTGCGTGTAGGTACCGCCGTAAAGGTTGTTGGCCGATACAATGTTATCCCCCGCTTCGGCAAGGGTGATAATGGAATAGAATATGGCCGCCGTGCCGGAGGCAAGCGCCACTGACGCTGCTCCACCTTCGAGCTGGGTGATGCGCTGCTCAAGGATGTCGGTTGTCGGGTTCATCAATCGGGTATAGATGTTGCCGAGTTCCTTCAGTGCGAACAGGTTGGCCGCATGTTCGGTGTTCTTGAAGATATAAGAACTGGTACGGTAGACCGGCACACCGCGGGACAGGGTGGCGTCGATCGGTTGGCCGGCATGAAGTGCGATGGTTTCCGGACGGTACGGGTGTGGACCTGTCGGCGCACTCTCCCTGTTTTCCTTTTTAAAAATACGGTCGATCAGATTCCGTATTCCCTCTTTTTGTTCATTTGACATGTTGTGCTCCTTGGTTGTTTTGTATTGTTTTTTTTTGGTTCGTCTTATTCATTCAGGGCGTGACTGAGACGGCAACTCTTTTCCGTCAGCATCCGCCACATCGCATTTTTTCCCGGCCTGGCCAAACAGCCTGTAACGCTGAAGGTTGAACTGGTAATAGAGAAAACATCCGAAACAGAATCCCGACAGCGCGATCGCGGCCGCAACCGCCACGAAACCTGAAAGAATCCAGCCGGCAAGCGGGGCACCGGCAATGAAGGCTATCTGGGCTCCACCGAGTAAAATCAGGGCGATTGAATTGTTGAACCGCATAAGACCTGCATCTTCGGTTGTTGCCGACCGGTTTTGATCAGCAAAGAGTTTCGAGCCGACCAGGAAAATCGGGCTGCCCTTCCTGCCGAACACGACAGCCGGCAACAGTATGAAAAAGAGTATGGTCGTAATGATCGGCTGCTGAACGGCAATTGCGGTGCTTATGCCTGTCAGCAGTACCCAGCGGTTAAATTTGACGATCGGCAACGGGATGCCTGACGGAGAAGAAGGTGTTGACATGGAGTTCCTTGTTTATCGTTGTTTATAATCGAAACAGTCATTACCGGACGGGGTAAAAAAAAAGCCGGATCACTGATGTCATGATCCGGCTCCTTAATAAAACCCTCAATGAGAGTTTCATCGAAACTGCCGAACAGCATCAACACTTATGTCCCGTCGTTACAGCCGAAACGGCCGGCACAACAGGGGTGGACTATATTGATGATTGTCTGCATATTTATACGCCTGTAGTTAATTAACCTAATGAGTCAAATAAAATGATACGGATATGTATTTCTATGCCCCGTACCGTAAAAATACCACAATTATGGTACAGCATTCCACCTTGCCAGTCCACGCCGCGAGCGAAGCAAGCGATATTTTTTTTCTGCCGAATGGCTAATACCGTTCATGTCAGATTATTAATTATCGCATATAACTATCGGCAAGACTCTCGCCTGAAAACGTCATCCCTGAAGGTGTTGTATCAAAAAGAAATAAAATGTTGGTGATATTCATGCATATCAGAATCGCGTAACAAACCAGATCAAACCCATAAACAAACACGTTCAAAATATCATCTCCATCAAAAGATCACAAATACCTAACAAAACAACATCCCAACGAACAAATAAAATATCCCTCAAGGATTCAGCAACGAAAATTCGCTTTATCGAAAAACATATAATAAACATCCGGGCAATTATTGGAAAAAGAGCACCACACTACTCTTTCCATCACTTTGCCCGGATGAACGGAGAACACAGTCGATGATCAGAAGGTAACGGTCGCCCAGAGCTCTGAACGCAAACGATTGGAGTCGTTTGCTGGAGTCACATCATCTCTCGTTGTCAGATAGCGAATCGTAGGCTGGACGGTCAAGGTGCCCTTTGCTGAACTATACACCTTGAACTGGTACTGGGCCCAGACAAAATTGTTGGTGTATTTCTGGGTTGTGCTTGTCGACTTGTCGGTTGTAACACTATGGTCATACCAGGCAAGGAATGGTCCGTACTCAGCCTTCACGCGAAGGAGATAACCGGTGTAATCGACATTTGCATTGGCATTTGCGCCATATATGGCTGTTGATGACGGGGTCGTGCCGTTACCGATGGTATACAATCCACTAAAGCCGAGCTTGAGATCTCCGGCAGGAACCGACACATTGCCACCAAAGGTAACCGGCCTGATTCCCTGATGCCATGGCTTGCCATAGGATGAGCTTGTGGTCGAAAAAGTCTGCTGTGTAATCGAATCAAACTTGGTGATCGCAGTAAGCACCTCCGGCTCTATCGTAACGTTGCCGATCGTGGTTTTGTAGCTCAAAAGCAGCGCATAGCCGTCGTTCAGGATACCGTTGCCGCTTCCGGAGGCATCGTTAGCTGAAACGTTGTCGAATACACCGACCACCAGATTCAGGTCTCCCTTGCCGATTTTTGTTCCGTAATTGGCTCCGTACAACCTATCGTTGTTGTATGTCGTTGTCGGTATGTCGAGGGGATTCTTGGGATAAAGAGTCAGGTCAAGAATCGGATTGTTGGTGGAGTTCAGCGGAAGGCGACCGATAAGGTAATGGCTGTCGCCATAGAACCTGCCGAAATAGGCCTGCGAAACTCCCAGCGTGTAGAGTTCGGTATTTCCGTATCCAACCCGCTGCCAACCGCCGCCACCACCCAGGGCCACGCTGCCGTCCTTGACGTTGGGAGCCTCGTTGGTGATCTGGGCCTTGAAAATATAGCCGTCACCGAGATCAGCAGCGGCGTTCAGGCGTACCCTGTACTGCCAGTATAATTCATCGCTTTTGCTGTGAGCGACATCATAGGTTTCGCTCCTTGCCCTGACAGAGGCATCTCCACCAATTTTCAGTTCACCAAAAGCTGGTGAAGCATAAGACAGTGCCGCAAAGAATGCAGCATACGTTACTAATTTTTTCATAATCTTATCTCCTGATAAAATGTTTTTTTAATCTTCGTCTCGGAAATTTTTTTAGAACAAAAAAGCCGGACATCTTTTCTTGATATCCGGCTGAGAACAAAACCTCCCTATTCAGGGAAATCTATGTCGATAATCCGGATATATCAATACATGGCCTCGACTCCTTACAACAACAAGAGCAAATCAACGAAAGAGGATTGGAATAATAAAGTGGGCGATTCATGACAAAAAATATTTTGTTGATGAATGAATAACTCTAATAAAACAATGACCAATAAAAATCATTTTATTATTTCTTTCCAAGACAATACCATATAAATACCATAATAATGGGAGAGGCTGACACAGCAACGATTGCGATATATTTCGAAATAATCCACAAGATCATCCGGCAATTTTATCTGTGCGCCACCATTCGATAGACCGAATGGTTTTCATAGGTCAAGGTTCATCGATTACAGGATGCCTCAACAGCTCGTCGACTACCGAAGTTTTTCGGGCCGTTGAACGAATATATATCATCAGTGACAGGGCCAGATATAAGGGTACGAACGTAAAAAATACGTTCGTAGTCCCAAAATGTTCACCGGTAAAGCCGCCAATAACCGGACCAATGATTGAGCCGGAAACGGAAAACAGGGCAAAAACGCCTGCGCTTCCACCTTTTGCTACATTTGCATGCGCGATGCGGGTGATGTTGACCAGGTTGAAAATGCCAAGCCCAACCCCCAGGCATATCGATCCGGCAAAAAGGAATGCCGGATGCTGGTGGCAGGAAAGCAGCAACAGTGCCGTCATGATGACGCCTATACTGACGAGTGAAGAAGATCGGTGACCAAGGCGGTCCAGCAACCGTGAGAGCGTAAATAGCGTCGCTATGAAGGTCAACCCCTGGATCGAAACGAGAACAGAAGCGAATTGGACCGGAATATGCAACACGCGTATGGCTATAACGACGGCAAAAGTGTTGAAACATGCCAGGGTAGCCCCGCCAAGGGACTCCGCCAGCGAGGCCTCGACAATTGAGCGGTTTCCGAACAGCTTTTTCAGGTCCGACAACTGCATGCCTGAAGTGCGCGATCCGGACCTACCGCTGTCCGGCAATGTCACTACAGCCCCGGCGACCAGCAGAAGCGCTATGAATGCAAGAACATGAAATGCATTGCTGAAGCCGACATACCTGCTCAGGAAAGCCCCGAGCAAAGGGCCGAACAAAACGACGCCGAGCGAGTTCGAGCCCCGGAGCAGGCCTGCCTTGTCGCTGCCGGAATTCCTGACGAATTCAATGACGACACTGCTGATCGGCACAAACCTGAAGGCTGTAAAAAACCCGACGAGTCCGGAAAAAACGCAGAGCAACGGAAATGTCCCTGCCAACGGGAACAACAGGTAGATCAACGCTGTTGAAAAGGCCCCGAAAATGAACACCTTCCTTGGACCGATGTGATCGACGAGAAAACCCACAGGAAGCACGGTAAACAGCAGGCCGAAGCCATGCATGCCGACGATCAGGCCTATCTGGGAAGGTGTCGCGCCCTTTGCCACCGCGTAAAGGGTAAGAACGATCTGTGAGGTTCCTGCCGACATTCCGCTGATGCTTGAAAGAAGCATGAACTGAACGAGCCGTTTTGTATTTACAGCGCTCTTATTCATTCTATCGAAAAGTGAAGTTTAATTCCGGTACGATTCATGGTCAGCTTTCCTTGAAATGTTTAAACAGAAGGGCGTTTCAGCCTGCCTGCCCGGAAACATCTCCGGAGGTCAGGCAAGGGCCGGTAAAAAAAATGGGAATGGGATTTACGGGAAGGAACCAATCAGGTCAAAAAAGACCGGAATAAACCGCTGTCCGCATGAGTGCCGCAAAGCTTCAGTTTGTCGAATCGATGGCCGACTCTTCCCGGTCATCGAAAGAGCCTCTCCTGGGTTGATCGGGCTTGACGATCAATCCTGGAGCCTTCATTTGTTACCGTAGAGCGTTCTCAACGCCTGAGGCCGGTACCTGTTGGCGAATTCAGATGCCAGCCGCCATAAACCCTGCTTCATCATCAATGAATCGAGCCGCTTAAATCACCCTTCCAGTAGGTCGCTTTCCTTTCAAGCCAGACAAGCAGGTAATTGATGATCAACCCGAGGATGGACATGGTCAGAATCCCGGCATACATCTCGGGAATCAGGAAATTATACTGGGCATTCTGGATGAAAAACCCGAGTCCTGATTTGGCGCCGATCATCTCCGCCGCAATGACAACCATAAGCGCGATCTTGGCTCCCAACCGTGCACCGATGACTATTGATGGAAAACTGGCAGGAAGAATGACCTTGATGAACAGATCCTTCTCGGAAAGCCCCATGGAGCGGGCCGCTTTTATATAGATCGGGTCAACGCTCTTGACTCCGCTGATCGTGTTCATGAGTATCTGCCAGAGGGCGCCGTAGAATATGATCGCGATCTTCGAAGACTCCCCAAGACCGAGGACAAGGAGAAAAATCGGCATAAGTGCAAAGGTTGACGTATTCCTCAGGCTCTGCACCAGGATATCGGAAATCTTTTCAAACTGTCTGTAATGTCCCATCAACAGCCCCAAAGGAACGCCAACGAGTACCGAAAGGGCGAACCCGGCTATGGTTCTTTGCAGGCTGACCAACACATGCAACAGTAACTTTCCTGAAACAATAAGGTCATACAAAACCTTGATCGTATCCGAGAAGGTCGGCAGGATTAGTGCATCGACCAGCCCGAGCCGGGGCAACAGTTCCCATAGCGCAAAAAACACCAGGACCAACGGAATACCAATGGACCAATTTTTCAAACCTTCGAATATCTGGGCAAAGCCCTGTATATATCCACCCAGATCGATAGAGCGTGCTTTCAATCCCAGTTTCTCAGGGACTACAAGATCTTTTGACATAAAGAATCTCCTTTATTCTTGAATTTCCTGAACGGTATCAGCCGGCAAACCCTGTGGCAAGCTTCGTGTACTGTTCTGCCTTGCTTACTTCTGACTTGAGAGCAAGCCAGACCTTATGGCGATTCCGGGCAAATTCAGTACTGGACCGGATTTCGCCCGTTCTTGGCCTTGGCAGGTCTATCTCAATGAGTTCCTTTATCCTGCCGGGACGCGCTGTGACAACCGCTACCCGGTCAGCAAGGAAAACAGCTTCGTCGATGCTGTGGGTAACGAAAATCACGGTAGTGTCGGTCCCCTCCCAGATCCTGATGAGTTCGTTCTGAAGGATCTCCCTTGTCTGCGCATCCAGGGCGGCAAACGGTTCATCCATCAACAGCACTTCGGGTTTGGTTGCAAGTGCTCTGGCGATGGATACCCTTTGCTGCATACCGCCGGAAAGCTGATAGGGAAAACGGTCCTCGAAATCCGAAAGCCCGAACAGAGACAACAGCTCCCTGGCAATCCTGACCCGTTCATCTTTGGGAACACCTTTTGCTTCAAGGCCGCATTCAACATTTGAAAGGGCGGTCCTCCATGGAAAGAGGGCATATTGCTGAAAAACGTAACCAGTCTTTGCGCTCGGGGCCTGCACCGGCTTGCCGTCGAGATAGATCACTCCGCCTGTTGGTGCGCTCAACCCTGAAACCAGGTCAAGGAATACCGATTTTCCGCTGCCGCTCGGGCCGACAAGCACGAGAAATTCCCCTTTCCTGATTTTCAGGTTGAATCCGCTCAAAGCCTCCACCTCATCAGAAACAACGCCATTGTTTTTGACCTTCTGGCCGTTCTTCAGCTTGAATTTCTTGCGAATATTCTCGGCGACTATTATGTCCATAACCATTCCGATTGTTTTGTAATCGTTATCATTTTCATGCCACTACACCTGGATTGCGCGCCCTGATGAATCAGGTTCTGTGCACGCTCACTTTTTCCATTTCTGGTCGATAAACTCGTTCGTATAAATGTCCGAAGGCTTTAACTGGCCCGGCTTCAGCGTACCGTCCTCGGCCAGGCGGTCAAACCACCACTGGATATCCTTGTCGACGATGACCGGGAAATTCGGATTCCATCGGGTGGCACGGTAATATTTGGCGAGTTCGGGATTGGCGCCCTTCTGGATACTGATTTCCGCATAGGCCTTCCTGACCCGCTCCGGGTCTTTGTGAAACTCCTCATAGACGATCCGGCGGGCTGCGTCAAGGGCATGAATGTATCGCCTGACGACATCCGGATGCTTCTCGATGAAGTCGCTCCTGAATCCCATGCCGCTGAGAACCGACTCCCCTTTGGTATCGTAGTTCGTGGTGCCGGGGATCTGTCGCACGCCGCCGTTTTCTACTGCCTTGTCGAAATAAAGGCCCCCGCTTCCGGAAAATGCGGCCGCATCGATCTGCCTGTTGCGAAGCATCTGCTCCTGCTTGTCGTCCTGGAGCGTAACGAGCTCTACCTCTGAAACTGAAAGCCCGTTCTTCTTGAGGAATTGACGGATGACATAATCCGCCTCGGCGCCAAGCCCGTTCAGGGCGATCCTTTTGCCTGCAAGGTCCTTGATGCTGTGAATATCGCTGCCTTCGAGCACAAGCAGCCCGCTCGTGCCGCTTTCGTTGTCGCGGGTGGTCACGTTCATGTTGATCACCGCCCTGACTTTGCCTCCGCGGGCAACCGCATTGATGAACGAAGGCCATGCGGCGCCACCGATATCGATATTATTGGCCAGGAGAGCCTGTATGGATGTCGTGCCGAGGTTGGACGGAAGAGAGAACACCGGCTCGACTTTTACCCCCTCTTCGGCAAGGATATCCCTGCCGGTCAGTTTTTTCACAAGTTCCCAGTTATTCGGAGCGGTCGTCTGGACCTCGCGCACAGCTACAGGTTTTGTACTGGCCGACTCCTTCCTGGCGGCAAACCACCATGCAAAAGCGATCAATACAGCCAGGAGTGCGGGTATGACTATTTTCAACTTCTTATTCATCGTCTTGTGGATTTAAACTCTTCTTAAAGTATTTCAGCTTCAGATATCCCCCTGCCCACCATTGGGTATTGCCATTATTGAATCAGCGACAATCCCTCGTGACTCTCATCTGCCAGGATGAATTATGCGGTCGATCACCTGTGGCGACAACAGCAACGCATTAACCGGATATCTTTCATCTCATGTTCACCCTTAGCCGCACCACGACGGGTTTCAGTTATACCATTCATATTTTCAGTATCATCTCGCGCCATCAAATGGCATATGCGAAGGGATATTCCGTCCCAAGATGGAACTCTTTCAGTATCTGGGCTTTAATGTGTATGAATTCAGAACTCGCCCTGTCACGCGGCCTTGAAAACGGAATGTCGATTATCTTGTTGATCACCCCTGGCCGTGATGACATGATGACCACTTTGTCACTCAGGTAGATCGCCTCATCCACATCATGCGTCACCATGATCATGGTTATCTTTTCCAACTGCCATATACGCTCAAGCTCTTTCTGCATATGAATCCTGGTAAGGGCATCCAATGCTCCGAGCGGTTCGTCGAGAAGCAGTATTTCAGGCCGGTTCGCCAAAGCCCTCGCTATGGCTACACGCTGGGCCATGCCGCCTGACAGCTGGGAGGGGTATGCGTGTTCAAATCCGTTAAGCCCGACAAGTTTGATGTGTTCAGATACAACGTGCTTCTTCTCTTTCCGGTCAAGTTTGTCCAGGCCGAAAGCGATATTTTCCGTCACCGTCAACCATGGCAGCAGCCGGTGATCCTGGAAAACAATACCGCGATTCAGGCCGGGGCCCACTATCGGCTCTCCGTCAAGCAGCGCCTCGCCCTCATAATCCGATTCCAGGCCCAGCATGATGCGCAACAACGTTGTCTTTCCGCAGCCGCTTGAGCCGATGATGGAGACGAACTCGCCTGAAGAGAAGGTCACGTTTATGTTTTTCAGGATCTGCAAAGGATCATTGTCGACGACAAAGCTCTTGCTGAGGTTCCTGATCTCTATGACGCCTTTCAATTTTGACATATCCTTTTCCCTCGATTTATATTTCTTTATGAACGTCACGTCCATTGTTCACCGCTCGCCCCAGGGCTTCAATGGTTATGGTCAGGCCGTATCCGATCAGGCCGACAGTAAAGATCCCCACAAGTACCAGCGCCATATTGAAGCTTGATCGCCCGGCCTGGATTCTCGTTCCGATTCCGTAGGAGGTATCGATAAAAAATTCAGCCGCCATCATGACTGCCCATGACATTCCAAGGCTGAGGGTGGTACCGGTAACGATCGAGGGAAGCGCTGCCGGGACAATGACCCTCCTTATCAGTTTCAGCCCCTTGAATCCGTTTACTGCAGCCAACTCCAGATACTCTTTCCTGACATTTCGCACTCCTGCCAGCGTATTCAGCGTCATCGGGAAAAACGCCGCGAGGGAAATGACGATGATCTGGGGTATCTCTGCTATTTGAAACATCATCACGATCAACGGGATCCAACCTATGACCGGAACCTGCCGTATGACATGAAATGTTGGCCCGAATATCTTTTCGGCTGTTCGGGACAATCCCATGAGCAACCCCAGGGAGAACCCGCCCAGGGCGCCGATGATAAAGCCGAGAATTACCCGTTCCAGGCTTGCCGCGACATGGCGCAACAGATCATTCTGGGTAATGTTTGTCATAAACGTACTGAACACCTTTTCCGGCGACGGCAGGATGATGGCCGGCACATATCCAAGTGATACAATGACCTGCCATAAGACCAACAGTACAAAGGGAATCGTGAGGCTGGCAAACCAGCCTTTTATCTGATTGCTGATATTCATGCTCTTATCCTTGCCCCCCCTCGACTGAAACATTCCAGACCAGTACCCTGTTTTCTACCACCTTCAGGAGGGCGTTCATGATAAAACCGATGGCCCCGATGACGACCAGCCCGGCAATGACGACATCTATCTGAAACATCTCGCGTCCGGAATACATCATATAACCGATACCCGATTCAGTGCCGAACAGCTCTGCACCGACAACAAACATCCAGGACAACCCAATGCTCAGGCGCAGGCCGGTGAGAATAGAGGGCAATGCGCTGGGCAGAACCACTTTTTGCAGGAATCTGATGTTTTTGAAATCGAACACCCTTGCAAGTTCCTGGTATTTATGCGGCACACCGCTCACCCCCTGGTAGGTATTGAAAACCATAGGGTAAAACGCGCCAATGGCTATAAAAACGTCTTTAGCAAGTTCATCCATACCGAAAACCAATATGATCATGGGCATCCAGGCGAATTCGGGCACCTGCTTGAGCGCCTTTATGAATGGACCGAGGCTTCTGTTTATGGTCGCAGAAAGACCCATGAGAAGACCAAGGAGAAATCCGGATGAGGCGCCGATAAGAAACCCGGTCAACACCCGCTGAAGGCTTATCAGGATATGGGTAGTCAACTCACCTGTCCCGGCCAGGTAAACCAGCGTGCCCACCACCTTGAGCGGTGGAACAAGTATCAGGTCTGAATACAGTTTAAGGTTGACCAACCCCTGCCAGGCAAACAGCAACGCAACCGGCAGGATCAAACCCAGCAGCCTGTCTTTCCATTGAAATCTATCCGTAATATTCTTGTTCATGATTTGATCGTTAATAATCTGGCCGTTAAGTCCTTTATGATCGAGATCCATTATCAGGGGACCATTGACCCATCGTTTCATTTTCATTCATGATGAGCGCACACGTCATCACCACTTGATACACTTGCAACCAATAGCTGGAATCATGACCGGGCATTGATGCAATTGAGCAACTCCTGCACTCACATCGACCAACTCAAACCCTGAACGCTTTCCTTCAAACACCAAGCCCCAAACAACTGCCCTCAATCCGACAGCATCCTCATCAAAAACCTTTTCCATACCTGTTTTTTCCTGATGAGCGAACACAATGGCCGCTCATCAGGAAAACGATCTCAGCAATCAGCGATCCCAGTAGTTCTGCAGCCCCAGTTCTGCCAATGCCGCATCCTGAAAGCGGGTATCGACCCAGGTATCGACATTGAATCCCTGACGGATAAGCCCGTTCTTAAGGGCGAACTGCTGGAGGTTCTTGTAGGAATCAACCGTACTTTTCTTGAGCAACGGATTGAATTTCACCTTCAGATCCTGTCCGACCCAATCCTGCACGGCCTGTGTGTAGTTGGCACCCAACTTGGCCCGGGTGGCGTTGAGGGCTGCCCTGTTCTTCTCCTGCGAAGCGTAGTAGCCTGCGCGCAGGAACACCTTGACCAACCGCTTGGTGATATCAGGATATTTGGCGGCGAACTCTTCTGAAACGATCAGGCCGGTTTTGCCTCTTGAATCATAGTCCTGTTTCGCATTGTTGTATACGTCCACAGCAACACCCTGATGGACAAGGGGCCTGTCGTAACCGCTTAACAAGGCATCGACGGTGCCGGCGACAAGTGCGGCGGTGCCATCAGCTACGGTAACGTTCACGCTTCTTATGTCATTGAGCGTCAAACCGTTCAAAGCCAGAATCTTGATAATTGCCGGCTGGCTGTTTGTGCCTTTCTGGTACCCGATCCGCTTGCCTCTCAGATCCTGAATCGTCCTTATGCCTGTTCCTGAGCGTGCAATGATGTAGGTCGTCGATCCGTTCTCCTGTCCAAGGATAAGCTTGGTTTTCAACCCGCCAGCCTTACCAACGGTAAGCGGGAAATCACCGCACTGGCCGAAATCGGCCTTGCCGTTCGCGAAAGCCTCATTCACGCCGGGACCGGCCTGTTTCGTGAGGATCCTTTCAATCTTTATGCCATCTTTTGCGAACTCCTGCTGCAAAAGCCCCTGCTCCCACACCACCGTGAAAAGCAGCTGTGTCGGCGAGGCTTTTTCAGGAACGTAGCCCGGCACGACAAACCGGATCACCGAGGGTTTATCGGCCGCTTTCGCAACAACGGTCATTGAGAGTATTGCCGCCAGCAACGGCAGCATTTTTATCCATCTTTTCATCTTGAAAATCTCCTTGTAATTGTGTTAAAGTCTCTTAAAAGCCATACTGGAACTGTGCGGCCACTTCGTGCTTTCTCAATGGGCCTTTACCTGCCGCCTTGACGTCGGCATTATTCAGGTCCTTGATTTCACTCACGTTGTAGTTGAGCTGCAACTTCGTCGTTTCCGCAAAGAATATGTTGAAGCCGTAAGTCCAGATGGATGTCTCGTTTTTTGCGATAGCAGTATCGGGATCCCAGCGGTCGTAACGAATGAACGGCTGATAGGTTGTCGGCCACCAGTCGTCGGCGCGGGCCTGCGAACGAACGCTCTTCAGGAACTGCTCACCCCACTGGTAGAAAAAGGTCAATGTGTAGCCTGCAGTCCTGACCGGCTTAGCAGATTTCAAGTCTATTCCATGATCATCCCGGCCTTTTACATACTCTGCGGTGAAGCCGACTGGTGAAGCAACATAGGAGATATCATAACCCAACCGTGTTTTCGAGGCTTTTCCAAAAGTGCCGCCTGTGGCATAGTCTCCCTGGCCTGTGGTGTATGATGCGCCGACCGTAAGGCCACGGAAGTCAGAGTTGTAGTCTACAGGTGCGTTGAAAGCGATCCTGCCTGCAACATCTTTGCTCCGGTTTGTGTCGGCAGCATTTTGAAGCGAACCGTTAAAAACACCCAGCGAGTATTCAATCAGCGGTACCCGATATCCATACCCGGTATCGACGGAAGGAAGCAGGTCGCCTTTAATCTGGAGACCGATATCCCTCGTAGAGAGACTGTAACCGCCGGTACCTGCGAATGTTGCAAGATTGATAGCCGGCTGTTTGTCCTCAGTAGCCAACGGCTCGACGCCGAAAGGTCTTTTCTGCTGACCAACCTGCACGTAAAGCAATGGCTTTTCGTTATCGAGTGTTGGAAGAATGTTGTACTTCAGGTAAGCATCGGTTACCTGAAGATTCCAGGAACTGCCTGATGCTGCCTGAAAACCTGCTGCGTAATCCAGGTTCCGGCCATCAGCGTAATCCTTCCTGAGGCTTCCACTAAGCGAAATACTTGCCGCCGGAATTGAGAAACCGCTGGCATCCTTTGTTTTGGTCGCCCCCTTTGTATCGTTGGAATCAAGGAAGGCATAACGGGTCTGCAAGGTTCCGCCTATCTTGAGGGAGCGGGTCGTGCTCGCAGTATTCAAAGACAGCGTCCTGTTCAGCTGATCATTGAGAATTGCCAGCTGACTGTTGATACCGTCAAGCTCTGCCCTCGTAACCGGCTTGTTTGTCGCCTCAGCCGCCGCAGCCGCATCTGCCTCTGTTGCTGCAGCTGCCTCCGCATTCTGGCTCTCTGTAACAATACCCTGAGCCTCCGGCAACCCTGAATTTGTCGGCTCGGCAGCATGGAGATCGACATTGCCGACCAACAGGGCTCCAAGCACTATTGCAGCCCACTTGATATTTCTCATATAACTCCTTTAACCTATGATTTGATTTGTTGAATATTTGATGATCCGGCCTAGATAAGCCATAAAAAGTCCAGCCTTTCGCTCATGAATCAACAATATGGAATACTGTAAATCGATATATTTATCACATCAAACTCCTATGTGCAAAGGCACTTATTTTATTGTAAAAAACTATAAAAAGGCAAATTATTGACCGACTGCATGAGGCAGGCTTTCGGAAGCGTGACTATTATAGGGAATAAATAAAATCCGTGAAATCCCTGTTATAAGGTATATTTCATACCACAAATAGGCTGCCATCAATCAAGACTGAACCGATGTACAAATAAAACATATAAAATGACGCACCTCCCGCATACGAGAGATACAATTCCGTATGTTTATTATTGCGCTGATCGATAATCGTCCGACAGCTTCACATCACAACCTTAGAGATCGATCGGCTGCGAATATCGAACATCGGAATGAAATGCCCGCCTGTAATATTCCCGGCAGCGTCTTCAGCTCCAGGAATTGAACCTTACCTTGTCATGCTGAAGCTCCTGCATTGGTACGGGAAGCTTCTGTTCAGCAGGATAGCCGATGGCAAGTATTGATGCAACAGTAATTTGCGGAGGAAGCCCCAGCAGTTCACGAACACGGGATTCGGCCGTTTTTTCCGTATCGTGCTGACGTTTGCGAATCTGTATCCAGCAGCTGCCAAGCCCCAATGAGGTGGCGACCAACTGGATGATTATCGCTGCAATGGAAGTGTCTTCGACCCAAACATCCGACTTTGTGGCATCGGCGCAAACCACTACTGCCAGAGGTGCTCCTTTCAGGAAAGCGGAACCGCTCTGCTTCACTTTTGAAAGTTCCGTGATAAGCTCAGGTTCATCGACAACAATGAACTCCCATGGGTTTATGCCTCTGGAAGAGGGCGAACGGAGAGCGGCCTCAATGAGGGTCTGGAGGGATTCCCGTGATACATTTTCAGGGGTGAACTTCCGTATGCTTCGTCGTTTACGCAATAACTCTATCATTTCAGTTCCTGGGTGACTAAG
>JAAXXK010000053.1 GCA_013334525.1 Chlorobiaceae bacterium
ACTCTTCGGGCTTCAGCCCAACCTCTTCCATTATCCCATACAACAGCAAAGGCCACCTTTTGCGGGTGGCCTTTGTGTTGTTTGTCTTTCTGTATCGCCCTTTTGCGAGGGCTGCCTTGCTTTACTTCGCGAAGGCTACCGAGCGTTTTTCGCGGACGATCGTGACCTTGATCTGGCCTGGGTACTGGGCCTCGGATTCGATCTTGCTGGCTATGTCGTGGGCAAGGACGTCGGCCTGTGAATCGCTGACGTTGTCTCCCTCCACAATCACCCTGATCTCGCGTCCGGCCTGCAACGCGTAGGTCTTGATCACGCCGGGGAAGCCTTTGGCGATCTCTTCGAGGCTCTCCAGCCTCTTGACGTTGCCTTCGGCGGTGACGGCTCCACGGGCACCGGGCCGTGAGAGCGAAATGACGTTTGCGGCATCGACCAGGTCGGCGATGGCCGACTCTTTCTGGACGTCGCCGTGGTGTGCGGCGATGGCGTTGAGCACGACTGCCGACTCGTTGAACTTCGACAGGAACTTCACGCCGGCAAGGGCATGGGGCCCTTCGGATTCGGGCAGCACCAGGCCGATGTCGTGCAGAAGGCCTGCGCGTTTTGCCTGGCGTACGTCAAGCTTCAGCTCAGAGGCCATCAGGCCGGCAAGCATGGCTACTTCGCGGCTGTGCTGGAGCAGGTTCTGGCCGTAGACGGTATTGAACCTCATTTTGCCGATCAGTGCGACGATTTCGGCAGGCATATCGGGAATCTGGAGCGATGAGAGCGCCTCTTCACCGGAGGTTATGATGACATCGTCGATCTCTTTCCTGGCATCCTGGTAAGCCTTTTCGATGGCGACAGGGTGGATGACTCCGTCAACCAGCAGCTTCTGGAGCGTCAGCTTGGCCATTTCGCGGCGCAGGGGGTCAAAACAGGAGAGGATCACCACTTCAGGGGTGTCGTCGACGATGATATCCACGCCGGTGGCGTTCTCGAAGGCCTTGATGTTGCGTCCTTCTCGGCCGATGATGCGTCCCTTGAGTTCGTCGCTCTGGATGTGGACCACAGACAGGGCGCTCTCGGTAGCCTGCTCGAATGAGATGCGCTGGATGGCGGTGAGCATGATCTTCTCGGCGACCTTGTCCGCTTTCTGCGCGGCGTCTTCGTGGATCTGGTGGATGGTCTCGGTAGCCTCTTCCCTTGCTTTGGCGACCATGTTGTCGATGAGCATCTGACGGGCATCTTCAGCAGTCAGGTTGGAGATGCTCTCAAGACGTGCGTTCTGCTCGATAATGACCTTTTCGAGCTCTGCGGCCCTGCCGTGGACGTTTTCGGCCTGATGCCTGATCTCGTCTTTCTGGTCCTGGACTTTTTTCTCGGCTTCCCTTACGTCCCTTGTCTGGTTGTTCAGGGTAACCTCTTTCTGGCGTATCTGCTTCTGAAGCTGGATGAACTTGTTGTTCTTGATGGTCACTTCGGCATCGAACTCGCGTTTCCGCTTCTTCCACTCCTGGTTAACCTCGTTTACTTTAAGCTCCTTGTAATCGTTGGCCTCTTTCTGTGCTTCCTGTACTACCTGCACTGCCCGTTCCTCTGCTTCGAGAACCTTTGTCGTACCGATATTTTCAAGGAAAAAGCGACCAATAAAGAATCCTGCCCCAAAACAGATCACGGATGCCGCAATAATGAGAAACAGATTTATTACGATCCCCATTAAAAAACCTCCTTTTTCAGCCGGCCCAAGATGTCCGACCCTTCATTTTGAACAAAAAAAACCCGCACCATTATGAGATGTGTAAGATTCAAGAACCCGTTAATCACGGTGGGCGCCTCCTTCAGGTATTTTGCTTCCAATGCGACGCTTCGAAAAGCGACGATACTCGGCTTTCACCGGGCATCAAGGCCTGCAATCAAAGAGAAGAGTAGGGCTCCCTGTTCTATCCTGTTAGTTCTTTTACTTACAGTACACCTCAGATCATGGTGCGGATGATTCGTCTAGTTTCAATGTAACGCTTCAGTGCAGATTCTGTTCGATAAATTCATTGACCCGAGCCATTTTCTGCCTGAGCTGCGACAGCTCTTCCTCAAGTTCGTTCTTCTTCTCGGCCAACTGGACCGCTGCCAGGACGGCCAGCTTTTTCGGTTCGAGATCCGGTGCTTTTTCAGCAAAACGCCTCATGACGCCATCGACCTCTTTTGCCGCTTTTCCGGTCAGTTCGCTGTTCTCTACCCTTAAGGGATAGTTGTCGCCGTAAACATTGACATTAATTTTTTCCATGGACATTAAAATCTGGCCTGATCACCCCTGAGTTCCCTCTCTATCTTCTGCAGGACCAGGGCAAGCTTCTGCTTGACCTGAAGCTTCTCGGCATATGAAAAGCCGTCACCCGAAGCGCCCGGCACAGCTCCGGTAGCACCCTCGGTGCCCGGCAGCTTGAAGGACCTCAATATGTTCTGCAGGCTTGTGACCTCAGATTTCAATAACTCATTTTCTTTCCGGCATTCGGACAGTCGCTCGACGAGCCTGCCAACATTCTCTTCAAGACCGGCCAGTATCTGCTGGCCGTTATGCTCGTCTGCTGCATCCATAATTCACAATGGACTCATACTTGCCGAATTTCCGCACCAAGTTCACTTTTGACATTGTCACCCACTTTCGAGACAACGGAGCTTATCAGCTCCTCGTTCATCGTTCCCGACCTGTCGGCAAGCTCCAGCGATATTGCTACGCTGCGTGTTTCCCCAACTCCTGTGCCGGCGTCATTGCGCTCGAACACATCGAATACACGCACAGATCTGACCAGCGGATCGCTCTTTTGTGCCAGATCGACAAGGCGCTGTACCGGAATATGGCGGGGCAAAACAAATGAAAGGTCTCTTTCGACAACAGGAAACTTCGACGGCGGTTCATATACTACGCCGGATTCAAAGCAACGCTCCAGCACTGCGACATCTATTTCCGCAAGAAAAACATCCTGATCAAGGCCAAACGCCTCAAGCATATCCTTGCCTATCTGCTGAACCGTACCGGCTTTAAGAACACAGGGTTTCCCGTTTTCTGCCGATGAGAATTCAATGCCAATCGTACGTTCATTATAAATATTAAGTGCTGATTTATCAAGTAAATTCAGCTTCTCAAGCAACATCTCAACCGCACCCCTGAGGTCGAAGAAATCGACGCCGTCGTCTTTCTGGTTCCAGCTCCGCGGGCCACGGGCGCCGGTCATGACCAGCGAAAGCAACTCCGTTTCCAGATACGCCGAAAGAGGCCCCCCGGCCGTACGTTCGTTTTCAGGAAGCATCGTGAATCCATGGGCTACTTCGAAAAGGCGAAGGTCGCGGTTGCCGTGCCTGATGTTGTGTGCGACGACTTTGAGCAGCGATGCCGCAAGGCTGGGCCTGAGCACTTCAAGCTCTTCGCTGATCGGGTTCAGCGCCCTGACGTGCAGTCCGCCGAACCGCTCCGCCTCCTCTTTCCTGATGAGCGGATTGGTGAGGGCTTCCCTGAAGTTCAGCCCTATCATGATGTTTCGCAGGTAATCGGGGAAATATTCCGGGACCTTGCGGCTGACCGGGTAACTCGAAACCATGGCTTCCGAAGGCGCCAGGTTGTTGTAGCCGTAGAGGCGGGCCACCTCTTCGATGAGGTCTATCTCCCCCTCTATGTCGACCCTGAACGAAGGCACCGCAAAGGCGATCGAGTCTGCGTCGGCCGACACGGCCCCCTGGGAAACCGCCTTGATGCAGATTTTCCCGAGGATCCTGACCATTTCGGATGCGCTGATCGAGCTGCCGAGCACGGCGTTCACCCTGTCGGGCCTGAGCGAAACAAACTTCTGGGCGACGGGCATGCTGCCGAACTCTTCAGCGGTTTCGATGGTGCCGCCGGCGATCTCGAGTATCATGGCAATGGCATATTCCGCGGCACGCTTCACGTTGCGGGGATCGATCCCGCGTTCGTAGCGGTAAGAAGAGTCGGACGAGAGCTGAAGCTGCTTGGCGGTCCTGCGGATCGAGGCGGGGCTGAAGTAGGCTGCTTCGAGCAGGATATCGGTCGTCTGGTCGGTCACAGCCGAATACAGGCCGCCCATGACGCCTGCGACAGCTACGGGATCCTTTCCGTCGCAGATGGCCGTCATCCCTTCCCTCAGGGTGTATTCCGCCTGGTTGAGCGCCACGATCCGGCTGTCGGCGCTGTTGCGCACGACGATACGGTTGCCGGAAAGCCTGTTGAAGTCGAATGCGTGGAGCGGCTGGCCGAACGAATGGAGGATGTAGTTGGTGATGTCGACGATGTTGTTCTTCGGACGCAGCCCGATCTGTTCCAGCCTGGCTGCAAGCCAGCGCGGAGATGGCGCTACGGTAACCCCCCTGATGACGGTGCCGGAGTAGTAGGGGCAGGCTTTGGTGTCATGCACTTCGATGAGTCCGCCGCCCCTGCTGAATTCAACCACAGGCGCTTCCGGATAGACAATTTCGCTGCAATCGGCAAGCTCGCGGGCCACGCCGAGATGTGAAAGCGCATCGGGCCGGTTGGGGGTGACGGCGATCTCAAGCACGGTATCGACATCGAGATAGGAGGCGAGCGGCTGGCCGACAACGCACCCTTCATCGAGCACCATGACGCCGTCGTGGTCGTCCGAAAGGCCGAGTTCATCGGCGGCGCAGATCATGCCGGAGGAGTGCTCCCCGCGGATTTTGGCCGGTTTGATAGTAAAGCTTTCACCTGAAGCCGGCCTCAGCACAGCTCCAAGGCCGGCGACAGGCACAAGCATACCCGCCTCGACGTTCGGTGCGCCACAGACGATCTGGGCAGGTTCGCCTTCACCGGTATCGACCATGCAGATGCGAAGCCTGTCGGCGTTGGGATGGGGCCGAACCTCGGCAATTCTGCCGACCACGACTTTAAGGTCGGGCAGCTTCTGCTCGAACACCTCTTCGACCTCAAGACCGAGAAAGGTAAGGCGGTCGACAAGTTCGGAAATATCCGGGGAAAATGTGGGGATGAACTCTTTGAGCCAGTTGACGGAGATTTTCATGGGAGGAATCCGCTGCGTTCATGAACGGGAACCCCTGAAAAATCATCGGTAACGGTTTGAGGGCGACGCGGACAGCATACCGTCCGGCCGAACCATCGAATCGCGGAACAGATTTTCAGTGATGCCCACTTTGTAAAACCTAATAAAAAAAGCCCTGAACTTAAGAAGAACAGAGCTTGTAAATCCACTTTTCAATGACAACGCTTCATGATCCGGTTCCGTATCCGCGCAGGCCACCGGCCTGCGGATCATTCATTGTTGTTGCGTGACCCCAACGGGATTCGAACCCGTCCCGCCACCTTGAAAGGGTGGTGACCTAACCGCTAGTCGATGGGGCCTTTTCTCAATTTATGCGGGTGAATGAGGGGACTCGAACCCCCGACCTCCAGGGCCACAACCTGGCGCTCTAACCAGCTGAGCTACAATCACCATAGAAATCCTACAGTCTTCTTCCTGTGTATGCCCGACTGGACTCGAACCAGTAACCCTCAGCTTAGAAGGCTGATGCTCTATCCATTGAGCTACGGGCACATCAATCCTGTCGCCGTACTCCTGGTCGGGGCACCGAGACTCGAACTCGGGACCTCCTGCTCCCAAAGCAGGCACGCTACCAGCTGCGCTATGCCCCGTTTGAACGGAAGGCTCATAATATACGACAACAGCTTAAAATAACAAATAGTTTTTCAGGAAATTCCGATCTGGAAATCCGCCCTTTCGAGTCCGGAAAAACGGGCCATCAGGGAGTTATTCGATGGGCGAAATAGTGGGCTACGAGCGTTTTGAGCTCTTCCTGGGAGATCAGCTCGAGGGCTTCGGAAGGGGTAACCACCCTGCGCTGCCGGAAATGCATCTCCTGCCACTGGTCGAGAAGTTTTTCCACTTCTAGCGGAAACACCTGCACCGTGAATACTCCGGACGGTCGCCGGTAACGGTAGGTACCGATCGGGTGCGACAACACCTTGCCGACGATGCCTGCCTCTTCAAAGGCCTCCTTGGCGGCAGAATCGGCAGAAGACATCCCCTCTTCGACATATCCTTTCGGAATGATCCAGCGGCCTGACCGACGCGCCGTGATAAGGACGACCTTGTCTCCTGCGATCGGCAGTACGCCTGACTGAATTGCGATGTTTTCCGGTTCGTCAGCCATGATGCAATAATCCTGTGGTGTGGGTTCTGCCGGACAGCAGGCCGGATAACCGGGAACTGCACCCGGATATCGATGGTAACAGATGGATAAAGATACGCTATTCAAAGGGTTTTTCATGTTTTCAGCCGTTGAATCTCTGGTACGGTGAACGCCCCGGGTCCACTGGTTTAAAACAATACACTTTCCATAAATAGATGGCCCTGAGACCATGCTGTTGATGATTAATTCCGGAAATTGAGGTATGTTTACTACTGTATATATTTATCCAATCTATACTCCCTGAAAACCATGAAAGCCATCATTCCCGTCGCAGGCGTCGGCAGCAGGCTTCGTCCGCATACATTTTCCCAGCCGAAGGTTTTGCTCAATGTCGCAGGCAAGCCGATCATCGGCCATATCATGGACAAGCTTATCGAATCAGGCATCGATGAGGCGGTCATCATCGTCGGGTACCTCGGAGAGATGATCGAGGAGTACCTGAAGGAAAACTATTCGATCAAGCTGACCTTCGTGACGCAATCAGAACAGCTCGGGCTCGCGCACGCCATCCATATGTGCAGGCCGCACGTCACCGACGAGGAGCCTCTGTTCATCATCCTTGGGGACACCATTTTCGACGTCGACCTGATGCCGGTGCTCGGTGGCAACGTATCGACACTCGGCGTCAAGCATGTTGACGATCCAAGGCGTTTCGGCGTAGCCGTGACCGAAGGAAACAAGATCACCAGGCTCGTTGAAAAACCGGACCAGCCGGTCAGCAACATGGCCATCGTCGGGCTCTATTTCCTGCGCAACGCAGGCGTGCTCTTCAGAAGCATCGACCACATCATTGCCAACGACATCAGGACCAAAGGGGAATTCCAGCTCACCGATGCGCTTCAACACATGATCGACTGCGGGGAGCCGTTCACCACCTTCCCGGTGCAGGGCTGGTACGACTGCGGAAAGCCGGAAACGCTCCTTTCGACCAACGAAGTGCTCCTGCTGACGAATCACCGGGAGAAGTCCCTGCCTGGCTGCATTATCAATCCGCCGGTATTCATCGCCGAAAACGCCATCATAAGCAACGCCATCATCGGCCCGAACACCACGATCGCCGAGAATGCCGTCATATCGAACGCTATCATAAAAAACTCCATTATCGGGGAACAGGCGCATGTGGCCGACATCATGCTTGACCAGTCGATTATCGGCAACCATGCATCCGTTTCGGGCATGGACAACCAGTTGAACATCGGCGATTACTCGGAAAGCCACAGGGGGTAAGGTGCCTTCAGCCCGGGTTTTTTTAGGGAGCTCTACCCGGCAAGCTTGTTCCGGCATGAGTGCCCGGTTCAGCTCATGAAAAGGTAGGGTTTCCAGTCGTCGTAAGCCGGGTGGTGGTGTTGACGCATCAAGGTGATCTGGCTTGGCCTCGAGGGTTTATGGCGAAGGCTCATGCCGGCTTCCAGCGGAGTCCGGTTACCCTTGAGGGTGTTGCATGGCTTGCAGGCGGTAACGAGGTTCTCCCAGCTATCCTCCCCTCCCTTTGATTTGGGGATCAGGTGGTCGATCGTCAGCGGAAGTTCTCTGCTGCCGCAGTACTGACACCTGAACCCGTCTCTCCGCAAGAGGTTTTTTCTGTTCAGGATCGCAGACCTGTACTGGACTCGCACAAAAAAGGTGAGCCGGACAATGCTCGGCATTGGGTAATTCTCACAAATCGTATGGATGCGCTGTTCAGGATGGCTTGCCACAATCACCGCCTTTCCGCCAAAGAGCAGAAGAACCGCATGTTTGGCATCGCAGATGCTCAGCGGCTCATAGCTGGCATTGAGCACCAGGACTTTGGAATTAAGCAGGAGCATGTTTATTCCCTTTTTTGGTAAGGCGCAGCAGAAAAGAACGGCTCATCCACCATCCACCATCCACCATCCACCATCCACCATCCACTATCCACTATCAACTATCAACTATCAACTATCAACTATCAACTATCAACTATCAACTATCAACTATCCATTATTTTCTGATAAAACGTGCTGCGGCAAACTCACCGTTAAAGTTAATAACCGCCCAGACAATCTTTCTGTTCAGATCGAGGCCGTAAGTACCCAACGCATACCCTTTTTTCCACGGACCGGCAATAAACTTACTGTTGCCGCCGAAATTCCTGTCCACGGCATTGACCCATTTGCCGTCAGCCTCTTTTGCCACCAGTCCGAAAAGAGAGGATTTCAGCTCTTCCTGGTGGCATCCTGCGGGATCATAACTCATGGAAAGCGCATAAGCGTCACATTCCTCGCATCCAGGGTCGGCCATGCCTCCCAGGGTTAAAATGTTGCCTGCCGGACAGATCTCCCGGTCTGATTTCCGGACGGCGGATTTCCCATTCATACGGCCCATCAGCATCCAGCCGGTATTGACTATTTTTGTCAATCGGCGGCCTTCCCCGCCTGTTGTATCCAAGCTTCCATCCCTGGCCGTACTACTATTTTCCCCGTCGAGAATGCGTGCGACAGTGCCGTTGAATCTGTCCATTATCGAAGTATAGCTCTTTGATTGCGGGATAAGGAACTGCTTGCCGTTCAGGCTGTAACTCCATGTCTCTTTTTTTATAAAATGGAACGACGGTGTTATACCGGTATTCACTTTTCCCGCCCCCTCCGGATAGTTGGAATCTGACTGCCAGTTACCATGGTCGTCGGAATAGTAATCGACAGTGACACGAGGACCATCGACTGTATAAATATAATAGCCGACCGTATTGCGTTCCTGGGAGATAGAAGTTTCACGCACCTTCTGCCCGAACCACTTTGGATCGTCAATAGGCTTCGGGCTGTAGAACTTGCTGCTGTTGGAAGCCGATATTATCTGTTCGACCCGGGATTTTCCATCCGGGCTTTTGATGATCGATCGCTGGTGAATATGGTCATGGCCGCACATGAAGTACCTGACTCCGTTATCCTGCATGCTTTCGAAAAATCTGTCCTGCCAGTCTGGATGAGCATTGCTGTAGCCGCTGAACATCGTATCCTGATGGTTTTCAGCAAGCAGGGGCTGGTGTGAAAAAACAAAGGCATGCATCGTTCCGCGCCTCTTCCTGTCAAGCCTTTTGCTTATCCATGGCTGCTGCTCGGCGATGGTATAGCCATAGGTATAACCGTTGGGATCTTTATCCGCCCGGCCCTGGGTGGGCCATGTATCGATGATCACAAAGCGGGCGTTTCCCCCCTTTTCACCATAATCGAAAGAGTAACTCAGGCCTGACAACTCGGGGCTGACCGAAACCGGGCTGCTGAAACCGGAACCAACCTGGAACTTTTCATTCCCGCTTCGGGTGAAGGTACCTGTTCTTGTCTGAGGGTAATTGACATGGAATCCCGTAATGCCGTATGCATTGCCTGGGTCCTGGGTTTCATGGTTTCCCCTGAACGGGAAATAACCGATACCGGCATCAATCAGCATTTGGGAGGCCCCGGCCCGGGTTGTTTCGGCAATATCGGTGCCGCTATCGCTCAGGTCGCCGACCTGAATGACGAATTTGACCCCGGCGTCAATGAACTGCCGGTTTACCTGATTGATAATGGAGAGTGGAACCGTTGCTGGGTTGGCCTTTGCAGGATCGGAAGTGGTCCACTGGCTGTCCCCCATTACCCCGAACTTCCATGGCTCTGCCGATAACGGTCCCGCCCCCCCCGGCAGGATGAACATCAATAGCAAAACAAAGGCTTTTTTCAGTACACAGGATAATGGCATCGGTTTTTTTAACTCAACTGGTTTTACGGTCGATTTTCATAAAAATATGACTTTACGAACAACGTTTGATTCAACGCCATGTAAACTTCATGCGAACTTTGATGCTGGGCAAGGTTCATGGTCGTGGTGCGTCAGAGCCCGGGATAGAGCTGAACTGCCGATAAAGCGGCACTGCTGACTGCAGTAAGCAACACAACCACCCACGACGGCATTTTCCAGAATGTGAGCAGGGCAAAAGCGATGAGCGCAAGGATGAAATCGTTTGCTGAAAGAATACCACCAGACCAGACCGTATCATAGAATACCGCCAGCAACAGGCCGACAACTGCCGCATTAACCCCGCTCATGACACAACGGACCTCCATTATGCGCCGAATCTGATCCCAGAAAGGGAGTATTCCAAGCAACAGGAATAACGACGGCAGGAATATGCTCACCAGGCATATTATTGCCCCAACCCAGCCATGCGGTTCCAGGGACATCACTGCGCCAAGGTAGGCTGCAAAGGTAAAAAGAGGCCCTGGAACCGTCTGTGCAGCTCCATAACCAGCTAAAAACAGCCCTTTGCTGATCCAGCCCTGGGAAACGGTTGCCTCCCTCAACAGGGGAAGAACTACATGGCCGCCGCCGAAAACCAGTGCCCCGGCCCTGTAGAAGTGGTCTATAAGATCAATGGTATGATTTGGATAGATATAGGAGAAAATCGGAAGGCCGCACAACAGGAGGCCAAAGAGGGCAAGATTCAGGAATCCGGTACGACGGTCAATGGGAATTTGCAAAGTAGTCTGTTCAACCTCGTCATCCGATCCAAGAAAAAGCAGGCCGAATAATCCGCCTGAAAAAATAACGACGATTTGTGTCATGGCATTGGGCAACGCCAGCATGAGCGATGCAGCAAGAATGGCCACGGTGGCACGGAGACGGCCTGAACACAATGTCCTGGCCATTCCCCATATTGCCTGGGCCACTACCGCTACGGCCACGACTTTCAGGCCATGCATCCAACCGGAGCCGGCAAAGTCTGTGGGCATTAAGGCAATTCCATAAGCAAATAATACCAAAACTACCACGGAAGGAAGCGTAAAGCCGAGCCATGCAGCCAGGGCTCCTCGAACACCGCCCTGGGAAATGCCTATACCCATGCCGACCTGACTGCTGGCCGGACCGGGAAGAAACTGGCATAGTGCCACCAGGTCAGCATAATCATGTTCACCCAGGCACTTGCGCCGGGTTACAAACTCTTCGCGAAAATAGCCGAGATGGGCAACCGGACCGCCAAACGAAGTCAACCCAAGCCTCAGAAAAATTAAAAACAGCTGAAATACAGATAATTTGGCCTCTCCGGCTGGTGGTGCGCTTTCAAAAGAGTAATCTTCTTTCACGTCATCACCTCTCTTGGGGTAGTTCAGGTAAACAAATTATTACGATTTGGATCGACAGAGTTCACCAACCCTGGCTTGAAGCGATATTTCGTCGAGTTCGTCGATCGGAAGACTCAGGAAAAGCCGGATCTGGGTGGAAATATGGAGCAAAGTGCTCCTTAAAGCTTCCCGCCTTTCGTCCGGACTGCCGGCTGCTTCAACCGGGTCTGGAAAGCTCCAGTGACCGCTGACCGGTTGACCGGGCCATATCGGACACTCTTCCCCTGCGGCACGGTCGCAAACCGTGAAGATGAAATCCATTTGGGGAGCATCCTGCGCGACAAATTCATGCCAGCTCTTGCTTCGAAATCCGTTTATGTCATAACCCAGGCTACCCAACAGATCAAGCACCATCGGATCGACTTCCCCACGGGGACGACTGCCTGCGCTGAATGCCCTGAAGCGATCGTGGCCAAGATGATTCAATATGGCCTCAGCCATGATACTCCGGGCCGAGTTTCCGGAACAGATGAAAAGGACGTTATAGATTTTGTTGGTCATGTCGTACTAATGTGGCTGGTTACCTGAAATCGTTGCCCGAATTAAAAAGCCGGCTCTTCGAGCCGGCTTGAATAATCACAGAGTGACGGATTGTATTTGTCAATATTTGTTAACAAAACCCAGTTCATTGATTATAGCTTTGCCTTCCTTGGTTTTCGGAAGATCGATCAGCTGCTTGACTGAACCGGCCGGTTTGCCGTTGGTGTACATGAACAGAGGCCTTGAAATCGGATAGGTGCCGGCCTTGATTGTCTTGACCGTAGAGGCTACACCATCCACGCTGATCGCCTTTACCGACTTGTCGAGAAAGCCGTGGCCAACAAATGCGATGGCATTCGGCGTCGAGCTTACACGGCTTTTGACTGCACCGTTGCTTGCCTGTGTTTCAGCCTGCGTGGTGATCTTGTTCTCTTTTCCAACAACCATTTCGTGGAAGGTTTCCTGTGTGCCGCTGTTGGACTCCCTCTGGATGACAACGATCGGCACGTTACGACCGCCGACCTGGTTCCAGTTGGTATATTTCCCGGTGTAGATTCCGCTGACCTGCTCTTTGGTCAACGCTTTGACCTGGTTTGACGGATGCACGATGACAGCGATGCCGTCGAGCGCAACAATGTTCGCCACAGGATTTACGCCGGCGGTTTTTGCGGCCGCCAATTCGTTATCCTTCATCGGACGCGACATGTTGGCGATATCGCAGGTTTTGTTGATAAGGCTTTTTGCGCCGTTTCCGGAACCTGATTCGCTGACGGTGACTTCAATACCTGTCTTTTTGGTGAAGTATGATGCAAATGACTTTGCGATAGGGCCGACAGTCGTCGATCCATCCATGACAATCTTGTTTGCGGCCATGGCGCTGCCGGATGTCATGAATCCGCAAATCGCCGCTATCATCAGTGCTGATTTAAAAATCTTCATTGTTTACTCTATGTTTGTATTTGTTGTGTTAACTGACAATCAAAAATCACTTCTACATTTCATGTTGAATTTGTTGAAATTTTCGTCATGATTTTGTTACAATAATGTTAACAATCGGTCGCCGCCATTAATTCTGCAGGGCAATTCGATTACATAGCTGAATCCGACATATCGGGCTCGAAATTCATCGTTCCGAAAATGAATTCAAAAGCCTGGTGCCCGGAGCGAATAGTCGTGACGCCTTCATATGGAAGGGCTCAAGCCTGCGCTCTTTGAGGATCACAACCGCCGGGGCCTCAACAATAACCCGCCATACCATATTGAAGGTATTGACCCACATTGGGCTTGCATAGCTTTTGCCGATTGCGTACATTTTGACGTTGATTTTTACCCGGCATCCCCATTACCTATGGACACGGTGCCAAAAGCTCTCTGCAGGAGTAGTCCTCGGAGCTTGCCGAAAGGCTACCCGTGTCCCGTCTGTCCCAACTGACATTCACCAGCACGAAAAGCCTTTCCGCAATTGCCGGAACAGGCTCTGCCGTTTTATTCGTTCGATTAACCAAAACAGTATTGAAACCATGTCACATTCAAGGTATTTCTTTACCTCAGAATCCGTTTCCGAAGGCCATCCGGACAAGGTTGCCGACCAGATTTCGGACGCCGTACTCGATGATTTCATCAAACAGGACCCCAATTCACGCGTTGCCTGCGAAACCTTCGTTACTACCGGCCAGGTTATCGTCGGCGGCGAAGTCACCACCAAAGGTATCGTCGACGTCCAGAAAATCGCCCGTGAAGTGATCACCGGCATCGGCTACACCAAAGGCGAATACATGTTCGAAGCCAACTCCTGCGGCGTTCTGTCGGCACTGCACAGCCAGTCGCCCGACATCAACCGCGGCGTTGACCGCAAGGAAGATATCGCAGACGAGTACGATCGCGTCGGCGCCGGCGACCAGGGCATGATGTTCGGCTACGCCTGCAACGAGACTCCGGAACTCATGCCGGCAGCCATCCAGTTCGCACAGCAGCTGGTCAAGGTTCTTGCCGACATCCGCAAAGCAGGAAAGATCATGACCTACCTCCGCCCCGATTCGAAGAGCCAGGTCACGCTCGAATACGAAGGCGACAAAGTCATCAGGGTAGACGCCGTTGTCGTCTCCACCCAGCACGATCCGGAACCGGCAGGCGTCAGCGAAGCCGAGTTCCAGGCGATCATCAAGAAGGACATCATCGAAAACGTCATCAGGAAGGTCATCCCAGCCAACCTGCTCGACGAGAACACCAAACTGCACATCAATCCGACCGGTCGTTTTGAAATCGGCGGGCCCCATGGCGACACCGGACTGACCGGCCGCAAGATCATCGTCGATACCTACGGCGGCGCAGCCCCCCACGGCGGTGGCGCATTCAGCGGCAAAGATCCGTCGAAGGTCGACCGCAGCGCAGCATACGCAGCACGTCACGTGGCCAAGAACATCGTTGCAGCCGGCCTCGCCGACAAGTGCACCGTCCAGGTATCATACGCCATCGGCGTCGCCCGCCCGGTATCGATCTACATCAATACCCACGGCACCGGCAAGCACGGCTTCACCGACGCACAGATCCAGGAGAAGGCCGAGCAGATCTTCGATCTCAGGCCGCTGGCCATCATCAGGCGCTTCAACCTCGACAGGCCGCACGGCTGGACCTATCGCGAAACGGCTGCCTACGGCCACTTCGGCCGCGCCAACTTCCCATGGGAGCAGACTGAAAAAGTCGAAGAGCTGAAAAAAGCCCTGGGAATCTGAGATAAACAACCGACAGGAAACGGCCATTGACCAAAGAACCGGTCGATGGCTGTGACCGTTAACGCAACTGTATAACCACGCTGACATCATGACAACAGAAGCAGCAGTGCTCGATTACAAAGTGGCTGACATTTCGCTTGCCGAATGGGGCCGCAAAGAGATCGATATCGCTGAAAAAGAGATGCCGGGCCTCATGGCCACGCGCAAGAAATACGAAGGGCAGAAACCGCTTAAAGGCGCCCGTATCACCGGCTCACTGCACATGACCATCCAGACCGCCGTGCTCATCGAGACGCTGGTCGACCTTGGTGCAGAGGTTCGCTGGGCGAGCTGCAACATCTTCTCGACCCAGGATCACGCCGCTGCAGCCATCGCCGCAGCAGGCATCCCGGTGTTCGCCTGGAAGGGTGAGACCCTCGACGAATACTGGTGGTGTACCCGCCAGATCCTCGAGTTCGAAGGCGGCAAAGGCCCGAACCTCATCGTCGACGACGGCGGTGACGCCACGCTGATGATCCACCTCGGATACAAGATTGAAGACAATCCCACCCTGCTCGACAAAACTCCCGGAAACGCTGAAGAGAAAGCGCTGTACCAGCAGCTCAAGGATGTCTTCGCCGAAGACACCAACCGCTGGCACAAGGTCGCAGCCGAAATGAAGGGCGTCTCTGAAGAGACCACCACCGGCGTGCACAGGCTTTACCAGATGATGGAAAAGGGCGAACTGCTCTTCCCTGCCATCAACGTCAACGACTCGGTCACCAAATCGAAGTTCGACAACCTGTACGGCTGCCGCGAATCGCTGGCTGACGGCATCAAGCGCGCGACCGACGTCATGGTTGCAGGCAAGGTAGTCGTCGTGCTCGGTTACGGCGACGTAGGCAAGGGTTCCGCACGCTCCATGAGGGCATACGGCGCCAGGGTCATCGTCACGGAAATCGATCCGATCTGCGCACTGCAGGCAGCAATGGAAGGCTATGAAGTAGCAACCATCGAAGATGCACTTGCAGAAGGCAACATCTACGTCACCACCACAGGCAACAAGGATGTGATCACCCTCGAGCACATGAAGCAGATGAAAGACGAAGCCATCGTCTGCAACATCGGCCATTTCGACAACGAGATCCAGGTCGAGAAGCTCTACGCTGACACGAGCGTCAAGAGGCTCAACATCAAGCCGCAGGTCGACAAGTACACCTTTGAAGACGGCCACTGCATATACCTGCTCGCCGAAGGCCGCCTGGTGAACCTCGGTTGCGCCACCGGCCACCCGTCGTTCGTCATGAGCAACTCGTTCACCAACCAGACGCTCGCCCAGATCGAACTCTGGAAGAACAACTACGACATCGACGTCTACCGCCTGCCTAAACACCTTGACGAAGAGGTCGCACGCCTGCACCTCGAACAGCTCGGCGTAAGGCTGACCACCCTGTCCAAAGAGCAGGCCGACTACATCGGCGTGCCGGTCGGCGGACCCTACAAGCCGGAACACTACCGCTATTGAGCGACCGGTTTACGGTACAACAACGAAAAAGGCAACCCGCAACGGTTGCCTTTTTTCGTTTCGTGTTGTTTTTCAGAGAGTATTTCAACCCTGTTGACCGAAAGACTGGAACCCGGGGCAATTGAATAGAGGGATGAGGGATTTGATTAATTGATTGATGTAGAGAAGATCAAAAGATGAGGCTGTCTCAGAAGTCAGAGTGATACCAACACCAGTGCACCCCCGGGAGCGCCAGGCTCCAGCC
>JAAXXK010000009.1:0-2042 GCA_013334525.1 Chlorobiaceae bacterium
ATGTCGACCGATGCGCTTGGCGCACATGCCCGCGATGAACTGGGCATTACCGAGACTTTGCGGGCTAAACCTATCCAGGCCGCTTTTTCCTCTGCAATTTCATTTGTTGCCGGCGCCATCATCCCTATTATCGCTGCTTTACTTGCCCCCTCAATACTTGTCGCTGAAATCTCGTCGGCTACGGCTCTCGTTACGTTACTTATTCTTGGTGGTATTGCCGCATATGCAGGCGGAGCATCCATCGTCAAGGGGGCAATACGTGTCGCATTCTGGGGTGCTCTCGCCATGCTTATAACAGCCGGCGTCGGTAAGCTTTTCGGTGCCGTAGTGTAGAGAGGCACCTTTTTTGTGAAACATTGGAACACTACGACAAACAGCGTTCAACTACCCGCCTAGTTTCAGTTTTTATGAAACATCTGCAACAGCCCTGACAAGGGATTTACTTTCTCCATCTTTTTGATGGGGAGTCCTTCGCGAGACCATCCTGTAATTCCATATTGAAGATTGACCGCTTTCCTGAAGCCGTGCCTCTCCAGCAGGTGAAGCGCCATCATGCTGCGGTTTCCGCTGTGACAGGCGATAATTACCTCGCGGTTTTGGGGTATCTCCCTGAATCGTTTTTCTAACTCGTACAAAGGAATCTGTAGCATATCGGGGACGTCGAACGATTTTCTTGCAACCTCATTCGGTTCACGTACATCCACCAGCAATGCGCCATTTAGAATTAATGCCCGGGCGGCTGTGGGAGTAACTTCATGTATTTTGCTCATGGAAATAAGTATTTGTCTGCGTTTAAGTCCTGCTGATTTTCATTTCGGGGCACCCGGGGGATTTAACCTATCCCTATATACCGGTACCCCGTATGGGTATATGATACAAAACATCGGGAACAGTCCAATGGATTATTTTTCTCACGCTGTTTACCCGTATTTTATCATCATCAGGATGGAGAGTTGATCGCTCAGGGCAGAATATGGATATATATATACGAAAGAGGCCTGTAAGGTGCCAATATTACATAATTTATATTATACAAATATGTGTATCACGCCCATAATATACACGAGATATACGTGCAGATTATGGCAAGAAGAAACCTAAATAATGAAGCAATGAGAACGGTTTCGGTATTCAATTTCATATCGCTTGATGGCTGCTTTGAGGGACCTGTCAAGGGCGACATCGGCTGGCACCGGCACGATGAAGTTGGTCGTGCTTATGCGGTTGAAATGATCGCCAGGGGTAATGTTTTGCTGTTTGGACGGGTCACGTACGATATTATGTCAAGTTACTGGCCGACAGAGGCTGCACGCAGCAGCGATCCGGTAATGGCCGAAGGCATGAACAACGCCGGCAAGATCGTTTTTTCCAGAACGATGGATAAAGCGGCCTGGAGCAATACAACGGTGATCAAGGATGATGTCGTTGAGCGTGTTCGAGAAATAAAACGCTCTGGGGGCACGAATTTGACGATCCTTGGCAGCGGAAGCATCGTGAAGCTGTTTGCTGAAAACAATGTGATCGACGAGTATCAGTTTATGGTTGATCCGGTGGTGCTCGGAAGCGGCAGGAGAATTTTCGACGGGATTGAAAAACGATTGAGGCTGACGTTAAAAGCCACAAGAGTTTTCAGGAATGGAAGCGTCCTGCTTATTTATAATCCTGCAGGCGAAGATTGAATGAGATGCTCATGAAGATGGCAAAGGCGATGCTGATGATGTAGAGGTACTAGATGATCTGAAGGATGAAACGCGGCTAAAGAGCCAATAGAAGCCATTTGACGGCTTTTCCCTTAATGTGATAATTGTTGTATAATATAAATTATGTAAAGTTAGTTATTATACAACCGCCAGCGTTCTTTATGCATATGGTTCCCGTTTGCTGTGTGGATAGCATTCAAGGCTCCCCTACGAAGATGCCGTAATGGAATCGTCTATCTGTTTCGAAATATTGTCGAGCATGGCATAACGGCGTGTACTACTCATCCTGGCTTCTTATTGCGATACCTTCCTGTATCGAACGACGGCAAGAGTCAGCATCAG
>JAAXXK010000009.1:2142-73339 GCA_013334525.1 Chlorobiaceae bacterium
AGTTCGGGGTTGTACCAGCCTGATGAGCGGATATCGATGACGGGCTGTACAACGGATAGCCCGGTCATATGGGGCAGCAAACGCGGCAGGTCGCGGTTGAAGCCTGCGACGATGTCGTTTGCGTAAGCCCGGACAACCCCTGCCGTAAAGCCGTCTTCTGCGTTGATGAGCAACTGTATTCGGCCGTGTCCAGTGCCGCTCATCTCTTTTTCGAAGTCGCGCGGAATGACGAGCACCATATCGGCCTTGCGCGCAACAAGGGCATCGATGCCGTTCTGTTGCCTGAACGACTCCCCTGTCATCCTGAAATATCCTGTCGAGGTGAATCGCTTGACCAACTGCTCCGACAGCGCCGACCGGTCGAAGTCCTGCAGGTGGAACGGCACTTCGGCAACGTCGAAGGTTGCCGCGTTGGAGAGGATCACGAGCTGGATGAACGGCATGACGATAATGAGCGGCAACATTCCCCGGTTGCGGAAGATCTGGAGAAACTCCTTTCGCAGGATGTGGCCGATAACCCTCAGCGGTTGCAGATAATCTTTCCTGTCGTTTTTCATTGCAGTCGCTCACTGAATTTTCGCACACTTGCCGTCATGAACAGGAGCGACATGAACATCAGCACGAGCGTCTCTTTCCACAGGACGGCGATACCGGCACCCTTGAGCATGATGGCCCGTACAATCACCAGGTACCACCTGGCGGGTATGATGTTGCTGATCGCCTGAAGGGGCAACGGCATGCTGGCGACCGGGAATATGAAGCCCGAGAGCAGCACGGTGGGCATGAGCAGACCGGCAAGGGAGATCATCATGGCGACCTGCTGCGAATTGGTGATACTTGAAATGAAGATACCCAGCGAGAGTGCCGTCATGATGAAAAGCAGGGACTCTGCCAGCAGGAGCGCGAGGCTTCCCCGGCAGGGAACTCCGAACACGAAGAAAGCCAGTCCTACGACCGTCAGGACGTTGACGAACGAAAGCAGCAGATAGGGCACAACCTTGCCGACAATGATCTGAATTGGTTTCAGAGAAGAGACGAGCAGAAGTTCCATGGTGCCGGTCTCTTTTTCACGGGTGATGCTGATGGAGGTCATCAGTGCCGAAACCAGCATGAGGATCATGGCCATCAGCCCCGGCACGAAAAGATAGACGCTCTTGAGCGCCGGATTGAACTTCATGACAGGCACGGCTTCAACTCCAACAGGTGCTCCTGCCGCGTTAGATTTTTCCCTCAGGAAATCCCTGACGACCGATTCGGTATAGCCCGTGACGATCCTCGATACGTTAGGATCTGAACCGTCGGTGATTACCTGCATCTGCGCCGTTCCGTCCCGTTGCAGTTTTCCGGCGAATCCGGGTTCGAAAACGATGACTTCGTTCATCTTTCCTGATGCGAAGGCTTTGCCTATCTCTTTCCCGCTGTTCAGCACAGCGGAAGCGACAAATGTCCCGGATGAGAATATCTTGTCGGTAAGTTTTTTTGTAACAACATCATGTGAAAGGTCAAGGATACCTGTCCTTACTTCGGAGATTTCATTCCTGATCGCAAAACCGAACAGCAGGAGTTGAAGAACAGGCATGCCGAACAGAATGGCAGCCGTCCGCCGGTCACGCATGATGTGGAAGAACTCCTTCCTGACGAATCCGATGAAACGTTTCACTGCCCGCTCCTTTTTGCCGGTCTTGCAAGCTGGATGAACAGTTCGTTCATTGTTGCGCTCCCGAAAGTTCGCTTGAGCTCCTCTGGCGTGTCAAGCGCCGCAATTTTGCCGTCCACCATGATGGAGACCCTGTCGCAGTATTCCGCTTCGTCCATGTAGTGCGTGGTTACAAAGACGGTGACACCGTTTGCGGCCGCCTGGTATATAAGGTCCCAGAAACGCCTTCGGGTGACCGGATCGACGCCTCCGGTCGGTTCGTCAAGAAACACCAGTTTCGGTTCGTGCAGCAGGGCGACAGAAAAGGCGAGTTTCTGCTTCCATCCGAGAGGAAGGGCCGAAAGCCTCGTGTTCCCTTCCTTTACCAGGTCAAGGACGTGGAGCATCCGGTCGCATTTTTCCCTGATCGTCGCATTGTCAAGGCCGTAGATGCCGCCGAAAAAACGGATGTTTTCCCTTGCCGTCAGGTCATCGTAGAGCGAAAACCGCTGGCTCATGTAGCCGATGTTTCTTTTGATGGCTTCCGTTTGGCGGTAGATGTCGAAACCGGCGACGGTCGCCGATCCTGAAGACGGCGCGAGAAGGCCGGTCAGCATTTTCATGGCCGTAGTTTTGCCCGCTCCGTTGGCCCCGAGGAAGCCGAAAATCTCCCCGGCTGAGACACTGAACGAAATTTCGTCCACTGCGGTGAAGTTCCCGAACCGTTTCGTCAGCTTTTCCGTATGGATGACCTGCTCAGCCATCAGATGGCTCCTGTTCAGGTCGTGACGACTCAGTCAGTGCCATAAACGTGTCTTCGATGCCCGGTTCGATGCGCTGCACCTCCACATCGTCGAACCCTCTCGACTTCAGCCATGCAGCCAGCTCCTGCGGCTCGGGAGAGAGACGGAGATCGGTGTAGTGGACAGCATTGCCGAAGGCGTAGGCTGAAGATGCGTACCCGAAGGCTCGAAGTTCATTGATCAGGCGATGTTTGTCGAGTGCACGAACGGCGAACAGCGGTTTCGTGAAAAGCCTGGTTATGCCTGTCGGCGTATCGATGGCCATGATCCGGCCATCCTGCATGAATGCCACCCGGTCGCAGAGCGACGCTTCGTCCATGTATGGCGTTGAAACGAGTATGGTGATTCCCTGTTGTTTAAGGCGCCCGAGCATCTGCCAGAACTCCTGTCTCGATACGGCGTCGACGCCGGTGGTCGGTTCGTCGAGCAGCAGCAGTTCCGGCCTGTGCACCAGTGCGCAACAAAGGGCGAGTTTCTGTTTCATACCCCCGGAGAGCTGGCCTGCACGGCGCTTCCTGAAGGGTTCGAGCTGGTCGTAGATCTCACGGATCAGTTCGTGGTTCTCCTTGACTGTTGTGCCGAAAACGGTGGCGAAAAAGTCGAGGTTCTCTTCGACGCTCAGGTCCTGGTAGAGGGAAAATCGACCCGGCATGTAGCCGATGCGCGTGCGGATCTGGCGGTATGAAGCGACCGTATCAAGGCCGAGCAGCGATGCCTTGCCGTTATCGGGCAACAGAAGTGTCGCAAGTATGCGGAACAGGGTGGTCTTCCCTGCCCCATCGGCTCCGATAAGGCCAAACAGCTCGGCTTCAGGAACCGAAAAGGTGATCTGTCTGAGCGCTTCGAGCTTTCCGAAACGTTTCGAGAGCCCCTCGGTGGTGACGGCCTGCGTCATGGTCCGGCTCAGCGGTTAAAACGGATTTCGCCGGGCATGCCTATCTTCAGGAGGCTGTCAGGATTGTCGACGAGCACTTTGACCGCATAGACCATGTTGACCCGGTCCTCCCTGGTCTGAATGATCTTCGGGGTGAATTCCGCATTGTCGGAGATCCAGGTGACCTTCCCTTTCAGGCTTTTTCCGGCCGGCTTTCCGGTATCGATGAGCACCGTTACCTCCTGGCCGATGCGAACCTGGGATAACTGGGAACCGGAAATGTAGACGCGAAGGTACATCGTTCCGGTATCGGCGATCCGGTAGAGAGGTTTTCCATACGTGACAACCTCGCCCGGTTCTGCGTATTTAGCCAGCACGACACCCCGGGTGGGGTTATGCACCACGCTTTTTGCAATCTGGTCCTCTATCCTTCCGATCTGGGCTGATAAAGCCTCAGCCTGTGAGGTGACGCCCGGTCTCTTCGAATCGACCGATCCGATCTGGCGATCGATAACACGGGCCTGGTCCTCGATCTCTTCCAGCTTTTTCGATGGCACAGCGCCTTCGTTGACGAGGCGTTCATAACGATCGAGGTCGTGCTGGATGTTCTTTCGCTGCTGCCTGTAGACGTCGGCTTCGGCTGCGATGGAGGGTTTCTGGTCGAGAAGGGCCTTCAGTTCGGAGCGCAGTTGCCGACGATTCAGGTCGAGCTGGGTTGTGTCGACCACTGCGGTTGCAATTCCTTTGTCAAGTATTCTGCCCTCTTCGACATCGTATTGGATCAGTTTTCCAGAAGCTTCGGAGGAGACGACGATCTCCGTGGCTTCGAAATTTCCGTAACCGTCCGAACGCTCATTGCCGCCGCACCCCGAAAGCGCAGAGATTGTCATGCCGAACACCAGTGCGAAAATCCCTCTGCTCTGTCGCTGTTTCATTCGTTGCCTTTGGTTCAATCTTTGGAATTACCGGAAACCGCCGTGGCACTGATCGGCTCCTCCCTGATGACGTTCGGTACTCCGGAGGTCCCGCTGTAGAACACCATCAGCGAGGCCTCTTTGTCTCCTTTGTTCACGCCGTTATGCAGGATGTTCAGGACTTCGAGAATGACCTCCCCTTTCCTGAAGAGATAGGAGGAACCATCTTTCATGCCGATGGTCAGTTCACCGTCAAGCATGTATGCATAGACCGGGATCGGGTGCTTGTGCCATCCTGTCGAACCGCCAGGCGGAATATGGACGACTAGGGCCGTAACCTCGGGGCTGTCGGATTTGTTGTACGAAAGCTGCTGTCCCGTGTATGTGGTCGATGAGACAAGCAACTTGTCGACCTTGACGTTAGCATATCCATCGGCGTTTGCTGCAGTTGGCATCAACCAGAACATCAGCAAAGGAATGATCGCGATAAAGCGTTTTTTCATTATTGCTCCTGAATTTTACCGGGTTACCATTGAAGATATACGAACTGCCGATAGGTGTCGATAAAGCCTGATTCGACAATCCCGTAAACATAAAGTTACTGAATTCTTTCTATCGGGGCGACAGGTTGATTCCCCATCAGCTGTCGCAGAAAATGGAAACGCCGGTTTGTTAGTGATTAATCGGGCTATTTATACGGCAAAAGATCGATGAATGTAAAACGTATCTGGAGTAATAGCTATATTGGGCATTGCCATTCAATACAAGCTGTACCGAAAACCCTTATGGAACCTGGCCCAGGCCCGAAACCGGATTGGCTTAAGATCAAGTTGGCTACGGGCTCTTCGTTCGCCTCGACAAGGCAACTGCTTACCCGTCATAGCCTGCATACTGTTTGCCGCTCGGCAATGTGCCCTAACCTGCATGAGTGCTGGTCGAAAGGCACGGCCACCTTCCTGCTGCTTGGTAATGTTTGCACCCGCTCATGCCGGTTCTGCGCCGTTGCTACCGAATCCCGTCCTGAACTACCCGATACCAGGGAACCAGCCCGGATCGCTGAAGCTGTCAAAACAATGAAATTGCGACACGCCGTTCTGACGAGCGTCAATCGCGACGACCTCCCGGATGGAGGGGCCGGTCACTGGGCTGAAACGATAAGGGCGATACGTGCCGTAAATCCTTCGGTCAGCATCGAATGCCTGATTCCCGATTTCAATGGAAACGATCAGTCCCTCGACCAGGTCATGGCCGAAGCTCCCGAGGTGCTGAACCATAACATCGAAACCGTTCCTTCGCTCTATCACAAGGTCCGTCCCCAGGCTGACTACTCCGTATCCCTTTCTATAATTGAACGGGCACGTCAGAAGTTCAGGCTGGCCACCAAATCGGGCATGATGGTCGGAATGGGTGAAACTTCACCGGAGGTGGAAGCCTCGCTCCTCGACCTGCGCCGCCACGGTTGCGATATGGTAACCATCGGCCAGTACCTTCAGCCGACGGCGGCTCACCTGCCGGTCACTCGTTACGTTACACCCGACGAGTTCGAATATTATCGATGCTTCGCACAGCAGGCAGGCTTCAGGCATGTCCAGTCAGCCCCGTTCGTGCGCAGTTCATATCATGCCGAGGCCTTCAGCCCGGCAGAACCGGAAGCTCTTTCATAAACCCTAACCCCGACTTAACCATGTCACCTTCTGTAACCTTGATGGTTTTTGCCTACTGGGCTGTTGCGGTCATCATTGGCCTGGTCTTTTTCCGTAAGGACATTCTAACGTTTGACACCAAATTCGACACCAGGCGAATCATCCTGCTGGTGTTCTCGGTTGTGATCCTTGCCGTCAACGCTTATGTCTACTCCCATTCGACCTCAGATGGCGGCAGGTCGGTGGATGCACTGAGCGTCCTGGTATTCAGCATAGGCAACGGCGTTGCGGAAACCTTTTATTTCTATGCATTTTTCAGGCTGGGTGAAAGCCTTGTCGGCAGATTCACCGCCAACCAGTGGGCACGGTTCATCGTCGGCTTTGTTTTCTTCATGATCTACAGCGGAATCATCCACAGGTTCTTCTGGCTTGATATCCTTCCTACCCACGTTGTCCAGACAAGCCCGTTCAAACCATTTTTCATGCCTGTGCAGCTCATGATCGCAAGCAGCTGGGCGCTTGCTTTTTTCTGGTACCGCGACCTTCGCACCGTCATCATCCTGCATTCGCTAGTCGATTTAACCATGATCTTGAGTGTCAAGTTCTCATTGTTCAATTGAAAGGCATATCATGAAACCATACTCTGAAACCGTTCTCGTTGCAGGCGCCACCGGGCGAACAGGCCAATGGATTGTCCGGCGCCTGCTGGCCCATGGCATCGATTTCCGCCTTTTCGTCCGCTCAGGAACCAAAGCGATAGAGCTGTTTGGTCCGGAATGCGTCGACAGCCTCGCCATCGGCTCGATCGAAAACGCTTTTGAGATTGATGCCGCCGTCAAGGGGTGCAGTGCCGTCATCTCGGCTATCGGCGCATATGTCACCGATCCGGACGCCCCTCCACCATCAGCGATTGAAAGGGATGGTATGAAGCGGTTCGCGGAGGCGGCCCGCAACGCAGGTGTGGCAAAGTTCATTCAGGTGACCTCCCTTGCTGTGACCAGGCCGGAGCATCCGTTGAACAAGTATGGAGATGTGCTGAATATGAAACTGCTGGGAGAAAACGCGATCAGGTCACTTTACTCCGGCTCCGGCTTTTCCCATACGATCCTTCGTCCCGGAGGATTGCTGGACGGGGTACCTTTCAGGCATGAGCTGCTGTTCGATAAGGGAGACACCATCACCGGCACTATAGACCGTAGCGACGTTGCTGAGGCCGCAGTGATCTCTCTTTGGCATCCGAAAGCCTGTAACCAGACCTTCGAACTCATAAAGGCCAGTGATGCCGAGCTTCCCCAGCAATCGCTCGAACCCTTCTTCGACCAGCTCTGAAGGGCCATTCTCCCCAAGCTGGTTGGTAACATAAAATTCGTAAAAAAAGGCAGCCTCACGATGACTTGTGAGGCTGCCTTTTTACAATGGTAACGCCAGCTGTTCAGCACAGCCCAGGCTCCGTCTCTCTTCCTTCCACTTAAGTCCCTTATGTCTTTGTCGTCCTTTTGGTCCTTCAGGGATTCTACCGTTATTTGGCACTTTCCAGATGGGTTAAAAACGGAGCAGCCTCCATAAATCCTATGACCCTGTTTGCCGATAATTCACTTCCGGATTTATCGAAAAATATGATGGCTGGAGGACCGAACAGGCCGAAGCGCTTCATAAGGGCCTTGTCAGCATCGGTGTTATTGGTAACATCGACCTGCAGGATCGTTAAACCGGACATCCCGGCCTGCACCTTTGCATCGCTGAAGGTGAACTTCTCCATCTCCTTGCAGGAGGTGCACCAGTCGGCATAGAAGTCGAGCATAACCGGTTTGCCGGAAGCTTTGAGCTCCCTGTCAAGATCATCGATGGTTTGTATCCTTTTGAAAACAGGCTTTTTGCTTTCCCCGGCAGGGGCTGCTGACGAGCCGTGAAGTCCGGAGAGCGGCTCAAGTGCACTGGTGCTTCCGGATGCAGCCCCTACTAGTTCCAGGACACCGATCACGAACAGCATCAGCCCCAAAGCCTTGGTGAACTTGCCCGAAATGCTCATTTTTTCTGACGGCGGGTTGAGTAGTCCGGCAAATACCGAGCACAGAATCGCCCAACCTCCCCATGCGACCATCAGCGCCTGCGGCGGCAATACCGGGTTTACCATCCAGATGGCAACGGCTATAAGGAGCAGGCCGAACACATATTTGACTCCTATCATCCAGGCTCCGGCCTTCGGCAGCAGGCTTCCGGCAGAGAGGCCGATCAGAAGAAGCGGTACGCTCATGCCCATGGCCATGGAAAACAGCGCCAGTCCGCCGATCACCACATCTTTCGTCTGGCTGATATAGACCAGCGTACCTGCCAGCGGTGCGGCAACGCATGGGCCGACGATCAACGCTGAAATGGCGCCCATAAAGAATACACCGGCGAACCGTCCGCCCTTCAGGTTTCCGGTAGTCTTGTTCAGGCGGGTCTGCAAGGACGCGGGAATCTGCAACTGATAAACATCAAACATCGAAAGCGAAAGCAGTACGAGCAACATTGCGAACATTACCAGTACCCAGGGTTTCTGAAGCGCCCCGGCAAGGCCTTCACCGGCAAGGCCCGCAGCCACGCCGAGAGTCGTGTAGACCAGCGCCATGCCTAGGCAGTATGCTACTGCCATCAGGAAGCTTTTTGTACGGGTCACCTCTCCTTCACCGACGATGATCGACGACAGGATTGGAACCATCGGCAACACGCATGGGGTAAAAGAGAGCAGGAGTCCGAAGACCAGAAACGCCAGGGATATTTTCCAAAGGCTTCCGCCTTCGAGGGTGGAACGTGCCAGCGACATATCATCTCCCCCTTTTTTCTCCTTTGGAGGGGTCTGTATTTCAGCCGCCTTTACCGATTCTGGTGATGGCGACGGTGCCGCTGAAACTGAAACAGGTGATTGAACCGCTGGCGATGCGACATCAGAAGCGGCTTTTGCGCCAGTTCCAATGCTGCCCGGGTCGATAGCGAATACGCGTTTCATGGGTGGATAGCACAGGCCGTCCTCGGCACATCCCTGGTATTCGACATTCAGCTTGAATGGCCCTGAGGCTTTCTCAATCGGAACATTGAGCGCAAGGCGATCGTGATAGATCAAAACCTTCTCGTTGGTCGACGGGTCGACTATCGTGATGCCGGCCGGCATTACCGGAGCTTTCAGTTTCGCATTTCCACTTTCGACGCCCACCTTGATCTGGTCGCGGTAAAGTTTGTAGCCTTTGGCGATCTGCCAGTTTACCGCTATTGAATTGTTGCCGGTCAGTTTCGCACTGACCTTGAACGCTTGTTCGGGATCGAGAAATTCCCCTGCGAAGCTGGACACGGAACTCATGCAAAGCACAAGAAACATACCGATAACGGCAAGAACGGCTCTTTTGGATGTTTTAATCATGAATCTTGATTTATCTATAGGGTTCATTCGTTGTGATACATTTTTCCTGACTGGTCGATTGCAAAGTACATCATGCCTGACTGCCTGAGATAGCTCAGCCCGTCAGACTCTTTGAGCATGGCTATTGTCGTGCAACTGCCGGCAGTTGTCGCCAGCGGCGCAAGAACGGTAATTGAGCGCCAGAAGCTTACCGGAAAACCTGAAACGGGGTTGAGGATATGGCAGTATCGCCGGCCACCCGTCTCAAAAAACCTCTCATAGTCACCGCTGGTAGCCAATCCCCCGCTGTAGATCGGTATTGAAGCGATCATTTTTTCGCTGTTGCGCGGGTCCTGAATTCCAATGATCCACGGTTCTCCGCCCGGCTTTGGTCCGATCACCCTGATATCGCCGGCAAGGTTCACGTAACCGCTGGTCACACCATTTTCAAGAAGTATTGTCGCAGCCGCATCAGCGGCATACTCCTTGCCGATTCCTCCGAAATCGAGCTGCATACCTTTGAGCTGCAGCCTGATGGAGTTGCCTTTACGCTCAACCTGTTTCCAGCCGATCAGCTTCAGGAGAGGAAAGAGCGATTCTGGAGCGGGCACCTTGGCCTTGTCGAAATCCCATGCTCTCCTGAGAACGCCGGAGGTAATGTCAAAAAGTCCGTCGCTGCCCTGATAAAGCACATCAGCATAGTCCAGCAATGCCGAAGTCTCCTCGTCGCATTCCACCCAATCGTCGGCAGCAGCTTCGTTGATTTTCGACACGACACTCCCGGCAAGATAACGGGAATACTTGCGTTCGATCCTTCCGACTTCCTTTATGCCGACTGCCGATATCGCCTTCGCCTCTTTTTTTGCTGTAGAGGCAATCACGATCTCGCATCCGCAGCCCATTGCCCTGAATCCGATACGAAACATTGTAGGTCGTATTACATCATGGAAACCTCATCACAAAAACACAAGAACTATCAGAATTTACGGGAAAATCCAAGCTGAAAGTCCCTGATGTTGAAGTAGGCTATCCCGGGGTCTCCATGACCATTGATGCACCAGTTGTAGCGCTGCTGGTATTGTTCATACCTGACATCGGCAAGCCAGCTGCGCCCGAGATCCCTGCTCACCTTCAGGCCGTAACTGAAAGCACCGAATGCCGACAGGCGCTGATCTTCGGAATAATATGAGGCCCCTGCCGGAGGTGGCGTAGGCGTTGCCGGATCATTCAACTCTGAGGCTCCGACAGGAACATAGAAATCGGCTGCGCTTTGCGAATGAAACCTGACAAGCGGCGTCAGCACCCATCCTTTCGACAACGGCTGGACATATTCGGCATCGAAAGTGTGCGCCCTTACACCGAAGGTATCAGAGTAATAACGGTAGGACAATCTGCCGGTTCCGTCAGTACCTTCAAAATGGTGGTTCCAGCGAGTCATGACCGTATAGATGTTACGATGGTCCGGCCTGAGGTCCGGTGCTTTATAGGGATCGGAGTAATAGCCGTGACCATGGGTATAAGTCAGGTTCAACTGGACGATGTCGTTTTTGGAGACGACCTGGGTCAAGCCGACCAGCCCGGAATAGACTTTTTTCCTGCCTGTCGCAAGCTGAAATTTGGCAGGATCAACAGCTGGCTTGTCCAGGGCAATGGTATCTCTGTTATATGCGGTACCGAGACTTAAGGTAGTATTCTTGTCTTCAGTCGACAGCGTGCCGTTTAAAGAGAGACCTCTGGAGATGTAATCAGACTCCTGGGAGTAAGTTGCACCGGCACTCAGGGTGCCTCTCGAAAAATATCGGGTTACCGAAATATCCCCTGCATGACGAAGCTCTCCGGAAGCTCCTGAAGCAGCATCGTGTTTCGGAGAGCTGGATGGAAAACCGGAAGAGTGGTATAATGGGGAGGCGCCTGTAATTGAATCTTCAATGAAAGTTGCAGAGATGGACCACTTGCCGGCAATCGGCACCATGCCCATAAACGAGAGAGCGTTGACATTGATTCTGTCCCGCGTCATTCCAGCCGTTTGGGCAGTATCGCCTGACTGGCTGTCGTGATAATTCAGATATTTGATGCCGACGATCGCCCGATCGGGCGCAGCTTCGGCATAGATGCTCTTTGGGGATGGCGAAAGCATCGCTGCAGATGCAACAAGAATGCTGAAAACAGTAGATTTTGTTGTCAAACCCAAAGCCATACGTCCGATCCCTTAATGATTATTTCGCAGATATCGCATCAATTACATCCGCAACCGCCACCGCCAACCCCGGCTCCTCCTGAAGCAGCCTCCTTGCTACCGTAGATATGCTCGGAATATCCGCTATCAAGCCTGTCGCCTTCGAAAGTCATCTCAGGTTTGGCCAGGTTCTGCTTTTCCCAGGGCTTGACGCTGGAACATCCAGAGAGGGTTGAGATCATCAACAGAAACAGGGCCGATACCCAGGATAGAAAAATCATTATTTTCATCGCTTATCCTCCAAAGCTGCCTTGATACTGTTTTCAAGTTCCTCCCTGTCGGACTCCCTGAATCCTTGGTGCTGTAATAGAATCCGGCCATTCCTGTCGATCAGGAAACTTGTCGGCATACCTTTTTCACTGTAACCACGAGCATTTTCTCCCTTCGAATCGAATGCAACCGTAAAATGAGCAGGGGTTTGCGCCAGAAACTTTTTGGCATCATCTGTTTTTGCATCAAGGTTGATGCCGATAACCTTAAATCCTTTTGATCTGTATTTTTCCTGCATCTGGTTTATCCAGCCGAAAGACTGAGGGGCCACACCATGAAGCCCAGAAATCCAGATAGATAACCTCGCCGGCATTAGCTGAGAGGTTGACTACTCCATGGACACCGGGTAAAGAGAAATCAGGTGCCTTATCACCTTTCCCGAGGGCATAACTGTTGGAGCACAACCCAAGCGATACAATAATAGCAATATAATACGCCCTGGGCATTTAATTCCCGAATAGAACCATGAGGTTCAGACGTTGAATGGAGGTATCCGGTTGATCAACAATTCCTATAAAATCTTTTCACATGAACACGGCGCAAAAGAAACAGCTGATATTCAAACACTATAGCGCCTGTTGTAACAATCGGTAATAACACGGACACATAAATACCACACAGGCATGATGATGAATATCGTGCTTGCTTTCGCTATCAACCATTCTGGAGATCAATCAGGGGTAGATGCAATAAAGGTCATCCAGTTGAATATTTCACATCAATCATTAAGGTGAAAGCAAACTGGAACTACTCCTATTAATATACAATTCTGATTTATAGCAGGCAAACGCAGAGTAGATCTTATCGCTATTTTTATGAAAAAAGAGATAAAAAAAAACCATGAACCAGCGATTATGCCGGTTCATGGTTTATAGACAATCAGCTTTTAATGCCGCTTACTTTGCCATTTTGAGGGCTACAGTTGCTGTGCCACCATCGGCTACGGTAACTGTGGTTTTGCCTTGTGGTTTCAGCTTCTCGCTCCATGCCGTGATTTCGTAGGTACCGGCAGGAACGTTGGGGATAGAGAATTTTCCGTCTGCGCCGGTTACAGCATAAGCATTGCTGTCAACAACAACGACATAACCGGACATTTCAGAATGGACATTACAGAGAAGGTTTACAACGCATGACTTGTCAAACACAACTGATTTTGTCATGCCGGGATTGTATGTGCCAAGGTTAAACTTCTTGCAGACATCGGCAGAAAAGATGTTGTGGTTAACCTTGTCGCTGTTCTTGAAATCCACACTGGAACCAGTCGGAACAGCAAGTACATGAGGTATAAATACAAGATTTTTCTGGTCTACTTCAGCTTTTTTCGGCGTAATCGGGCCCTTGACACCCTTGAGGTAGACTACCACATCTTTTTTGTATTTCGGAATAGCAACATCGACCGTACCGGTTACCGTGCCGGCACAAAAAGCATTCGTTGAAACTAATCCTAAGCCAGCTGCAATAATGGCAGTTTTCAATACTTTACTTTTCATTCTTCACTCCTTGCTGTTGATGTTAGAATAACGGTAAAGGAATACTCCTGTACACGCTTTTTGATAAATAAAAGATAAGCAAATACGGACATCCGGTCACAATTCAACTATAGCTTCGTACTTCATGGAATCATAGTGTGGGAATCGGAAACAACCTCCTCCCCCTTTTACCTATGACGTCATTATGTAACAAAACTATCGTTTCATTGAGTTCCTTGGTTTACAACATCATTTTGAAAAAGTTTTGATATAGGCAACAAGACATTCAATCTCGTCACTTTCAAATGTCTTTCCCCAGGGAGGACACATGTTCGATTTCCCGACTGAAGCAGAGCCCCCGGTGATAGAGCGGGTCAAAGCTTCATCTGTCATCGTTTTCATGAAAGCCTTATCCGTAAAATTTGCAGGTGTAGGCTGCAATGAAGATCCATAGTACTGACCTGTTCCGTCACCACTCTCTCCATGGCATACACCACAGTAGCGGGAAAAGAGTCGTTTGCCTTCCTTTATATCGAAAGGAAGATTGACATTTGCGTCAGCTATTGCTTTCAATGAATCTGCGCCTGCGCTTGTTGCGTCGGCTTTACCTTTTACCGGCTGCTTACCGCACCCCGCGAGCATAAGCGCGGGGATTACGGCGAGCAGGGCGTATTTGCTGAATGTTACTTTTGTTTTCATCACTTGGCACTGATTTTCAGGGTCATCAAAAAGTTTGTCAACAGTACTCTCTCACGTTCAGTGAAGCCATAATTCGGTTCGACGATATCCGGCTTGTACTTTCTCGGATTCTCCAGATGCTTGAAGATAAATCCGGGCAAAAGGCGATTGCCGACATTGGAAAGGTTAGGACCTACAGCACCACCATCCGTACCGAGCTGGTGACAGCTCCTGCATCCCTTGTCATCATAAATCTTCTTGCCTTGAGCAATCTGTTCAGGCATTGCTACGTCGGCAATTACAGGAATCTTCGTCGGGATATCGCTCGTAACCAGTTCCTGCTGGAAGTAGTTGACAACAACATCAACATCAGACCTGTTGGTATCTTCGACCTTCTGCGTGCCGAGGTTGAACTTAGGCATGGTGACCTTCGCAGGCGTCTTGCCCATGCTCAATCCAAGCTTCGGCATCTGCTGAAGCAATGGACGAATCATGTCAGGATTTGCAAGGAAGTTACGAATCCAGCTCTCCTGCAGCTTGCTTCCTGCCAGCGAAAGATCAGGAGCGTAATCAGCACCGATGCCCTTGATTGTATGGCAGTTGGTGCACTTCACATCAGCAATAACCTTTGCGAAATCACCTGTGAATTTATAGCCCTGGACACCGGCCATTTTGTCGAGTTCCTGACGAGACGGCACCATGAACCTTACCGGCGCATTGCTGTCGGTAAAGCCGTAAAGCACTGCAGACAGTTCATTGACTTCCGTTTCAGAGAGTCGGAAATTAGGCATACGCAGGCCAAGACGAAATCCTCTTGGATCGCGAAGCTTCTGTTTTATGTAGCTCAGGCGATCGTTTGGCATCGATTTCTTCAGTTTACCAAAATCGAGCAGTTCGACGGGCTTGCTGCCGATAGACGAAAGCTCGGTACCGATCTTCTCACGCATTTCATCGCTTCTCAGGAAGGTAACCCCCTGGGCTTTCAGCGATGGAGCAACCTGTACCATCTCCATTCCGCGCATTTTATGGCATCCATAGCAACCATACTGCTGGACAAGATCCTTGCCCTTTTTGATTGATGCTGCCTGTATCTGCACCGGGGCGACATACTTGTTTTCAGATTCATCGTCTACATATTCGCTGGAGATATAGTCGACAAGGGCATTGATCTCCTGATCGGTAAATCTGAAACGAGGCATTTTCGTACCCGGGAAATACTTGTTCGGGTCCTTGATCCAGTTGAACAGCCAGGTCTTGTTGACTTTGCTGCCAACTTTGCTCAGGTCAGGCGCATATACCTTGGAATGGTCACCTCCTCGGCCTCCTGTTGCATGGCAAAGGTTGCATCGTGCCTGACTCCAGAGGGCTTTGCCCTGTTCGACAAGTTTAGGATCGTTTTTGATATTGGCAGAATCAACGTCACGCCTGTCTGATCCTGACATGCTGAAAAGATAGTCGGCGATAGCTTCGGCCTGGTCCTGCGTAAAGAAGAACTTGGGCATACGTGCTGTCGAGAAGTATTTCTTAGGATCGAGCAACCAGTTCACAGCCCAGGTATAATTGACCTTTGTTCCTACCTGTGTCAGTTCAGGGCCTACATCACCAATGCCTTCATAACCGGGAATCTTGTGACAGCTGTAGCAGCCGTATTTTTTTACAAGCTCGGTATTTTTGGAAATTGTTTCAGCACCGCGAAGATTCTTGATGTCACCATGGCAGTTCAGGCATGAGGTCTGTGTCATGTCACCTTTGAGCATGGCTTCATCCCAGTACTTTACTTTACCATGAGCTTTCTCGACGGTCGTTGTAGCACGGCCCTGACCACGATGGCAGTATGTACAACCGAACTTTCCAGGGTCGTGATGTCCGAGGTAGACTGAGGTCAGCGGATGCTTCGAATAAGGCTGCTTGGCCGAGGGCTGTTTTGACGACTCGATACCTATATGGCATGAGACGCAACGGTCAGCCTTGTCAACGTCCTTGATAAGGAACTGCTTGATCTCGATAGGAGCCTTCTCGTTATTGGCAATTTTCTCCTTTTTTTCTTCGAGGATTTTGTTAAGCTGTTCGATTTCTGCCTTGATTGCAGGAATATTGCCCGCAATCTGGGCAATAGATTCCCTGATCGGCTCCTGTTTGACCTGAATATCCTTGCTCTTTTTGTCAATGGCATCAATCTGGAGCTGAAGTGCATCCATCTCCTTCTTGTACTCGGGCTTCTGGGTCCTGGTGAAGTAATACTCTGTTTCGAGATACTTGCCACGGACAGTCTGAAGCTGCTTCTGGCTTTCAGCGGCCTGCTTCTGAAGCTCTTCAAGCTGACGGTTCAACTGCTCGTACTTCTCACCAGCTCCCTTGCCTTTAAGTCCAGCTTCTGCTTTCTCAAGCTGAGCATTAAGGTCGGCGAGGCGTTTTGCGCCACCGCTTCTTTGAAATTCAAACTGCGCCTGCTTGTATTCCTTTACAAGCTGGTCGTGTTTCAGCGATTTGTACTCTTTCTGGTAGTGTTTCCATGGTCTCAGACCGAATTCGTCGTCCCAGATAACCCAGGCAGATAAAATCAACAAGACAACACTGAAAAAAGCAAAGAAATACGCTCTGTACGCTGAGCTGTTTTTATTCTCATTCGCCATAGTCAACTGAATTTTTGATGGGCAATTACAGTACCTGAAATGAATCCGAGCATCACACGTTGAACCAGGGAGTTATCCAGACATATTTGATAAGGAAAACCAACCTGAGTATCATCTTTATCGGTATAGACATCATGGTGATGAAGAGAAAGACAATAGTGACATAACGAATCATGCCCAACTGCTGAAGTAATTCAGGATTCTTCTTCTGCCAGTATTTGTATGGCCAGACCATTCCGCCGACCATATAAACCCCCACAACTATCGCTCCAATGATGAAACCTGCAAGAGAGCGAGATTCAACACCTACAAGATTTGAAAGATCTCTCGTAGGCTCAAAAACCACCCGATGGGCATCCCACTCCTGCCATGGCCAGTACCACAACCATCCCGGTCCCCTGTCGAAAACGCCGATGACAATCAACAAGAGCCAAAGGATGAAAAAGCCGAACGAGAAGATAATGATCGAATATTTCCTCTCGGAAAAGGTGTAGTAACCGTTTCCTTTCGGATTTGTGTCGATATAGGGAATCGCGATCAGACCAACAACGATCAGTGACGGCAGCACAACGCCTGCAAGCCACGGATCAAAGTACACCAGCAATTCCTGAAGGCCAAGGAAATACCATGGCGCTTTTGCCGGGTTAGGCGTCAACGTCGGATTTGCAATCTCCTCAAGCGGAGCATCGACAACGATGGACCAGATGGTCAGGAAAAGCATGACAGCAAGAGAAATGAGAAGCTCTATACGAACAAGAGGCTTGTAAGTATCTACATCCTGGTCATTTTCACCATCGACGGCGTAACCGGATGCTTTGAGCTTGTCGTTCTGAAAAGCCTGCTGAAAAGCCCATACCATGAAAAAGCTCACCATCAAGATCATGATCACGATGGCGATATTATCCGGCTGGGTAATGATTTCGATAAATGGGTTCATAAGTTCTTGCCCTGTCAGTGATTTTGAGGTCTTGAAATTCCACCGTCTTTTCTGACTCGCCAGAAATGGACAACCATTAAAACGGTTGCGATGAGCGGTATGGCGATGCAATGCCAGATATATGATCTAAGCAGAGCGTTACCACCCACCGTTGCACCACCCAGCAGTGCGAAGCGAATATCATTGTAAGGCGTGATATGCAGATATTCACTGAACGGCCCCTGATAACCTAGAAGCGGAGTCGCAGCACCCATGTTGGTACCCACGGTGATAGCCCAGAATCCGAGCTGATCCCACGGCAGCAGGTAACCGGTAAAACTCAGCAGGAACGTCAGTACCAGCAAAATAACACCAATCCCCCAGTTAAACTGACGTGGAGCCTTGTAGGAGCCGGTCATGAAAACCCTGAACATGTGGATCATCACGACGATAACCATAAAGTGGGCCCCCCACCGGTGCAGGTTCCTGGTTATGACGCCATAAGGAACCTGGAACTCCAGATCCTTCATGTCCGAGTATGCCTGGTCTACCGATGGGTGATAATAGAACATCAGCACCACGCCGGTAATGGTCAGGATTATGAACGCCAAAAACGTTATTCCGCCCATACCCCAGGTATATCTGAGCTTTACGGCGCTTTCGCGAACCTTCACGGGATGGAGGTGAAGAAAAACGTTGCCGAAAACGGCAAGGGCCCGATCCCTGACGTTATCCCTGTAATCTCTTCTGAATACGGATTTCCATATCAGATTTTTTTTCACCTTGTTAAATAGATCGCTCATACGGTGTACAATTTTGTTTTCTGAACAAATTTATCTGTAGCCACGCAGCCGTTGCAATTGCTTTGCATATTCGGCGGGATCTTTTTTCGTGCCGTCAGCATTGACCATAATGATTGCGAACCAAGGGCAATCAATGGCGCAGATATTACACCCGGTGCAGCGTTCATTGACGGTCGCGACCCCTTTGAAGTTCAGCTCAGAAGGCACGATCGTCACACAATTGACCGGACAGACGTTGGCACAGATAGCGCAGCCAGTACAGAGGTCGATGTTGACCAATGCCAGCGCTCTTTTCCTCGCACCGGGCTGATTCTGCGATGCAGAAACGTCCTGGTCCTGAATGATCTCTTCGTTGGTATCCATGTTACTCCACTGTTTCTTTTATCCTTGCCGACGTCATGCTTTCAGTAGGCTTTGCGGATAGACCTCATTCGACTCCCTGCCAGGAATGCCGGGGAACTTGATGGTCTTGTCCACCAGAAGCTGTCCATCTTCAGCGATACTGATCTTGAAACGGTCCATCGGTCTTGGAGCCGGACCTTCGAAGTTCAGGCCTGTGATGTAGTAGCCACTGCCGTGACACGGGCATTTGAATTTTTTCTGCGATTCCAACCAGCTCGGTGTGCAACCAAGATGGGTACATTTGGATTCCATAGCAAAAAAGCGTCCGTCCTGGAGACGAATGATCCAGGTGCCGAACTCCCTCTGGTACTGCGAATTAACAACGCCTGGCGGGTAGTCGTTTGGAAACCCAACCTTGAACTGCGACGGCGGTTCGAATAGCACCCTCGGGAAAAAGAACCTTAAAAACGCGTAAGAGTTTATTGCGAGAAAGCCGGCAAGACTTCCCCATCCGACGCGCGTAAGAAATTGCCGCCTGTCTCCGGATACCTCTGGGCCTTTTCCGGATACGGGATTCTCATACTGATCCTGCATGGCAGATAGATTTTTCTTTCACTGAGACCATTTCTGAACTTGATACTGTTCCTTCGAAACACATACTTCGCGTGAAGATCGGAATGATTGGAGAACCTGAAAGAATACTTAAACCCGCAGGCTCTCCAACAACACAACCTACACACACCACACACACAAAAATACATAATGTCACAACATGTGGATGCAATTGCATCCGTAATACCACTCCATTCGATTACTACAATACCGCCTCCCTGCTCGAGAGGCGGCATGTATGACAATGGCTTTCGTTAAGCTACTGTCAGGCTCAGAATGCGAAAGAGCCCTGGAGCGCGAACGTATTCGGAACGGTATCGCCAAGGGCGTTAGAACCAGAGGTACCAGGCCAGCGATGCCTGATCAGATTGGTGTAGGTCGCTGACACGTAGGCATTCGCCCTGAGATGGGCCGTCATTCCAAACGCAAGGCTGGGGCTGTTTGCGATAGCTGTACCATTCAAGCCTTTTGCGCCACTCCTGAGGTTCGAGTAGGTAACGGTTGTCTGCAGCCATGGATAGACGAAGTAGATGGCGTTGACGCGGTAGTTATCGTATCCGAGATCGCCGTCCCTGCTGTACGCAGCACCAAGCGAGAGGTTGCTGTAGTTGCCTGTTACGTCGAAACCATAGATCTGGGTTTCACCCGCGTAGTTGCCAGTCATGATGCCTTTGTTCGCCGTCATGTATGTGGCGCCGAGTGCGATGTGGTTGTCGAGACCGACATACTCGTTGCCGTAGGTGCCGCCTGCACCGCTCAGCAGGCCTGCGCCGCCGATCTTGTACTTGGCGTGGGCATAGACGATGTCAGTGAAGAGGTTTGTGTTGGCGGTGCCACCTTCAGCGATACCGACGTTAAGCTTGAAACCACCGCTCTTGCCGGTGATATATGAGAACTCAGCTCCGGTGCCCGGTGCCTGGAAGGTGCTGTTGTAGACCTGGATCTGGTTACCGAAGGTGAAGTCGGAGAAGCCGTTACCCAGGGCAAGGTTTACGCCAGGGGCGAAAGACCAGATAACGTGACCAGTCGGAGCAGTGGTTGTGGAAAGGTTGTACTGGCCGAAAGCAGAAAGGTTGTCGCCGATCGTACCGCCGAAGAACATTGTCGAGGTGCTCAGGATGCCGGTACCGTTGTTGAAGGTCGATTTCGTCTTGACGGTATTGTTAACAGTTTTAACCTCATCCGAATAGTTTACAAGCTGTCCCCTGAACCAGAATCCGAGGGGGACGTTTCCGGGGATGTCTGCCGGATAGGGAGATTCGGGAAATGTTTTTTTCCAGCCGTCAGAGCCCAGCTTCAACTGCTCCTGCTTCGACTTTTCTTCGTCTTCTCCACCTGGCCAGCGGTAGCCGTTGTTACGGAAAGCTTCACCGAATGCGTTCCTGGTTGGGAATCCAGAGTGACAGGTATAACATGAGGTTCCATATTTACGGGCAAAAGCTGGCATAGCCGATGCATCCTGGCTCGGCAACAGCATTGGCGCAGTACAAAGCGTCACAACGGAAGCAATAGTTAACTTTCTTCTCATAAAACTCTCCATTTGGTTGGTTGGTTGGTATTCGGGACAAATAATGTTTAATCAAACAAGGCAAGAGAACACATAAACGAACATATGTTTATGATATCGAAGGACACTGACGAACATCATCACTCAACGGCATGATGCTGATGAGCCCGCTGAATCAGACGAGGGCATAACTCCTTATAGCCAAATGCCTCCTGCGATATCGACCATTAACAGGTAAAACATCAAGTTGCCGGAGTGCAAAAATACTCTTACTCTATTGCGAAGCATCTGTTCTGTAACAATTGTTAACAGCGCTCAACAGAAAACAGGCTTATCAATAACGCTGGCCTGATAAAACTAAAATCGGGATTAATATAACCATATGAGCGCATTGTCATACAGTAGAGCAACCTAAAAAAAACATTTTCAATTCGACATAAAAGTCCCTCACCAGGCAGTTTAGACATTTAAGACAGCTGCCCGAAAAAGCCCCGGTTCACTTGGGTATGGGATCACCACTTAACCGCGAAGACCAAAAACCCCTCTCAGTGAACTCCGAGAGACAAAAAACCGATGAAACGTGAAAAAGGCCAAAACAGTCGCTAGTGTAGATGCTACATCGTAGATCATAAGTCGAAAACCTCAGGGAAACCTGAGCTGGTTTCGGACTTCGTTATCATGTTGATTTGTTGCAGTCAGTGGGTTGAAGCTGTGGCTAATAATATTCCCTGCTTCTCTGCTGCTACTTGGCCCATCTCAGTAATTTTAACAAAATGTTTTCAAATATCCAAATCAAGGAACTCATATTTATTCTTATTCAAAAGAAGAACTGAAACTTTTTATCAAAATAAGCTCATCTGACGTAATTAAATGATGTAGATCGAATAATATACTCGCCATATACGCTACTTTGTGGCGTGAATCCTCAAAAAGGAACCTCAGGGGCCTCCCCTTCTTCACCTGTAAGAAGGCGATACTTCTTGCATGCGCATTTGCATCCGTTCCTGCATGATTTTTTATAAAGCGCGACGGCCTCTTCAAGGCTTTTCGGCACTCCTCTGCCCTGCTCATACATCTCCCCGAGGTTGAACATCGCCTCCCCATGCCCCTGATCAGCGGCCATACGGAACCATTTCACGGCTTCCACATCGTTCTGTTCAACGCTGGCCCCGATTTCATAGTATACTCCCAGCTTGTTCTGTGAGTCTGCGTCACCCCCGTTGGCTGCCTTCAAGGCCATACGAACACGTTGTTCGTCGCCTTTGGCTGTGCTGGAAAGCAGCGTAAGAAACATGGTCAATATGAGCAATTTCTTTATCATGGTATCCGGAGATTAGAATCGCGGCAATTGCATTCAAGACTGAAGCCGTTTGAGTGGCCAAAGTTAACTCTCAATGCATATAATAATATAGCGAAGCTCCTCCAACAGTATAAAAAAAGGGAGGGTAACGAAAATACCCTCCCTTTTCAGCGAAAAATGGCAGAAGATTCGAAATCAGAACGACTGGGTCATGCCGATCATGAACGAGCGCCCCTGGCCTGCAAGTGCATCAAAGTACAACGGCTTTCCGCTTGCCTCAAGAGACTGGTCATAGTTCACGCCTCCCAGGGGCAGGTAATAGAACTTGTCGAACAGGTTCATGACCCCCAAATCCAGCTTCAGGTTTTTATACTGATATGCTGTACGGAGGTTGACCAATGCATATCCAGAAGTTTTCGGCTCCAGACGCAACGGTTCAATATTCGATTTTTTGTCGACTACCTGAACTTCCACGACATTCGTCCATCCTGATATCTGTTGCTCTATCGTCATCCTGAGATTCAACGGCATCTGGTGATAGAGGCTGTTGCCGGTATCCAGGTTTTTCCCATGAACATATCCAATCGTACCGCCAATCTTTCCGCTACCGAAACCACCGGATTTCCAAAGTGAGGTTTTGCCGGAGATATTGATCCCGTAAAGCGCAGCATCCTGATTGACGAACCTCAGTATGTTACGGGTGCCTGAGGTGCTGGCACCGAAATACTCCACGCCAATGTAATCGTTGACATAAGTGTAAAACGGCGCGACCTTTACCTCGTAATCTCTTTTGTCGCTGTCATGAAAATCCGCCGAGATGCTGATCGTATGCGCCACTTCAGGCTTGAGATCCGGGTTGCCAAGATAGCCGTTGCCATCACCGAACCATCCGAGCATGCCGCTGCACATCCACATGGTCGACCAGGCATAACGTTCGTAGAGATTTGGAGAACGGGTCTTGCGTGCATAACCGAGTTCATAAGAGGCGGTTTTCGATGGTTCCAGCTTTGCCATTGCCGAGATATCCCAATTGCTGTCGGTGCGGCGACGATCCAGCAGGTTGAAAGCATCCGAATCCCTTTTGTAGTTCGTGACCATCGGTGACATTCCATTACTGTCCTTGTATCCATGGACATCGCCAGTATCCATCCTGACCTGCTCGTTACGAACGCCGACAATCGTTGTCAACTGGTCATTTGGCCGGGATTCCCATTCTGCAAATAACACAAACCGGTCACGTTCACCGTTATAGATGTTCAGGAAGGAATTGGGCGACATGGTCATGCTCCCTGCAACAGGAGGCCATAGGTCATCAAGGGTGAAGCGGTGGTATTCGTTGCCAATGCGCAACAGGCTGTTGGATGAAATCCTGAACTCAGGCTTGATCGAATAGCCGATGTTTATGCCTCTCGTTTCCATTGGCATGTGGGGCATTTTCAGGGGAAACTCCAGCTTTTCCCTGCCTGAGTCCATCTTGTGCCAGGTGTTTTGCCAGTAAGCGCTAGCGTCCAGCTTGCCCCAATCGTAGCTGGCCTTGTAACCCGCGTTGATAAATGACGCGTCGTTATCGATCATGTCCATCCACTGGTTTACGAAACCCTGGTCGGGAATCGACTGGTGCCCTGCCTTGACCGTAATGACGCCGCTGTCGGTTTTGGCTGCAAGCGTTAAGCCGAGGTTGTTCGATTCGTAATAGGTTGAGGTTACCCTGTTGCCGTGGCCGTCAAAGTAATCACTGGCACGGTCATGAGAGGCTGTCACGCCGAAACTCAGGTTGTTGTTTGCGACGGAACTTGTAACCGAAACCCCTCTGGCATGGTTGTTGCTCCGATAGTATGATGATATACTGCCGTTTTGCACGACCTTTTTTCCATTTGAAGCGAATACCGGTGCTACCGATTCCACTACAATAGTGCCGCCGATGTTGTCGCCGCCCATGCTGACTGGCGTCACGCCGGCATTGACGCTGATACTGCCCACATTGGACGGAGGCAGATAGGAGAGCGGCGGGTTCATGTGGTTCGCGCAGGCGGAGGTTATCTCCATGCAATCTACACAGACCATAAGCCGATCATCACCAAGGCCGTTGACTACCGGAAGGCTCGATACTCCGCCGCCTGTCTGAAGGCTTACTCCCGGTTCATCGCTGAGCAAGGCAGCTGTATCGCTGGTTTTCAGGCGCGTTGAAACCACCGGTTTCAACGATTTATCACTCTTTGCAGAAACGACTACTTCCGGCATTTGTACTTCTGCTGCCAGCACCGAAGGTGGTGTTGCTGCCATTGCAGTAAGCAACGCAGCAAGCGGCCAGAACCTTATTATAAATTCTTGTGATTTGTTCATGAGGTAACATTTATTCTTTGAAATAGTGAAGCTTGCGGCTGGAATTCCAGCCACAAGCCTTCCCTATCCGGCGCACGACCTGATTTGAACGGGTTCATCAGCGGGCGGTAAGTCTAATGCCTCGGTATTGACAAATAGACACCACTGGACTGACGATCCATTAAATGCAAAGCTACCCGCGTGCGGGTTGCGGCGGAATGAATTGAACGATATGTTGAAACCTCAGGCTTCGGGAGGGTGGTCTATCCTTCGCAAGGATCCTGATCTCAGATCGTAGATGGAGTGGTCATAATATTTATTACCGGTATATGCCGCCAGATGGGGATGCATGTGTTCAGGTTCGAGGCCATGCATCATGGCGAGCATCTCTTCGGGAGATTTGCTGGAGGCTTTCTTGCCGGAGTCAGCCGGCTGCGGGTCCTGTTCTGCATCGATCTTCTTCTGGAGGAAGCAATGTCCGCCACACTCCATGGTCATTTTTTCGCATGCGGATTCGGCAATAGCCTTACGGTTCAAGTAAAACAGCCCGTAGTAGGTCAGCACGCAGTTGATCTGCACGAACATTCCGAGCAATGTCAGAAGGACTATGTTCCTTTTGAGCAGACCCATTGAAAAGAGCTGACTTTAGATAAATACTTTGTCAAGGGAGACATATCACGGCTGTAATGTCAATCAATTTAACAATTGTTATCCAATTAACGGCAAGTGGCGGTAGCAAGAAATTGTTCAATATCGTACCTTGGCTACATCGTATCGTCTTACAACCAATATCTCAGGAAGGAGCCTCAAATGGCCATGACCGTTGAAATCAGGGACAACAAGCTTTGCATCGAAATCGACATGCAGAAGCCTGAACCGTCAGCATCTGGAAAAACCCTTGTGGTGGCAAGCACAAAAGGCAATGTGGTCACCTCGGTCGTCGTTGACGGCAAACCGGTAACCATAGGCCTGAACGCCTATATCAAGAAATAGGGCGGGCTCCGGCAAGTGCTTCGCGCAGTCCCGAACGCCTTTCGATACGACGCCTGACGGCTGAAGTGAAAACCTTTTCGTCGCCCCAGATGGCGATCGATTCCTTTCCCCTCGTGATACCGGTGTATATGAGCTCCCTGGTCAGCAACGCCTTGTCTTCCGGAGGAAGTACCAGTAGAACGCGCTGGAACTCCGATCCCTGGCTCTTGTGAACAGTCATCGCAAATGCGGTTTCGTGGTGCGGCAGGAATTCGGGAGGAATGCTTCTTGCCGAGCCATCCGGTGCCGCAAAAAATGCCCGGAGAAGGCCGGTTTCCGGGTCGGGGAAGATAATTCCGGTGTCGCCGTTGAAGAGCCGGTGCGAGTAATCGTTCTCCGTAATGAGCAGTGGCCTGCCCCTGTAGAAAACGCCGTCTCGGCGAATCAGGGCGGCTCCGGCGAGCAACGCTTCTGCCGCCTGGTTCATCCCGCTCGCTCCCCATGGCCCTTCACGCAGCGCACAGAGTATCCTGAAGCGTTCGAACCGTTGCAGGGCTTCAAGCGGCTCTTTCGCCTCAAGATATTGGCGGTATCCATCAAGCACAAACCCCGAAAGTCGGGTTCGTATATGCTCTACCATCGGCGATGGTTCGAGGGAAATAGTGCCGCCGGTCTGGCCAAACAGGCTCAACGCCATATGCTCTTCACCGGCATTGACCGCACGGCTGAGCTCTCCAATACCTGAGCCTTCACTGAAACGATAATTCTTTTCAAGTACCGTCACGCAGCCTTCGACTGCAGATCCGGCTGACTCTCCCGCCCTGCAGATATCACCGAGCACGGCCCCGGCAGCTACCGAGGCGAGCTGCTCCTTATCGCCGAGGAGTACAAGCCTTGCGTCAGGAAGCAGTGCGCTGATGAGGGCCGTCATGAGCGGCAAATCGACCATGGAGGCCTCGTCGACAATTACCGTGTCATAGGGCAGCGGGTTTTGTGCCGTATGCCTGAACCTGGCTGCTCCGGGTAGCGGACCAAGCAGACGGTGAATGGTTGTAACCGCATCGGGAATGGCTCCTTTGACCTCGTCGGCGCAGGGCAGTGACTCCCTGATGGCCACGATGGAAGAGCTGAGCCTGGCTGCAGCCTTTCCGGTCGGAGCGGCCATGGCGATGCGTTGCCTCAGCCCGCCTGGTTGTTCGAGAAGAAGGGCGAGAATGCGCACGACTGTCGATGTCTTGCCCGTGCCGGGTCCGCCCGAAATGACCGAGAAACGCCTCATCAGCGCTGAAGATGCCGCCTCCCTCTGCCGCTGGTCGCCCTTTCCGTCCGTTGGCAGCAGCCTGTCGAGACTTTCGCAAAGCGATGATCCGTCGATCTCTTCCAATCGTGAAGAGGCCCTCGAACGGATCTGCTCCGACAGCGTTTCCTGGTATCGGAAGTATCGGTAGAGATAGAGCCGTCCTTCGTTGTCCAGCACAAGGGGGCAATGCTCACCAGGTCGACCGACCGATGGCAACGATCGGACCATCGACAGCAATGTATCCCGTTCAGGCATAACCATATCGGAGCGCTCTTGGAACCTTACGACTCCTCCTGCGATCTCGGTCAGGTCAAGGCAGATGCTTCCCTGTCCGACCGACTGGCTCAACAGTGAAACTACCGTACCGAGCATCTCGATATCTCCCGATGCCCTGCGGCAGAGAAAATCTGAGGCCTGCCTGTCGATCGGCCGTTCAAGGAAATCGATGACCATTCAACTCTCCTCCCCTTTTTCTATAAGGATAGCGCCCAGTTCCCTGATCAAAGCCTCCGGGGGTAGATCGCGGAAAAATCCCGTCTGTTCGCCATTGCTTGCGCTCACCCCGCGAAGGAATACGTAGATCACGCCGCCGAAATGGGTGGCGTAGCTGTAACCCGGCACGCGAAGCGAGAGGTAACGGTCGAGCGCGACGGTATAAAGCAGGTACTGCAATGGATAGAGGTTCCCGGTCATTGCCTGTCGTAGCGACTCCGCCCGGTAATCGTCAGGCGAGTTGCCGAGATGGTTCGATTTCCAGTCGAGCAGCCAGTATTTTCCGTCCGCCTCGAACACCATATCCATGAATCCAAGCAACATGCCCTTCACCGGTTTAAAATCGAGCGCGGCTGCAACGGAAGCCAGATCGACACCGAACGCCATGGCGCCATGCCGTACGAGCACTTCGGCAAGCTCCGGCGAAGCCAGCCGTTTCAGCGGGAAGAAAAACTCAAGTTCGGTGATCCATCTGGCCTGCTTCAATCCGCCGAGCGTGAACGAGCCGCCATGGGATGAAAGCTGCACAGTGAGCACTTCCAATGCCTTTTCCACCATGCAGTGCTGCCAGCTCCTGTCGAAACCGTAACGGTCAAGTCCCTTTTCAACGAGCTCCGCCAGGGCGCTTTCAGACGGGGCAGCAAAATCGAGCGATTCGAAGATAGAGTGCATGAACAAGCCGGCCCTTGCTCCCCGGTGAAAAGAAAAAACAGTACGGTCCCCTTCCGGAAGCACGATTGCCGGTCGCTGTTCCAGTTCTGATTCGTCGCGATCCGGCAGTTCGTATGCCTTGTGCTGATGACGGCTGAAAGAGGTGAAACTCGAAATCCGCCAGTCACTTTCCAGTTTTGTATGGAATCTTCTCCTGTCAGCAACCTGCCCGGCAGGGGCAACAGGCCGCAAAGGCCTCTGCTGTTCGGCGTCAACGGATGCAAGCCTCCTGAAGCCTATCGATCCCCCCGAACCGTCGCTCAGCTCCTGAAGCACTCCGGCCATTGCCTCGGCATCCATGGCATCGAATTCACTCCTGGCTGCATCGACCACCTCCGGCCTCTGTTTTGCGGCGTCCGAAACATAAAGGAGATAGGCTGTCGGTGAAAAGTTTCGCAATCCACCTCTCCGACTTCCATCGATTACCCGGCCGGTAAAGAAAACGCAGCGACGTTCTGCCCTGGTCAATGCGACATAGAGAAGGCGCATGCTCTCGGCAAGCGATTCCCTGGCCGCCATGGCGCGATGCCCGGCAATTCCGGCCGATCCGAAATCCTTGACCATGTGACCATGCTTGTCATGGAAAAGCACCACGTCGCCGCCGGAACCGCCCCCGGCGAACAGGAATGGACAAAAAACCACCGGGTACTGGAGCCCTTTACTCACATGGACCGTCACGATCCTGACAGCCGATTCGTCGCTTTCAAGGCGGATCTGGTACTCATCGCCGGGCTCTTTCGATGCCACCCGCTCACTGAACCACGATACGAGCCCCTCCATCCCCAGCCCATGGTCATGGCTGTGGCGGTGCAGCAACTCGAAGCAATGCAGTACGTTGGTCAGGCTTCGGTCTCCCGACGAGTCGGCAACCGCCAGCAGTCGCTCCCGGACAGCCTCACGACGCATCAGCTCCCTTGCCATGACCATGAACCCCTGTTCGAGCCATATCCGGTGATAATCGTTGAACTGCTGTAGCCAATTCGCCCAGGCCGATTCATCGTGGTTCAGGCGGTCGATATCACTGCCGGTAAGTCCAAACAACGGGGTGACAAGCGCCGCCCTGACCTGCGGCTGCCTGCCCGGATCGGCCAGGGCGGTTACCGTGATCCGGACATCTTCAGCCTCTCGTGAGGCGAACACGCTCTCGTCGCTTCGCATTACGGTTGGGACTCCCTGGGCGCGCAGTGCAGCCTGCGCCAATCGGGCCTGCCGATGTGTGCGCACGATGACGGCGATTTGGGCGGCGTCAGCTTTGCCGTCACGAATCATCCCGGCGACTCCCGCAGCGCAGGCGGCCGATGCAAAACTTTCGGCCTCTCCGCTTTTCATGATCCCCCCGTTGCTGCCGGAATCCATAAGACAAATCTCAAGCGGCGGCTCTTCAGCATCACCACTCTCCACATCCGTTTTACCGGGCACAAGCGGAGGTGAGGGTATCTCTTCAAGCACAAACGGGAGATGGGTGCTGTCAAAAAGGATGTTGAAACCCCGGAGGAGTTTTGGAACGGAACGCCAGTTCGAATTCAGGGTGAATCGACGCTCCCCGCAAACATCGGCAGCGGCCTTCAGGTATGCGAAAATGTCGGCCCCGCGAAAGCTGTAGATCGCCTGTTTTGGATCGCCTATCAGGAATAGCGGAGCATCTGATTCAGCGTAGATCGTCCTGAAGATATCGTATTGGAGCGGATCGGTGTCCTGAAACTCATCGATCAGTGCTGCCTTGTAACGCTTTCGGAGAGCCTCGGCCATCGCTGCCGATTCCGGCCCATCGGCAAGGACCTTGTAAAGATCCTCCAGCAAGTCGTCGAAGAACCTGAGATTGCCCTCGCGCTTGCGTTCCGGCAGCCGTTTTCTGAAAAACGCCACCATCTCGGCCTTCAGTGCGAGAAGCCGTTCATCTACGGCCGACATAAGCCTTTGGCAGGCGTCGAAGAGCGCGTGTTGCGGAGCCGTACCTGTCGGCTTGGTGCCATCCATGATTCCGGATGCGGTCATTTTGCCGAATCCTTTGAACAACCCGAAGGGATTGCCGGTTTCGACGAATGACTCCATTTCGGCCAGGAGTTTCCCTACCCGGTCCAACCGGTATGCCGACTCGGCACGGCTGAGCCCCCGGTCCTCCTTCAGCACCAGGGAGACTGACTCCCTCTCCTGCCGCCAAATCCGGCAGACCTCGACGAATAAGGCGGAACAATTGGTTTCGAGGGTCGAAATATCTGATTCACTGTACTGCGGCAACACCTCTACCCGGGCCGATACGTTCAGTTCGCGCAGCAACTTCATGAAGGCGTTGGGCGAGCATTTCTTCTCGAGAGCGTAACCGAGCAAGGGACTGCGATCCGTAAAAAAGCGTTCACGCCAGAAGTCGTCAACCACTTCGCGAGCGAGCATGCTCTGGTCAGGCACCAGCTCAGTATCGTAGAGAGAGCCGCTTTCGAATGCGTTATCCTGCAAAGCCCGCAGGCAGAAGCCGTGGATGGTGAAAATCGAGGCCGTATCAAAGGCCGCAAGGGCAGCTTCTAGCGCCCCGGCAGCTTTCTGTGCCGTACCTGATAAAACAGCCTGGTCGCAAAAACCTGAGAGAAAATGATCATCCGTTGCCTCTCCCCGCATCGCGTCGAGGGCTTCGCGAATCCTTTTTCGGATCCTCGAACGAAGCTCCTGGGTGGCGGCTTCGGTATAGGTCACCACAAGGATCTCTTCGGGCTGAAGCTCCTTTTCGACCAGCAGGCGCAGGTACAACGAAGCTATCGCATAGGTCTTGCCGGTCCCTGCGCTCGCCTGTATGAGGTTCATTCCCGAGAGGGCGATTGAAGAGTGATCCAGTATCCTCATCGTCATAGCTTCCCTCCATGAGAGAACATCGGAATGAGCAGGTCGTCTGCTATCGACCGGAAACGCCCGTCGAAGGGCGGCTCGTCGCCGAAGCAACGCCTTATGGCCGCATCTGCGCCTTCGCCATCACGTCCGTCATATCCCTCATTCCAGGCCTTCAAAGCCGCGTCGATGCGAATATCATCGCTTTTTCCGGCCTTTTCAGCCCATGCGGCCGAAGATTTGGGAAAGAAGGGCAGTGGCTCCATCAACCCCTGCCAGTAAAAGCCAAGCAGCTTTGCGAGTTGGGCAGGCGCATCCTGGACGCTGCGGTATCGAACCGTGCGGTCGAGCATGACCAGCAGGGTTTCATTCGTCCCTCCGCTGCCCGACGCATTGAGCACAAGGTGTGAGATCCATGAACGGATTCGATCGATCGCCTTTATTTTTGCACAACGGTAAAAAAGCTGATCTCCCTGCGAAAGCATCTCAAGCTTTCCGAAAATGCGGAACCCGCCGAGGTCGAGATCGATAGGCAGCTCCCCTGTAGCTCCGGTTATCTGGAGCGCGCGCACCGTTTCCGCAAAATCCTCCACCTCTTCGAGAAGCATCCGGAACACCTGCTCCCCATGGATGGCCGGAGGCAACATTCCCCTGCTGCGCAGCAGCGGCAGGAGCATACGGGCATCCTCGCCGCGCAGCATAGTTTCGAGCATCTCCTGACGGATAAGGTAGGCGTCAAGCCCGTCCGTCCCGAACGGCTCCCTATCCTCAAGTGGACGCACTCCCGATCCCGGCTTCATGCCAAGGCGACGTTCAAGGAAATAGGCCGAGGGATTGGCATAAAACCTTGCGAGATCTTCAATCGTCACCGATTTCAGTTCATCTGAAGGCTCCTCAAGGGGCCCGGCAAGGAACGGGGGCGTCGCTTCTGTCGAATTTCGCCCTGCGAGCGCCCGGAAGTTCTCGGCGGAGTAACTGAAAAGTGCTGATCCTTCAGAGAAATATGCCGGATTGAACCCCTGCAGGCGATGGCGGACCACAAACCGTGAGAGCGCATTTTCGCCTTCAGGGAAATCAAAACCTCGCTGCACGGCGTCGAGAAGTTCGCTGACCAGAACAGAGGGGGGAACATCACTGTTGTCTTTGATGCTCTGGCCAACATAGCTAATGTAAAACACATCCCTGGCAGAGAGGATCGATTCGAGAAACAGGTACCGGTCATCTCCACGCACCGAGCGGTCGCCCTTTCGAGGATGGCTCGATATAAGATCGAACCCCGGCGGATGTTGTTGACGGGGAAAAGAGCCATCGTTCATGCCAATCATGGCCACCACCCTGAAGGGAATGCTTCGCATGGGCAGCATTGCGCAAAAGGTGATTCCTCCCGTCATGAAGCCGAGCCCCATGTCGGCCTGTTCGAGACGTGACCTGAACCAGGCGATCATCACGGGAGCGCTGAGTTCAGCATCAAAGCTCGATTTTACTGCCTGGCCGGAGAGTTTGTCGATCTCTTCGTTGATTTTGGCGAGTTCGCGTTCCGAATCTTCGTCAGCCAGCACGAACCTTGCCAACATCCCGAAAAACAGTGTACGCCACTCTTCAAGTGTGTTTGGACGATCGAACTGGGCGGCAAGCTCATCGAGTGAATCGAGAAAGAGGGCAAGCTTGCCGAGAGGCGCGGCATCGCTTTCAACATCGAAGGGCAGAATGCCGTCGTAGAGGCGTCCCTCATCGGGCATCGCATAGCCAAGCAGCAGACGATCGAGGCCTGCACGCCAGGAATTCTCCCGGTAGGGCGGCAGATTCAGCTTTTTCCTTGCGCCCTCGTCCATGCCCCAGCGGATGCGCGTCTCTTCGATCCAGCGACGGACGGTATCGATCTCTTCGTCGTCAAACCCGAAACGGCGGCTTACCGGCGGTGTGGAAAGCAGGTCGAACAGGGCCGGTGCCGTGTATCGGCTGCCGTAAAGATCAAGCAGCTTAACCACAGCCGATGCGATCGCCCCCTCGTTCAACAGCTTTCGGTCGGCGATCGTGTGCGGCAAGTACGGCACCCCGTCGCCGGATGTGCCAAATACCGTCGAAATGTACGGGGCATAGCTCTCTATGTCAGGCGTCATGACCACGATATCTTTGGGCTCAAGGGCCGGAAGTCGTTCAAGAAGATCAAGCAGGTTGTCGTGCAGCACCTCGACCTCGCGAAGTGCGCTGTGGCATGAATGCACCTGAAGCGAACGATCAGAAAGGGCGGGCAATGGGTGAAGTTCATCTTCGCCGGTGCCCGTCAGGTTGAACGTGTCGGACTGAAGCGTGTGCAACAGGCTGTCGAGGCCGGGATCGGAATAGTGCTCATGCTCCAGGTGGGCTTCGTCGCCCACCTCCGACAGCATGTCTGAAAACTCCCGTCCGCTCCTTCCAAGCGACGCAAGCAGCGGATTGCCCTCCGTACTCAGTTTGCGCTGGCTTTCGCTCATTCCGGCAAGCCTTCTGCGGGATTCGATATCCGACCAGTACTCCGGGGTCGGGCTCAGCAGGAACAGGTTCACCTGGCTCTTCATGGCAACTGCCGAGAGCATCTCGATGTGGAACGGCGGCATGTAGGAGATCCCGAAAAGCGAGATCCGCTCCGGCAATACGGAAGGGCTCATGTCACGCATGAGCTTGCGGCAGAACTCCTCTTTCAGGCTTCCCCGGTGACGTCCCTGAGATTCGGCAACCAGCCTGCGCCACAATTCTGGCTGCCAGTCAATGGTGCCATTTTCCTGTCCCAGCTCCCATGCGGCCAGCAGGTCGGGCCGGAACAGGGTGTACTGGTCAAAGGAATCGGCAATCTTGCCTGCGAGCTGGAAGAGCTTAAGCCCGTCCCTGTCGTTCTGAAGGTAGGTTCGAAGCGGTGCAAAAAGCTCCCGGGATGTAAGCCCCGGAAGGAGGCGCATGATGCTCCAGCTCATCACCTCTTTCGAAAACGACTCAGAATCGGGCTGCTGAAGTCCAACCATGTCGAACAACTGCTGCAGAAGCGCATTCGGAAAAGGATAGTGGCCGTTCGCCCATATGCCGAAACGTGATGCGAGCCGCATCGAGAGCCATCGCTGCATGCCCCGGCTCTGCACCACGACCATCTCCTTGTCGAAAGGCGATTCAAGGGGATGCCGTTCGACAAGGTTGCCGAAGGCAGAAACCAGCTTTTCAAGCCGATTGCTTCTGTAGATTTCAAGCATGACAGAAATAGGCTGCAGGTCCACTCAAGACATCATCAGCAATTCCGCACAGATAATCACGAGCCGTCATTGGGGGCGAAGGGTCAATGCTTTCAGGATATTTCCAGACATATGGGCAGTAAATGCCAACAGTAAAGTATAATTAATGAATTCCTGTGCTTAGCCCCAAATATGGGCAGGAACTGGCAATGGCCCAGGCAGCAGCCATAACCCTAAAACCGATTTATGAATTTTCATTACATTGCATCTGCTTCGAAAATGATTTCCCAAACAGACAGATATCAATACCATGGACGCAAAAGCAATTGTACTGGAGGTGCTGAAAAAAGAGGGCGAGCCGATGAGCGCCGGCCAGATAGCGGAAAAAAGCGGACTCGACCGCAAAGAGGTCGACAAGGCCATGAACGCACTCAAGGCTGAAGAGCAGATCGTCTCCCCGAAGCGCTGCTACTGGACCCCGAAACCGTAAGGCACAAAGCAGAAACGGGATGTATGCCGCAGGAGAAGCAGGGCTGAAGCCCATCAGCGGCATACATTTCAGCAAGGCAGCGCCAAACGGAATGCGCCCGCATATTTCCCGATTATTACCGCACGAAACTTCGTACCTTGCAGGCATAAGGCAAGCGCATCATTCAACATACAACATCCCGACATGATTCAATCTGATCGCCCGTTGCAACCACTGGCACAGGAGGAGCTTACGCAGCTCGAAACCTTCCTGACCTCCGACCAGACCCCGGAAGACTGCATGTCGTCGCTCGAAATGATCGACGGCTACATGACGGCCATCGTCCTCGGTCCTGAAACCGTTGATGAGAAACAGTGGATTCCCTATCTGCTCAACCCCGAAAAACAGCAGCACGATATCTTCAACTCCCCCGAACAGGCCGAAGAGATCACTGGTCTTCTAATGAGGCACATAAGCGCCATAGCATTGCAGTTCGAGAGCGAACCAGAGGAGTTCCTGCCGATCTACGAAATGTTCAGTTACTCTGAAGATGACGAACGTGAGCTTGCCATCGAGGAGTGGGCCCTGGGGTTCATTCTCGGCATGGAGTTGGCGCATGAAGCCTGGCAGCCGCTTTTTGCAGACGAGGAGTCCGCAATGCTGGCCGGTCCGCTCTTCATCCTCGGCAGGATTACCGAAGATTACGAAGCCATGAGCCAGGATGAGCGGGACGAAATGACCAACATGTTGGACGAGTCGGTCATTCGTATCTTCGAATTCTGGAAGCAGCAATCCTGAAGGCAACCGCGGTCAACCTTCAAGCCATAAAAATAACAAGCCGGGCTTTTCGGCCCGGCCTGTCTACAAAACACCTCTCACACACAAACATCGTCGGAAAGATTAACGCCTGTTGTCATCACGGCGATCGTTATCACCCCGTGGCGGTTCCTGCCTGCGGTCATCACGACGATCCCATCTTCCGTCACGACCCGAACGCTCACGGTCGTATCGCCCCTGATCCCTGCGATATTCAACATCGCGATAACGTCGGATATCCTCTATCCTGTGACGCCTGATCCTTGGCGGCAGGGCTCTGTCACGAATGACGATCCACGGCCCGTTGTAGTTCCTGGAACGGTACCAGGTCCCATTATTGTGGAGATAATAGAAATTGTTGTAAAGAACTATGTCGTATGGGCTGCCATAAGAAACGGAAAATCCCTGCGAACCAAGCTGGATAAAGTCCGGGCGCCTGTCTATCACAAATGCATGTCGTGGAGTTGAACCAATCCTGACATTTACTTCTGCCATTGCGTCGAGGGCAGGACTGGCCATGAACATGCCAGCAACACCCGCAATCATTAAAATCCTGCTTTTCATCTTCGTCTCCTTGTTGTTTTTTCCGGAATCATCCAGCAGGCAGTCGATCTGGTGAAGCGTAACCTTCATTTTCCATTCCCATGTAAACCTGCCTCTATTACTTCTGACGATTATTTTCCGGCAAAACCTGCGCAAATTATATTTTGATCTCTAATTAAATCGGATGTAACCCCGTAATGAAGCTACAAGGGTTGCCTCTTTATCAAGTTCTCACAGACGAAACGCACGATCCGGAACCTTGCGGCTTGACCGCCGATAAGCGGCCGTCCAATGACGACAGGGTTAATTCACTGTTTCAGGGTTTCATATTTATGCCCATTTTGCCTTTTATCGACAACAGCACGTTCACCAACCACATGAACCGCCGTCATGAAAAGCTCGAACATGAGTGAAAGGGATACGAAGGCCGAACCCTACCGGCCCATAGTCGAAAGAATCGTCGACAGCTGGGCGGTCGGCAAGCCGGTCAACCAGTTCTCCAACAAGGCGAACGGCTATTACAGGCTCACCAATTACCTCCTTGATTACCTGATCGAGCACAACCGTTTTCCGACTGGAGTTCACGAGATGCCGGAGGGACGCGACCGTTTCAACCAGATTGAACCGTCTTTCCCGGTGGACTTCGACATGGTTATCGGCGACGCCGTACTGCCTGGCTGAAACCAGTTTAAAGCTCACTCAAGGCATCGTTCAGGAAATCGACCATCGGCAGGGCTGCACGGCAGGAGTTGGATAGCGTGTCGATGAAATCGGATGCCATGACCTCGTTGTCGCACAGGAAGCGCTGCGTGTAATAGCCCTTGAACTTGAGGTATCCTATAGCCGGATTTGAGTCGTCATAGCCTTTGGGCGGCCTTTTCGTTGTTCCCGATGGTTGTACGCCTTCGGGGAATTCCTTAAGCAGCGCCGGATTGGTGACGATGGAGAGCCACTCGGAATAGCGGGAATCGATGGCACGGCGGCTTTTTTCGAGCGCCGGAGGCTCCGGCATGTAGAGACCTCCTCCGGTGAACGACGCTCCGGGTTCAAGGTGAAGGTAATATCCTGCCAGAGGCCCTTTTCGACCTCCTTCGCTTACGTATGCGAAAAACCCTGTCTTGTAGGGCGTCTTGTCCTTCGAAAACCGAATGTCCCTGTAGATTCGCATGATGCAGGATTTCGGATCAAGCCTTGCTTCTGCGACCGCTGGATCGAACCCCGAAACAGACTGTACGAACTGAACCACCGTATCGAAAAAGTCGTTATGAGCCGCCTGGTAATCGGGACGGTGAGCCTCGAACCACTCCCTCGTATTGTTGGCCTTGAGCCCTTTGAGAAAATCCAGTGTTGATTCTGTGACCATGATCTTTCGCCTCCAGGTTCTTTGTTTTGTGAGAGGACGATGGAAAAATTATTCCGCGATATGCTGCTTCGTGGCCAACAGGATCGCTCCGCCGGCTATATCAAGGGCAATCCAGGCCTCTCGCGGAAAATGGACGGGAGTGATGGGATTGTACACTACAGCGAAGAAGCCGTAGAGTAACGGAAAAACAGTGATCTTCTCCCCGAAGTTCAGGTTTTTGTAGGTGCCCCACCCGAAGGTACCGAATGCCACCATTCTCAGGAAAGTGTCATAAAGTTCCGGCAGAGGAAAGACGGCGAGGAACATTATCGCCGCTGTTGCATAGACTACCTGTACTGGCATAATAGAGTTGATATTTTTTATTCAAAGGCATAAGGCGATAATTTCCTTTAACAGGGCAACGCACTCAGAACATCGAATGGGCACCAAGCTCCTGCCCTGCCAGCCCCTCTTTCAACACCCGTCTGTAAAAATCACGAAGCGTATCGGTTCCGTACGAAGGGGTCGCATCAGCGTCGTATTTTCCGGTCGCAGGGTTAAGCACCAGCATGGACTCGGAACAGTAGTACTTCCCTATGCGTGCAAACTCGGCCTTCTCTGCAAGCTTCGGGAAGAGCTTCGAAAGCATTGTCAGCACAGGAATGATCACGTCGAAAATCTGGATAGGGACTTTTTTGAACTTCGGTTCGCGTCCAAGAAGTTCGAAGAGCATCTCACCCTGCTGACGAGCCGTAATCGCTTTACCGGGCCCGCCGATCGGCAAAATCCTGTTCTGCTTGTCGAGGTCTTCCAGGCAATCGGCCATGAACCGGGCAAGGTCGGCCTCGCTGATCGGCTTGCATGACGTCAACTCTCCGTTGCCGAACATGACATAGGGCTTGCCGCCCTTCACGGCCTCTACCTGCCCAGCGATCGATTTGAAAAATGCCGTGGGACGAACTATCGACCAGGTCAGGCCTGAAGCCATCAGCTCTTTCTCGAATTTGAGCTTGGCTCGCTGGAATTCAAGGAGGGGCTTTTGCACACAGATCGCCGACAGCAGCACAAACTGTTTGGCACCGGCCACCATGGCCACGTCAAGGGCATTGCGGGTCGCCTGGTAATCAATGGCCCATGAATCCTTTATACCTCCGTTTCGGGAGGTCAGGCATGAAACCACGACATCAAACTGCTCATCCCGGGTACCGTTTCTTTTCAGCGATGCCTGATCGCATACATCGCCGAAACGAACCTCGGAACCTTTCAGTTCATTCCTGGTCTTGTCTGCCGTGGTCGCAGCATCGATGCCGGAACGCTCGCGAGCGAAACTGACAACATCATATCCCCTGGAGACCAGTTCCCTGACGACAAATTTGCCGATATAGCCTGTCGCCCCTACCACAAAGATCCGTTTTTGTCGATGAGCAACCGGGTTGCCTGATAGCGACGGAGTCGAAGCCGTACTCAATGGTCGATGGATTTAACGCGTTACAAAAGCATTGCCACATAAAACGATAATATAGTGTAAAACATGAACTTGATACTCCCTTGCCTTTAACGGATTTTCTTCCGGTTATCCCCTCTTCGCTATCAAACCTCTCCAGTCATCGTCAGGGACTGTGGCCACTGACAACCATTGAGCCGCATGGGATGGGGTTTGTTTTTATTGCCAGGAAATTATGGTAAGTTCACGGCCTATTCAGTCAAACTCTACTGGACTTGACAGAAAGGATCCTTGTGCCTATTTTTTCGCCATTTCCGTGGACATCGATTTGCTTGAGGGGGTAGACTACGCTGATAGGGAAATAGACCGGAGTATCGTCGTCATTAACTCTTGAATGGAGTAATTCAGGTAATGAGCACACCATCCCGCATTCTCAACAAAGCCCTGCAAGGCAAAATCATGTCAGCGGAACAAGCCGCGAACCTCATCCCGTCCGGCGTCAACGTCGGTATGAGCGGATTTACCGGTTCAGGTTATCCCAAATCCGTCCCAAAAGCGCTGGCCAAACGCATTTCCGAAGCCAACAGCGCCGGCCAGAAATTCAGGATCAGCGTATGGACCGGAGCATCCACCGCCCCTGAACTCGATGGAGCGCTGGCAGAAGCTGACGGCGTTGAAATGCGCCTCCCCTATCAATCTGACCCGATATGCCGAAAACGCATCAATGCCGGCCAGATGGAGTACCTCGACATCCACCTCTCCCATGTAGCCCAGTTTGTCTGGTTCGGGTTCCTCGGCAAACTCGATATCGCCCTTGTAGAGGTCGCCGGCATTCTCGAAGACGGCCGCCTTATTCCCTCCTCTTCGATCGGCAACAACAAAACATGGCTGGACCAGGCCGACAAGATCATACTTGAGGTTAACTCCAAGCAGAGCTCCCGGCTGGAAGGGATGCACGACATCTATTACGGTACCGCTTTGCCGCCGCACCGCCTGCCGATTCCGCTCGTTCACCCTGATGACCGGATCGGAGAACAGTACTTCCATTGCGATCCGGACAAAATCATCGCCATCGTCGAGACCGATGCCCCGGACAGGAACTCCCCTTTCAGCCCACCCGATGAAAATTCAAACCTGATCGCCGGCCATATCCTCGAATTCTTCGAACATGAAGTCAAAAAAGGACGGCTCCCGAAGAACCTCCTGCCACTGCAATCAGGAGTCGGAAACATCGCCAATGCCGTCATGGCGGGGCTGAACAACGGCCCGTTCGACAACCTGACCGCCTACACCGAAGTGCTGCAGGACGGAATGCTCGACATGCTCCGTTCCGGCAAACTCTCCATGGCTTCGGCTACAGCTTTCTCCCTGAGTGACGCGGGGCTCGAAGAGTTTACCAAAAACATCGAGTTCTATCGCGACAAGATCGTCCTTCGCCCGCAGGAGATCAGCAACCATCCTGAAATCATTCGCCGCCTGGGCGTTCTTGCCATGAACGGAATCATCGAAGCCGATATCTACGGCAACGTCAACTCGACGCATGTCATGGGAAGCGCGATCATGAACGGCATCGGAGGTTCAGGCGATTTCGCACGCAACGCCTATATCTCGATCTTCATGACCCCTTCCCAGGCCAAAAACGGAAAGATCTCCAGCATCGTACCGATGGCCTCACACGTCGATCACACCGAACACGATGTCCAGGTGCTGGTTACTGAACAGGGACTTGCAGACCTGCGTGGCCTCTCCCCCAACCAGCGCTCAAAGGTGATCATCGAAAACTGTGCGCACCCGAATTTCAAGGATGCGTTGCTCGACTACCACAAACGCGCATACGAGCAGTCATACGGCAAGCACACACCGCACCTGCTCGAAGAGGCATTGAGCTGGCACCAGCGATTCCTTACCGATGGCCAAATGTAAGCAGTGAAAAGCAACGGGGGCAGAAGCAGCATAAGCATAAAAGCTGCTCCGCCCCCCCCTTTTTTGTTCAATCCCCTCTGCCTCGCACACCCGCAAACCTTTGTCATATCTGCATAAGTGACCTATCTTGATAAATAGGTGCATGACTGCTTTTTCAGAATAATTGTCAACCAGGCCATTATGCCCGAAAAAAGGGATTTTACGATAAGAACCATGAGCCGCCAGGAGATCGATCTTGCCGTTGAATGGGCTGCGATCGAAGGCTGGAACCCCGGCAAGGAAGACGCAGAGTGTTTTTACCGGGCCGATCCGGAGGGATTTCTTGTCGGCATGCTCGGCAACGAACCTGTCGCTGCTATTTCAGTTGTCAGATACGGAACTGCTTTCGGATTCCTGGGTTTTTATATCGTCCGCCCGGAATATCGAGGCATGGGCTTTGGCATTCAGATATGGAATGCCGGACTTGCACGACTTGAAGGCAGGTGCATCGGCCTTGACGGCGTCGTCGATCAGCAGGAAAACTACAGGAAATCAGGCTTCACGCTGGCCTATCGAAATATCCGCTATCAGGGGATCGGAGGCGGGAAAATCGAGCAAGATCGCCGGATCATACCGTTATCCTACATTCCGTTCGAAGCAGTATATTTTTATGACCATGCGTTTTTCCCGGATGACCGTTGTGATTTTCTCCAGTGCTGGATCAACCGGAAAGGGAGCAGATCGCTCGGTATTGAAGAAAATGGAAAACTTGCGGGGTATGGTGTCATTCGTCCCTGCCGATCGGGTTTCAAGGTCGGCCCGCTCTTCGCCGACCGGCCTGAGCTTGCAGAAGCGCTCTTTTGCGCCCTGAAATCATCAATTCCCGAAGGATCGCCAATCTTTCTCGACATACCGGAAAACAACAAGGACGCGCTGTCGCTGGTGAACCGTCACAACATGTCCGTCGTTTTCGAAACGGCCAGAATGTATAAAGGAAATCCTCCGTACCTGCCGATCGAAAGGATCTACGGCGTCACCACATTCGAGCTCGGCTGAGGGTTTATTACGGCTTGTTGCCTTTGATCGTGCCGAAATGCGATCCGCCTTCAAGGGTATAGTTGGTGGCCTTGCCTCCATTTGCACCGTCACTCAATCTCAGGGTTCCGAGGATCAGCGGCTGCCGGCCGCTGTCGATATTTGGCGAGGTAACCGTTGCGGTGCCTATCAATATCAGCGTTTCCGATCCAACACCTGCAATAATTCCATTGTCACCAAAAAACGACGCGTCAAAATTCACCGTACCGTCATATGGCCTGGAGCCTTCGAGATTGATTACTTTTGGCGAAACCTTGTAGTTCGCTCTTTCAGTCGTGTAGCTGATACTGTAATTCGAGGCATCTTCACCGGTCAGGTTGACGGTTTCAAGGCTTTGCCTGTAGAGACCCACATTCAGGTGTCCGCTCGTGCTATAGCTCGGCTTTACAATTTCAGCCGTACCGTTCACCTTGTCCCTGGTGGCGCCACTGCCCTGCACGCCGATGAGCTTCAGCGAACCGGGAATTACCCTGTCGCCATAAACGTTTCCGCCATCTGCGATCATGGTTGTCAAGGCCATATCATCATATCATTTGGTTCTTTCAGCCTGCTCTCAAGCATATAATACATATAATTTGAGGTATTGCTGTCGGCAATGTTTGTCTTTGCGATACGTTGCGCCACTCTACATCATTTGCTGATTCAGTGCCTGCACGTGAAGATCATCCCCACCACAAACCCCGCTGTTGAATGCCCTTTTTACAAGCTTCTCGAAGCAAATCCCTCTATATCCGTCACATGGTATCAGGCAACATGCCTTACATTCAAGATCAAAATCTGCCTGGCGACAAATCAGGCCGATAAAAACAAAAAACCGCACGTACGGCGGTTTTTTGTTTTTATGCAGCGAGGTCCACTCATTGAATCGTCATCGTATCTGAAGTCCGTTGCGTTTCCCTTCAGCAGATCGCAATATTTTTGCGATCTGCTTACCGGCAAGCTCGCTCAAGACCTTTGGTTATGCATAATGGACCCGAAATACCCGCTTGACATAAAAAAACCATGCTCTTTCAGTCGAAAAGCTCTCCAAAAAAGCCCAACGGCCCCTCTTTTCTCTTTTTTCGCCCTGTTCTCGGATCGAAATATGAATCATGGTGATTATCATGACCATCTACATTTGAGCGCTCTTCCTGACGGGGTTCACGCTGATAGATTTCAGGAGTGGATGCGAAAGATGACTTCTGAACGATTTTGTCGAGTTCTCCCCTGTCAAGCCATACTCCCCTGCACTCCGGACAATAGTCGATCTCGATTCCCTGACGTTCCGTCATGAGCAGCGACGAATTGCATGCGGGACATTTCATAACGTTTTCCTTTGGATATTGGCCGGACACGATCGTATCAGTTTTCGGTAAACCTGTTCTTGTTGCTTCTTGAGAAAGATATGTCCGACACTCTTAAGGAAGCGTAAAGACAAGCTTAAAAAGGGATTAAATCGAAAAAAATGTAACCGGGCTTAATGGAATCCGTAGATGGATTAGGGGCGGGAATGAAACATGGGCACCCCCGGGATCATGTAATCATTTAGATCCGGGCGGTGCCCATGCGTTCAGGAGTGAATTAAGGCTTCAGGGATTGAGCTGCTCAAACATCGGCAACAAGATATCCGTGAATCAGCAGATGCTGCAAGCCAGAGGGCGGCCCTATCGGACCAGGCGTGATATCGACGCCGATCCGGCCTTTCGATGAAACGGCAAACCCTGAAGCCATGGCCTCATGGGTTCCCCCTTCGCCTTTGCTGCTCAGGGTTATCGTCGATTCAAACACTCGCCGGCTATTCATCGGATTGGCGATGTTTTCAATGAACAGGCGCAGCACCATGATCTTGTCAAAACCGGCAGCGCCCTGGGGATGGACATATTGCCAGTATACATCCGTGACGACGAGCGCCTGCCCAGCAGGAACCCGCCAGCCAAGACCGCCGGGGCCACTCTGGGAAGTGCCGTCAGAAAGAATCCGGATAAAATCAAGTTTCGAAGGGCCATAACCACCATTTAATCCACCGACGACTTCCAATGTTACATGCTGTGATGCTGATATCGTCATTGCTGCCTCTGTAAATTATTTGTCCGTTAATCTCTAAATATCCCTTTCGACCATGGTAATCCAGATACTGAACCCCGGTTATACCCGAGCCTCCCAATCGTCGCTTGCACTTATGGCTCCTGGCTCCCAGGTCCAGGTTATTTTCTGGTATGTCAGGCTGAACTCCTCCCGTTCAGGATGTTGGGCCGCGTCACTCCCATCCATCGACAGGACGAGTTTATAGGCGGCAAGGCTGGCATTGATAAGGCGTATCGTGTAAAATGCCGCATCCCGTCCCCCGCGATCCTGGTGCCAGAGCTGGAGAACGACCTCCTTGAGGTTCTCGTTGGTAACCAGGGCATTCAACAAAAGAGGGCTTGAACAATCGATCTCTTTGATGAAAGTCAGGGGCTTGTGTATGCGTTGGCCGGTCGGGAGCCCTGAGTAGCTGTCTCTTGGAGAAACAATCTCGTGAAATCCCCCGAATACCTGAATCGTATCTTTACGACCGATAAGGCTTACCGGTCCCTTGATTTTTCCCTGCTTTTGCCCGGTAATCGATAAATAAGCGCCATGTGCCATACAAAACCTCCTTGATATGCGATATCGTTTGTTTTAATAATCTCCGACTTCACCTGCTACGTTTCTCACCATTTACCACATGGCCTGCTGGCCGTCAGAACTGACAACCGTCGCTTGTGGGTTGCAAAAGCCGCTTCGTCCACCAAAAAATATAGCTAAATTTCAACACGGGATGATTTCGCAGTTCTTGCAAAACACAGGAAACACCTTTTGAAAGCCATACGATTCATACTTCTGGGCGCGTTGCTCCTGTTATTTCAATCCAGTCGATGTTTCAGCGCGGATAACGAGCTGGAGACATTGAGGGGAGTGTTGTTCAAAGCCGATGCAACCCCCACTGAACTGCCTGTTTCTGCAGATCCGCCGACAGGCGATTATACTGATTTGGCGAATGGAAAAATTTCTTTCCGGATTGACGACGGGCAAATCCGGCAACTGGCCAGGTTCAGGAATGAATTGGAGCCATTGATCGTGGAAAGGATCGGGAGCGACTACTGCTGGATGTATCTCTCCGCATTTTTGCGTTATGAGTCTGCCGTGCCGATAATCAAAAAAAAGCTGATCGGGTGCGAATCGATCTACGGATGGGAAGGGCCGGACTATTCGAAAATCGAAACCTGGCTGGTAGATGCACAATACCCATATCAGATGGCCTGCATCAACGCTATCGAATACATCACGCACAAACCGGTAGGTCAATCGATCAGCCTGACAAAAAAAGAACGAAGCGACTTGATTGCCCGCGCGAAAAAATGCAGGACTAAAAATATTGACAAGGCCGATTTCATGAGATACTGCTCTGCGTACTGGCTGCTCGGCAAACTTAAAATTCCATGCAAAAATGCCAGATAGATCGGCCCAAAAGCTTATTTGTCAGCATCCACAAGGAAACTACAGGAATGTTGGCGGCTCCCAGTCATCATCGATCAAATCCCAGTCCCGGCCGATAACCTCCCCCATTTCAGTGCCTTTCATGTATACGCTTCGCGTTGCCGAATCTTCAGCCAGCCAGTCGCAATACCTGTTCATGGTGCCAAGCCGTCCCTCGTAAACACAAACGTCTTTCCAGTACTGTTTGCCATCCTTTTCAGCATAGCATTCAAAACCCAGTTTCCACCACTCGTCGAGCAGGGCCTCCATCGCCGCAGGATTCATGGCACCATCACGAAACAGATAATTATCGAACCAGACACGGCCGCCAAGCGCCGGTTTGTGGTCACGCAGGCACTGCTCCCACCCACCAGGGTACTTCTCCTCGATGATTGCAACAGGAACAATCAAATCGATAAACTCAGTCATAACCGCCATATCAGGGCTTCATTTGGGATGTTGTGCGACCGATGCTTCAGGCATGGCCGCAGAAATAATACTTTATGAAAAAACGTGAGTAGCTGTGTAACTCACCGTACCTGGCTGAAATTACAAATCTGATTAAATGAAGGAGCCGTATCTTTCATTCAAGTCATCTGCCGCAATATAACGCTCTTCACATGCTCAAATTAAAGCCAAAAGGGATGAAATGGCTGAAAGGCTTCCACCTGATAGCCGTTTCATGCTGGATCGGAGGAGCCATAGCCCTGTTGTCGCTTTATTTCCTGAAGCTGAGTGTCGCAGACGGCAAAGTCCTCTATGGCGTAAACCAGAGCCTTCATCATATAGACATGAGCATCGTTGTGGTTCCGGGAGCCATCGGGTGCCTGCTCACCGGCCTGGTCTACTCACTTTTCAGCAACTGGGGATTTTTCAAACACAACTGGCTGACCTTCAAATGGATAGTCACCCTGTCGGCCATCGTGTTCGGCACACTCTATCTAGGCCATGGGAGACGGCGATGATGGAAATATCCGGCAAACTCGGGATCTATTCCCTGCATGATGCCGCTTACCTCTACAACCAACGGATGAACCTGGTCTTCGGCACCATTCAGGTCACGCTGCTGATCATCACCCTGTTCGTCTCGATATTCAAGCCCTGGAGATCGAAAAAGGGGCAAGAAAAGGCACCGTCTGCAGAAAAATCCGCATGAACGGGAACCATCCCATCACTCGCCATCCATAGCGCTCCTTCCGGTCATAACTGCTATACGGGGTCGCCTTTGCGATTATTTTATGGAGATTTAAGGCCAGGCTTATCCTCCTTTAAGAATCCGGGTCTTACCTTGTAAGCGTTGATATACATAATGAACCGAACGAAAGCTGAAGCAACGGAAATATCTGAATATCCAAAAAAATGAAAAAAATCAAGTCAAGAGCCTTTGCGCTCCCCACTGCAATCGGAGCCCTGATCGTCGGTATTGTCGCCGGCATACTGGTCTCTTCACACGGTTTCATCGGAACGCCCGAATCGATAAACGTCTGGCTGAGCAGCATCTTTGTCGTTGCGGTCGTACTGTATACCCTGGTCAATCTCAAGAAGCTTACCTGATCACTCCACAAAACGCTGCCCCGGCCGCGCTCCACGCATGAGGAGGTATCAGGTGACAAGCGGTTTTTCATTGGCCACAGACACCTTTGCCGCGTTGGCGATAGCCCGAAGTTTTACGGCATCGACATCGCTGCCCAACTGATCGGATACCAGCGCCACCGCCATTCGCCGGTAGGGACGAGTCACCGGCTTGCCGAAAATACGGATGTCGGTGCCTGACTCAAGGAGGGCATTTTCAACACCGGTGAACCGGGGATTGCTGCCTGCACTGTCGGCCAGGATGACCGCACTGGCGCCGACACGCAACAATTCGACGACCGGAATCGGCAGCCCAAGCACCGCCCTGGCGTGGAGTTCAAACTCCGAAAGGTTCTGGGTTCCCGCCAGCGTCACCATGCCGGTATCATGCGGACGAGGTGAAAGCTCCGAGAAATAGATGCCGTCATCGGCCAGGAAAAACTCTACCCCCCATATGCCCGCCCCGGTCAGAGAACGGGTAACTTTTTCGGCGATCTCTTGAGCCTCCTTCAACTCTCCTTCGCTGATCCGGCAAGGCTGCCAGCTCTCCTGGTAATCACCCCGCTCCTGCCGGTGACCTATAGGTGGGCAGAACAGCGTCGGGCCGTCAATTTGAGTCACGGTCAACAGGGTAATCTCGGTATGAAAAGGGACGTACGACTCCACGATCACTTCGGCGCTGTCTCCTCGTTTGCCGCTTTGCGAGTAGCTCCAGGCTTTTTCAATATCGGCCTCACTTCTCACGGTCGATTGACCTTTGCCCGAAGAGCTCATCAACGGCTTGACCACGCAGGGCAACCCAACCTCTGCGACTGCCACAGCCAGCTCCTCCTGCGAAGCGGCATAGCGATAGTTCGCCGTTCGCAGTCCAAGCTCTCTGGAGGCAAGGTCGCGAATGGCTTTTCGGTTCATCGTGAAATTGGCCGCACGAGCCGATGGAACCACCTGTATTCCCTGCTTCTCGTAATCATAAAACCGCTCTGTACGAATGGCCTCTATTTCAGGCACGATCAGATCGGGCTGATGTTTTGCGACAATGACATCGAGCGCCCTGCCGTCCAGCATATCGATCACTTCCCGTGCATCTGCCACCTGCTGGGCCGGCGCATCGTTGTAACTGTCAACCGCAATCACATACTGTCCCAGGCGCTTGGCAGCAATGACAAACTCCTTTCCCAGCTCTCCACTCCCCAGCAGCATGATTTTTTTCGACATGGTCATTGACGGCTATAAATTGTTTTTATAAAAACCTTTCGCCTTGATCATCGCAAACCACTCACGGGCCTTCTCCCTTGCAGTGGATTTCGGAATCCAATGTACAAAATTGGCGATATCCCGCAGTTCCGTCCGACCGAGGCCGGGAAAATCAACTGCTCTAGGCTCCCCGAGTTGCCAGGCCGGCGATTGCCTGACCCGTCCCTTTTCGGGGTGTTCGAACTCAAGCGGCGGAAACGCCTCATGAAGTGAACGTCCCTGCCACTCTGCTGCTGGAAATGTTATGCACGAAACCATATCACCGGCGGGCTTCATCCTGGAGGAGGCAGCGGCCACAAGCACCGGGCGGCCGAATACCGACCCGGTGAACTCCTTTGGGGTGCCTGCGAATCCGACAGCGATGCGACCGCTGGCGATACCCATGTCCGGGCTGAAGAGAAGTTCGTCGTGGTCCCCCATCCAGCGGGCAGCACGAAGTGCGTCGAGGAAAGGATCTTCGGAGCCGAAACGCTTCGAGAAAAGCAGCACGATAGCGCTGTCCAGAAACCGCTCCACCACACAAAACCCCTCCCCTTCAAGCGACTGGCGCATCCAGACGAGAAACATGTTCAGGTAGATCAGGATCTCCGAAGAGGAGAGTTCGATTGAAAGACGTGAAAAATCGTGAACCCCCACATAGAGCACCGTCGCATCCAGTTCGATGCACTTCACGGGAAATGAACCCGCCGCATCGTCATCGATCTCCACATCCACCGTAAGGGGTTGCGATAGCAGGAAGTCCGTTATCGTGTTGTAACTGTATGGCGTTTTCACGATTCCACAGGTATGAGGTTGATGGTGAACGGTAAAATAGCAAACCCTGAGGGTTTTAACCGGTAAAGTATCGTAAGGGGTTATGCCGGGGCCTGGAAGTTTGCGGAATAATCATCGTGAGGCCCCGATGTGGGTAGTTTGCCTCATGATCCCCAGCAAACGGCCGATTGAGGCCTTCAAACGTAGGCTCAGCAGAGAGATTCATAACCGTGATATACCTGTTACGATTACTCGAATGGAAACACATTGAGTATATTAATATCAGTGTTTGACGTAAAATCAACTCGTGAGGTGAAACATACCATCGATCACCGTTTTCCTGTTCAGGCTTATTCACTGAAGTCAATCAACCATTCAGAAAAGGAGGCATCGTTGAAAAAGAATCTTTTCCTGTCAGCCGGAGTTGCCCTGATGGTTTTCGGCATAGCCCAGATTGCCCCCGTCAACAACGCGCTGGCTTACCCGCCCCCGGAACCGCCAGAATACAGGCATCATAGACCGCCTCCGCCGCCTCCGCCGCGAATGCATAGGGATCATGTCCGTTATTACGAAGGCTCCTATTACCGGCGTGACCGGGATGGAAACTGGTATCGGTCCAGATACGAGCAGGGCCCGTGGCATTATGTAGATGAATACAGGCTGCCGTGGCTCAGGGAGCGGCGTGGTCCGCCGCCGCCGCCACCTCACCGATATCCACGGTATTGATTTGAAGAACAACCCCTCCTGCACGAGGGGTTGTTCGTTTTTTCTCCTGCGAACAAACGATTCATGCGCCTCATCTTGAGGGCACTCCGGCCAGGATCTCCACAAGGAAATCCCAGAATTTTCCAACCGAGGCTATCTCAACCTTTTCATCCGGTGAATGGGGATGGCGAATGGTAGGGCCGAATGAGATCATATCGAGCGAAGGATAACCGGCGCCTATGATCCCGCATTCCAGGCCGGCGTGAACCGCCTTTATCTCGGGATATTTGCCGAATTTCGAGCGGTATATCCCTTTCATAACCTTCAGGATGGGCGATTCGGGATTTGGCTTCCAACCAGGATAACCGTTATCGAATACAGGGTCGGCTTCGGCCAGGACGGAAACACTCCTTATCATCGCCGCAAGATCTTCAATTGCGGAATCCACTGAACTCCTGAGCAGGTACTCGACCCTGACGACGTTGTTGCCTGATTTTACAATGGCGAGATTGCTGGAAGTTTCAACCAGGCCGGGCATCTCGCTGCTCATTCGCATCACGCCGTTCGGACAGGCATAGAGCGCATTGAGGAGGCGGACAAATACCGCCTCTTCAATGATCGTATCAGGAATCGAACACTGAACCACTTCGATATCCAGCGCCGGATCGGCGGCCATAATCTCGTTTTTGATCTTTCCGACAAGCAGGGAAAGCGATTCAAGAAATTGATCACCACGTTGCACTGGCAAGACTACCGTGGCGGACGATTCACGGGGAATGGCATTGCGAAGACTGCCCCCGTCTATCGAGGCCAGGAGCAATCCATGTTCGGCATGACCGTATTGAAGAATGCGGTTCATGATCTTGTTTGCATTGCCGCGTCCAAGGTTGATATCCATGCCGCTATGGCCACCCTTCAGCCCGGACACGCTGATGGCCAGCCCCATGTAACCCGGTGGAACCGGTTGGACGGCATAGTTGAAAATCATCGTCCCGTTCAGGCCACCCGCACAACCGATAAACAGTTCGCCCTCATCTTCAGAATCCAGGTTCAGCAGGATATCGCCTTCAAGGAGAGCGGGTTTCAACCCGAAGGCTCCCCTCATGCCTGTCTCCTCTTCGCTTGTAAAAAGCACTTCGATCGGACCATGTTGCAGCTCACCTGATTCCAGCACGGCCAGGGCAGCAGCGACCCCCATACCGTTGTCCGCACCAAGGGTGGTGCCGCAGCCGCGCACCCAATCGCCATCCACAACGGCTTCGATCGGATCGTTTTCAAAATCATGAATCGTACCGATGTTCTTCTGCGGCACCATGTCGAGATGGGCTTGAAGGATGACTCCCCTGCGATTTTCCATCCCGGGGGTTGCCGGCTTCCTGATAATGACATTTCCCGTTTCGTCAATTACCGTACCAAGCCCGAGATTCAGGCCGAATCCGGCGATAAATGTCCTGATTTTTTCCTCATGCTGTGAAGGACGGGGAATCCTTGTAAGGCTGTGGAAATTGTTCCAAACCGCCTGAGGCTCCAATTTCCTGATGTCATTGTCCATGAGCTGTCCCTTACATGTTTCAATTACTGTATGTATAGAATATAAAAGGTTTTGTACTTTAACGATGTTCATGTGCAGCATCTTGCCGTTTAAATCACTTGATGGATGGCATTTTCATTCATCATTTTTTGCTATTGTTTAAAAAAATATATACTTAAATTAAGCCTTGACGTATTACCATTCCACCCCCTGCCCGCCTGTCATAAATCGAAAGGCTGTCTTTCAAAGCAGTTGTTTCGACATTTGAGTTGAGTCAAAAGCCAAAGGCTTGATCAACAAATTATCCGTTGTGAAATATTGTTTTTCATCCGGTTTCGACCGGTATGGAAAAACCGTTTACACAACCATTTTTTTCGCGTTCTCATAACAAACAAGTAACAGGGAGATATACCATGGATTTAAAACGCATTGTTGTCAGCAGAAGAAGAGGTCTTTTCAGCCTGCTTCTTCTCCTTCTCATCGGCGCCAATCCCGTCAGGGAAGCGGTTGCCGTTGATCGGCTGGAGGGAGGATATGTCGGCAGCAGAACCGAAGGCGACGCCACAACTCCGGTATGGAACTTCGTCAGGAACTTCGAGTTCAACCAGTATTTCTACGCTGAACCGTTCCAGTTCGACTCCTACAACAACGAGCGGGTCGACAAGATGAACTTCTCCTACTTCGTCGGACACGGCACCTCATGGCAGGTCAAGTGCCAGTCGAACTGGGTAGACCTGAGGAGTGCCGGCGCTACCGCCGACAAGGGCTGGGGAGACAGGAATGCCGAATTCGTGACACTTCACGCCTGCAACGTGGTCGCAAGCCCGCTTGAGGTTGCCGACTGGTACTCCGCATGGACAAACAGCAAAGGAGTATTCGACGGTGTTCATCAGGTGATGGGATTCCGCACCACCGCATCCCAGTCCTGTGACCAGGATATCTCTGAATATTTCGGCAGCCGCGTCAAAGCAGGTGCTGCAGTATGGCAGGCCTGGTTCGACGCCATCGCGCTCCGCGGTAACGGAAGTGAAAAAGGTGCCGCTGTAATGTATCCACCAAGTGAAAACGACTCTTATGCAGTCACAAGCTACGATCCCCCTGCAGATCACACGTGGTTAAGAATCTGGTACCAATATTAATTGACAGGAGTCACACTATGAAAAAATTTATATCCACCATTGCTCTTATGAGCATGACGGCTCTTATGGTGCCGGGCCATTCATCAGTCGTTCTGGCAAAGAGCGCCAAAGTCACCAAAAAGATCGAACGTCCTTATCGATTGGGAAACTTTATCGGCAAAAAGAGGCTCGAATCCTACAAGGCTGTTCCGGTAAGGCCGCTCAACTATAAGGATGCCTGGGACGTGCTGAGCAGGCTGCAGGCAAGGTCACACGAAAATGTGGCTTTTGAAAATTCCCAGAACCTGACCGGCGGCCGCTATGTATTCACATCAGAGAGCGATCGTTCAGCCACCTTCGATATCGACGCCGCAACAGGCAGCTTCCTGTGGAATTTCGGGCTCAAGAAGTATACGCACGAACACCCGACCCTCAACCTGCCCACGGCAGACCAGGCTCCGGCTGTAGCCAGGAAGCGCCTTGCGGAGACCGGCTACCTTCCTGCCAACGAAAGAGAGCTGGTTGTGACGCATGTCGGCGGCCTGGACATGGGCGTTGCGAAATACGGCTTTAACCCGCTCACCTTCAAAAAACTGGTAACGGTGCAGTTCGGCCGCGTCCTGAACGGCCTTCCTGTGCAGGGACCCGGTTCACGAATCGTTGTCAGCCTGGGTGAAGACGGTGCACTTGCCGGTTTGATCCGCAACTGGCCTGAAGTTACTTCCGCCAAAATCGCGAGCAACAAGCTGAAATCCAATCCGGCTATCCGCAAAGAGATCAGGCTGCAGTTACGTAAAGAAGCCGGAGATGCCGTATCGACCTCTATCCGCAATGCCTCGCTGGTGCTCTTTGATGACGGACGTGGAGTTATCGAACCCGCAGTCTACGTCGTAGCTGACGCTCGCTATACGGGCCCGAGGAATGAAACGCTGGTCAACAATCCTGTTGATTTCTATGTTCCGGTACTGAAAAAGCCTGAAGCCTACTATCCGTACATGAAGTCAAGGAATGCTAACGCTCCCGGCTTCGACGACCGCAAGACAACAAAGTAAGCGTCACACCCTTGAACCATAGCCCATCATAAAGGGCGAAGTTTACAGTCAGGCCCGGTAATCGTTCTACAGGAACAGTTACCGGGCCTGACTGTTTTCGGGCAACCAAATACCATATACCGGCTTTTGCAGGTTGAAGGCTATCTGGTATCCACCCCTCAGGCAGGGTACCTTATCCGCTCGTCAAATCCTCATCCCGTCTTTACCCATCGTAAAACCGGCAACCGGTCATATCGATTTTTCAATCCCCTCAACTGCTGTTTATTTTATTGAAAACATCCCCGGCAACTCTCTCCATGCCACGATCGCCCGTATCGGGAAGCACAATGGAACCATGATCATTTAAAACGTGTTCAAAATATCGACGCTTACTGACAACTCGCCAATAAAAAACCCTTGTAAGCGCTTCCAGAAAATGAAGGACGAACAGCATCACCCTTGCAATGCCTTTTTAAAAGAATTGCAACCATCGAATCATTTTTATGAATAAAAGGTTTTCAACTGCACCGCTCACGATGATTCTCGTGACGATCATTACCTCCCTTCTTTATTGCGCGTCGACAAAACTGAGCGCATCGACGATATTGCCTGATACCCTTTCAACCGAAAAGGCAAGATTATTGAACGGGGAGATCATTGTTAAACTTACGAGCCTGGATAACGGAGTTACCGGCGTATTCGGGAAAATATATATCAAGGCCCGGCCTGAAATAGTATGGGCGGTCCTGACGGATTACAATAACCATAAACATTACATCCCGAAGATCACCGATAGCGGCTTGATTTCAGGAAACGGCAATGAGCAGGTAATATTTCAAAGCGGTCAAACCACAATCCTGATCTTCCGGAAACGTGTGTACATAAAAGTCAAAACCCATGGGGAGTATCTGAAGCAGCTCGATTTTCAGCAAATCGCCGGTGATTTCAAGGTTTATCATGGAAGATGGATCCTTGATGAGTCTCCCCAGGGAAAAGGGACATTTCTTACCTATGAGTGCGAAGTCAAGCCTGATTTTTTTGCCCCTGCCTTTGTTGTCAGATTTGTCCAGAGGCATGACTTCCCCATGGTGCTCTCTGCGATGAAGAGCCGCGCTGAGTCAATGGCTGTTTCAGTGTTGAAGTAACCAACCGGATATCCGTTTATGGACTCATTTTTTAAAACCAGGCTCACCGATCTTCTCTCCTCGGCAGGAATCACTGTCGACGGCACACAGCCCTGGGATATACGGGTGCATGACGATCGTTTTTACCGGCGTGTGCTCTCTGAAGCCCATCTCGGGACAGGTGAATCCTACATGGACGGCTGGTGGGATTGCGATGAGCTCGATGAATTTTTCTTCCGGGTGCTGCGCGCGGGACTCCAAAGGAAGGTCTCCGGCCTTCCCCGTATGATGAACAATCTGGCCGGCAGGATAATGAACCTTCAAAATCCTTTACGAGCCTTTACCGTCGGGGAGACCCATTACAACATCGGCAACGACCTCTACGAAGCCATGCTCGACAGGCACATGATCTACAGTTGCGCCTACTGGAAAAACGCTTCTGACCTGAATCAGGCCCAGGAGAACAAGTTGCGTCTCGTGTTCGACAAACTGATGGTCAAGCCCGGCATGAAGCTGCTCGACATAGGCTGCGGATGGGGCGGCGCAGCCAGATTCGCAGCGGAACACTACGGAGCCGAAGTAACCGGGCTGACCATATCTACCGAACAGGTGAAACTCGCCAGGGAGAAATGCCGAGGGCTGCCAGTAAACATCGAACTCATGGATTATCGCAACGTCAGCGGCCGATTCGACAGGATCTATTCGATAGGCATGTTCGAGCACGTCGGCCACAAAAACTACAGGCAATACTTTGAGGTCGCAAGAAAGTGCCTTTCCCCTGAAGGACTTTTCCTTCTCCATACCATCGGCAGCAACAAGACAGGCACCAACACCGACAAATGGACCTCGAAGTACATCTTCCCCAACTCGATGCTCCCCTCCGCCAACCATATCACCCGTGCAACCGAAGGGCTGCTGGTCATGGAGGACTGGCACTCGTTCGGCCATGATTACTACCGCACCCTGAAAGCATGGAACGACAACATCGTCACCCACCGCCCGTCATTGGAAAAAAGTTACGACGAGCGCTTTTTCAGGATGTGGCACTACTACCTCCTCAGCGCAGCAGGCTCTTTTCGGGCCAGAAACGTTCAACTCTGGCAGATACTCTACTCCGTTGGCGGTATCGTAGGTGATCTGTGCGTATCGAGATAATCACGTTAGCCACAGGCCCCCTCAACTGACAATCCGGCCAAAACTCTGCCATCACGGGAACCACCGAAAGGAGGCAATCAAAAGTTGACCGATGAACAGAGCGGCAATACTGTAGCCTATATCGTTAAGCACAGCAGGTAAAGGAAGTGCCCGGCCGTGTTGAATTACTCCTTCGATGAAGCTTTACAGGCCATACTTTACGCTGTCGGCTACAATTGAATCGCATGACGAAACCATAAACATCAAAGAGCATCCTGCACAAAGGCACTCTTCGAGGTTTTTATCTGTTGTTATGAGGGTACGGGTTCAGGTAAATCAATATCGCAGCCCCCCGCTTTGCTCCACCCTCTCCCTGATCATCAAATTTTTACCGATTATGGAACACATCAAGAACCCATGAAAAAGTTCATTGCTATCATCTCTGCCTCTATCCTCATGATCTCCTCAGCTTCAGCGTTCAGTGAAACCCCGACATCCGAACAAACGAACAAATGGCGAAAGGATGCTGCGCTCGAAAAGCCTTACGCACTCCACAATATCGGACTTATGTACTACAAGGGCGATGTGGTGAAACTGGACTATGAGGAGTCGGTAAAGTGGTTCCGGATGGCTGCCGTCCAGGGAGACGCCGATTCGCAGGACAACATGGGAGATGCCTATTCCAACGGACGGGGAGTCAAACAGGACTACGTTGAAGCCGCCAGGTGGTATCGACTCTCTGCAGAAGGCGGGTATTCAAGAGGACAGAACAATCTGGGCAATGCTTATTTCGATGGAAAAGGGGTGCCGCTGAACTACGAGGAAGCGCTCAAGTGGTATCGACTGGCAGCAGCTCAGGGATTGGAGATGTCTCAATACAAACTCGGGACGATCTACTCCGAAGGCCGGGGAGTAGTCAGGAATATGGCAACAGCAATGAGGTGGTTCCACAAGGCATGCGACAACGGTGATCCGCGTGGATGCGTGGAGTATCAAAAGCTGAAAGAATCTGGGTATTGATCTATCTCTCCACGCTCCATACCTTTACCCAAATCTGGAGTAACGGTGGGCCTTCAATCGCTGTTGGCCCGGCGCTATCTCCGGTACCCCTCCTGTAAACCCTTCGACTGGTAACCTCCGGCAAAATCCATTACGCACATATCCCGGTATGTGCGATGTGGCCCGATATCCACGCCGACAAGCCGGAAGCTGTCGTTCAGGAGGTTTTTCCTGTGGCCGCGCGACGGCACGCCATCATCGATCAGCAGAAAGGCGACGATTGTCCTTGCATCATTGAAGCCGTAGGAGATGTTTTCAGCGGCAATATGCTCCCATCGACCGTATCGGTTCATCCGGGTGAACGGAGTTGAGCTGTCGCTTCCGCCATGCCCTATTGCCCCGGTCCGGCCCTGGTCACGAACATGGTCACGTGCGGCCAGCGTGAGACCCTCTCGCGGCGACAGGCACGGAAGCGGACTTGCGCGTTTCAGCTCCCGGATACACTCCTCAAGCGCGGCAACCCCCTCGCGGGTCGAAAGGGGTATTTTCCCTGGGAATTTTATAAGGCGGCCCTGATAGTATGACCTGAGTGGCACCAGGTACCTCTGGGCGTAACGAGCGGGATCGCTCCTCATCATGTTGATTTCAATAACGACCTGGCGTTCGGTTCTGGTCATGTAATCGGCGCCTCGGGTCGTATCGATCGTTTCAAGCATCCAGTCCTGAGATGGACCAGGCTCACCTCCATTTTGGTCGGAACTCTGCTGGTCGAGGGCCTCCTCATTCCATTTCAGGTGTCTCTGTTCTGCGGAACGGGGTGAAGATCCGGTGAAAGCTTCATTTCTACCCTCCGCGTTGCCGGAACAGAACATCAGGATGATAAAAAGAAGGCTGGACTTTACGATGGGATTGATACGCATGGTACTGATTTACATATTTCCCCTCCTCTGCCTCTGACCGGCAACAGCGGAAGGGATGGCGTGCCGGGAAATCAGGAATGTGGGCCGGAATTGTCGTCAAAGGGCTCAGCCATCGTCTTATCCGGTTCACAAGCCACGGCCATCATTATATCAGTATAATCATTCGACAACTGATAGTGGGTAAATAAGGCCGTAATTTTCAGGTTCACGAATTGCCGTTGTCTGTCAACTCAATAGATCATATTCCTGAAAACAGTTAAAAAGCGATCGTACCACCGGACCCAGGGTACATTCATGATGACCGGTGCTTGAGCATGAGACGACCTGCCTGATGCCTTGAAAGGAGCAGTTATCCCGAACTATGCGAAACCTCGATGAGAAGAGTTGCCCGGTCGATCTGAGTCATGGGGCCAAGGAAAGATGGGCGAAAATCACTCCGGATCGTTCAGGGCGGACGAATAGCCCTGCTGGCCGACCCGCTCACCGCCGGATCGCGGAGCGCCCTTGTCGCTATATTCCTGATTGATCTTCACCATGGAATCGGTGACCAGAAACCCCGCCCCGATTACCAGAAGCCCCGGTAATCCACAGGCAAGGCAGGCTATTCCGAGGGGTGGAAGGAGCAGTACCGTTGCTCCGGCTATACCTACAGTTTCCTTGATCATCTCCAATCCTCCTGACTTTCAGAATTTGAATGGCTTCAGCTGAACTCTTCAGTCTGAAATATAACGCGAATCCTTGTTCCGTAAAACTCCGCAGGAGCGCCCCGGTCAATCATCCTCATCGGCAACGCTGCGATCTTTGAAAATGACATCGCCCTTCGCCTGCTCCCATATGCTGCCGAATTTGAGTTTTTCAGGCTCCGTGAAACGTATTGCGCCGGCAAGAAACCAGGCTGAGGGCTGTTTCTCGGGATCGTCTCCCTCGCTGGTGCCCATGTGCATCAACCCGATTATCTTCCCCTCCTCTCCGCGAATCAGCCGCCAGTGCCCCAGGATGTAACGCTTCGAATCAGCGGCAACGATGTCGAGCACCTCTTCAATCTCCCCCTGTTCGCTGTCGCCACGCAAGGCCAGGCCGCCATATGCATAGGCGACAGAGTGGTGCTCGTCAAGCACGTAACGGAGATACTTGTTCCTGACCATATGATGCAGATCCAGTCCGTCTATCATGTAGATGAACTGCTTCCCCTCATCAGAAACCCCTGATACAGACCGCGGAAGAACACCGTTCTCCTCGGCAAGGCTGTAATACCACTCCGAATACTCTTCGAACAACTCCGCAAGCAGTGCCCTTGACTCAATGGTTTGCATGGCTGATTTTTCGTTTAAGTGAACGGCTCGTTGCTCAAGCCCCGAGAAGGAAATATGCCCTATTTTCGATGAGCATCCACCCTCTTTTTACCACAAGGTTCCCGGACATAATTCCAGCCGGATTGTTGCCTGACCTCCCCTATGAAAGGAAATTGCATGGGGCCGCCCGAAAATGATCAGCAACGAGGTAAAATTGGAGACCATGGTGACCGGTCGGACCGTCAACTCCCCCCGTTCCGATCCTCCAGGAGGTCGTCGATGAAATGATCGATCATGACCTTCCCCTCGTGCCGCATGACGATATCGTGCGCCAGCTTTCCACCAAGGCGCTCATCATCGTAGGGCGCGAGACTCCATTTCTTCATCACCCGCTCACCGGGTCGCAGGAAATAGACGGTATTCGAAATATCGTTTTTCCAGGCCGGATAGTTGATTTCGTCAAGACGCTGTTTCAGGTAGAGGGCATTCTTCAGGATCAACTCAGCCTGGCGCCGGTAACCTTCCACTCCCGTCTTGTGGATTTGCCACCAGAACTTAAGCGGAGCCAGCGCTGAACGCGAACAACTGATGGTAGGAACCGAATCGTTCAGGTATGAGACGCGATAAGGATTTTGGCTTGCCAGAAGCTCCTTTGTCGTGATGAACAGACCCGATGGCTCATCGAAACCGAAGAATTTGTGGCCGCTGACCGCAATGGAATCGAACCTCCGGTCACGATGACTGACCAGGTGGGCGTGCTCTGTAAACGGCAGGTACCCTCCGAACAGCGCCGCGTCGACATGACGGTAAACCGCGACAGGCCGTTTTCTCTCCAGCACCTCATTTATGGCATCCTGATCGTCAATACCACCCTTGAAGGTCGTGCCGAGAGCAATAACGATCAATGCAGGCCTGGTCGTATCAAGCGCCTGCTCAAAGGCCTGCACATCTATTTCTCCCTTTATGTTGGTCGGAATCTGCCTCATCTCCAGGGCCTGAAGCTCGCCGAGCCTCTTGACCGAGTAATGGGCCTCCTCCGAAACGTACAGGACAGGTTTGATTTCGGATTTTGAACCCAGAACATTGACACCGAAGTAAATACCGTGGTTGTTGCCATCGGTGCCGCCACTGGTGACGATCCCCCAGGCATCCGATGGTGAAAATCCGTACAAAGGCGCAAAGAAATCGATGACTTCGTTTTCGAATTCGTGGGTATTAAGGTCGTACAAGCTTGGCCGGCAAGGATCGCCCACGTTGTTCATAGCCACATCTGCCAGGCCAGATACTGCATACCAGTGATAGAAATCGGCCAATTTGACGTTCTGGTTACAAGGGAACCCGACCGCAGTCTTTTTCTCTTTCACCATCTTTTCGGCGAATGCGTTCAGCCGGTTTATCTCTACGCTGGATATGGTCATGGTGCTGTAATGGCTGATTTGTTTATTGGCATACCTGACCCGGCCTTGAGGGGACGCCCACTCGCGTAATCAGATCACAGCAATTGCCCTCTTTTGGTCGTCAAAAGAGATCTCTCTGTGGGACTCAGCTGTGAATCATGCTCTAAAAGGAGGAATTGAAATCATTAACAGTAAATATAGCAAGATTTTCCCTCCGTCGTTGACCGGGCGGCAGAGATAAGTGCACGCGGCCCGGTTCACCAGCTAAAACCATGACCGTTTTACACGCATACCGGCCACAGAAAGCATCGCGGTTCAATCATTGCTATCTCCCTTCATTCTTGCTATTATTCAATAATGATTCTCAATAACCCATCAACAATAGCTCATGCTGAACAAACCTTTTCGAATTCTTGTCCTTCTCCTGGGACTCATTGCCGCATTTCTTCCCATAAGCGTCTCTGCCGCACCTGTACCTGACCCCCAAAACACGATCTATCTCGATCTTCCTGCTGGACGGGTCGTCATTCAGTTGCGCTCCGACCTGGCTCCCCGCCACGTGGCCCGCATCAAGGAGCTGACCAGAAAAGGTTTTTATGACGGCCTGCCGTTCCACCGTGTCATCCCCGGCTTCATGGCCCAGACCGGCGATCCTCTGGGCAACGGCACCGGCGGTTCCGGCCAGCACCTTAAAGCCGAATTTTCGCGCGAACGGCACGTACGCGGCACAGTCTCCATGGCGCGCGCCCAGGATCCAGACAGCGGCGACAGCCAGTTTTTCATCTGCTTCGCCCCCTCTTCTTTCCTCGATGGCCAATACACGGTATGGGGACGCGTAGTATCCGGAATGGAATTTGTCGACAAGGTCAATGCCGGTACGGAATACAACAACGGCGAGGTTTCCAATCCCACGAAAATCGTGCGTATGCGACTTGCTTCTGACGTAAAACAGTAAGCCAGGGAAACACAGGCAAGAGAGCTGAAAACAGGTATCGCCAGGATTGCAGCTTTCGACACCTGGCGTATAACCGCGAAATTTCACTCGGACTCTCGACCATGTGTCTTCAGTGTGAAATAATGCGCGTTTTAACCGCCGGAGAGCTTCTTGACCAAAAGAGTCGATTGAGCAGTTGTAAATCGTGATTATTTCCCTGACCTTTGGATAGATGAAGTGGGCAGGCTTCAGATTATGAATTCGCGTCGATGGCCCTGCCCGGTTGTTGGCGCTATTTCAGGGGAGATTTTAATGGACAAGATCAAGGTCAATGCAAGGTATGACAAATGTGATGACAAGGAGGGATGGCTGATCAAGATCTTCAGCCCTGAGGGCGAGGTGATTGACGATTCCCGCAAGCCAGGGTTCCCGATCGATGTGGAATCGTTTGGTGAAGATGATCCTGAGGATATTTACGAGGCATTACGGGAAGAGTATCCCGATGCAGTAATCAAGGTAAACGGAGTCGCCTGAAAACCAGGTCGGGCAATCGAAAGTCCAGGAGTGGTCATTTGTCTTGAGACGTGGACATCTCGTATCCCCCGCTGATGAGCGGCAATTCGAAGCTGTTTTTGTCTACGGGCATTTTGACCATGGCTGAACCAGGGAGCGCAATAAATCCTCTGCGAAATCGATTCGACAACGGAACCGGGGGCTTGACGAGATCGGTGAAGAAAGCCGTGCCATATATGCTCTTCATTGAAGCCTTACGGCGATCCATCAATACAGCAAAGCAAAAAGGCTGTCTCACAGGAAATGATGAGGCAGCCTTTTTGCTTTGTCTGATGCCCCTGGCTCCCGGCGCTGGAGATTGCACTGGCATTGAAAAGGAGCCTTTTTGGGACGGTCCCCATCAATTATCGGTCACTATTCCACATCGACAGGCGGATTCACCGGTAAAGGTGTATTTCGAATCCGTGCGTATCGGAGTTTGATAGGGACGTTTTTTGGGATGTTATAATTATTGTGTTAGTTAAAACAGAGACGAACCTCGTCGAAGTCACCACGCCTACACCATTACGGAGACCGAACATACCCATGCCTACTGTCCGTCAACCCGCCGTCGCCGGCTCCTTTTATCCAGCATCAAGAGAGGCGCTTGTCCGGGATCTGGGCCAGCTGCTGAGCCAGGCGATCGAACCGGATGAAAACTCGCCCTGCCCAAAAGCGCTCATCGTGCCTCATGCCGGATACATCTATTCCGGCAAGACCGCTGCTGCCGGCTACGCATCGCTTCGCCGCTGCGCCTCCACCATCACGCGGGTGATACTGCTTGGCCCCGTGCACCGTGTCACGGTGCAGGGACTCGCCCTGCCGGACGCGCAGGCATTTATGACCCCGCTGGGCTCCATCGAGATCGATCAGGAGGCCATCAAATCGCTTGCCGGCATGGCGCAAGTCTCGGTAAACGGCGAGGCGCACCTGGCAGAGCACTCGCTCGAAGTGCAGCTCCCCTTCCTGCAAACCCTGCTCGGCCCTTTCAAACTGGTACCGCTCGCCGTCGGTACCGCCAGCAACGGCCAGGTTGCCGAGGTGCTCGAACGTTTATGGGGGGGGCCTGAAACGCTCATCGTCATCAGTTCCGACCTCTCGCACTTCAAACCCTACGAACAGGCATCCCGGATCGATCGTGAAACCGTTCAACGCATCCTCACCGGTGTGCCGCTCTACACCTATGAACAGGCTTGCGGGGCCACCCCGATCAACGGCATGTTGCTGGCGGCCAAAATGCACGGTCTGACGGCTCATCTGGTGGAGCTGTGTAACTCAGGAGACACGGCAGGCAATCGCCAACAGGTCGTCGGCTACGCTGCCTTCACCTTCACCGAATCGCTCAAGGCATCGAACAGCTCAGGCGACGATGACTCCAAACGTGGAGAGATCCTGCTCTCCATCGCCCGTGCAGCCATCTCGAAAGCCCTGGGCCAGCCGTGCTCTGAAGCAGACCAGTCAGCCGAGTGGCTCAAGGAGCCCGGCGCCGTGTTCGTCACCCTGCAGAAACAGGGCAAGCTTCGTGGTTGCGTCGGCTCGTTCGAACCATTCCGACCGCTCCTGCTCGACGTCCAGGCAAACGCGCAGGCTTCCGCCCTGCGGGATTCCCGCTTCAAGCCCCTTACCCTTGCCGAATGGCCTGATGTGCAGATCGAACTCTCCCTCCTTGGCCCAAAACAGCAAATCGTTTTCACCTCGCAGGCCGATGCGCTCGGTCAACTGCAGGGCGGCGTGGACGGAATCATCTTCGAATTCAACCAACACCGCAGCACCTTCCTTCCCCAGGTATGGGAGCAGCTCCCCGATCCACGCCAATTCATGGCCCATCTCAAACTCAAGGCCGGACTGCCCCAGGATTTCTGGTCTGATGCGATCCGCCTCTACCGCTACCATGTCCGGAAGTGGAGTGAAATAAAACGGACGGGAGGAGTGTGATGGGCGATTACACGGCACGATACTGGCACGCAGCAGAAAACGGTCGCCTGCAATGCGATCTCTGTCCGCGGAAGTGTACGTTGAGCAACGGCCAGCATGGCGTGTGTCTGGTCAGGATGCGCAAGGATGACCGGATGATCCTCACCACCTACGGACGCGTCTCTTCAGCATGCGTCGACCCTATTGAAAAAAAGCCGCTGTACCACTTCTATCCGGGAAGCGGCATCCTCTCCATTGGCACCATCGGATGCAACCTGACCTGCCGGTTCTGCCAGAACTCCAGCATCAGCAGGGCGAGCGACCTGAAGCTGCTGCAACCGGAAGCCGGGCCGGAGATCGTCGCACAAACTGCCCGAAAGCTCGGTTGCAAGAGTGTCGCCTTCACCTATAACGACCCGGTCGTCTTCGCCGAGTACGCCATGGATGTGGCCGATGCCTGCCACGCGCTCGACATCCGTACCGTCGCCGTCACCGCCGGCTACATGTGCCGGGAGGCCCGCCGAGACTTCTACAGCCGCATGGACGCGGCCAACGTCGACCTGAAAGCCTTCAGCGACGAGTTCTACACAAAGCTTTCCGGCGTCCGCCTCCAGCCGGTGCTCGACACCCTGACCTACCTGAAACACGAAACCGCCGTCTGGCTGGAGATCACCACGCTTTTGATTCCCGGCTGGAACGACTCCGATGATGAGCTCACCTCGATGGCGACCTGGATACGACGCGAACTGGGTCCGGAGGTCCCCCTGCACTTTTCGGCCTTCTGGCCTACTTACAAGCTGACGGACGTGCCCCCAACGCCGGTTGAGACCCTGGTGCGTGCCAGGGATATAGCCCGGCGCTCCGGCCTGCACTATGTCTACATCGGCAACCTCCGCCATGCCGAAGGAGCCACCACCTCCTGTCCCACCTGCAATCTCCCGCTCATTGCCCGTGACGGCCACCAGATAAACCTCTACAAACTCAGTGCAACCGGCTCCTGCCCGCAATGCGCCACGGCGATTGCAGGGCACTTCGATCCGTCGCCCGGCAACTTCAGCGGGCAAAGGCAGCCTCTCATATTCAACAAAGGCAACGGGTGAGGTGCGCTTTTGAAGGGTTAGCCTAGTTCTGAAATATCCCGGGCAGTTGCATCTATTCGAGATATGTTTTTTTGAACTTTACCCATAGCCGCATTATAACCGGGCCAATGGTTGCATGGTATGATCGGCCAGGCCATTTGAGCGTGCCTGTGTCAAATGCCCCTGAGCCCCCCTATCCTGAATTGTTTTGTTACACTCCCCGGTAAACAATAATTTCAGAGATTGACGTCGTGCCTTCCAATAACAACAGGTCAAGGAGAACACATTATGTCACGCATTCTTTCAGGAACCTTTTTGTGCGCAATGCTTTTCTCATCCGGCAACGCAATTGCCGCATACAATCCCGCCGCAGGCAAAGCTGTTTACGATGTCAGCTGCGCCACCTGCCATAAAACAGGCATGATGGGGGCTCCCAAAACGGGTGACAAAGCCTCATGGGCTCCGCGTCTGGCCCAGAAAATCGATGTGCTCGTCAGCCACTCAGACAAGGGATTCAGGGGTAAAAAAGGAATGATGCCAGCAAAAGGCGGCAATGCGAAATTGACTACGGCCGAGGTCGGCAATGCCGTTGCCTATATGGTTTCCCTGTCCAAATAAGGAAAGTCCGCGACCTCGAAACCCTTGTTGAGTGCTTCCTGATAGCCAAGCAGCCATGCAATGGCCAGGAGGATTTGCCCTCGCCGGATGATTGAATGAAAGCGTTCGGGAAACGGGGCGCTGTAAAGAAAAGAGCGGGTCAACCCGAAAATCAACCATCGAAGAACGGCTTCAGCAAAGGCGCTCTTCGATGCTTTTTATTGTTGCTCCCGCCATTGTGGAATCCCTTGCCACTGCCATGGTGTCGGGCGCTTCAGGCTTCAGCCCTCATCGATCTGCATGAGGATTTCCCGCAACGAACCGGCCGCAATCAACTTATCCTCATTGGTGGCCGAGTTGTAAAAACTGATGATCGCCCTGCCGCCGATGCCGATCGGAGGATACTCTTTTTGGGCAAGGGTCGGCATGACGGCAAGAAACCTTGCCCCGGCCTCCCTGCTCATCCCGTTGATCCTGCATATGACATCTTCCACGATACCGGCAGAGGCCTCCTCGTGCAGTCCGGCGACATAAGCGGCACTCTGGACTGCGCCGTACTGAAAGCCGACCACCGCGTAGGCGATATCGCTGTTCATGCTGTTTTCCAATCCTGCCGGGCATTGACCGATCGCCTCTACCAGGAACTGGACGGATAATTTCGTTACGGCCTCGACGTTCTCTTCATGACTTTTATGCATAAGCCTTGATGTTTGTTTACCTGTTGCTGTAACCTTGGCTGAAAGCGCGTCGACCGGTCTCCAACGATCGCTTCGAATGCCTGTGTACGATGAACCGGCATGAAATAAGCAGGTGTGTTCTCGACTCCCCGCATTTGCGGGAGGCGCGAATCCTGTCGTGCAAATCTAACATCGGGGGAATCAAAAACAAGGCGATCCGGTTATCTATTGAATCACCATTCCATGACAGGAGTTGGTGCAGACTCGGGAAGCCCGACATCGTAAATTGATGATAAATCCCCGTGAACATTTAAACATAGAAGACGCCATGCAGGACGTAAAGGTAAAGTTGATCGAAGATGCCGGAAAGAAGTTTTCGAAGTTCAGGGAGCTTACCGCACAGGAGGGAGAGGAGAAGGCATGGGAAACCATGCTGGAAGGATTCCCTGAGTTGCAGAAGCAGCGCATGGGTCCACTGCTCGCCCTGCCGACCCTCATCGAAGGCTTCAGGCTCGCCATCCCGACTTTCAACGCCATCGGCATGGAGATGGAGGCCATAGACATTTCGAACAACGGTATCGACGCCGCGCTCGAAATCCAGAAGGTCTGCCCATACCTTGAAGTAAGCAGGGATTACGGGTTCGATACCCCCTGTCATGTGATCTGCGAACTGGATATGGAGGCCTCACACCGGGCATTTCCGGAAATGAAGGGTGAAATCCTCTGCCGTCAGGCCCTTGGCAGCCCCGTCTGTATCTTCAAATACGAACGCCCGGCGAAGCAGCAATCATAAACCGGAACACGTTTCCTGATCCTATGTGAGTTCAGGGTTTTCAACGCCTTGCATGAAACCGCCGGAACAGCTGGTTTTATGCCACGTAGTGAACGCGCTTGATTAACGGATGTATAAGATGCACAAGCGGATTGACAGACAAGAGCGGATAATAAGGCATTCCCATTCAACGCCATCGACGAACACAGAACCGGCATGAAAAAATTAGCTTTCATCAAGCGCACCAACGACAGCCATTGGGTCGGAGACGGATTCCCTGTCAGAACCATCTTCTCATACAACGATATCGCCTCGGAGCTGTCTCCCTTTCTGCTTCTCGACTACGCCGGCCCCGCCACTTTCCCGCCGACCTCAAACAAACTCGGCGTCCCCCAGCACCCTCATCGCGGCTTCGAAACCGTGACTATCGTCTATGAGGGAGGTGTTTCGCACCGTGACTCGCGTGGGGGCGGCGGTACTATCGGACCTGGCGACGTGCAGTGGATGACGGCAGCATCCGGCCTGGTCCATGAGGAGTACCACAGCCCGGAATTCGCGGCAAAAGGAGGTGCTTTCGAGATGATTCAGCTCTGGGTTAACCTGCCGTCAAGGGACAAGATGGCCGCCCCCCGCTACCAGGCCATCACGGCCGACCGGATACCGGAAGTCGCGTTACCCGACGGGGCAGGTACGCTACGGGTAATCGCCGGCCAATACGGGGAAGCTACAGGAGCAGCCGGCACCTTCACCCCGATGAATGTCTGGGACCTTCGCCTTAAAGCCGGCCGCCGCATGTCGTTTGAAATGACATCCGGCCATACGGCAGCTCTTTTTGTGCTGCATGGAGCGATCCGCCCAGGCGATAACCATACGATTCGAGCTGCTGAACTTGCGGTCATGGAGCCTGAAGGAACTCGCCTCGAGTTTTATGTCGACCAGGACGCAAGGCTGCTCCTGCTCAGCGGGGAGCCTTTCAACGAGCCTATCGTCGGCTATGGTCCTTTTGTCATGAATTCACAGGAACAGATCGACCGGGCGATAGATGACTACAACAGCGGTCATTTCGGACAGATCGTCCATTGAATTTTGCCGTGTGGTTCAATGCTGTCTCAAGACACAGCACACCCACTGACTCTTCGCAATTGCTTTACCCAAACCAGGCAAAGAACTCCTCGTGTGAGGTCACGCCCGCTTGGGTATCCGACCGTTCCAGCATCGAAGAGGCTCTTTTTCGATCATGATCGCGCAATAGTTGCACATGGTGCATCGAGAGGCCTCCTGACGACCCTCCTGGTACCTGTTCACGATGGAGGGCTCGATGATAAAGGGGCGCGACATCGACACGAAATCTGCGGTTCCGTCTTCGATAACCCTTGAGGCATCCTCAAGGGTATGGATGCCTCCGACGACCGACACAGGGATCGAAACGGCTTTCCTGATCAGCCTGGCTGCATCAATGTTGTATAAACGATAAGGTTTCGGGCTCGCAGGAGTTAACAGCGGCAGTATACGGGCAACCCCCGGCTTAAACAGCCCAGGTACGGCGTCAAGCTTAAAATTGGCGGCCAGCAGCGCATCGGTCGGAATCCGTGGTCCCCGCATGATCGCAAGTCCTTCAGCGATCGTACCAGATGAGATCTCCACGCCTGCACACCCTGCGGCCTCAAGCATCTTTGCAACCCTCACGGCCTCATCCGGCCGCATCCCGGCCGCGCATGCCGTCGTAACCGTTCATCTTAACCAGCACGGGGTAATCGCCGAGCCTCCCGCGAATCCCCTGCATGATCTCGGAAACGATCCGGAAGCGGTTTTCTAGAGAGCCTCCCCAGCGGTCCAGCCTGCGGTTGGAGTAGCCTGAGAGGAACTTCGCCAGGAGGTACCCATGCGCCAGATGAAGCTGAACCCCATCGAACCCCGCAGCCTTTGCCCGCTGAGCAGCACTGACAAAAGCATCGATGATCTCCCTGATCCCCTTCTCTGTCAACTCCAGGGGCACCTCCTCGCTGTAAAAACGATCCTTTATCGGCGATGGCGCAACCGTCCTCATGCCGGTGGCCACCGAACGCGTCTGGCTGCCGCAATGGGCAAGCTGCATGATCAACGCCGCACCCTCGCGATGCACCGCATCGACAAGTTTCCGGTAAGCGGGCACCAGCCGGTCGTCATGCATCATCAGCATCCCTGGGAAACAGCTTTTACCCTGTTGCAGCACACCGGCATACCCGGTAACAATTGCGCCGGCTCCCCCTTTTGCGAGGCGCACATACAATTTCTCCAGCGACTCCAGCGGCGCCCCCTCAGCATCCCCCATTCCCTCGTGCGTCGCCGAACGGATAAAGCGGTTGCGCATGGATATGCCGCCGATACGGCCCGGCTCGAAAATTCCTGGTGATCCAGTCATAAAGATTGGTGAATGATGATGATTGTTTTCCGGAGTGTGCGTTTTCATGACCGGCAGACAAAAGCTCTTCCCGCACACCAAAAGCAGCGCCTTCCGGCATATCCCCGATGCTCATCCATGAAGCGATCGCCGGAACTGCTATCCCATGGTTGCAATTTGTGCAATCGATCATGAAAATAAATTGACATAGATCACAAAAATCAAAAATAACAGGGAAGATATGGCCTTCGTGGTCTGTGAAGGCGAGGGGTCATGCTATTCCAGGGTGAGTTTAGCGGGGCATATCCCGATCCTGTAGCCGCCACCGGAGGTGGTCGCTGCCTTGCAATGCCGGAGGCAGCAGGAGCACGATGAAGATCAGGTCCCGCACAATGGATGCGATGCCGATCTCTTCCCTGAGCCCGACCAACTGGCCCAGCAGTTCAAAGCAGCCGCACTCGTGCTCCAGCCCACGGATGAAATTGTTGCCAAGGCCGAAAAGAAAGGCGATAAGGAGAATAATCAGGATGCGTGCACTCGTGCGGATCATGATGCCGGAGAGCAGCATCACGCCGCACAGAACTTCCACCAGCGAAACCAGCAACGCCACTGCCGGGATAAGTCCGTGGGGAAGAAGCTGGTATTCGGCGATGACCAGCCCGAAGTATTTCAGGTCGATGAGTTTCTCGATCCCCGATGCGGCGAAGAGCGCACCCATAAGCAACCTGATCGCGGTGATCGCAGGTTTTGGAATCGAACGGTGTTTTGGATTCATGTTCGCAGGCACACTGTTTTTGCCGGCATCTTCAGCTTTCAAGAGGGTATCCCGACTTGTTCCACTCCTCGATTCCCCCCACCAGCACCCTCACGTTGCGGTATCCGTTCTTTTTGAGCATTCGCGCAACATAGCGGGACTTGCTGCATTTTTCATTGCAGTAAACCACAATGAAGGTTTCGACAGGGATTTGCTGACGGAACGCGGGAAACTGCTCGAAGAAACGGCTCGATGAGAGCGAACGCGCACCCTTGATGTGCGAAACTGAAAAGACATATTCGGCACGGGCGTCGACGAAGCAGGCTTTCCTGCCATCGAAGAGCGTTTTGGCATCGGTCAGGCTGATCTCATCAGAATCCACCCTGGCCGCCATCGCCTGGGATGCAACGACGGGTATCACCGCCATCGACATACCGGCAAGGAAGGCAAACGAGCCGATGCAAACTGTTTTTGCGGCCGTCCGCATGATGGAAAGGATATGTAAAGGCATCCGGTATGGTTGACGGTTCTAGGGAAATGAACAGATCCTGCTGCCTGAAAATATAGGGAAAAATTAGCGATAGCCGGGAGCGAAAGCAGTTTGACCTCCTGTATGAAAGAGATGGATAGCCGGATGGAATCATGGACGATTTCCCTGAAGGAGCAACCGGAAGTTGGAACAACGCGGGGTTACGGTATTGGTACCTTTCCGCCGGAAAGCGCCTGCCGGTTTGCGTGGAGCCGATATTTTCGTAACATGGCCATGCCGGCAGAATCTCTTCGGGAGCACAGAGTCTCTCTTATCAGCAACAATACCGATATCATGACCGTTAACAACAGAGGAAACGATTCACACAAGAGGTCGAAATTGAAGAAGATCGGCGTATTCACCTCCGGAGGTGACGCCCCTGGCATGAACGCCGCCATCCGGGCAGTTACCCGTGCGGCGATTGCGAACAAACTGAAGGTAGTGGGCATCCGCCGTGGCTACCAGGGTATGATTGAGGGGGATTTCGTCCATCTGAAGTCGGGCGATGTCAGCGGCATCATCCAGTTGGGAGGAACCATTCTCAGGACCGCACGCAGCTGTGAATTCAGGACCCCGGAAGGGCGCCTGAAAGCCTGGCAGCAACTGCAGAAGGCCGGTATCGACGCATTGGTGGTGATCGGAGGGGACGGCTCCTTTACCGGCGCGCTGAGCATGTCGCAGGAGTACAACATTTCGATTGTGGGCATTCCCGGAACCATCGACAACGACATGTACGGCACGGACTATACCATAGGCTACGAAACAGCCCTGAACTCTGTCGTGTGGGCCGTCGATAAAATCAGGGATACGGCGGAATCCCACGGCAGGATTTTTTTCATCGAGGTGATGGGGCGCGAAGCGGGCCTGCTGGCCCTGAACAGCGGCATCGCCTGCGGGGCAGAGGTAATTCTCATTCCCGAATCAAGGCAACAGCACGATGAGCTGAAGAGGTTTCTCGACAAGGGTTACAAAAACAAGGAGCGGAGCGGTATCATCCTCGTTGCCGAAGGTGACGAACCCGGAGGTGCGATGAAAATTGCCGAACAGGTGCGCAGGGATCACCCCGACCTTGATGTACGGGTTTCCATTCTGGGCCATATCCAGCGCGGTGGAAGCCCCACGGCGAACGACCGGATCAATGCCACGAAAATGGGAGTTGCGGCCGTCGAGGCGCTGCTTGACGACCAGAAAAGCATCATGATCGGGCTCGACAACGGAAAGATCGTCCATGTGCCGTTCAACAAGGCCGTGAAGTTGAACCACAG
>JAAXXK010000010.1 GCA_013334525.1 Chlorobiaceae bacterium
TGAGTTCAGCCATGCATTACCAGAACGCCGAAGAGGTACTTTCACGCTGGATATCCGGAATCTGCACAGGCGCCATCGACGAAGTCGAAAGCCTTTATCATGAGCATGCCGTGCTTATCCCGACATTTTCACCTCACACCGTCAACACAACCCAGGGCATAAGGCAGTATTTCGATCAGCTTGCCACCAGGGACAAGATCCAGGTCAGGCTTTATGACAAATCACTGAAAAAACAATTTCTGGGTGGCGAATCATGGATGCTGAGCGGCATCTACGCATTCGAGTTTGAGGTTGACCAGCTCCTCCTGACATTTCCCTCACGGTTCACCTTCGCCGTAGATCTGGCCAATGAAAAGCCGATTGTCCACCACCACTCCTCACAGGTTCCAAGAAACCTCTCCTGACCAGGCATCCTCAAGGAGAAAGAGCGCCTCTTTCTCCTTGAAAACGCCATTGAGCCCTCCCGATCCCCCAGGAAACCTTCAGCATTTTCCTGCCGAAAGGATCTGGTCGCAGTTCCAGCCGAAACGACTGTCACGCCATTATCATAGGAGATAATTTCACTCGACAAAAAAATTACTGCATATAAAATGCAATACCGATTCTTACCGAAATAAGAATTGTACGCAATATTGATCGACCGCGCACATATTTGACGTGATATATTGGTAAGACAACATGGCAGGGATAAAGAAATAGTGGCGGATATTGGTCAAAATGAGTATATATTGTAATAATTTATACTTTAACAAAGTGACCAAAGTATATATCACGACAGTTATTTTTCTGATCGAATACCCTGCGGCAGAAACTGTGAGTGATTGTCAGGACAAGACCCATAAACACTTGCTGAAACAAGCTCTATAATCCGGGAATTGTTCTTCCCCTATTAGCACTCAGTACGATGCAGAAATCGAGCACACGCGAGGAGATAACGGAGGAAAACATTAGCCTCAATCCTGGCGAACCGCCATATACATTGCTGTTCGAAGGTGACATCCCTCCTTTGACCGCTGGTGTGCGGCAAGTAGTTACTGTAGAAACTGTTGAAGATGCGGTCCTCTTTCTGAAACTACTCGGTGATTTTTGCGAGCTCCATATCTCCGCTGAATACCGTTTATCCTATCCGGAAATCGATACGCAGGTCCGTGCGCTTTCCGCCATGAACCACACCGACGAAGCTCCGTTTGATACGGAAACGGCTGCAGCTCTTTTGCGAAAGCTGCCCCTCGACCTGAATAGCCTTGTAAAAAGCCATATTGCCTTAAGAGATGGGGATAAGCTTCCATCCCTCATCAAAATGAATCTGGTACATAAAACCAGCGATGAGAATGTTCTGATTTCAGAGCCGTTCTCAACCGGATGGATCCACTATTTCAACATGTACCAGGAAACAAAAGAACTGACCTTCGACCACCCGTCAGAGCATGTTCAGGGCCTGCTCATAAGCGAAGCACTTAGACAAGCCGGCATTGCGTGTGCACACATTCAGGGACTTCCGGCAGTAGGAAAACTTGTCCTGTTGAACTACAGCACAAATTTCTACAGCTTCATTGAACGCAATGAGCCCATAATACTCAGGGCATACAGTAGCTTTACTGCAAATGAGACAAGCGAAGACAAAAATGCATCATTCTTTATTCAGGTCATGCAGTGGGGTCGGGTATGTGCTGATTCAGCGATTACAACATTTGCCTGCCTGAGCATTGAGCGCCAGAAGCAGTTGAATAAACGTCTTGAAAAAATTGAATCGAGAAACAAAGCGCATTTCGAAACAAAAGTCAGTAAGATTCTTGAATCGGAGTCAGCAAACGGATGCGTGTAGCAGTTATCGGAGGGGGAATCTCGGGAATTGCCTCTGCATATTATCTCAAGCAACGCAATATCGCTGTAGACCTTTATGAATCTGCGGAACATATCGGCGGGAGAATCGGCAGTGAGCTGTTGCTTGAACGTTGGGTAGATTTCGGAGGCAAAAACATCGGTAGCCATTACCGCCTCTTCCGGGAGTTCGCCAGGGTATGCGGAAATCCCGAATTCGAGTACTTCGGCATAAACACATCGCAACTGGTTAATGGCAGGGTGATCGGAATCAGCAAGGAGGGTGCCCGGCGCTTCAATATGCTCAGGATGATGAGCCTTTGCGGGGTTGACGGAGTCTGCAAACTCTATCCCCATGCAAGGACCATTCTTAAGGATCGACGGCAGGGGGTGCTGGGGAGCGAATATTTCACCAGGATTGCCGACCGGTACGACCATCTTACTCTTGCCGACTACCTGAAAAAGCGGTGCGTCAATCATGTGGTAAGACCGATAACCATCAGGATGAACGGTGCAGAACCCGATGAATGTTATCCCGGGAATTTCGGTTCGAACCTTGCCCTTGCCCTTGACAGTTATGAGCAACTCCGGAAGGGTATGCACAGCCTGCTTGATGCAGTTCGGTTTATGAGTGGACCGGGTTTGCTCAGGATTTCAGAAGGGCACCAGGTAACCTCGATATCGAACGATTCAGCGACAGGGTTGGTTCGCATTGGATACGTTTACAAAGGACAGGCCGACACAGCGGTCTATGACCGGGTTATTTCAGCGCTGCCGGCTCTCCGACTGGCTTCAGTACTGGAGGAGAACCAGCCCGAAGCCGCGAGCCTGCTTCGACAGATCCGATACTTTCCTGTCGCTGTCGCAATAGTGAAATACCAAAACGAAGTGTTTCGGAAAAACCGGCGGGCGATGGTGTTCGATCAATCCTTTCCCCTGAGCAACGTCGGTGCGTACGGCATCAATGATCTGGATCTTGTACGCTATACTTTCAGCGGCAGGGTTTCAAGATCGCTGGTTTCCGAAAACTCCAGGGCGGAAGAGGTTATAGGTCTTGGAGAACAGATCGCCTCTCCTTATTTTTCGTTGGAGAAAAACCCAAGGGAGGCTTTCGTATATCGATATCTTGCCGAGGGCTTGTGCGCGTACTCTTCACGACACCACATGCTTCTCGAAAAGATTGATCGGGCTCTTGGTAATATCAAAGATTTTGCGGCCACCGGAGACTATCGCCGTGGCGCCTCGATTGAGGCCTGCTTCAGGGCCGCCCTTGAATGTGTTGACAAAGTAATTGGAGTTCCACCTTGAAGGCTATATCTCACTTTCGGGAATTCATCAAGGACGGCACCGTAATTGCTCGCTCCAATACGCTTGCTGTAGCCGTTTTCGGCGCGCCGGCTCATTTCCTGTTTTACTTCCTCTTCAAATATGGCTTCAATCTTCCGTACGAAAGCTTTGCGCTTCGCCTGACCGCATCCCTGCTCTGCCTTAGCGCCTTGTTTAAATCAAAACTGCCGGAAGCGCTACAGCCCTATTTCACATTCCACTGGCACCTGTCGATGATCTTTGTGCTGCCGTTCATCTTCACGGTCAACCTGATCATGAACAACTTTCATGAGCTATGGCTGTACTGGGAAATTTTCATGGTGTTCGTGCTGATCATGTTCGTGCCCCACTGGGTGATGTTTTTTTTCGATCTCTGCATCGGAGTCCTTGGCGCGATCCTGTTTTGCATGGTTTCGAACCCCAACCTCCAGCTTCACCCGACCTTCAACATCCCGCTCTACTCGATCGTGTTCGTTTTTTCGATATTTGTCGGCTACGCCTTCAGCTTCAGTAACTGGCAAAGCATGAAAAACGAAGAGAGACGGAAAGCGGAGGAGAAAAACCTGGCCCTGCAGGCCCTGGCTGGCGGAATTGCCCATGAGATGCGCAATCCCCTCGGCCAGATCCGCCACAACCTCGACGAGATCCTTCAGGAACTGCCGGCGAGCACTTCAGACAGCACATACGCACCGGTTACGGCAAAGAACATCGAAACCATCAACAAGCGGGTTGCACAGGCGCATATGGCCCTCAACCGAGGGTTGCACGTCATCGATATGACTCTTGGAAATTTCAGGAACGACGATGTTTCCCGGGAGGACTTCAACTGCCTGTCCGCTGCGGCCGCAACCCGCAAGGCGATCGACGAATACGGTTATGCATCGGAGCATGAACGCCAGCTTATTCATCTCGAATCAAGCGACGATTTTATGTTCAGGGGGGATGAGAACAGTTACGTCCTTGTGCTATACAACCTTCTGGTCAATGCGCTCTATTTTCTCCAGACCATACCCAACGGGCGCCTGGATATCCGCCTTGAACAGGGTGAGGCCGTCAACAAAATTTTCGTCAAGGATAATGGGCCGGGCATTTCATCAGATAACCTATCCAAGATATTCGACCCATTTTTCACCACGGGGAAAAAAGGCGGCACGGGCCTGGGGCTTGCCTTCTGCAGACGCATCATCCGCTCTTTCGGTGGAGATATCATCTGCAATTCCGAAAAAGGAAAGTTTACTGAATTTGTCATGAGCTTCCCCGTGCTCGACAAATCCCTGATCGATGATTATGAAGCGAAGCTTTATGCCGAATACCGGCCTGCATTCCAGGGCAAAAGGCTTCTCCTGGCCGGAAGTTCGCCTGATAACCTTTCGATGATCAGGCGTCAGCTTATACCGTTCGGCATCTCGACCGATGAGGCTTCAGATGGAGCCCAGGCCATGAACATGATCGTGTCGAGCAGATATGACCTCCTGCTTGCCGACATCGACCTTCCCCTGATCAACGCCGCTGAACTGGCCCAGAAGATCAAGGAGATCGGCAAGGAGATGCCGGTGGTCGCCTATACCAGCTCGAAAAATCCTGTGCCGGGCAAAAAACTGGTGGAAACCTACGACATCGACACCTGGATTTCCATGCCCCCGGCACTTTCTGAACTGCTGTACGCACTGAAAACATCGCTCGAAACAGCCCGTGAAACGCTCAAGGAGTCATTGACCGGCAAAACGGTACTGGTTGTCGACGATCTTGATTTCAACCGCAGGGTCATCAAAACCATGCTCAACAAGCTCGGCGTAACGATTCTTGAGGCATCGGACGGCCAGGACGCGCTCGACAAGCTGAAAACACACCATTGCGACCTGTTGATCATGGATATGAGAATGCCTGTGCTTGACGGTTTTGAGGCGACCAGGCGCATTCGTTCAGGAATAAGCACCTACCGCAGCATTCCGATTCTCGGCATGAGCGGCAACCTGGATAATGCCTCATTGAAAATGGCCAGGCAATGCGGAATGACCGACTGCCTCATCAAGCCGGTCAAACTCAAGGAGTTCCTGCAGAAAGTCGGTTCCATGCTGAAGAACGAGCCCCCGATCGCCCTGTAAGAACCAACATGTGGACGGCCGTCCACTTGCCAACCCGCTGTCCTCCCCTGAAACAGATATCCCTTTCCGAACTCGCTGCAATATGCGTAAACATGCCTTTGTCCATAAAGCCCCCTCCCGAAACTGCCCGCTCCCCATTTACGCTTCAGAATTTGAGTGAAATAATGTTGAAAGGATTGTCGCGTCCATAATACTATCCATCCCTCGTCTCTTTAATTATTCCACTCTTTTTTTACGGACATATCAAGCAACACAAAATACAATTGCACTCCCGTGTAAAATCTCGAAGACAAAGACGATCAATTCTCTTTGAGAATGAGTATTAATCCGCACCGCGTTATTACATCTTTTTTACTTGTATTTATACTGTACTTTCACTATAATTGATCGAACATATACAGCTGATCTTGAATGATTTTTGACTGACAAGCCCCAATGACCGTAAGGTCGAAACCCATATCTGACTGATAACAAGCTCTCGAATCGAGGATTTGCTCTCCACCTAAATGCACTCAGTGCGATGCAAAATATGAGTACCTACCATGAAACTCCTGAGGCAGATCTCGCCATCAATATCAGCTCATCGGCATTTACACTGCTTTTCAAAGGGGACCGGCTCCCTCTGGGCGCAGATGAACAACAGGTAATCATTGTAGAAACGGCCGAAGAAGCCTCCCGTTTCCTGGCCCTTCTTGGAGACTCCTGCAAACTCTACATCTCCCCCGAATACTGCTCAATGCACCCTGAAATTGAAGCTAAGACACAAATACTTGCCAACGCAAACCACAGCTACAACCCTCCGTTCGATACGGATTTGGCTGTTGCCATGATGCGGAAGCTGCCACTTGACCTGAAAAGCCTTACAAAAAGCGCCCTTGCCTTAAAGGAAGGGGGAAAAATGCCCCCACTCATCAATAAAGAGCTGGTGCATAAATCCAGCGATAGCAATGTTCTTATTTCAGAACCATTTACTACCGGATGGCTTCATTATTTCAACATGTTTCAGGAAACAACAGAGCTCACCTTCGACCACCCATCAGAGCATATTCAAGGCCTGCTCCTGAGCGAAGCCCTGAGACAGGCCGGAATAGCATGTACCCACCTTCAGGGACTCCCGATCGAGGGGAAACTTGTCCTGTTGAACTATAGCACGAATTACTTCAGCTTTATTGAGCGCAATGAGCCCGTTGTACTCCGGGCTTACAGCTGCTTCAACGCCAATGAGGGCAGCCAGGACAAGAACGCCACATTCTTTATTCAGGTTTTACAATGGGGGCGTATATGTGCTGACTCAAAAGTCACAACGTTCGCTTGTATGAACACAGAGCGTCAGCAGCAATTGAATAACCGCCTGGAAAAGATAGCATCGAGAAACAAGGTACATTTCGAATCAAAAGTCAACAGGCTACTCGAATCGGAGCTCGCAAATTGATGCGTGTCGCAATCATCGGAGGAGGAATCTCGGGAATTGCAACGACATCCTGGCTGATGCAACGCAATGTCACCGTCGATCTCTATGAATGTGATGAACAGATCGGTGGCAGAATCGGCAGCGAACTCCTGCTGAACAGATGGGTGGATTTTGGAGGTAAAAATATCGGGAAACACTACAACCATTTCCGCGACTTTGCCTCAGCCTGTGGCGATCCCGAATTCGAATACTTTGGGTTCAACACTTCACAACTGGTAAATGGCCGGATCATTACCATCACCAAGGAGGGCGCCCGCTGGTTCAACATGTTCAGAATGATGAGCCTGTGCGGCATAGACGGTATCAGGAAGCTGTATCCACATGCAAAAGCTATTATTGACGACAGACAGCAGGGAGTACTCGGCAGCGAATACTTCAGAAAGATTGCAGAGCGATATGACCACCTGACTCTTGCCGGCTACCTGGAAAAAAGATGTCTCGATCATATAGCCAGACCGGTAACCGTCCGGATGAACGGTGCAGAACCCGATGAATGTTATCCCGGGAATTTCGGTTCGAACCTTGCCCTCGCCCTTGACAGCTATGAGCAACTGAAGCATGGCATGCACAGCCTGCTTACTGCCTTCAGGGCGATGGAAAAAAAAGAAACATTAACAATTCTCGAAGGGCGCCGGGTGACCTCGATATCGAACGATTCTTCCACAGGCATGGTTCGCATAGGATACGTTTATGAAGGACAGCCGTCTACAGCCGGCTATGACCGGGTTATTTCAGCGCTGCCGGCTCTCCGGCTGGCTGCCGTCCTGGAGGAGACCCTGCCGGAAGCGGCAAACCTGCTCCGTCAGATCCGGTACTTCCCTGTCGCTGTCGCAATAGTGAAATACCGAAACGAAGTGTTCGGGAAATCCCGGCGGGCGATGGTGTTCGATCGATCCTTTCCCTTGAGCAACGTCGGGGCTTACGGCATCAACGACCTGGATCTGGTACGCTATACTTTCAGCGGCAGGGTTTCAAGGTCAACCATTTCCGAGCACTCTTTACCTGAACAGGTTATAAGCCTTGGAGAACAGATCGCCTCTCCATATTTCTCCATACGCGACAACCCGAGAGATGCATTCACCTACCGTTACCTTCCCGAGGGCCTCTGCGCATACTCGTCCAATCATCATTTACTGCTCGAGAAAATCTATCTGGAACTCGGGCGCATTTCCGGCTTTGGCGCTACCGGGGACTATCGGCGCGGAGCTTCCATCGAGGCCTGCTTCAGAGCGGCCAAAGAATGCGTTGAAACCCTGTTCGGAGAGCCGAGTTGAAGGTAATATCCCACTTGAGCGAATTCATCAAGGACGGCACCCTGATTGCCCGCTCCAATACACTTGCTATCGCCAAGGTCGGAGCCCCAGCCCATTTTTTCTTTTACTTTCTCTTCAGTTACGGCTTTCATCTCCCCTATGAAAGCCTTTCGCTTCGCCTTATCGCCTCATTGTTGTGCCTGAGCGCCCTGATCAAGTCGAGGCTGCCCGCGACCATTCAACCATACTTTCCTTATTACTGGCACTTTTCCATGATATTTGTACTGCCGTTCATCTTCACGGTAAGCCTTATCATGAACAACTTTCATGAGCTATGGCTGTACTGGGAAATTTTCATGGTGTTCGTGCTGATCATGTTCGTGCCCCACTGGGTGATGTTTTTTTTCGACCTCTGCATCGGAGTCCTTGGCGCGATCCTGTTTTGCATGGTTTCGAACCCCAACCTCCAGCTTCACCCGACCTTCAACATCCCGCTCTACTCGATCGTGTTTGTTTTTTCGATACTTGTCGGCCATGCATTCAGCTTCAGCAACTGGCAAAGCATGAAAAACGAAGAGAGACGAAAAGCGGAGGAGAAAAACCTGGTCCTGCAGGCCATGGCAGGAGGCATCGCCCATGAGATGCGCAATCCCCTCGGCCAGATCCGCCACAACCTCGACGAGATCCTTCAGGAACTGCCCCAGAAAAATTCCGCTAACGATGCAGTACAGGTCACGCCAGCGAACATCATGACCATCAACAAACGGGTAGCCCAGGCGCAGATGGCCCTCAACCGAGGGTTGCACGTCATTGATATGACTCTTGGAAATTTCAGGAACAACGATATTTCACTGAGGGACTTCAACTGCCTGTCCGCTGCGGCATCAACCCGCAAGGCAATCGACGAATACGGCTATGCATCGGAGCATGAACGCCAGCTTATTCATCTCGAATCAAGCGACGATTTTATGTTCAGGGGGGATGAGAACAGTTACGTCCTTGTGCTATACAACCTTCTGGTCAATGCGCTCTATTTTCTCCAGACCATACCCAACGGGCGCCTGGATATCCGCCTTGAACAGGGTGAGGCCGTCAACAAAATTTTCGTCAAGGATAATGGGCCGGGCATTTCATCAGATAACCTATCCAAGATATTCGACCCATTTTTCACCACGGGGAAAAAAGGCGGCACGGGCCTGGGGCTTGCCTTCTGCAGACGCATCATCCGCTCTTTCGGTGGAGATATCATCTGCAATTCCGAAAAAGGAAAGTTTACTGAATTTGTCATGAGCTTCCCCGTGCTCGACAAATCCCTGATCGATGATTATGAAGCGAAGCTTTATGCCGAATACCGGCCTGCATTCCAGGGCAAAAGGCTTCTCCTGGCCGGAAGTTCGCCTGATAACCTTTCGATGATCAGGCGTCAGCTTATACCGTTCGGCATCTCGACCGATGAGGCTTCAGATGGAGCCCAGGCCATGAACATGATCGTGTCGAGCAGATATGACCTCCTGCTTGCCGACATCGACCTTCCCCTGATCAACGCCGCTGAACTGGCCCAGAAGATCAAGGAGATCGGCAAGGAGATGCCGGTGGTCGCCTATACCAGCTCGAAAAATCCTGTGCCGGGCAAAAAACTGGTGGAAACCTACGACATCGACACCTGGATTTCCATGCCCCCGGCACTTTCTGAACTGCTGTACGCACTGAAAACATCGCTCGAAACAGCCCGTGAAACGCTCAAGGAGTCATTGACCGGCAAAACGGTACTGGTTGTCGACGATCTTGATTTCAACCGCAGGGTCATCAAAACCATGCTCAACAAGCTCGGCGTAACGATTCTTGAGGCATCGGACGGCCAGGACGCGCTCGACAAGCTGAAAACACACCATTGCGACCTGTTGATCATGGATATGAGAATGCCTGTGCTTGACGGTTTTGAGGCGACCAGGCGCATTCGTTCAGGAATAAGCACCTACCGCAGCATTCCGATTCTCGGCATGAGCGGCAACCTGGATAATGCCTCATTGAAAATGGCCAGGCAATGCGGAATGACCGACTGCCTCATCAAGCCGGTCAAACTCAAGGAGTTCCTGCAGAAAGTCGGTTCCATGCTGAAGAACGAGCCCCCGATCGCCCTGTAAGGACCAACATGGGGCCGACAAGCCTCTCCTCTCTCATCATTCATAATTTATCAACTGCTCAATGGCGGGTTTGCCATGGTAAAGCTTGCGCCTGTGGCATTGCAGAGTATGGCAAATGCTGCTGGCTCTTGGTAAACAGATTACTGTTCCGTATATATCCATTTACATGAATCTCTGTATATTCGCTCAAAAGAACTAATAAGAGGGCTACCAGGTTGTTTGCCTTGTCAGCAAAATATAGATCTGGTCTTACCGGCATCAGTTCCGACTCTGCCAAATAAAGTCTGGCAGAAAAAAAAGTATCGGTTCAGGAGTAATAGTTGACTATGGCAGGAAAACGTTAATCGAGAACTGTTTCCGGGTAGTGGGCTTCGAATGCACCGACAAAGCAATTGGAGATTGACCTTGAAGATCATATCTCAATTAAGGGAGTTCATCGACGAAGGCACGGTGATATCGCGGTCCAATATTCTGGCGACCGGATTTCTTGGCGGACCTGCCCATATTTTTTTTTATTTCCTCTACAAGTATTGGTTCCCCCTTCCCTACGAGAGCTTTGCCCTTCGGCTTACCGCATCGCTGCTTTGCCTGAGCGTGTTGTTCAAGTCACGCCTCCCGAAGGCCATGCAACCATATTTCCCCCTGCAATGGCATTTTGCCATCATCTTTGCCCTGCCATTTATCTTTTCAGTCAACCTGATCATGAACAACTTCAATGATCTATGGCGGGACTCGGAAATCTGCATGGTTTTCATACTGATCATGTTTGTGCCTCACTGGGTAATGTTTCTTATAGATCTCTGCATAGGAGTTCTCGGGGCTATACTGTTCTGTATGATTGTAAACCCCCTGGTTCAGGTCAACACAAACTTCAACATCCCGCACTATGTGATCGTAATCATCTTTTCAATAGTCGCAGGCTCTGCTTTCAGCTTCGTCAACCTGAAAAGCATCAAAAACCAGCAGAAACGGAAAGCAGAAGAGAAAAACCTTGCCCTCCAGGCCCTCGCAGGCAGCATTGCCCATGAGATGCGCAACCCTCTCGGCCAGATCCGTCTCTACCTCAATGAGATCATGCAGGATTTGCAGCGAAACGGTTTCGACAGCGCTGACCCTGCCGTCAGGCTAAAAAACAGTGAATCGATCACCCAACGCCTGGCAAAGGTCCAACTGGCGCTTAACCGGGGGTTGCACGTCATCGATATGACTCTTGGAAATTTCAGGAACGAAGAGATCCCAAAGGAGGATTTACCCCTCCTTTACGCTGCAACCGCCACACGCAAGGCGATCAACGAATATGGTTATGCATCGGAGCATGAACGTCGGATGATTCATTTCAAGTCAAGCCAGGACTTTATGTTCCGGGGCGATGAAAACAGTTACGTCCTGGTACTCTATAACCTTCTGGTCAACGCCCTGCATTTTCTCCAGGAAACTCCGGATGGTCGCATCGATATTCGCATGGAAAAGAGTGAGACCAACAACATGCTTTATGTGAGGGATAACGGTCCAGGCATTCCACCGGAGAACATCACCAAAATCTTCGATCCATTTTTCACCTTTGGGAAAAAAGGGGGAACCGGACTTGGACTCGCGTTCTGCAAACGGATAATGCGCTCTTTCGGTGGAGATATCACCTGCAATTCCGAGAAGGGAAAGTTTACCGAATTTGTCCTGAGCTTCCCGTTGCTCGACAAAGCACTGATCGATGACTACCAGGCAAAGCTCTACGCGGAATACCAACCGGTTTTTTCCGGAAAACGGGTTCTGCTCGCAGGAACATCCCCTGAAAACATTGCCATAATCCGACGTGAACTGACACCATTCAGCATCGGAACCGATTATGCTTCCGATGGAACCCAGGTAATGAACATGGTCGTTTCGAACCCATACGATCTGTTGATCGCCGACATCGACCTCCCCTTGCTCAACGCTGCCGAACTGGCAAAAAAAATCAAGGGACTCGGCAAGGAGATACCTGTCGTCGCCTATACCACTTCGAATCCTCAGACTCCAGAAAACAAACTTCTGGAAACCTACGACATTGATACGTGGATTTCCATGCCGCCGGCACCTTCTGAACTGCTCTTTGCGTTGAAAACCTCTTTCCAGACGACCCGAAAAACCCTGAAGAAATCGCTGAACGGCAAAACGGTGCTGGTCGCCGATGACCTGGATTTAAACCGCAAGCTCATCAAGTCGATGCTTAACAAGCTTGGAGTAACGATACTTGAGGCATCAGATGGACTGGTAGCGCTCGACATGCTGAAAAATCATGACTGCGACATGTTGATCATGGATATGAGGATGCCTGTTCTCGACGGCATGGAGGCCACAAGGCGTATCCGGTCAGAAATCAGCACCTTCCGCAACATACCGATTCTCGGCATGAGCGGCGATCTGGATAATGCCTCACTGAAAATGGCTAAACAGATCGGCATGAACGACTGCTTCATCAAGCCGATCAAGCTCAAGGAGTTCCTGCAGAAAGTCTCCGCCATGCTGCAGAGCGATACGCCCATGGCACCATAAAAGGTCAAACACAACCGACCGCTCTTCCTGCGTTACCCGATTCCCTTTTATTTAATAAAATCCCCGAACCATAAGCTGTGGAGCGATTCAGGCAGCCCGAGCGTTATACATGAAAAGCCCAGGGTTGTGTTGCATAAATCTTAATGTTGATAGCGACCTGAAACCATGTACAGGAACATCTCGGATTACGGAATTATAGGAGACATGCGCTCTGCGGCACTTGTCTCCATTGACGGCTCTATCGATTATTGCTCCCTGCCCTGGTTCGACTCCCCAACGATCTTCGCATCGCTGCTTGACGACCAGAAGGGGGGCTTTTTCAGCATCAATCCATCCGCAACGTTCACTTCGAGCCGTGAATACGTAACCGGAACCAACATTCTCTCATGCGCCTTTACAACAAACGACGGCCATGCGACGCTTCACGATTTCATGCCTGTCGAAAACAGCCTCCTTCCCCAGCGTCCCCAGGGAATTCACCGCTGCCTCAGTGTCGATAGCGGCAGTATGGAGTTTGTCCTGAACCTGGCGCCCCGGCCCGGCTACGGGATGCAGAAACCCGTTGTCATCGAGGAGGGCGGGCGGTTTTCGTTCACTGAGATCACCCCTTCGCTATACCTCCTGCTGACGGCGCAGGCCTGGAAAGCCGAAGGCATCGGCAGCGACAGCCTTAGACTGACCTTTACCCTGCAAAAAGGCGAATCTGCGCATTTCGACCTCGTGCTGGCGCCCCTGAATCTGGATGAAACCCTTTCCTGCCCATTCCAGTCGACCAGGGCATACTGGGAAGAGTGGCTGCAAGTCTGCATCGGGCCTCGCTGTTCCTGGATCGGGGAGTTGACCCCCCTTATTCACCGCTCCCTGCTTGCCCTCAAGCTGCTCACCTTCCAGCCGACCGGAGCCATAGCGGCCGCCGTTACGACTTCGCTTCCGGAACTCATCGGAGGCGATAGAAACTGGGACTACCGTTTCACCTGGCTGAGGGATGCATCGTTTACCCTCAAGGCGCTCTTTTCGCTGGGACACATCAACGAGGCTGACCGTTTTATCCGCTGGTTGCACCACATATACAGGGAAAACGGCAGCAGGAACCTCCAGATCATGTACTCAATCCAGGGCGAGCCCATGCTTGAAGAAAAATCCCTGCCGCATCTGGCCGGCTACAGGAACTCCTGGCCCGTCAGAACCGGCAACTCTGCCCAGGCCCAGAAGCAGTGGGACATTTACGGCGAGGTCATGGATGCGGCCCTGAGGCTTTCGGATTATGCAGGCAAGATCGACGACGATCTATGGCCGTTTTTCAGGGATATCTGCGAAATGGCAATGGAAAACTGGCGTCAGCCGGATGACGGCATATGGGAGGTTCGCAACGGCCCTCACCATTTCGTCTATTCGAAAGTGATGTGCTGGGTGGCGCTCGACAGGGGCATAACCATCGCAGGAAGATTCGGATTCGACGCTCCGCTCGAACGATGGTCGAAAGAGCGTGATGCCATTAAATCAGAAGTCCTTTCCCGGGGGTTCAGCAGCCGGAGCAACAGCTTCGTACAGCGATACGGTTCCGAGTTGCTCGACGCCAGCCTGCTGCTTTTGCCGCTGGTCAATTTCCTGCCGATATCGGACAGCCGCATACAGGGGACAATAGAAGCTTGCCGTAACGATCTCCTTCAGAATGGCTTCGTCAGGCGATACCTCGCTGATGACGGACTTGATGGAGAAGAAGGAGGGTTCGTGCTGTGCAATTTCTGGCTGATCGAATGCCTTGCGCTTTCCGGAAGGATCGAAGAGGCAGAAAAGCTCCTGGCCGTAACCATGGAGGCGTCCAACGATCTGGGGCTGTTCTCGGAGGAGTACGACCCGGATAAGGGCGAAATGCTCGGAAACTTTCCGCAGGCGTTCAGCCATATCGGCTATATCAATGCAGTAACGGCGCTACTTGCCGGCAAGGCCCCTGCCGAAACGCAGGACACTGAACTCTCACTGATGCAATGGCTTCAGCGGCTTATACCACTACAGCTCACGTTGAACAGCCCGGATGAGGGGAGTTTCGCCGAATCGCCGGAAAATATCGACGTCAGGCTCAAGAGTATGCTCGGCCGGCTTCAGGGAGCTTTTTTCGATACAAAGAAAGGAGTGGTCGACTACAGGGCCATGAAAAACTCAGGAAGCTTCCAGGACTACCGGCATCTGGCCGTTGCCCTTCACGGATTCGATCCCCTGAGCCTTGAGGGAGACCATGCATTGAAAGCCTTCTGGATCAACATCTACAATATCCTGATCATACACGGCGTCATCGCCCTCGATATCAGCCATTCAGTACTTGATATCGTCAACTTCTTCGGAAGAATCGGGTACGATATCGGGGGCCGGTTCTACTCACCCGACGATATAGAACACGGCATACTGAGGAAAAACCGTTCCCATCCTGCTTTTCCGGTAAGGCCGTTCAGCTCTGACGACCCGAGGCTCCCTTATGTGGTAGGCACCTTCGATCCAAGAATCCATTTTGCCCTTGTCTGCGCCTCAAGCTCCTGTCCCCCGATCGAGTTCTATGATGCGGATAAAATTGACAGGCAACTCGACATCGCCGCTCGAAGCTTCATAAACCGCAACGGATTGGAGCTGGACAGGAAAAACGGTGAGATATGGTTGTCGAGGATCTTTCTGTGGTATGGGACAGATTTCGGATCATCGCCGCAGCAGGTGCTCGACTATATCCTGCCGTTCGCCGACCAGCAACTTCGTTCGGATATCGTCTCAGAGAGGCATCGTCTCCACATACGCTACCGCCCTTACAACTGGAACCTCAACAGTTCGCTGGGCCAGTTATGAAAAGCTGCAGCGGGTTGCGCCATAAATGCCGACGGCAACCCCTCGAAAAACATCACCCGTCAAGCCTTGCCTGAAAATCCCTGAGCTGGGCCTCAATCGATTCGAGCTTCTCTTTCATGGCGCCGATTCCACGAACGAGTGCCTCCTGGCGGAACTGGTCACGCATGAGCTGGGCCGGAATACCCCGGATGGCCTGGCCTGGCTGCGTAAAAGATTTGGAAATACCAGCCTTGGCCGCGACCGATGTCTTGTCGGCTATTTCAAGGTGACCGGCAAACCCGGCCTGTCCGCCAATCAGGCATTGGCGGCCTATTTTCACACTGCCGGAAATGCCTGCCTGGGAAGCGATAACCGTGTCCTCGCCGATCCGGCAATTGTGGGCAATCTGCACCAGATTGTCGATTTTCGCTCCTCTCTGGATGAGGGTCTTGCCCATCGTAGCCCTGTCGATGGTTGTATTGGCGCCGATTTCGACATCGTCCTCGATCTGAACGGTACCCATCTGGGGAATCTTGATGTATGAGCCGTCCTTCTGGGGCGCGAAGCCGAAGCCGTCTGCCCCTATGACTGTGCCGCTGTGAACGGTAACGCGCTCACCGATCTCGGTGCCGTCATAGCAGGTGACCAGTGGAAACAGAATGCAGCCGCGGCCAATGGTCACATCGTGCATCAGCACCGTACCGGGGCCTATGACCGTATCGTCGCCGATGACGCAGCGTTCACCGATGACGGCATGGTCGCCGATGGAAACGTTCCGGCCAAGTGTTGCTGAAGGCGCCACTATTGCGGTAGGAGCCGTGCCCGGTGCAGAAACCTGGCGAGTGCCGGCAAACTGCTTGAGGATGAAGACGAACGCGGTATACGGGTCCTTCACTTTCAGGAAACTCTTCCCATCGACCCCATCGCCTACAGGGGCATCAGTATTGACGATCAGCAGTGAAGCGTTGGTCTCTTCAATGAAACGGTAATATTTCTCGTTGGCCACGAAGCTGACCTGGCCGACACCGGCATCTTCGATCTTCGCAGGTCCGGTGATAACGGTATCGCCGGGTCCAACCAGGTCGACAGGATCGAAATAGCGCCCGAGAAAAGCTTTTAAGTCTTCGATGTTCATGATGTGCGGACTGACGGGGTTGGCCAGAAAATTTACTTATATACTTAACAAATTAATTCCGTTTTGCTATATTTGAAATCCTATATCAAACCGGTTGCGACAGAGGATTTAAATACTCGGCAAATCAAGATGCAGGCGTAATATAATTCGTTTCATCAGAAAAAGCAGTGCACGATGGAAACACCAATCAAAATTTTCGCAGGACGCAGCAATCCTGGGCTCGCAGAAAAAATTGCCGAATACCTAGGCATGCCCCTTTGCGATGCCAAGGTGGAAAATTTCTCCGATGGTGAGATTTCGGTGAACTATTTCGAGTCCATCAGGGGCTCTGACCTGTTCATCATCCAGTCCACCAATCCCCCTGCGGATAACCTGATGGAACTGCTGATCATGATCGATGCCGCCAAGCGCTCTTCAGCAGCAAGAATCACTGCTGTCATGCCCTATTACGGCTATGCCAGGCAGGACAGGAAGGACAAGCCCCGTGTAGCGATCACGGCCAAGCTCGTTGCCAACCTCCTGACCCAGGCCGGTGCAGACAGAATCCTGACCATGGATCTTCACGCGCCCCAGATCCAGGGCTTTTTCGATATTCCTTTCGACCACCTCTACTCCAGCGTCGTACTGATAGACCATGTCAAAAACATGGATATCGCCGACAACCTCGTCGTTGCATCTCCTGATGTAGGCGGCGTCAAGCTGGCAAGAAAATTTGCAGCCGAGCTCGGTGCCGACCTCGTCATTGTCGACAAGCGCCGTCCGAAAGCCAACGTAGCCGAAGTGATGAACATCATCGGCGACGTCCGCGGCAAGAATGTACTGATCGTCGACGACATGATCGACACGGCAGGTACGCTGGTCAATGCCGCCAAGGCCATCAAGGATGCCGGCGGCCTTAAAATCTATGCTGCCGCCACACACCCGATCCTCTCCGGACCGGCAATTGAACGCATCAACAACTCTGTGCTCGAGAAGCTGATCGTCACCGATTCGCTCGTTACCGAACACGAGTACTCTTCAAAAATCGAGATCGTCACCATCAGCAACCTGCTGGGTGAAGCCATCAAGAGAATCTACGATGGCGATTCGGTCAGCTACCTGTTCGACAGCAAGAACATTACCTACAAGATTACCAATCATCATTAATCATAAGCGTTAACAGTTAAAAGAGATAGAGGAATAGCATGGAAACAAGAGTATTGTCTGTAAACCCCCGCGAAGCAAAGAAAAAAGAGGCTGCAAAACTGCGCCGCATCGGACAGGTCCCCGCAGTCGTCTACCATAAAGGTGAAGAGACCATCAGCATAAGCGTCGAAGAAAAAGTGCTTGAGAAGCTTGTACACTCGTCGGAATCACACCTGATCGACCTTCAGTACCCCGATGGCAAAAGCATGCTTTCATTCATCAAGGACTTACAGTTCGACCCCGTAACCGACAAGGTCATCCACGCCGACTTCCAGCTGTTCTCTGCTGAAGAGGTCGTTGAAATGGAAGTTCCTGTGCATGTCGAGGGCGAATGCCCCGGCGTCAAGTTCGGCGGCGGTAAAATCCAGATCGCCGCACATACGCTGACCGTCAAGGGCAAGCCCCAGGACATCCCTGAGCACATTTCAGTGGATATCTCCAACCTCGGACTTGGCCAGACCCTGCACATCAGCGAGCTCGTTCTCGGCTCTCTCCAGGACAAGATCAAGGTTATCGGTGAAGAGGACGCTCCTGTCGTTTCGATCATAGCCCCAAGAAAAGAGGCTGAAGGCGCAACAGAAGAGGCTTCGACAGAGGCCTGATTCGACAGTCACCCCGACTCGGCATTTAAAAAAGCTGCCTTTCCCCGGAAAGGCAGCTTTTTTTTTATCGGCTGAGGTTTGTTTTCGAGCCGCCAGTATTGTTTTTTTAGAGGTGCCCTGAATCAGGCAATACCATCAGGATCACCATTACCTATTCCTGTGAAAAATACGAACGAACAAAAAATCCCCGCCCTGTACCGCATCATACCCGGACTCGGCCTGTTGCGCAGCGGAAAAACCGGGCCGGGGCTTTTCTACCTCATTGCCTTTACGGCGTTCCTCCTGCTGCTTGCCCTGCGTCTTGACCTGTTCGTGATCAGCCTGAGATCCATGTATACCGGGCTGGTTCTCCTGGTCGTTTCGCCCGATAATTTCCGGCAGATCTTCTCTGCAGAAATGCTTGAGTTCTGGGTCGCGTCCATATTCATCCTGCTCGTACCCGCCATCCTCTCAACACAGTCGGCCCGCTCCTGTCGAAAAGCGATGGCTGAAAAGGAGGCGCCTGAGGTAGGTGAACTAAGCCTCTGGCAGCTCGGCATGCGCTCTTTCAAGCGAAACGCCATTTCAGTGGTGGCCTCCGTGGTAATCTTTGTGCTCTATTCGGTAGCCTTCCTGGCTCCGTTCCTGGCACCATTCAACCCTTACGACCAGCAGGACTTCCTGGTGACCGCCTATCAGCCGCCCTTCACCAGGCTGGACGCATTGGTGCTGGCACAACGCCGTTCGGTCACCATCCCGCTCAGGGCAGGCTCCGACTATGCTTCTCGCCTTACAAACGCCCTGATCACCGACAGCCAGAAGCTCAAATACAGAAACCATGACTACTCGCTGAAATTTGTCAACACCTATAGCGTCAAGGCTAACGAGATACTGTTCCGCCAGGGTATCAGGGAAAAAAGCATCCCGATTTCAGAGCTCAAGGATTTGTCTGCCGGCCAGGAAGTTTCGGGCGACCGGAAACCCGGCTTTGTGATAACACGAACCTTTCTGCTCGGCACCGACCAGTATGGCCGCGACATTTTCAGCCGCGTTATCTATGGCTCCAGGATCTCGCTCTCAATCGGTTTTCTTGTCGTGCTCATCTCGGTCACCCTTGGAACGGTAATCGGCGTTTCGTCCGGATTTTTCGGCGGTTGGGTTGACAATATCCTCATGCGGATCGTGGATGTGCTGATCGCCTTTCCTGCGCTATTCCTCATCCTTATCATCATCGCCACCTTCGGGAACTCCATATACCTGATCGTCATCACGCTGTCGTTTACCGGCTGGATGGGTGTGGCGCGTATTGTCCGCGGCCAGGTGCTTTCGCTCAAGGAGCAGGAGTTCATCCTTGCCGCCAAATCGCTCGGGCTCTCCAACCTGAGGATCATTTTCCGCCACCTGGTACCCAATGCCCTGACACCGGTGATCGTTGCCGCGACGCTCAGGATCGGCAGCATCATCCTCACCGAGGCAGGCCTGTCGTTCCTCGGGCTTGGCGTGCAGCCTCCGACACCGAGCTGGGGCAACATCATCAACGAAGGAAGGGACAGCCTGCTGAACCACTGGTGGATATCGACCTTTCCGGGAATCGCCATCCTGTCGACCGTAGTCTGCTTCAACCTGATCGGCGACGGTGTCCGCGACGCCCTTGACCCGAGGATGCGGGGATGAAAAAACAGAAACAGCTTGAGCTCCTCGAAGCAGCCATTACCTCCACCGGCCACAAGCTCAGATACGAAAAAGGGAGCTTCATTGGAGGAGATTGCCGGGTGCATGAAAACAGGGTCGTCGTGGTCAACAAGTTTCTTCCCATCGAAGGAAAAATCGCCACCATTGCCTCTGTCATAAGAAAAATCAATCCTGCCGGACTCTCTGCCGAGGTCGTCAAAATCATCGACAACCTCACCGCCAACGATCTGTTCAGCAAACAGAACCAGTAAACTTTCATCTATCCTCTTCTGCTCACGGCCAGATGGTCTGCACGCTTTTTGAACGGATCTCCACGCCAGGACGCCCTGAAGCAAACCGGGCGAGCAGGGCTCGCTGTGAGGCAGACATGAATGGGCCGGGCACAAGCAGCATCCGCTGAGGCCCTGCCGCAGCAATCCATGCGTCAAGCTCCTGCCACTGCCTGCCGGTAAACCGGTAGACCCAGAGCACCACATTGCCCCTCTCCCACTTGGTCCCTGCCAGACGGGCCATACCTGATACGAGAAGCATTGAACCACCTTTACTGTCGATCCTGAGCACTTTGTCATCGAGTCGACTGACAACAATCGACCGAAGTGCTAACCTGCCTGAGGAGTCGGGACGTCGTGATACAGGAAGCGAACCGATCACCGAATCAGGCGAGAACAGTCCGGCGGCGGCAACTGGTGCGGCAAGCCCCCATGCATCGGACTGACGCCGGATCCTCTCCCACGCGCCTCTTCGCCGCCCGGCATCGACAAGCACCGTTTCGCTGCCCGACGAGTAGAGCAGCGCGACCTCCCGGCCAAGATTGACCGTCACCATCCCCGGCGGCCTCAAAACCGGTCGGGCAAGTTCATGCCAGACAACGAGGTTCATTGCGCAAAGCACGGCGATCATGGCCTTTGCCCAGGCCTTTTTCGCGAGTGAGTGAAGGGTAACGGCAAGTGCCGCATAGAACACCGCAACCTCGAAAAGGTCTGGCCTGAACTCGATGCTTGCCAACGGCATTCGACTGAAAAACAGTGTAAAGAACAAGGTAAGCCTTGCAAAAAGCCAGGCGCTCAGGCCGAACATGGAGGCAAGCTGCCCGGCGAAACCATGAAACAGGAACAACGGAAGCGAGCAGTACATGGCAAGGTTCGAAAAGAGCACCACGGGAAGGTTGGCAACGACGCCCGAAGGGGAGAAGGTCCCGAAGTAAAGAGCGATTATCGGACTCACCCCGACCATCGCCGAAATGCTGACGCTGAAACTCTCCCATGTAAGGCGAGTTATGCGCTGAACCGGATTTTTGCCTTCGGGCACCACTGCGGACAAGCGGCCATACATCACAAGGATGCCCATTACCGCCCCGTTGGTCATCACGAAACCCGGATTGAACAGATCGAGAGGGTCAAGAAGGAGAATGACAAGGTCGGATGCCGCCAGTGAATTAACCGGATAACTTTTGCGCCCAAGCACGCTTCCTGCGATCATCATGGCCGACATGATGGCCGCACGCTGGATAGATGGGGCGTTGCCTGTAACAAAGCTGTAGAGGGCTATCACCGAAACCAGGATCAGCATCGAAAGCCATCTGCCCACCCTGGTCACCTTGAGGCGCTGCAGGCAAAGATTGACGGCATATGCCAGGAGGGCGACATGCAGGCCGGAAACGGCGATGACATGAGCCGTGCCGGTTCGCCGGAATGCATCGTAAAGCTCTTCGGGCAGCATGTCCCGTTCACCGAGAATCATGCCCTTGACGAACTGCCGCTCCCTGCCAGCCGGGAAACGCCGGTCAATGCTGCCGGAAAGATAGCTGCGCACAGGATTGACGATGCTCCTGATCGGTGAGAATCCGCTTTGGGGAGCCTCCCGCAGCACGCGCCATGGCCCTGCGCAAAACAGCTGGACATGAATCCCCCTGTACCGGTTTTGCAGACGCGGGTTGTACTCTCCCCGGTTCGACGCCCCGGCTATAAGGGCCAGGCGCCCCTTGAGCCTCACATAGTCGTTCTCCTGCAGTTCCAGTTCCCCGGAAGCGGGCAACCTGACCACAATGTTCGCCCGGTCATCGACCTTTGTGGTTTTCCCATCCTCGAATACCTCTTTCACATGCAGTTGCATGCTTGTGACGCTACTGCCCCCCAGCGGTCGCCCATCGACCTCACCGGAAAGGATCACGTCATGGCCAACCCATGAGAGTAGCGACGGCGAGGGAACAAACCTGAACGAACAGGATGCGTGAAGGGCGAAGGCGCCAATGAGAAGGCTGATGTAGCAGATCGCGGAAAAAGCGGATAGATGACCGGCAGGAAGCCGTCTCCTGTCGACCATGAGCGTGACCGGCACCAGGATGGCTGAGCACAGGGATATGGCGATCCAGGTGATCGGAAGGACAGGAAGACAAACAGCGGCTAAAATGCCGGAAATGGCACATGCGAGGATGCGCACAGCAGGATAGGCAGAGAGGAAATACCGCATACTAGGGGGTTGGCGGTTGTCCTGTGAATTTCTTTAAGTTACGCAATTCATAGTTTATTATATTCAGGTCACTTGGCAGTGGACCCATCAATTTCTCAACCAGCTCAAATACTTACGCGGATGCTTGTCAAAGAGATACTCGAAACCAGAAAAGAACCGATTTTCAGCCTGGAATTTTTCCCTCCGAAAAAGCAGGAAGACTGGGATACCCTCTTTGAGACCATCTCGAACCTGTTTCCCCTCAATCCTTCGTATGTCAGCGTAACCTACGGCGCCGGAGGTTCAACGCGGGAGCGGACGCACAACCTGGTCACGAGAATCCAGAAAGAGACGGGTTTGACGGTCGTTTCCCACCTGACCTGCATAGGATCGGAACGCAGCGAGATAGAAAACATCCTGCAGCTTTACACGGAAAACGGCATCAACAACGTGCTGGCGCTGCGTGGCGACAAGCCCGCCGACATACCGACCATCGCCGAAGCCGTCAAGGACTTCCCGAACGCCATCGACCTGGTCAGGTTCATCAAGGCGAACTTCCCCGAAATGGGCGTCGGCGTTGCCGGCTTCCCTGAAGGCCACCCCGAGACACCGAACCGGATCAAAGAGCTCGAGTACCTGAAAGCCAAAGTGGACGCAGGCGCCGACTACATCGTCACCCAGCTCTTTTTCGATAACCGGGACTATTTCGATTACGTGGAACGTTGCGAAATAGCCGGCATCAACGTGCCCGTTATTCCGGGCATCATGCCGATCACGACAAAAAAAGGTATGGTGCGGATGTGCGAGCTTGCCCTCGGCTCACGCATCCCGGCTCCCCTGCTGAAGAAGGTTCTCGATGCGGCAGACGACAAGGAGGTCGCCGAGATAGGTATAGAATGGGCGACCAGGCAGGTTCAGGAGCTGATCGACCATCACGTCAAGGGAGTTCACTTTTACACCCTGAACCAGGCAGAAGCAACGCTGCGAATCTTCAATAATATTAAGAAATAAGAAAGGGACCGAAAGGACTTAAAGGACATAAGGGACTTAAATGTTAAGAGAGAAAATGCTCTCCTCTTTTCTTTCCTTATGTCCTTTTGGTCCCTTTCGTCCTTTTGGTCCTTTTTCTTAAATTCTCAAATCTCGTTCTGCACCAGCTGCTCGTAGGTCTCGCGGCGGCGGATCAGCCTGACATCGCTGCCGTCGACCATCACCTCTGCCGGGCGGAGCCGCCCGTTGTAGTTGCTGCTCATGACGGCGGCATAAGCGCCGGAAGAGAGTACGGCCATCAGTTCACCTTCAGCCGCGTCATCGACCATACGCTGACGCGCGAAAAAGTCGCTTGATTCGCATACCGGCCCAACGATATCGGCGACGATGCTGCGATCATGGCGGGTCACGGAGAGAACCTCGTGATGTGACTGATAGAGCGCTGGCCGGATCAGTTCGGTCATGCCTGCATCGACGATGAAGAACTCCTTTCCGGCATGGTTTCTCTTCCTGTAAAGAATCCTCGTCAGTATAACCGAAGCGTTTGCCGCCAGGAACCGTCCCGGCTCAAAAATCACGGTTACGCCCTTGCCTTCAAGCATCGGTATGAGCTTCTCGGCAAACCGCCCGATCGGGGTGGCCGGCTTTTGCGGATCGTAGGTCACGGGGAACCCCCCACCGACATCAAACCATTTGATATCGAAACCGAGCGAACGGGTCGATTCCAACACATCAAGCAGTTTCTGGGTCGCTGCGACATAATATTCCGGATCGAAGATCTGTGAACCGATATGCATGTCAAGCCCCTCAAGGGAGAGGTTCGGCAACGTCCGGAAAAGATTGAACACTTCGCCAAGTTCAGCTTCGTCGATGCCGAATTTCTCCTTGCTGTCGCCGGTCGTGATGTACGGGTGGGTTTCGGCCGTAACGTTCGGGTTGATCCTGATCGCCACACGCGCGACCTTCCCGAGACGGGAGGCGACGCGATCGATGGCCCGAAGCTCGGAAACCGATTCGGCCTTGATCATCAGGACACCTGACGAAAGCGCGTAGCCGATTTCATCCTCACTCTTGCCGATACCGGCCATGATGATCCTGGCGGGAGGCACACCGGCTTTGAGGGCACGATAGAGTTCACCTCCGGAATTGACATCGCAGCCGCATCCCTCTGAAGCAAGGGCCTGGATGACTGAAAGGTTGAAATTGGCCTTGACCGAATAACAGGTGAAATGCGGCAGGGTTGCGAAAGCGGCCTCAAAGGCCCTGAACTGACTGACCAGGCTCTGGCGGCTGGTCACAAAAAGAGGGGTCCCGAACTCTCCGGCCAGCTCGTCCAGCCTTACCGATTCACAGCACAGGGATCCTTCCGAATATGAAAACAAATGACTGTCCAGCACTATTGGCCTTGAATTTAAGGTGTTGGTGAAAAGATTCAATAATAGCGTTTCTTGACGTCGAAACAAAAAAACGGAGCGCACTCACGGGCAGCTCCTGCTCATTTTCGGGATTGTTCGTCTTAAGAGGCGATGGAGGTACTGAAACCGTATTACCGACAAGATCGCGCAACAAATAACTTGAGGTATGCTTGCATAATCAAACATGGTAATGTATATTCGTTGCTCCTCAATCAACCAACTGATATACGTTACTGATGGCAAAAGGAAAAGAAAATAGAATCGTTATTACGCTCGAATGCACCGAAGCGAAAAAGGAAGGCGGAACCGTTTCCAGGTACACGACGACCAAGAACAAGAAAAATACCACGGAACGTCTTATCCTGAAAAAGTACAACAAGAACCTCAAGCGCCACACGGAGCATAAAGAGATCAAGTAATTAGCATTATACTCAAAAAGAGCTTATCTTGCTGAAGAGCCTTTATTGACAAGCATTGCCCGAATGGCGGAACTGGTAGACGCACTCGTTTCAGGGACGAGCGCCGAGAGGTGTAGGAGTTCGAATCTCCTTTCGGGCACTAACTAGCTCAGAAAGCGAAATGCGCAAAAGGACGGGACTTGATCGGAATATCACTATTTTAGTTCAGATAGCGGATTTTGCATACAAGGTAAGCACCTTCCATGGAGGTGCTTTTTTTTCTCCTTTTTTTTATCAAATCTAAACCAGCGCAGTAGTGGATCATACAAAAATCAATCTCATCGTTCGCCTTCAGCACATCGACAATCTGATCGAGAGCATCATGAGCCTTCAGAAAGGCCTGCCAGAGGAGATCACTGCACTTGAGGAAGATCTTGCTTTTACGGCACGCCAGATCGAGGCACGAAAGAGAGTTGCGGAAGACCATCAGAAACTGCGGGAGCGACTGAACGGCACTATTTTCGAATGCAAGGAAAAAATCAAGTCTTTTAAAGAGAAGCAGACCCTTGCGCGCAACAACAAGGAGTATGACGCCCTTTCCAAGCAGATCGAGTATGAGGAAAAAGAGATCGCGCAGGCTGAAATAAAGCTCCAGGACATTTCGCATACAGAGCACCACGCCCAGGAACTCCAGAAAAAGGGGCGCGACCTGATTTCCGAAAACCGTTACGACGAAATTTCGGAGGAGATGATGCCGGACGATGTCCTGAATCAGCAGATGGAGGATCTCAGCCAGCAGGTCAACCTCAAAAAAGAGGAGCTCGACAGCATTGTCATCGAAACAGCCGAAGAGATAACCAGGCTCAGGGAGACGCTCGCGTCCCAGAGGAAGTCTGTCTCGAACGACGCCAAACGGCTGCTCGACAAATATGACCACCTCAAAAGCGGTTCAATGCAGAACGCCATCGTCAAGCTGGATCGCCACGCATGTTCGGGCTGCAACACAAGGGTACCGACCAACAGGCACACGCTGATCGTCCAGGGTGGGTTTTATGTCTGTGAATCCTGCGGACGCATCGTGGTCCACGAGCGCTTGTTCGAAGAGGCCGCTGCCGCCCAGTAACCGCAACAGCACAAGAACGCCTGAACGGATTCAACCGGTCAGGCGTTCTTTTTTTTAAAGCCCCCTGTGATGATATCTTTGGACAGGGACGGCCAGATGTTCTTATTCCATTGCTGAAACCGCAAGTGTGCAGTCGCTGTAGGGCATAATGCCTTACAGAGGAAAGTCCGAACTTCACAGGGCAGGGTGCCGGTCGAGAACATGGTTCAAGCCCGGGGGCAGCGGTGCAAACCGCCTGTCACAGAGAGTGCAACAGAAAGCGAACCGCTCCGGCCAGCCGGAGTAAGGGTGAAAAGGGGGTGTAAGAGACCACCAGGTATTTCAGTGATGGAGTACGCTATGAAAACCTCCCCGAAGCAAGGCCGAATAAGAAAGCTTTTTCCATTGGAAAAGAGGGTTGCCCGCCCAATTCCGCAAAGAGAGTTTTCGGGTAGGCCGCATTAGATAAATGGCTGCAGCTTCACCACTTGATGGTGATTCACAGAATTCGGCTTACAGCTTCGGTTTCAGCTTTTTTTATTCCCCTTCTTCTATCGGCAGCTAACTGCCAAGAATTCCCTTCACCTTTGCCTCAAGCGCCTCGACCGAAAACGGTTTCTGCAGGAATGACAACCCCTCGTTGAGCACGCCGTGGCTGGTAATGATGTTTTTCGTGTATCCCGACATGTAGATCACCTTGATCGAAGGCATCTTCAACTTTATCTGCTCATAAAGCTCCTTGCCGTTCATTCCACGCATGACCAGGTCTGTCAGCAAAAGATCCGGGACAAGATCGCCATTCCTGAGCAGCTCGAGAGCCTCTTCCCCACCCGCGGCGTCATGGATCGAAAATCCCTCCGCCGCCAGTGCCTGAACAACAAATTTCCGGACCATTTCGTCATCCTCGACCACCAGGACGGTGGCTCCTGCCGAATGCTGAAGCTTTGATGTTTCCTGGGGCGACGGCGGCAGAAGATCGGGCTCATGCAAAGGAAAACAGATCCTGAAGCAGGTGCCGTTTCCCTGCTCGCTGGAAGCCTTGATCGTGCCTCCATGCTGCCTGACGATACCGTAGACTGTAGAAAGACCTAGGCCGGTCCCCTTTCCTTTTGCCTTGGTGGTATAAAACGGTTCAAAAATATGGGCAAGGGTTTGCCTGTCCATGCCGATCCCCGTGTCCTGAACCATAAGCATCGCATAGCGCCCCGGAGCCAGCCCTTCGAAAGAGCTCTGCTGCCCTTTTTCAATGACCGTTATGGAGCTCTCCATAACCAGTTCCCCTCCTGAAGGCATGGCGTCCTCAGCATTGATGGCAAGGTTCATGATGATCTGCTCCAACTGACCGGCATCTCCCTGTATGGCAAGCGCACCCTCGTGGAGACGGTACTGTATATCGATGTTGGCCCTTATGGTATGTCGCAGAAGCTTCTCGAAACCAAGAATCACCGCATTCAGGTCGATCATCCTGAATTCGAGCGCCTGGCGACTGCTGAACGCCAGGAGCTGGCGAACGAGGTTACGTGCCTTGAGCGCAGCATCATGAATGATTTCGATACGCTGGCGGTGTTTGTCCAACTCCGGAAAACGGGATGAAAGCATCTCCGAGTAACCGAGAATCGGCGTAAGAAGATTGTTCAGGTCATGGGCCACACCCCCGGCCAACCGCCCGATCGACTCAATTTTCTGTGACTGGTAAAGCTGGAGTTCGAGTTCAGTACGCTCATTTTCAGCCCTCTTGCGGGCACTGACATCACGCATGAATACCAATGCCCCCTGAATGCCGGCATACATGAACGGTACGGCGGAAGCCTCGACATCTACCGTACTGCCGTCTATACGCAAAATCCGGTTATCGATTGATGATTGCGGTTTTTGAAAGTCGTTGATCTCGCGTATCCGGTTTCCCACCATGAGGCGAAAATCAGGATGTATCCGATCCAGCACCTTTTGGCCGAGAATCTCTTCGGCAGACGAAGCTCCGAACAGAAGCCTTGCTCCCTGGTTAAGGTAGGCGAAGCACCCGCCGGTCTGGACAAAGATTGCCTCGGGCGCAGATTCCACGACCGAGCGGAAACGCTCCTCGCTCTCAAGCAGCGCTGCCTGCCAGGCCACCCGCTCCGTAATGTCCTGCATGGTCGCGATCCTGTAGAGAACTTTACCATCCTCATCGCCAACGCTTACCACATCCATCTGGACTGGAATAGCTGAGCCATCGCTGCGCATCATCCTCGCCTGATAACTGACAAATCCAGAGCGGTCAGCCTCCCTGATATGGCCAATCACCGGCTCCCTGTCGTCAGGCACGTACATGCTGAATATGGACGAGCCCTCGATAGCGCTGACCGGCTGGCCCTGCATTCGTGCGAATGCTTCGTTGCAGGTCAGGATGGCGTCGCTCTGGGGAAGACCGATGGCAATGCCGTGGGCACAGAAGCGGAAAGCGTCCGCCCAGAGACGGGTCTCCCGTTCGCTCTCTATTCGCGCGGTTATGTCCCTTGCAACGGCATAAAGGACGCTTTCCTCAACGGCAGTCGAATTCCACTCAAGCCATCGGTATGAACCATCCTTAGCCCGGTACCGGTTGACGAAATTTGTCAAACCCCCGCCGGTCAACTGGCGCCTGATCTGTATTCTGGTCCGTTCCCGGTCTTCGGGATGTATCAGGTCGGCGTAAGGTATTGCAAGAATTTCCTCTTCCGTATATCCGAGCGCTTTTTGCCATGCCGCATTGACTTTGGTAAAATGCCCATCGTCCGATGCGATGCAGACCATATCCGGCATAAGGCTGAAAATCCTTTCGAACTCCAGTTCCATCTTTTTCCGCCGGCTGATATCCCTCACCGAGCAAAGCAGGCCGGTGACGGCTCCGGAGCTGTCAAGCACAGGGGTCTTGATCATATGCAGCCAGATTCGCCCATCCTGCCCGTGAACGTTCCTGTCCTCTACCTCCGGCTCAAGGGTGCACAAAACTTTCAAATCCCCACTGGCATAAATGGCCGCATCCTCGGGAGGAAACAGGTCATAATCGCTCTTTCCGATGATCTCATCCTCGCGCTTTCCAAGAAACCTGCAGAAAGCCGGATTGACGAGGCGATAGACGGAGTTCCTGTCCTTGAGCACAAAAAAATCAGGGGTAACTTCAAGCACCGTCTTCAACAGGGATCGCGCATCGTCAAGACCCTTGCCGAGATCCTGAATCTGCAAGTTCGCCGCGTCCAGCTCCCTGCGCAGCCGCTGAAGTTCTTTGTCCTGATTATCCAATATGGCTCCTAAACGTCTTCGCCCCTGGTTTCGACACTCACGTTACCATCATCCGAAACGTTCACAACAAGCGTAACCGGCCTGCTGCAGACCTCGCAATCTTCGATATACTCCTGCTGTCCTATCGAACAATCGACAAGCACCTCAAAACTCTCGGCACAGTAAGGACACTGCACCATGACGGTCTGCTCAACATTCATCGCGATACCTCCCGTTTTCTTCTTTTTTTGACCCCGAGACTACTCACACGACACTGATTCGAGAACAACAGGAACAACCAGGGGCGCCTGCCTGCCAATAAATATTTCAACGCCATCCCGAACGCTTCAGGATAAACGCAGTTTCAGCAATTTTTCGCAGGCCTCTTCAAGGACGGGTCCCTCTTTTGCAAAACAGAACCTCACCAGCGACTTCCCGCCCTGGCCATGGAAGAACGCACTGCCCGGCACCGATGCGACACCCGTCTTGTGAAGGATGTACATGGCCCGCTCCTTTGCTGTCGCCCCTGGCACACTGTCGGTATCGGCGAGGACATAATAGGCTCCCTGCGGGATATGCGGCCTGAGGCCCGCCTCTTCAAGAGCCTTGCAGAAAAGATCCCTTTTGGCGCCGTATTCGACGGAAAGGCCCAGGTAATAACTGTCATCGAGCAATCGAAGCCCGGCAGTAACGCCGGCCTGAAGCGGTGAGGGGGCACAGACGTAGAAAAGATCGTTGAAATGGCCTATGGCTCCAGCCCAGCGTGCGTCACACAAGGCGTAACCGATGCGCCAACCCGTAACACTGAAGGTCTTGGACAGGCCGGAAACGGTAATGGTCCGCTCCTTCATGCCGGCAATAGTCGCCAGCGAGCGATGCAACAACCCGTCATAGACAAAATGCTCATACATCTCATCGGTAAAGACGAACAGGTCGTGTCGTATGGCAAAATCGGCGATAAGCGAAAGCTCCTGCAGTGAAAAAACCTTGCCCGATGGATTGGCGGGGGTATTGACGAGAAGCGCCCTGGTCCTGGGTGTGACCGCTGCCTCGAGGATCTCCGGACGGAAAGACCAGTCCGGCGGATCGAGAGGCACAAAAACCGGTACGGCCTCGACGGCGAGAAGGGTCGAGACATGATACCCGTAATAGGGCTCGAACACGATCACCTCGTCGCCCCGGTTGAGCAGCGCCTGGAAAGCGCAATACATGGCTCCTGTCGCACCGGCGGATACAACGATCTCGGTATCGGGATCGAACTCCATCCCGGTAAACCGCTGCTGCTTGGCCGATATGGCTTCCCTGAGCTCCCTGATCCCCGCATGATGGGTATAGGTGTTGACTCCCTGGCTGATCGCATCGACAGCCCCCTGCAGGACTTCGATGGGCACCGGGGTGTCGCAGACCCCCTGGGAAAGATTGATGCCGCCAATACGGGCACATTCTATAGACATCGAGCGGATATCCGACTGCATCACACAACCGCAACGCTCACCAAGGTTCAAACCCATTATAATCGGTCTCTGGAAAGTTCTTGTTTACCGTAAGCCGAAACCCCCGGCAGTTCAAAATGTCGGAAGCTGATGGGAAATTGAGTGAAATCCCCACATTTCGCCGAATACAAACATCAGGATCGTCAATAAAATCGCAAAGACAAGCCAGAGCATCAGTAACGCAGGAATACTGGCCAGAGCCCATTTGATCATAAAAACAACCATGGAGCTGAACGGCATCCTGACATCGGTCACAACGACCTTCTGCGCTTCTGCAACATTGTCGTTCATGGCAACATCTCCGTCATCTGTTATAGATCGCCTGGCGGCCGAACAACCGCACCGCTCCCTTCAACTTGCAAAAATCAGGTCAAATCCCCAATTCCTGACTGGATAACGAATCGAAACCAGGCATGAAACCTGCTACCGTAGCTACAGGATGGTACAACATCGTAAGCGGGAAGAAGTTGACGTTAACGCAATATGGTCGGGATCGGAAGTTGGTGCGGAAAATATCGCCCCGGGAGTCGGTCGGCTTCCGGGGCGATACGATGGCAAATCCATAGAGGCTGAAGCCTCATCCTTTGGATTGAGGTTGTACGCTTATGTTGACCCTCTCGAGCACTACGGGCGGGGCGGATTTCGAAGGAAGAAAAGGCAGTTTGACCGGAAGGCTGCCCACAATCCCCAATAGCTGCTCCTTTAAGGGAAGCAACTGGGGAACGCTGTCCACAGCCAGCTTTACCGCGCCGGTTGCAGACTCAAACAGATCGCCGAGAGCCTCCCTGCCGCCCATTTCGCCTCGCTGGATCCGTCCGGCGAGATTAATGATGCCGGGGCCGATCTGTTGGGCAGTGTCCTGTCCCAGCTGGCCGCCGAATGTGACCAGGCCGCGAGGATTGCTGAAAAGCAGCCTGCGAACCTCTTCGGGACGGGACAGCACCTTTACGGCACCATCTTTCGTTATGGTGGCCTGGCAGGCCAGGCGCCCGCCGGAGGCTATCTGGCGCGGCGACAGGAAGGCCTTTTCGATATCGGTAAGCCCGGAAAGGTTGTCCGCTCCTTCCTGCACGGTCACATAACATGCCTGGCAAAGGCCGTGGCCTCCGCATACATAACCTACATGGCTGTGGTTAAGCCTTGCCGCCTTGCCGATCGTCTGGCCAACGACGGAATCGGCAGGTTTGTCATTGATGATGAGGTTCATGACTGTGGTGTTTGATCGTTTGAATAGATCGCCCATACGACGGAGGCGCCTGATGATCGCTTTATAACACCGGCTCCGAAACAAACGGGCTTGAATTGATGAAAATTACAAAAAAATTATCAGAACCAACCGATGCGGCCATGCTTTGAAAAACATGCCGCACCGGTCGCCCGCAGGCGAAATGGTTATAGATAAAAGGATAAAGGAGCCGGGTGTGGGTGCCGGCCGGTCAGGCTTTCAACTGTTGAAGATATTGATTCTCCAGCACGGTCATCCCGGCCCGCTCCCCATCCGTTGAGTCGTCGTACCCCATGAGATGCAGGACGGAATGAATGGTAACGCGCAGGAGTTCATCCTCGAAGGGAACGCCGAACCGGACGGCGTTGGCCTCAATGACATCCAGGCAGATGTAGAACTCCCCTTCAATCTCCGGCCCTTCGTTATATCGGAAGGTTATGGTGTCGGTCACGTAGTCGTGATGCAGGAACTCGCGATTGATTCGCCTGATCATGCGGCCGCCGCAATAGACCGCCTCGATCGACTCCGAGGTGCACCCCTCGTTGTCGAGCACGAGCTGGATCGCGCCGGCAATGCGTGATTCGACAAACTCGCGCCTTGTAGTGTTATAGATCTGCAGGGACATGCTTTTTGGACGCTGACGCCTTGAGCATGGCATCGATTTGCTTGATATTGTTCCGGTGAACCCTGATGGTAAGATGTACCTGTTCCTCGACGTGTCGTTTTTCGATCACTTCGGCGTTGTCGTAAAGATAGCCGATAAGCTTGTAGTTCGAGACGTGTGTTTTCACCTTACGCACCTTGTAATCCCTGGCCACATGCTCGCTGATGCTCTCCTTGAGGGCAGAAAGGTTCAGGCCGCGGACAGCCGAGATGAAAACCGCATCCGGATATTTGCCGCGCAGGCTGGTAAGGACGGTCGGGTCTTCGAGAGCGTCTATCTTGTTGAACACCTCGATGATATGGTCGTGCATGACGCCGATCTCGGAAAGGGTCTGGCGGACCACCTCCATCTGCTCCTCGAAAGCGGGATGGCTGAGGTCAATGACGTGCAGAAGGAAATCGGCCTGCAGGACCTCATCGAGCGTCGATTTGAAACTTTCGACAAGGGTATGGGGCAGCTTGCGGATGAAACCAACCGTATCGGAGAGCAGCACCAGCTTGTTGATCTTGAGTTGCAGGCGCCGGGTCTTTGTATCGAGCGTCGCAAACAGACGGTTTTCGGCGAACGCCCCGGCCTCGGGACAAAGCGCGTTCATCAGGGTCGATTTGCCGGCGTTGGTGTAGCCTACAAGCGCCACCCTCGGTACCGTCGAGCGCCCCCTGGTCTGGGTATTATGCTGCAGCGACACCTCGCGGAGCTTCTTCTTCAGCACCGATATCCGGTTGCGCACAAGCCGGCGATCGGTTTCGATCTGGGTTTCGCCCGGCCCCTTGGTGCCGATGCCGCCCTTCTGCTTGGACAGATGGGTCCACGCACCCGAAAGACGCGGCAGCAGGTACTCCAGCTGCGCCAGCTCAACCTGCATCTTGGCCTGGAACGATTTTGCCCTGATCGCGAAAATCTGGAGGATGAGGCCGGTCCTGTCGATCACCTTGCACTCGAAGATTCGTTCAAGGTTCCTGGCCTGCATCGGAGAGAGGTCATCATCGAAAATGACGATGTCGATCTTCTCGTCCTTTACCAGCCCGGCCAACTCCTCGGCCTTTCCCTTGCCTATAGCCGTTGCAGGGTCAGGCTGTTTTTTTTCCTGGATGATTGAGCTTACAACCTCTGCGCCGGCAGTATCGGCTAAAAACGCCAGTTCTGCCAGATACTCCTCCACGAGGGTCCTGGGCATGTCGGGCTGGGATGAAAGACCTACGAGAACAGCCTTCTCCCTGGTCACTGCTGATGGAAATGTCGTCAAATGGATACTGTAAAATGAATTGCTGCAAGCACGAACTTCGAGTCACGGTAACGGTATGCCGTACTTGCTCTTGGTATATTATCGCCATTATTTTATCTTGCCGTCACATTCCTGACAACATATTCCGGCCCCTGAAAGTTACATTTTTTTGTTTCTCCGGCAGTACAAAAGAGCGCCGGCAGGGAAAAGGAGGGCATCAGGCAAAAAACATTGCCCCGCAAGAAGGGACAAAACAGCGTCGAGAGTTCATGAACTACAGCTACAACGGACAGACAGTTTTTCAGGATGCCGGCAATAAGCTGTCACTCTCGAACGCCTGCAGCTATTGCCGGCAGATTACGAAGCATCACGCCAAGACATTCTACATGGCGACCCGCTTTCTTCCGAAGCGCCAGCAGAACCCCATTTTCGCCATGTACGCGCTGCTTCGCACGGTCGACGACCTGGTCGACCTGGCCGAAGACAAGCTCAGCAACGGACAGTTGACCCGTCAGGAGATCAACCGTTCAATCGATGAGTGGAAAACACGCCTGCATGATTGTTACGCCGGAAATCACGGGAACGACCCGATACTGATGGCCTGGCAGGATACCATTCGCCAATACACCATTCCCATCGAACTGCCGCTCGACCTGATCGACGGTGTGGCCATGGACATCGATTTCACGACCTTTGAAACCTTCGACGAGCTTTACGTGTACTGCTACAAGGTCGCCTCGGTAGTGGGGCTGATGACCGCCGAAATTTTCGGTTACAGCGACAAAAAAGCCCTGCAGCACGCCATAGACCTCGGCATCGCCATGCAGCTGACCAACATCCTGCGGGACATCGGTGAGGATGTTGACCGCGGCCGGATTTACCTCCCGCTGGAAGACCTTCGACGCTTCAATTACAGCCAGGAAGAGTTCATGAAAAAAACGATGAACGAAAATTTCATCAGTCTCATGAAATTCCAGATTGAGCGGGCACGCCGCTATTACCAGTCGGCGGAACAGGGCATTGCGATGCTAGAAAAAAACAGCCGGATGGCCGTCGAAATCAGCAGCCGCAATTACAGCGAGATCCTTAAGGCCATCGAAGAAAACGATTACGACGTCTTTTCCAAGCGCGCATACCGTTCACTCTACCAGAAATTGAGCACCCTGCCGGCGATCTGGCTCAAAAGCATGATCACAGGCTGAATTCAGGACACGCGCCCGCGAACCCATTTTTCATTACCATACAGACTACCAATGTCCACAGAAGAACAGAAAAACAACCACTCCGATCCCTCCCCGGCAGTCGAACTGAACGACCAGATGAAGAGGCGCCTCGAAGAGCGAACGCACCTTGCCGAAGCGGGCATAAACCCCTATCCCTACAAGTTTGACGTCACGGCGTTTTCGAGCAGCATCGTCGCCTCGTTCGTTGACGACACCCCCGAAAACGTCTCGGTGGCCGGCCGCATCATGACCATCAGGAAAATGGGCAAAGCCTCGTTCCTGCACATACAGGACTGCCAAGGCCGCATCCAGATCTACCTGAAGCGCGACGACGTCGGCGAAGATGCATACAACGCCTTCAAACTGCTCGACATCGGCGATATCGTCGGCGTCAGCGGATACTCCTTCAGGACCAAGACCGGTGAGGTTTCGGTCCATGCGCAGCAGTTCGAACTGCTCTCCAAATCCCTGCGCCCGATCCCGGTCGCCAAGGAGAAAGAGGTTGACGGCGAAAAGGTGGTCTTCGACGCCTTCAGCGACCGCGAAATGCGATACCGCCAGCGATACGTCGACCTGATCGTGAACCCCGAGGTGCGCGAAACCTTCATCCGCCGCACCAACGTTGTCAGCTTCATACGCCGCTACTTCTCCTCAAACGGCTGGCTAGAGGTCGAAACCCCTATCCTCCAGCCCATCTACGGCGGAGCGGCCGCACGCCCCTTCACGACGCACCACAATGCGCTCGACATGCAGCTTTACCTGCGCATAGCCAACGAACTCTACCTCAAGCGCCTCATCGTCGGCGGCTTCGACGGCGTGTTCGAATTCGCAAAGGATTTCCGTAACGAAGGCATCGACCGCTTCCACAACCCCGAGTTCACCCAGGTCGAGCTCTACGTCGCCTACAAGGATTACATCTGGATGATGGAGCTGGTCGAAAACCTGCTGCACGAAGCCTGCCTCGAAGTCAACAAGAGGGACACAACGACCTTCCTGGGCAATGAAATCAACCTCAAACCGCCATTCAGGCGACTGACCATCTCCGACTCGATCAGGGAATACACAGGTCGAGACATCAGGGACAAATCCGAAGCCCAGCTCCGCGACATCGCCAAAGACCTCGGCCTCGAACTCGACCCGAAGATCAGCAGCGGCAAGATCATCGACGAAATTTTCGGAGAGTTCGTCGAACCCAGGCTCATCCAGCCGACCTTCATCACCGACTACCCCGAAGAGATGTCTCCGCTGGCCAAGAAGCACCGCTCCGAGCCCGGCCTGGTGGAGCGCTTCGAGCTCATCGTCGGCGGCAAGGAGCTCTGCAACTCCTTCTCCGAGCTCAACGATCCGGTCATCCAGCGCGAACGCCTCGAATCGCAGGCCAAACTCCGCCAGCGCGGCGACGACGAAGCCATGATCGTCGACGAAGACTTTCTCCGCGCCCTCGAATACGGCATGCCCCCCTGCGCAGGACTCGGCATAGGCATCGACCGCATGGTCATGCTCCTGACCGGCCAGGACTCAATCCGCGATGTGATCTTCTTCCCGCACCTGAAGCCGGAGTAACAGGACCCATTTACGGATCTGTTTCAACTGTCCATCAAACGCAAAGAGCCTCAGTATAAAAACTGGGGCTCTTTGCGTTTGATGATCCCTAAACAAGGAAACTTGATTCCCCCTGAAATATAGCCGCCGTTCTTACGACTTAATATACTGGTTTTATACGCTTATATTTAAATTGAGGTTTCGCAACGATCTGAGCCCAGATTGTTGAGTGCTTAAGGATCTTCTCATTGCGCGGGGAAACATCACAGGCATCGTTACCGAATAACTCCCTGCCCATATTTCCGATCAACCTGAATGTTTTCCCGGCTTCCTGCCAATATGTTTATTAAGTCTTCACTATGAAACCACTATCTGCAGTATCAACCCTTGTGTCCTGCCTGGCATTCGCCCTCATGAGCATGGCCACCCAACCAGCCATCGCTGCGATCAAAATGCAGCTCTGCATTGATACGCACTTCACTCCCGTCGGAGAGTCCAGGAATTTACCTCCAGACTCACGGGAGACACTGGAGGTCACCCTTGCGGATAATTATACATCGGTCGAGTCTACACAGGAAAATGAGATAGTCGATTTCAGTCTGCGGCGACGATTTCAAATCGACAACGAGTCAAAAACCTATGTTGAGTATTCACTTTACAGTACCGTGGGCTTCCGAATTCTTGAGTTACAGAATCGTCAAAAAATGCATCAACTGTTCAATAAAATGTTTGAGCCAGGGACACCGCAGGCGGCACAGTTTCCTTCCGGCGAACATGGCGCGATTGACGACGAGCATAACCTGTCCATATGCATTCCCGGTACCTCACGCAATATCGTCATGACGGAAAAGGGTGATGAGCGGATTTACACCAATGAAAATCATCAACTGGCAAGGTGGAGAATAAATGGTGTTGCGGTCAATGCTGCAGACGCCCAACGTTTCGTCAAATTCATCCGGTTCAGGGTGGGTGGACACCCGGAAATCCTGAAAAGGGTGGCTGAGGAAAAGATCATTCCTGATAAAATGGTATTCACCATGCATGACATGCTTTCGTTATGCTCCCGCACATTGGTAATTACCAACATCCATACAACCGACTCTGCATCGTACAACCTCGCTGCATATTCAAAGCGCAAAGTCTCACCATCTGCCAACAAACTGGAGTTCATACTGGACCAGGCAGAGAGTCGTTCTCCAAAAGCCATAGAAGCCGACAAATCAGCGAAACGAAAAGCGATTGACACGGTTTTACAAAAAGGAAAGATTTTCGATCGTTTGCTTGGCTCATTAGAATTGGCACTCATGGGTGAGCCTTTACAGGCCTTCCCTGACAGCCAATTACTCCTTATGAAAACAGAGCCATCTATTACCAAATTCACGAAAGCAATGGGTGCGAAGACCAGGGATGAACTCAAAATGGCGGTTCAAACCCTTGTCGATCTCCGTTCACAGGCATACACAAAATCATACCTGCTAAAATTGTTCGAAGCAAGCTATCGCCTTCGGCTGGTTGAACTCGACACCGCGAAAAATCTTTTTCTGGAAGTCCTTCAAAGCAATCCTTCTCTGGCCGGGGCATACAACGACCTGGGCGGCCTGCTCTATATGAGGTATGACACCCCGGGGGCCTGGCGATGCTGGGATATCGCCCGACGTATCGCACCCCAATTCCCTTTATCAGATAAAGTGAACAAGTTGGAAACGTCATTGGTGGAATCTTTCCCTGAATATTTTTAATGTTCCCATTCAGAACCATCTGGGCATTCCGATCCGGCAAAATGGTTCTAAGTTTACCATCTGAAGTGACAAAATCCAGCTCATTTCTTCCCGGGATATGAGCCAAAAAGAGCAGGATATTTATGAAAAAGAAGAAAAACGCGATTCCGGAATTCAATAGCGTTCAAGAGGAGCAGGCATTCTGGACGACTCATGACTCGGCAGAGTATGTCGATTGGGAAAAAGCAGGCACTGCAATTTTTACAAACCTGAAACCCACAATGAAAACCATTTCGCTACGGCTGCCCGAACCCATGCTGAATCGTCTGAAAGTTCTGGCCAACGAACGGGATGTGCCTTACCAGTCCCTGATGAAAATATTCCTGAAAGAACGCATCGACCGTGAATTTCAGGCTTGAGACCAGTTGTATAACATTATTTTTATGCTATTTACTGGGCCATCAAAGATCGTAAATGGTATGAGAGCCCTGATATATCCGGCAAGTTCTGCTACCCTGAATCGTCTTCATTACTGCCTCAACCAGGCGTCTGCTTCCGATTGCTCCTGGAAGATCCTGATCGAATAGGTAAGTTCTTCTGCCTGGCCGAGAAATAGTTCAGCCAGCGCCTGATGCAGGTTGTTCGAGGTCAAAATCGCCGTTTTCAGCCTGGTGGCGTTTCGAGGATAATAGGTGCTGATATAACGGGTCAACTCCTCATAACAGGAGTGGGAAAAATCACACTCGCACCCATCAAAAACCCAGAGAGCGTTTTTTTCCCGGTAATCAGGCAGGGCAACTTCATCCTTGAACGCATTGAGAAGGTCGTCATCATTTACCCGTCCTGAAAACACGACACGAATATAGGAGCCGGCATTTTCGATGGTGTACATGGCTCATTCAAAATTGGATTGAATGAAAACAGATAGCGATCAAAACCAGGAAAAGTGACGATCACGTGTCTCAGACAATCGATACAATTCACACGGTTCACTGTACAGGTTAAGCGGGGTTGCTGAAGCTCCACTCGAAAACGGCTTTGCCTTGCTTAACTCCAAAAAGTTCTGAACGCCCAACCGCTCCTATTAGTTTTCAGAGTCGATCAGCACATCTTCCCCAAAACCGCCCACGTTCACGTAAGATGTTTTATTGTTCGATAATGGGGAACGCTTTACCCTGACAGGGCGAGCGCTGGCCTTGATTGCCTGATCCATATCCGAATCGGCATCTCCATAATAAATAACCACATGGGCCGCCGCTATGAAATCCTTTTTTGGAGCATTGCAGGTAAAAACAATAGCAGGATTGGACAACATGAAACTCTGCGCCAGGATTTTCGGCAGGATGGATACCTGCGAGCTGTCACGCGCGGTAATGAATACTATTTTGTCGCCTCTCGAAGAGTGCATTTCGATCAAAGCCCGGCCTGAGGCCTTCGGCAAACTGAAATTATCGAACTGTCCATTCATATCATTCCAGAAGCTCTTTGAGCCCAGTGGATTTGAGCCGTATTTATTCTTGCCGTCAGGCCCATCCAGGTTAGCCAATCCGTAATAAAATCCGGGGGTTGAAAATAGAACGGTATCATCGATATCGAATCCTGCGATTACCGGAGTCGCGGGAAGCGACGCCTTGATCTCGCTTACGGTTACATACCTGACGGCCGGCCTGGGCGAACATGCCGTTACCGTAACCATCAAAACAAGTACCAAAGCAGCCCTGATGTGTCTGTTCATAGTTTGCCCTTTCGAATATTTGATAGGGAAAGATGGAAACCGTACATGAGTATGTTAACGAAACGGCCGATTAATCAGGACATTTTATTACAAGAGAGTTTTATGGACGACTCAACTCAGCTTCTGCCTTTTCAATCCCGCGAACGAGCCAATTGCCGGATATAAATAAAGCCCGGCGATGAACCGGGCTTTATGCTTTAATCGAGTCTTGGCGTGCAGTGCTTGCGGGTATCAGTTCCTGGATCAACCGGTCTTTACCATACAAACTCTTTTCATGTTTTCCTGACTTGACTACACCTGCTTCTTTTTTTTGCGCAACATAAGCACAGCAAAACCTGTAAAGCAGAACAGAACACCGACAAAATACCATAAAGCATGCTCAACACCCGGGTATCCGTTGTCGTCAGCCAGAGCAACAGCCCCAACGCTGCAACCCGTGGTCACGAACAAGGCAAAGAATACCATCATTATCCTTGATGAGTCAATCATAGCCGATATATGGTGATTCAATAGTGGAGAGTTCTCAAAAAGGCACTACTCAGGATGCCGCTACCCAAATATATACATTATCATATAAAATAAAAACAAATATCCACCTAAATTACATTATACCAAGTATTTATAAGCGCCAACCAAATACATACACAATATATAACATCCGGATTGCTCCAATATTTTATACCACCAGAACCGTTCTCCAGAAACAAGCAAACCGTGTCGTCATCAACACGGCTTCGAGCGCCTCATCCTCCGGCCCCACGGTCCAGGCACTCATCTTTGACAGGCCCTGTTGGTTGACATGATCGCTGGCTCCTCCCCCTTTTTCGCCTCAACATACGTTCTGATCTGATGTTTTGTAAGGCGGGTTCATCATTCATGTATCTACTTATACCTTAATCATTTTGTACCGAGAATCCATTTAACCAACGTTGCGGCCTCCTCTTTGTCTATGTTACCGGCATGCATGGGCATGTTACCCCAAACGCCTACCCCGCCGTTTATGACCTTATCTTCCAATATGCTTTCCGCACCATTATTACCGGAATACTTTCTGGCGATCTCTTTAAATGAGGGACCTACTATCTTCATATCTAACTGGTGACATGCCAGGCAGCCCCGGGAGTCAGCCAATTCATATTCGTCATCAGCTTGAGCGATGTTTGAAGCCATGAGCCAAATGCCGAGCAACAAGGTAAACGGATAAATTCTCATGTTTTGCTTCTTTTAATTTATATCCAGAGCAATTATAGAGAACGAACGGAAGTGCACTTCGTGCTCGAAAGGAGCTGGCCTGATGGTAGATCGTTGACTGCCGTCAGGTGAAATATCATTTATAACAATGATTTCAGCACCAGCAAACGCACGCCAAGGCTAAAGTATTAAAATATTTCGGGTTATAATATCCGGAAAAAAGTGCGCCCTTCTGCATGACAGAATCAGTAACGCAAATGTAAAGAAAATATCGCTGAAAATCCCGTATCCGGGGCAGATCGGGCAAACGTTTACTGCTTCCGATACCACTACAGCACTGGTTCGCAAGGCCGGATAGAGTTGCGGCAGGCAAGTGCCGGAAATGGTTGTCGATCAAAAAGGCAAATGCCGGAAGGAATCAACGGCAGATGTGGTGCAAAATTGAAAACCCGGTTCAAGCCGGGTTTTCATGGGCAAAGGCCTTGTTTATTCTATCAGGACCAGTGTAGGCCAGCGACCATACAAAAGCACCGATCCAGCCCAGGCCAGTCCACCCGAGAAGGATATTGAGAGCCAATATGGCGGCTTTGCTGCGATGGTTGCGCCAGAAGGCTATGACTGATGGGATGAAATAAACTCCCCAGAACGCCAGCGTAAGGAAAAACGCCAGGGCCGGAGAAGAATCAGACCAATACCAGGAACGTGACCATTCGTGCATCATAGTGGGAACTCCTTTTTTGCCAATTTTTGGGTACTGATATGTGACGTCACTTTTGCCGCAGCCTTTCGCTTGTTCAAAAATATTCTTCGTACAGCTAAAGGCGCAATCGCATCTAATCAATTCCTTCCGGTTGGCCATGGCTACTGCAACAGCAGGGTATGCTCATGCCTTACGCTAATCACTGCTGAAACAAACTTCATGAAATAAGGAAACCCGGAACATGCCGGGCTTCCAAGGAGTTTAATCTGACGGCTTCAGGATTATCTCCCTCCGCGTCCGTCACGACCACCCCATTTGTCACGATCCATCCTGAACCTGTTGTCCCAGAAAACCCGATCATGATTACGGTACTCAGCATCACGGCGATTGTGGATATCGCTCCAGTTGTGCCGTCCTATCTGGGGAGGCAGATCAGCATTTCCTATACGTCCCCACGGGCCCCGATAATCCTGCGAGCGGTACCAGTAACCGTCACGGTAGACGAAGTAGTAATCACCATAGTAGACGACATCGTAAGCCCCTCCATAGGATACGGCAAAACCATAGTCATCCAGATAGATGAAATCCGGCCTGATTTCAATACGAAAATCCGGGCCGCCTCTCACTCCCATAGCTAACGGTATACCTGCATGAACTTCAGGTTGAGGATAAAACAGATAACTTCCTGCCATACCCAATGCCAATAACAACATCTGCTTCTTCATAATTATTCTCCTTTTCACGTTGAACACTCAATCACTTTTGCTTTTCTTCAGTTCAGGAAGTACTTATATGTATGTATAACAATTCCTGACTCTATTAGTGCCTTTTACTTTAAAATACAAAGCCGCAAATAACGAACAGATGGATTAATCCTGCTCCGGCATCGTTCGTTTAGCCTGAAAGTCATGAATAACCGGTGCTCATATCATCAGTCTTGCCGAGGAGAATCCGAACAACGTGCCTGCCGTCCGTTGCCCGCGGCAGAAAGGTATACCCATGACGCAAAAACGGTTTGCGTCTAGGCCTATTTCTGCTTATGGTTATTTTACTTGTATGCTCGAAACAGGAACAGCCGCATCGGAGGCCATTTAAACAAGATAGAGGAGCCCCATGCCCTACATCCGCCAAGGATCATCAAGAGCCACCCTGCTCGACCTCGTCGGCCAGGGTGAAGGGTTGTGCATAGAGTTCAAGCGTCTCATCCATTCAGCGCCAAAAATCGCACGCTCTATCGCGGCGTTCGCCAACACATCGGGAGGAGTGATCCTGATCGGGGTTGACGACGACAGCCGGATCGTCGGTATCCAGAGTGAGAAAGAGACCCTTCAGGTAATAGATGAAGCCCTGAGGCACCACATCGAGCCAAGACCCGATGTCGAGGTGTTTGTTGAGGAGTACAAACGTCGCATGGTGCTTCTGGCCAATGTTCCTGAAAGCACCGTGCGCCCCCATTACCACATCGAACAGCTGATCTGCCGACAGAGTGGCAGACGAACTGTAGAACGTCGCGTATTTATCCGCGACGGAAGCCACAACAAGGCTGCCACCGAGGACAGGATTGAGCTCATGATCTCTTCGGCCGCTCCTGTAAGGATTTCGTTCACCCAGAGGGAACGGCGACTGCTCGACCACCTGGCCCTTCATGAGCGGATAACTGCTGATGATTTTGCCGAGGAGTCGGGCATACCGCTGCAGGAAGCTCGCCGCATCCTCATATCGCTCGTCAGGTCGGGCACACTCCGGCTCGTGACCGAAGGAAAAAACAGCTTTTATACCATCTCGGAGCACTGACCCAGTCTCTGCCCCAGCCTTTCAGCCGGTTAATTATTCTACAAATAAGTATAAATTATTAAGGCATATTTTTTATTTAGCCGAATTTATTTAAGTTACTGTTCAGAAGATGACGAGTTCATATCAGCTATACCATTTCCGGCCATGACCCGACTGTTCGACAACTACGACGCTCTCCCCGACCGTTTTTTTGACGAGGTTATTTCGCGGGACGACACCCCAAGGGTTCATTACGAAAAAATGATGCGCCGCTTCACCCAGCTTTCACCCGAAGATATCCGGGCAAGGCGCGAGCTTGTGAACATCTTCTTCAGGAATCAGGGTATAACCTTCACCGTCTACGGGGTCGAGGAGGGTATCGAACGCATCTTTCCGTTCGATTTAATTCCGAGAATCATCCCGTTGCCCGAATGGGAGGTTATCGAGCGGGGCCTCATCCAGCGCATCACTGCGCTCAACGAGTTCCTGTCCGACATCTACCAGGGCCAGAAAATCCTGAAAGACAGGATTATTCCACCGGAACTGGTTCTTGGAAGCAAGCATTTCAGAAGGGAGTTCGTCGGTGTAAAGCCTCCGCTTGGAGTCTACATCCACGTAACGGGCAGCGATCTGATCCGCGATGGTGCCGGACGCTATCTTGTACTTGAAGACAACCTTCGCACACCGAGCGGCGTCTCCTATATGCTGCAGAACCGCCAGGCCATGAAAAAGGCCTTCCCGGTACTTTTCGACCAATACAAGGTACGACCGGTGGACGGTTACCCGCAACAGTTGCTCAAAACCCTCCAGGAGATAAGCCCTACGCTGAAACCGGAGCCGAAAGTGGTCGTGCTTACCCCCGGCATCTACAATTCGGCATACTTCGAACACAGTTACCTGGCCCAGCAGATGGGCGTGCAGCTGACCGAAGGGCGCGACCTGGTGGTCAACAACAACAAGGTGTATACGCGCACGACGCGAGGGCTGCAGCGCGTCGACGTGATCTACAGGAGAGTCGACGACGATTTCATCGATCCGCTCGTTTTCAGGCCAGACTCGAAGCTCGGCGTTGCAGGGTTGATCAATGCCTACCGCAAGGGCAATGTGGCGCTGGCCAACGCGATCGGAACCGGTGTAGCCGATGACAAGGTCATTTACAGCTTCGTGCCTGACATTATCCGGTACTATCTCAACGAGGATCCGATCCTCGACAATGTCGAAACATGGCTGGCCAGCAACCCGATGCACCTGAAACACATCCTGGCAAATCTCGAAACGCTGGTCGTCAAGGCGGCCAACGAATCAGGTGGTTACGGCATGCTGGTCGGCCCTGAATCAACGGCTGCAGAACGCGAGAAGTTCGCAGAAAAAATCGTGGCCAACCCACGCAACTACATCGCACAGCCAACCATCTCCCTGTCGCGTCATCCCAGCTTTTTCAACGACAACGAGATCGCGGCCTGCCATATTGATCTCCGTCCTTATGTTCTTTATGGCAAATCACCCTCCATCGTACCGGGCGGGTTGACCAGGGTAGCCCTGAAGCGTGGCTCTCTGGTGGTCAACTCTTCACAGGGTGGCGGGAGCAAGGATACCTGGGTTATCGATATCTGAACCATTAACGAACCGAACGCCAATGCTGAGCCGTGTCGCCGAATCGCTCTTCTGGATGAGCCGATATTTCGAAAGGGCCGAGAATACCGCCAGGTTCCTCGACGTGAATTTCAACCTGATGCTCGACCTGAACAGCATCACCGATGTGGACCATCCAAACTACTGGAAGCCGCTCATCATGGTCATGTCCAACCTGGACAACTTCAATGCGCACTACCAGGAGTACAACGTCCACACGGTAACCGATTACCTGGTGTTCAACCGCCAGAACACCAGCTCGATCCTATCATCGATCAGCATGGCGCGCGAAAACGCCAGAAGCATCATCGAGAGCATTTCGAGCGAAATGTGGGAGCAGGTCAACAACCTCTACCATTTCCTGCAAAGCGTCACACCCCAGCAGGTGCATACCGACCCTTACAGCTTCTACAAGGAGATCAAGAACGCCTCACACCTTTTCCAGGGCATCACCGACAACACTTTCTCACGTAACGAAGGGTGGGATTTCGTGCAGATCGGCAAATACCTGGAAAGGGCCGACAACGCCGCTCGCCTCATCGACGTCAAGTACCATATGCTGATGCCGAAACGCGGCCAGCACCTCGACCTGGTCAAGGACTCTGTGGATATCATCCAGTGGATGGCTGTACTGAAAAGCTGCAGTGCACTGGAGGCATTCCGGAAGGTCTATCTTTCGAAGATCGACCCCGACAACATTCTCCGGTTCCTCATTCTGGACCGCACCTTCCCGCGCAGCATAACCTTTTCGATCTGTGCGGCCCAGGAGGCCCTGTGGAGGATCTCCGGAAGCTCGCTTCACCGCTATGTGAACAACGTCGACCGGTTGATCGGCAAGACAGATGCCGAATTGAGCTACACTACCGTCGAAGATATTTTCCACAAGGGTGTCCATGAATTTCTCGAAGAGATCGAACATGGACTGATCAGAATAGGAGAACAGCTCCATCTGCTCTATTTTGCCTATCACACTCCGAAAATCGAGCCACTCGACGTTTCCGAAGCGCTCCCGTTTACCGGAGTCGCCGGCGGGCGGGCAAACTGGAGCCAGTCACAGCAACAACAGCAGCAGTAAACCCATGGTCGCCACCTTAAACGGGAAAACACAAGCGTTATGATACTCAAGGTTGAACATTCGACGATATTCGAGTACGAAGAACCGATTTATGAAACGGCGACCGAAGTCCGCCTGCATCCGGCAAGCGGCGTCAGCTCCCAGCGATGCGCCAGCTTCAGCCTTCAGGTAAACCCGGCGGCACCGATCTCCGAATACACCGACTTTTACGGCAACAAAGTACACCACTTCAATCTCCTGCAGAGCCACAAGCGGGTTCAGATCGTGGCGACCTCGGTCGTGGAAACCATCGCATCACCTGCCGGCTGGAAATTCAGGGAGGATGAGATATACCTGATGGATTTCTCTGCCGAGAGCCATTACGTTCATTTTGATCCATCAATCCAGTCGCTGGCAGGGCAGTTCAGGGGCATCGAAGACCCCTACCAGCAGGCAATTGCGATCTGCGGCAACATCAACAGCACGTTCCGCTACGAGCCGGGTGTGACGGACGTACACAGCACCAGCGCCGTTGTCATGGCCCTCGGCCGCGGCGTCTGCCAGGATTTTGCCCACGTCATGCTTGCCTTCTGCCGTGAACTCGGCCTTCCTGCCCGGTATGTCAGCGGCTACCTTTATGGTGGTGGAAGTACTCCAGATGGACAGGACGAGGCCAGTCATGCCTGGTGCGAAGTGTATTGCGGGGAAGAGAGAGGATGGACAGGCTTCGATCCAACCCACAAAACCCTCGTCGTGGATGATCGCTATATCAAAATCGGCACGGGACGCGACTACGGAGATGTACCACCGGTGCGCGGCACCTACAAAGGCACTTCAGCCGAAAAGCTTAGCGTTGCCGTCAAGGTAAGCTCGCTTGAGCAGGCCCCGGAGGTTTTCGAATCGAACCGCCACTCCTGAGAGCATTTGCTGCGGGAATCACTTCATGTCGAGGGCTTCACGCACCTTACCTGCCAATGCCTTGATGGTAAAGGGTTTGCGAATGAAATTCACGGCCGGGTCAAGCACTCCGTGACTTGCGATGATGTCTGCCGTGTATCCCGACATGAACAGGATCCTTAAGCCGGGACTTATTTTCAGAAGTTTTATTGACAAGTCGCTGCCGTTCATTCCCGGCATGACGACATCGGTCAGGAGCAGATCGATTTTGCCACTCCACTCTTCGGCAATCCTGATCGCCTCGTCAGGAGAAGCGGCGGTCATTACCTTGAAACCCGACTTTTCGAGCATGAGCCTGCAGAGGTTGAGAATCTCAGGTTCATCCTCGACGACAAGAATCGAAGCGCCAGATCCCTGGCTTGAAGCTCCCGTCTTCCCGCTGTTGGCCTCCCTGGTCTCGCTCTTGTACAGGGGGAGGAAAACCTGGAAATTGCTGCCCTTACCCTCCTTGCTTTCAAATTCGACGAACCCCCTGTTCTGCTTGACAATGCCGTAAACCGTCGAAAGACCAAGGCCGGTGCCTTTACCGAGCTCCTTGGTGGTGAAAAACGGCTCGAAAATGTGGGGCATATGCTCCTCTGGAATTCCATGCCCTGTATCTACGACCGAAATCATGATATAGTCGCCGGTCATCCTGAAGGCCTCCGAGTCGCCGGACTTGGCGTCGATATGCACCAGGCTGGCTGTAATGGAGATCCTTCCAACGCCGTTCATGGCATCGCGGGCATTAATGCAAAGATTCATGAGAATCTGGTCGAGTTGCGAGGGATCAATGCTCACCATGCAATTCGATCCGCAGGGGTACCAGTCGAGCGAGATCTCCTTGCCGCTCATCCTCTGGAGAATTGCAAGGGACTCTTCCACCGCCTTGTCAATACACAGCACTTTGGGGACCGCCGTCTGCTTGCGTGCAAAAGCGAGAAGCTGGCTGGTCATTTCAGCAGAGCGCTCTGCCGCCTTGTAAATCTCCTGAAGGTTGCTTTGCAACGACTCGTCCAGGTCTTCGTTTGACAGCGCTATTTCGGTATTGCCCAGAATGACGCCCAGCATGTTGTTGAAGTCATGGGCGATGCCTCCTGCAAGCTGACCGACAAGCTCCATCTTCTGGATCTGCAGCAGGAGCGACTGAACCCTCGTTTCAGACTGTTCGGCCAGTTTCCGGGCGACAATGTCCCATACCAGGTCAGCCATGGTGCCAACCCAATGGACATCATCATCGTGGTAGGGCGATCGTTTGTTGCCCACGAGAAAAGCAGCCACTACCCGACCGGCCTCAATGACGGGCACGACCAGGCTGTTTTTCAGCATTGGATGATTGGAAGGAAAAGCCGGGGAAACCGCACTGCTGTAGTCATTGATAACGACGGGGCGTTTGATCTGGACGGCTTCGTTCAGGATGGGCATCACATCAAATGGGTGATGAATCCCTTTTTCGCCCATTATCCTCATGGAGTCGCGGACGCGACCGGACCAGATGCGCTGAGGCAAGGAACCGTGTTCGGAGGAGAGGATATGGATGAACCCGAAAGAGCTGTCAGTCTGCTTTTCGGCCTCGTCGAGGGCACTTTGAAGAAGCGCTTCAGCCGACGAATTTTCCGCATGTTCCAGAAGATTGAGGCGAAACGAGGTGAGCGCCTCAAGCCTTTTTCGCTGGGTAAGATCGTAAAGAAGCCCTATCATTCCCTCAATCCGGTTGTCATGGTAACGCTGTAGCTTCAGCTCGACATAGATTACCAGACCATCGTTCTTGCGCAACCTGAACTCGTGTGTCCTTATCACCGAAGGATTAGAGCCTATCTCGTTGATCATGGAGACCGCCTTGTCGACCTCATCTCCTTCGAGAAAACGATGGAACGGCTGGCCTTTGCACTCGGCGAACGTGCTGTTGGACATCTTTTCGAAAGCCGGTGACATATACATGATGGCGCCTGCCGTATCGGTAATGAAAACCGGCGCTTCACCCTGCTCGAAAATGGAACGGAACCGCTGCTCGCTCATCATCAGCGCCTGTCCGGCCTTTTTCAGGGTAGTAATATCGATGCCGGTTCCGACTATGTAATAATGTCCGTCTCTTTCGTAACGGCTTCCCGTGAGCAGGAACCAGCGATAGGCCGGCCCCCCCTTCAGGAGAATCCTGAGCTCCACGGTCTCTTCGACCTTGTGCTCAAGAATGTTGCGCATTCGCTGGGCAGCCAGTTCCCTGTCATCGGGATGAACCAGATCGATAAACCTGATAGACGCCAGAACCTCGTCCGATTGGCCTGCGATGCGGTCCCTGAACCACGGGCTCCATCTTACAATACGCCCATCACCATCCACCAGGTACATGGACTGGGGAAAAACTTCAGTAAATGTTTTATGGCATGCGCAGGAGGAATCTTCGGCAAGATGAACCGTTGAATCTGGTTCTGTATGTGTCCAGATACTATTTTCATGCTCTTCGTACATAAGCTGGTATATATATGAAAATTACTCTGGCATTCCGTCAACTATAAAGATAATCATATTTTTATATATAAAAAAATACATCGATGCCGTATTATATTTCACCCGTATTTCCCAGGATCGCTTTATCATCAGCATTTGCAGACCCATTGCAAGGAGCTGACTTGGCACGTTTTTTTTTATGGGTGCTGTTGCCTACTTTCATTCATCGCAAACTCAGAGTAAAACGCCCATTGTCACCCGTTCCTCCGTAACATGAAATTTTCAGTATCGTCGAAAGACCCCCGTTCAGCCGCCCGTAGCGGAATTCTCTCGACAAGCCACGGTGACATCCCAACCCCGATCTTCATGCCGGTAGGAACCCGGGCAAGCGTAAAAGCGGTCGAACCGGAAGAGCTGAAGACGCTCGATGTAAAAATTATCCTCGCGAACACCTACCATCTGTTCCTGAAGCCGGGCAACGACATCCTCTTCAAGGCAGGTGGCATTCACCGCTTCATGGACTGGAACCGCCCGTTGTTGACCGACAGCGGCGGCTACCAGGTCTACTCCCTGTCGCAACTCCGTAAAATAAGTGAAGACGGGGTTACCTTCAAGTCCCACCTTGACGGCTCCCGGCTGCATTTTACCCCGGAAAATGTCGTCGATACCCAGAGGATCATCGGCAGCGACATCATGATGCCTCTCGACGAGTGCCCCCCATGGCCGACAGAAAAGGAATACGTCCGCAAATCCGGAGAGCTGACCGTCCGCTGGGCCGAACGGGCAAGAAACCATTTCCTGTCGACAACTCCGCTGTACGGTTACCAGCAATACCAGTTCGGAATAACCCAGGGCGGAACCTATGAGGATCTCCGTGCGGATTCGAGCAGGGCGCTTGTCGACCTGGATTTCGACGGCTATGCGGTCGGAGGAATGGCGGTCGGCGAACCTGCCGAAGAGATGTACCGCATGCTCGAACTGTCGCACACTCTCCTGCCCGAATCCAAACCCCGTTACCTTATGGGCGTCGGAACTCCTGCCAACATTCTGAACGCCATCGAACGGGGCATCGACATGTTCGACTGCGTGATTCCGACACGCGAAGGTAGAAACGGACGGGTCTATACCCGATCGGGCACGATGAACCTGAGATCGGCAAGGTTTGCCGATGACTTCAGGCCAATCGACGAAGGTTTCGACAACCACGTCTGCAGGAACTACTCGCGCGCCTACATCCGGCACCTGCTGAACGTGGGGGAGATCCTCGGCATGAAACTCTGCACCCTTCAAAATATTTCATTTTATCTCTGGCTCACCTCGACAGCACGCAGGCACATCGAAGCAGGCACCTTCACCGACTGGAAAGAGGCATTCCTCATGGAGTTCAATCGCAATGACAAAGCATAACCGGCAAATCCGGCCGACGGCAGTATTCCTGCTCAGCCTCGGCTGCTCGAAGAATACGGTGGACAGCGAACGCCTGATGGCCCAGGCTGTGGCCGGCGGCCTGACCTTCACCGACCAGGCCGACCAGGCCGACATCATCATCATCAACACCTGTGGATTCATCCTTGACGCCAAGGAGGAATCGATCAACGAAACCCTTGCCGCCATCGGCAAGAAAGAGGAGGGAATAGTTCGCGAAGTCTATATGATGGGATGCCTCGTCGAACTGTATCGCAAGGAACTGAAGGAGGAGATGCCGGAAATAGACGGATTTTTCGGCACCCGCCAGCTCCCTGAACTGCTCGCGGCGATAGGAGCCCGCTACCGGCATGAGCTTTACGACAACCGGTGCCTGCTGACCCCGCCCCATCACGCATGGCTGAAAATCTCGGAAGGGTGCAACCGTCACTGCTCCTTCTGCTCAATCCCTAAAATAAGGGGTCCGTACGTAAGCCAGCCGATCGAACAGTTGCTGTCAGAAGCCGCCCTGCTGCATGGGGCCGGCGTCAGGGAACTGAACGTAATCGCACAGGACATAAGCCTTTACGGATACGACCTGTATGGGAAATCGATGCTCAACGAGCTGGTGCTCCGTCTTTCGGACATGGATTTCCAGTGGATCAGGCTGCTGTATGCCTACCCGCTGAACTTCCCTCTCGAAGTGATCGACACCATGCGCCGTCGAGACAACATCTGCAACTACCTCGACATGCCGTTGCAGCACATCAACGAACGGATACTGCGCTCCATGAAACGGGGAGTCGGCCGACAGGAGACCGTTGAACTCATCTCCGGCATTCGCGACAGGAATCCCGAAATCAGGCTCCGCACGACCATGCTCGTCGGATATCCTGGTGAAACGAGGCAGGAGTTCGAAGAGCTGCTCGAGTTCGTAAGCCAGACGCGCTTCGACCGCCTCGGCTGCTTCCCCTACCGGCACGAGGAGCACGCCCCCTCATTCGAGCTGGAGGACACGGTGGGCGACGAAGAGAAGGAGGCAAGGGTCGGGGAACTGATGGAGTTGCAGGAGGGCATCGCTGCCGCAAACAACCGGAAATTAGAGGGAAAAAGGTTGAAGACGGTCATCGACACGGTCGAGGGGAACACAGCTTTCGGCCGCACCGAATTCGATGCCCCGGAGGTCGACAACGACGTCATCATTACACTCGGCGAACATCAGGTCTCGCCCGGCGACTTCTGCTACGTACAGATCAACGACACCACCCCGCACGAACTCCACGGTTTGATCGTCAGCGGCTGACCACTCAAAACCTGAACATCGGCAGCAGGTTGAAGGGATGGCTCTTCATCCACGCCGCACCCAGCCGGATAAGCGCCTGGTGGAATCCTTCGTTCGGGAATGTGTCGAGTACATCCACGACATAACTATCCTTGAGCTTGTGTCGCAACATGCCTTTTGAAATATCGATCCAGTCGGCTTTCCTGAATTGTTCGACCAGCCAAGACGGATTTGCTTGGTAAGGCCTGATCTTGTGGTGCTGCCGGATCATGGCCTGGATCTCCTCGCGCCATTCTGTCTGTCCGGTCGCCTCAAGTTGTTTTCCGGCAAGCCGACACGAGGGTTCGATATAGTCGAAGCTTCCCTCCGTCCAGATTCCCAGATCATGAAACGCCGCGGCAATGGCTATTTTCATCCGGGCCGTTTCGTCTGACTGCTCGACAAAGGCAGTGCAGAAAAGGAAAACCCTTCTGCAGTGGTTCCGGTAACCATCGAAGTCGGGTCCGACGAGCTGGCGAAAAGGTTCAAGGAGTTCATCCAAAGGAGCGACCTGCAGCTCAGGTTCATCGAGATAAGCGGGTGATTTTACCATGGTTTGGTCATAATCCTCATTGCATCGGCGGTTAGATTGTGGCGCATTTCCTTCAGGAGCACCTCCCGGCAAGTCATTCATCGTTTTTCGATGACAGGCCCCATAAAATCAGGGAGATAAAAAATGCCCTTTCGTATATTCTCCAGAAGATACTTAAAACATTCATCATTGTCGGGAGAGTAACACATGGAGGAAGGCAAAAGGGCAGCAGGGAGGAGAATAGGTATAATCTGGGCTGCAAGCCTCGTTGCGACTGCACTGATCGCATTTTTTGCATCCTCTTACTTCCACAGGACATTTCGCCTGGACGCAAACAGCCTCTTTGTGCAGAAACAAGCCCTGGTTGCAGACATGAGAATCAATCTTGTCCGTTCGGTTGAAAAAGAAAAAAGCGCCGTCATCGCCTCCAGCGACGAACAGTCCCGGAATTTTGCCGAGCAATCAGCAAGCTCGTCAGCACAGGTTGACAGGGACCTGAAAAAACTCGCTCGCCTGATCGAGCAGGGCGGCTCGGAAAAGGAGCGGGACCTGCTCCATAAATTCGAGATCTCGTGGAACAATGTACGCCAGATCGACACCGCGCTGCTCGAATCGGCCACGCAGAACACCAACATCAAGGCAGTTGAGCTCTCCAGCACCATAGGAGCCGAACTGCTCCGCAAAATCGACGAGAATCTCGCGAAACTGACGGCAAAAACCGCGCAGCCCGCCAAAAAAGCACAGATTGAAAAAATCGCTGCCGGAGTGGCCTTAGCCGACCGGAATATCGCCATATACCAGTTGCGCCACATCAATGCCCCCGGAGAAGCAGAAAAAAAAGGCATCGAAGGCTCAATTCAGGCTGAAGGAGCAAAGGTCGGTGCGGCCCTGAAAGCACTTGAGCGCATACCGGGAGAAAAAAGCCGGACATACGCGAAGGAGGCCGTTACGGATTTCGTGGAATTCATGAAGGTCAACGATGAGATCCTGCGGTTGTCACACCTGAACACGAACCGGAATACCATTGAACTCTCTCTCGGGAAAAAAAGACTTGCCGAGGCCGAATGCGATCGTACGCTGAAGTCGTTGCAGTCGCTTTCCTCCGGCGACCAGCAATAAACCGTACCTGAATCGGCTGCGCCGCAAGAGTTCGAATTACAACCGATGCCCGGGAGCCCCATTCTCCCGGGCCGGAAACAGAACCATCTGCCTCAATGATCGAACCAAACGCCGATAACAGCGAACAGCGCCTGGCCGGTTCCGTTGAAAGGGTGACCTTTCACAGCGAGGAATCAGGATTTTCGGTGCTGCGCCTGAAGGTCAGGGGGCACCGCGAGCCGGTTACCGTAATCGGCACAGCCGCTTCGCCAAGCCCCGGCGAGTTCATGGAGTGCGTCGGCTCCTGGCATAACGACCGAACCCACGGCCTGCAGTTCAAGGCGCTTCAGATCACTCCGGTACCACCCACGACCCTTGAGGGAATTGAACGCTATCTCGGCTCGGGACTGATCAAGGGACTCGGCCCGTTTTTCGCAAAAAAAATGGTCAAGGCTTTCGGAGATTCAGTCTTTGATGTCATCGAAACCCGTCCGGACAGATTGCGCGAAATACCGGGAATCGGCGACAAAAGGCTTGAACTCATCACGGCTTCCTGGAGTGAACAGAAAGCGGTCAGGGACATCATGCTCTTCCTTCAGACCCATGGCGTCGGCACGGCAAGGGCATGGAGAATTTACAGGCTATACAGGGAACGGGCCATTGCCATGGTCACCGAAAACCCATACCGCCTATCGCTCGATATCGAAGGCATCGGCTTCCAGACGGCCGACACCATCGCCGAAAGCCTCGGTATAGAAAAGAACTCACTGATCAGGGCGGAAGCAGGCATCCGGCATGTCCTTTCCACCATGTCGCTCGATGGGCACTGCGCCGTAAAGGAAGAGACGCTGATGGCCGAATCGTCGACACTGCTCGGTATCGACAGGCACCTCATCGTCGAGGCTGTGACTGCCGAAAAAGCCCGGGGTAACATCAATGCCGAAACGATAGATGGAGATGATTGCATCTTCCTTGCTCCGCTCTACCAGGCCGAAAAAGCGCTCGCTGCCGGAATCCTGCGCCTGAAACAGGGAATCCTCCCGTGGGGGTTCATGGACGCTCACGACATCCTCCCGTGGGTCGAGAAGGAAACAGGACTTGAGCTCTCCCCTTCGCAGCGAAGCGCCATCACGCTGGTACTGGCCAGCAAGGTATCGGTAATAACCGGTGGGCCGGGCGTAGGCAAGACCACCCTGCTCAAGGCAATCCTTTCCGTCCTGCGTAGGGAAAAAGTCTCCGTAACGCTCTGCGCGCCTACAGGGCGAGCGGCCAAACGACTGACCGAATCGACCGGAATCGAAGCGAAAACGATTCACCGGTTGCTCGAATTCGACCCGAAAGCCTTCGATTTCAGGCGAGGCCGGGGCAACCCCCTCGACACCTCGCTGGTGGTCGTGGACGAAACCTCGATGGTGGACGTGGTGCTGATGCAGAAACTGGTCGCTGCCGTACCGGACAGGGCGGCGATCGTGTTCGTGGGCGACGTCGACCAGCTTCCGTCCGTAGGGCCTGGTGCCGTGCTCTCCGACATGATCTCCTCAGAGACCATTCCAACCATCCGGCTGACCGAAATTTTCCGCCAGGCTGCCGAGTCGATGATCATCGTCAACGCGCACCGCATCAACCAGGGAGTCATGCCGCTCCGAACGGAAAACGATGCTCTGCTTTCTGACTTCTATTTCGTACCGGCCGGATCGCCCGATGAGATACTTGCCAAGGTAATGCAGCTCGTGACAGAGCGCATCCCGAAACGTTTCGGGCTGCACCCGGTCAGGGATATCCAGGTGCTGACGCCGATGAACCGGGGCGGTTTGGGCGCAAAGTCCCTTAACGCTGAGCTTCAACAGGCTCTCAACGGAAATGCGGAACCAAAAATCAACCGCTTCGGCAGCGTGTTCGCCCCCGGCGACAAGGTGATCCAGATGGTCAACAACTACGACAAGGATGTTTTCAACGGGGATATCGGAATGGTCGAAACCGTCAACCCTGACGAGGAGGTAATGACGGTGCTTTACGACAGGCTTCGGGTAGATTACCCTTTCGGGGAACTTGACGAGATTTCACTTGCCTACGCCACCAGCATTCACAAAAGCCAAGGTTCCGAGTACCCTGCAGTGGTCATTCCCCTGGCCATGCAGCACTTCACGCTTCTGGAGCGGAACCTCGTCTACACGGCCGTTACGCGCGGCAAAAAGCTGGTGGTGATCGTGGCGGAACCGAGGGCGCTTCATACGGCCGTGCAGAACTGCCGGTCGAAACTGCGATTGACCGGCCTGGCATCGAGGCTCAAAACGCTCGACTCGCAAGACTGGCAAAATTCCTGAGGAGCGTGGCCGCATCGGGACACTCCACGACCCCGGCGATCATCCCCTCCACATCCTTCCCTGCAGCTTCGAGACCTCGCCGCTGCTCTTCGATGTAACCTCTCATGACCGCTGCGGTGTATTCAGGATGGAACTGCACGCCCCATGCGCAACGACCGATACGGAAGGCATGGTGCGCCTCATGGCCGTTGCCCCCGAGAAGCACCGACCCCGGAGGCAGTTGCAATACGCTCTGGGCATGGGTCGCATGAGCATGGAAACATTTGGGAATCCCCCGGAACAGCTCGTCACCGTTGGCTTCGTCGTTCAGGTCAACCGTTACGGTGCCGACCTCCCTGCCGAGCGGGTGGTATCCAACCGTTCCTCCTGTTGCCCTCCCCAGGAGCTGATGGCCATAGCATATGCCGAGAAAAGGCACGGCTTCGTTCAAAAGGCCTGGAATCCAGCGCTCGATACCGAGGCTCCATGGCAGGTCGTCCGTCACCATGGCATGAGAACCGGTAACCACGACACCGCTGCATAGATCGGCACCCGGGAGTTGCCCGCCCCGCGCCGCATCGACCACCTGGATCCTCATCGGCGGCATGCACAAACCCTTTTCCACCCACTCCTCAAAATCCCCGAGGGGTTCAAGCAGGGAATCGAATGTTGAGCCGGCCTTGATGATGAAAAGCTTCTTCATGGTTGTTTTGCCGATACGTTACCGCCAGCCTGTAATAAAGAGGCCATATGGGCCGGCTGATGCGTTGAAAATCAGTAGATAATGTATCATCTTTCCCGTTACCGAAAAGCTGTAACAACCGATGTACCGGCTTTTTTCGTATATTTTCCGCAACCATTGCGTGCACTGTCCAATGCCTCCATCCTTGAAACGTGGGGGTTTCACCACGCTCTAAAGCAGCTCTTCGTTACGCAGGATGAAACATCATTCGCTCATATTTCTCACCGGATTCAGCGGCTCAGGAAAGTCGACGATCGGACCATTGCTGGCCAATTCGCTCGGCTTCGAGTTTATCGACCTCGACAAACAGATAGAGCTGGCTGCCGGTAAAAGCATCAACAGGATCTTCACCGAGGATGGCGAACCTTTTTTCAGGAACCTCGAACTCAAAACCCTTGAAGGGCTCGTCAGTCGAAAGGACCTGATCGTGTCGCTTGGAGGAGGAGTCCTTGAAAACGACCGCTGTTTCAGCATGATCAGGCAGCATGGTACCCTGGTCTACCTGAAATCAAGCCCGGAGATCCTGACGATCAGGCTTCAGCATAAAACCGATCGGCCGCTGCTGAAAAGTGAAGAGGGCGATAAGCTCACCAGGGAAGAGATCGAGCTTAAAATAGCGGCCCTTTTGGCAAAACGCGAGCCCCGTTACCAGAAAGCAGACCTGGTCATCCTGACCGATTCAAAAAAAATAGGCACAACCGTCGAAGAGCTGACAAGAAGAATAGAGAGGCACGTCAGGCGTGCCGCCAGGAATTCCAAAAAGGAGAAGTAAGCATGCAGACCCCGACCAGCCATATCATCGTCAGGACACCGGTCGTCGAGTCGATCGCAGAGCTCTACGCGGCCAGTGGCCTCAGCAGGAAAACCGTGCTCCTTTTCGACGAAAACACCAGGAAAATCTACGGCGACGGCATCATCGAATCGATGCACCGCCAGGGATTCCTGACAAGGGAGCTTGTCGTACCTGCCCGTGAGACATCCAAAAGCCTCTCCTCAGCCTGGAAACTCTACGGAAAAATGATCGAAACCGACGTCGACAGAAGCTGGAACCTCCTGGCTGTAGGCGGCGGTGTGGTCGGCGACCTCGGAGGATTCATCGCGGCGAGCTACTACCGCGGCATCCCTGTCGTACAGCTTCCGACAACCCTGCTGGCCATGACCGACAGCTCGATTGGCGGCAAGGTGGCCATCAACCATCCGCTAGGCAAGAACCTCATCGGATTTTTCCATTTACCGGAACTCGTGCTGATCGATCCGGCATACCTGAAATCACTTCCGTCAAGGGAGATCTACGGTGGATTGGCCGAGGTGGTAAAGTACGGATTCATCTCCGACCGCAACTTCTTTGATTTCCTGAAAGGGCACTTCGACGATATCACCGCTCTCCGGGAAGAGTACCTGACCGAAGCCGTCAGCAGAAGCGCCTTCATCAAGGCAGACGTCGTGGAAAAGGATTTCAGGGAGATCACCGGACTGCGTGCTACGCTGAACTTCGGGCACACCTTCGCCCACGGGCTCGAAAAGATGGCGGAGTACCGACACCTGAGGCACGGTGAAGCCGTAACCATCGGCATGGCCTGCGCGCTCTTTCTGTCGCATCGCCTCGGCTACCTGCCTGAAGCGGAGCTCACTGAAGGACTTGGCCTGATTGGGCGGTTCAAGTTCCCGAAAGGGGTCATCGAAAAACGGTTCCTCTCCCTCGACCAGCAGGAACTGTTCGAAAGCATGTATTCAGACAAGAAAAAAATCGACCGCCAGTTGCGGTTCGTGCTGCTTGACCGGATAGGACACGCGTTCCTTCACGGAGAGAATGTGGCAAAAGCGGAGGTACTGGGCGCAATCGACGACGCCAAAAGGTTCTTCAGGCAAACTCCCTGAAAAGCGATGATCAGCCAAGGGTGATAATTGGAGAGAGCGCATATCAGGAGTGGAGCTGTGAGTCCGCCCTTTTTCGTATTTCGACTCCGACCTCCCGCAACAACGAAGCGATCAAATCGCGGATCAGGTTATCGAACGGTTCAGTTCAGGTATTGATCTCCAGCAACAAGCGGCTCCCGCGAGCCACGGCAAGTTCGTCTACAACACCGATACTTTTGATTTCGGCGGCGATTAGACGGCTGTTTCCCCCGGTTGCGATCACTCCGACCGACATCTCTCCCAGCTCCCGCATCAGATAGCCGCTTATTTCGTCGATCAGGCCATCTATCTGCCGGACTACTCCCCAGAAAATGCCGCTTCTGATGCACTCGTCAGTCGATCGCCCGAGAAGGTTTGCTGTTTTTCCAATGTTTACCAGGGGAAGCTGGGCGGTCCTTGAGTGCAGGGCGCCGGCCATCATATCGAGCCCCGGCATGATCAGGCCGCCGACGTAGCTGCTTTTCGAGTCGAGAACATCGAAGGTTATGGCTGTACCGATATCGACAGCGATATGTGCCTGGCCCGGGAAAAGCTTCTGGCTCCATGCACACAGGGCGATGCGGTCGGCACCGAACGTATCGCGATTGCCATATTCAAAGCTGAACGGCAGTCGAAGGTCCGAACTGACACTCAGCACGGGCACGGAAAACATCGATTCAAAAAGAGCGACATAGCGTGTGGAAAGATCAGGCACAACGCTGCAGATGGCTATTTCGCGGGGGGAACCGTACCGGAGAACAAGTTCGCCGATGGCATCGGCAATGCTCTCGTTACTTGCCGACCGGTCGCTCGGAATGCGCTCCACCAAAGGATCGGGGCCGTCGGAAAACACGACCATCGTCGTGGTCGTATTGCCGATAACCACGACCAGCCCAGGCTGAACTACGGTCGATCCGGATTGATGTTGTCCCATGGAAATTATAGGCTGGAAACCGGATGTTACGGGCGTTTGACCGTCAATCCGGTCTTTGCCGAAAGCTCGGTCATGAGCTTTGCTGAACCCGGCAGCCCATGATCGCCATCAGTGACGAAAACCGAATCCTTCAGGCCGGCATTCCTCGCTATGATAAAAATTCTGGCAGGTGGGTTATAGGTAACCTGCTCCTGGTAAATCGAAACAATGTCCTTGAACAGGAACATCTTCCTCTCCCCCTTGCGGAAGCGATACTCGATGCGGTCGGCTGAAAGTTTAACGGTATCCCCGTCATTGCCATGCTCGGCACTGAAGCGTGTGTTGTAGTACTGGGGTCCTCCGAGCGCCACGGTGGTCATGAGGACAAGAAGCGTAGTTTTCCAGAAGCAGCCGAAATCGACGCCATAGGAGAACTTGCCGAACCGGTAGAATACGGCCCATACGGCGCCAAGAAACAGCATGCTCAGGCACCACGTGGCATAATAGTAGTTATCGAGCCACCAGCCGGGAAACGGCATCGGGTACTGGAAGAGGTCGGTCATGAGCGAACCTTGTATAGTTTCTTGTTATTTTAAGGTCAATAATACGGCTTTTCGACCGTTGTTCTAAACAGAATAATCACGGTTCCCAACCAAACCTTTCACCCCCTGACCAATGAAATCATATCACAAAGAGCTATGGATGAATGTGCCGGCCAGAATGGATTTCGTCAACATCACCCATGAAGTGGAGCACACGCTACGCGAAAGCGGCATCATGGAAGGGCTCTGCCTGGTCAACGCCATGCACATCACCGCTTCGGTATTCATCAACGACGACGAACCCGGCCTGCATGCAGACTACAAGCAGTGGCTCGAAGAGCTGGCCCCGCACGACCCGCAGCATTATCGCCACAACCGTACCGGCGAGGACAACGGAGACGCGCACCACAAACGCCAGGTCATGGGCCGTGAGGTCGTCGTGGCCGTCACCGCCGGAAAACTCCACCTCGGCCCCTGGGAACAAATCTTCTACGGCGAGTTCGACGGAAAGCGCCGCAAACGCGTGCTCATCAAAATCATCGGAGAATAATCCTCTCTTCCGTCCATTCCGTCCATAACGTCCATAACGTCCATTCTTCAATTCGTCCATTTCTTACATTCCCTCTTCCTTCCTCCCCAAAAAAAAAGAGGCCTGCAATGCAGACCTCTTTTTTTATTAGCGTTTCCAGCTCCGGAATCAATGCTCGAAGAGCATTTCGGAGTAGGTCGGAAGCTGCCACCTGCTGCGGTCAACCTGAAGCTCAAGCTTGTCGGCGACGATACGGATAGCGTTCATGGCTGGCAGAATAGTGGCTGCACAGAAGTCAGCCTTGTCAAGCTCGCCTTCGATCTCTTCGAGCTCTTCAATCGTCTCTTCGAACTCTGCGGTCAGATCGATCAGTTTCGAAAGATCTTCAGCCAGTGACTTGAGGTGGCCGGCCTGGCTCTTGAAGGCCTCATCGGACAGGCCGATGACTTCAGCGGCTGCGACGAGGTTGTTGAAGGAGCTTCCGAGGTCGCCCTGGTATTCCGAAACGTCCGGAATGACCATGGTCTTGACGATGAGAAGCAGGGTGCGGGCTTCGATGTCGATGCCTTTAACATAACGCTCGATACGGATGTTGTACCTGGAGTCGATCTCCTCTGCGGAGAAGACGCCGTACTTGACGAACATATCAACGTTATCCTTCTCGATCCATACACGGATGGATTCAGGAGTGTTCTTCATGTTGGGCAAACCACGCTGGGCAGCGGCTTTCTGCAGATCGTCGCTGTAGTTGTCGCCCTGGTAGCGAATATTCTTGGTGGCGGTAATGCCTTCGCGGATGGCTGCCTGGATGGCGTCGTCTTTCGACAAACCAGACTTGATCTTTGCGGCAATTTCAGCGTTAACATCGTCAAGGGCTTCAGCCATGAGCGTGTTGAGTACCGTGTTGGGCACGGAGACCGGCTGGCTGGAGCCGACTGCCCTGAACTCGAACTTGTTGCCGGTGAAGGCGAATGGCGATGTACGGTTACGGTCGGTGTAATCCTTGTTGATCACGGGAAGCTGGCCGAGGCCCAGGTTGAGGATCTGCTTCTCGGTCTTCAGGTCGACCTTGCCGCTTTCGATGGCGTCAAGCACCTTCTCAAGCAGGTCGCCGAGGAATACGGTAACAACTGCCGGAGGAGCCTCGTTGGCGCCAAGACGGTGGTCGTTGCCGATGCTGGCGACAGAAGCACGAAGGACTGCCGAACGTTTGTAGACGCCCTTGAGCACGGCGATGAGAAACACGAGGAAATTGATGTTCGATTCAGGGGTGTCACCCGGATCGAGCAGGTTCACGCCGCCGTCGATGCCGATCGACCAGTTGTTGTGCTTGCCCGAACCGTTGATGCCTGCGAAAGGCTTTTCGAACAGGAGCAGCGCAAAGCCTTTCTTGTCGGCAACCTTGCGCATGATCTCCATCACGAGCAGGTTGTGGTCCGAGGCGATATTTGCCTGTTCGAAGATCGGAGCGAGTTCGAACTGGTGAGGGGCAACCTCGTTGTGACGGGTCTTGGCCGGAATGCCGAGCAGGAAAAGCTCCTCTTCGACCTCCTGCATGTATTCGAGCACACGGTCGGGAATCGAACCGAAATAGTGGTCCTCAAGCTGCTGGCCTTTGGGAGGGAGGGCACCAAGAAGGGTGCGGCCGCACATGACCAGGTCAGGACGCTGCGTATAGAATTTCTTGTCGATCAGGAAGTACTCCTGTTCCGGGCCGGCATAGGTGTTGACCTTGGTCACACCGGAGACGCCGAGCGTTTCAAGCAGCCTGATGGCCGCATTGCTGACTGCGTCCATGGAGCGCAACAGCGGGGTCTTTTCATCAAGTGCTTCACCGTGGTATGAGATGAAAACAGTCGGGATGCAGAGGGTCAGGCCCTTGCCTCCCTTCATCAGGAACGCTGGGCTGGTAGGATCCCAGGCCGTGTAGCCGCGTGCTTCAAAGGTCGAACGCATGCCGCCGGACGGAAAGCTCGATGCATCGGGCTCGCCCTGGATCAGCTGTTCGCCCGAGAAACGCTCGATCACGCTGCCATCCCTGTCGATGGTCAGGAAAGCGTCATGCTTTTCTGCCGTCGAGCCGGTCATCGGCTGGAACCAGTGCGTGTAATGGGTAGCGCCGTTCTCCATGGCCCACTCTTTCATGCCGTGCGCCACAACACCGGCTATATCGCCAGGAAGTTTCTTTCCTGCCTTGATCGTATCCTGCAATGCCTTGAACTCCTCTTTCGGAAGCCTTTGGCGCATGGCTTCGGTGCCGAATGTCAAGGCACCGTAATAGGACGTCACCTGTACTCTGGTCTCGTTACTCAAGAGATCCTCCTTTGCTTGTTATTGAACGTGATTGGTATACCTGAATAATGCTATTGCTATTTTCTTGATTTTTTTTCATCGAAGGTTATCAGCACCTGCCGGTCCTGCAGGTTGTTGCGAACGATCTCGGCGCTGATCCTGTTGTTCTTCTTCAACGGAGAAAGTACGAAACTGGTATTGGTGCCGAGCACTCCCGGCCAGCTCTGGATCCTCGACAGAAATCTTTCGAGAGAAGCTGTGTTATGCGTCATGACCTTCAGGATGTGCGAACCCTCACCAGTGACTGAATAGCACTCCATGATCTCCTCCTCCTTCATGACGTGCTCCATGAACGACTTGTAATGCTTCGAGGAATCGACACGGACCCTGACGAAAGCCTGGATATCAAACCCGAGCTGACGCTCGTCGACCTCCATTGTGAATCCTTTGATGATGCCGTTCTTCTGAAGCTTGTCGAGCCTTTCACTCACAGAAGGGATCGACAGTCCTACTACCTCGGCAAGTTCACTGAGGCGAACTCTGCCGTTACCACCGAGCGACTCGATGATTTTCAGATCGATAAGGTCAAGGTGTCCGGACATAAGAGGAATCTTCGATTTTGTAGGAAATTAATGAAATCTAAGAAAAAAACAAGCATATTCTAAATAAAAGAGGATTCTTGGTGCCAATTTCCTAAATAATTTAGGGGACAATCAAAAAGATGAGGCGAAACTTCCGGCAAAATATTGCTATTTGCAAACAAGAATGTAAGTTATTATTAAATTTGTCTCAACTGGTTTCTCGGCGCCGGACGGCCGACAAGCCTGCACCGGCGACAGACCATTCCCTTATCACCTTAATTGATCAGAACCAACATGAAGGAGTTGGCCAGAAAATTCTCTGAAGACGAAAACGATCGCAGGAATCCCGACGAACAAAAACAGCGGCCTCCGACAGAGCAGCAAGGACCGGCATGGCATGATCTGCGTTTCGTCGTAAAGGAGTCGTACAATCTCGGAGTGCGATTCATCAGCGAAATCGACATGATGCTGAAGAAAATTCAGGAATAAAGGCGATGCCCTCCTGTCGTCGTGTTCCCTTCAAGCCGGAAGGAACGTAAACTGCAGGGCGATTACGAAGATCCCCCGCATTCGATATGCACCGGCAAATCCTTATATTTTCTTCGGTCATTCAGCAAATTCAACCACAACCAGTAAGCAAAACCAACGTTGAAAGTAGCCATATTCGGGGCTGGAGTCGCCGGCCTCAGCGCAGCCATAGAACTGCTCGACCTGGGTCATACCGTCGAAATTTATGAGAAGCGCAAGGTGCTCGGAGGAAAAGTCTCGGTCTGGAAGGACAGTGATGGCGATTCGATTGAATCGGGCCTGCATATTGTTTTCGGCGGGTACGCCCAGCTTCAAAACTATCTCAATAGAGTCGGAGCCCAGGACAATTACCAGTGGAAAGAGCACTCGCTGATCTACGCTGAACCTGACGGAAAACAGTCTTTCTTCAAAAAAGCCCACTTGCCGAGCCCATGGGCCGAAGTAGTTGGGGGTCTTCAGGCCGATTTCCTCACCATGTGGGACAAAATTTCGCTCATCAAGGGGCTCTTCCCCGCCCTGGCCGGCAACGAAGAGTATTTCAGGAGCCAGGACCATATGACCTATTCCGAATGGCACCGTCTGCACGGCGCCTCGGAACACTCTCTCCAGAAGCTCTGGAAGGCGATCGCCCTGGCCATGAACTTCATCGAACCGAACGTGATCAGCGCAAGACCCATGATCACCATCTTCAAGTATTTCGGCACCGATTACGAAGCTACGAAGTTTGCCTTTTTCCGGAAGAATCCGGGCGACTCGATGATCGAACCCATGCGCCAGTATATCCAGGAGAAGGGGGGACGAATTTTCATCGACGCCCGCCTCGCCAGGTTCGAGCTCAACGACGATCAAACCGTCAGGCGTGCCTTGCTCAAGGATGGCCATGCCATCGAAGCGGACGCCTACATTTCGGCCCTGCCGGTACACAGCATCAAGAAACTGCTGCCGCACGAGTGGCTTGAACATGCTTATTTCAGGAACCTGCACCAGTTCGTCGGAAGCCCGGTGGCCAACTGCCAGCTCTGGTTCGACCGGAAAATCACCGACACTGACAACCTCATGTTTTCGCAGGGCACGACATTCGCCACCTTTGCCGACGTATCGATCACCTGCCCGGAAGATTTCCAGGCCGGCATGGGCACGGCATGTGGAGGCAGCGTGATGAGCCTTGTGCTCGCCCCGGCCCACCAGCTCATGGGACTGCCGAACGATATCATCACATCAATGGTTATGAAGGAGATTCATGACCGGTTCCCGAAATCGAGGAACGCGAACCTGCTCAAGTCTACCATCGTCAAAATACCGGAATCGGTATACAAGGCCGTGCCCGACGTCGACCAGTACCGTCCCGACCAGGTCAGCCCGGTAAACAATTTCTTCCTTGCAGGCGACTACACCGACCAGCACTACCTGGCCTCCATGGAGGGGGCAGCGCTCAGCGGCAGGCAGGTTGCTGAAAAACTGCATGCGAAGCTAGGGTAATCAAAAAGGAACCAATGTCAACAGACCACTCTTGCCGTCAAACGCCTCCCGCCCAGGCGACGACCCTTCCCGGGCCGGAGGCCATCAGTAACACCGGCTCCGTAACCCCGTTCGGTTCAACGCTGGAAAAACACGGAATAAGCCAGCTTCGGGCTTCAGGTATCGATATCCTCCAGGTCAACACAGGCTATCGCTGCAACCTTGAGTGTACCCACTGCCATGTGGGAGCCGGACCCGACAGGAGTGAGGTCATGAGCCGGCAGACCATGCAGCTTTGCATCGATGTACTGAAGGCAAACCCGATCGGCACGCTCGACATCACCGGCGGAGCGCCGGAAATGAATCCCGATTTCCGCTGGTTCGTTGACCAGGTGAGGTTGGCATTGCCGAATATCCGGATACTCGTAAGAAGCAACCTGACCATCCTCTTAAGCCCTGCGTATTCCGACATACCTCTTTTCCTGAAGGATCGCGGGGTAAACATCATAGCGTCGCTTCCCTGCTATACACAGTCCATGGTTGACAGCCAACGAGGTGCCGGAGTGTTCGATCGCTCGATCAAGGCACTGAAAATACTCAACGGTATCGGCTACGGAACCGAAGGCAGCAGCCTTGAGCTGAGCCTGGTCTACAACCCTCCCGGTCCGGTGTTGCCCGACTGCCAGCACACGATTGAACAGGAGTACCGGAAACAGCTTCTTGAACGACATGGCATTACCTTCACCCGGCTCTTCACGATCACGAACATGCCGATCAGCCGTTTTCGGGACCAGCTCCAGGAGTCCGGTCAACTTAGCGCATACATGGAGTTGCTCACCTCATCGTTCAATCCGGCTGCCGTTGCCGGGCTCATGTGCTTCAACACCGTATCGGTCCGGTGGGACGGCATGCTCTACGACTGCGATTTCAACCAGATGCTCGACATGCAGCTGATTCCCCCTGCGCCGCGCCACATCAGCGGGTTCGACAGGGAAAAACTCTCCAGAAGGTCAATCGCGATCGGCATGCACTGCTACGGCTGCACAGCGGGGGCCGGATCAAGCTGCCAGGGAAGCCTTCTTTAAGAGATGCCCATGAGCGATCGTCTCCTGATCATCTTTTCAAAAAATCCCGTAGCGGGAAAAGTCAAAACACGCCTTGCCGCATCGATCGGCAACCAGGAGGCATTGCTCGTATACGAAACACTGCGTGCTATTACAGAACGCGTGGCATCACTCGCCGATGCGGAAAAAGCCATATTCTACTCTGACTTCATCCCTGAAACCGATCTTCTCCTGACTGGAAACGCCGAAGCATATATCCAGGAAGGAAACGATCTGGGAGAAAGGATGCACAGGGCGTTCCTGAAAGGATTCGGGCTTGGAGCGCGCCATATCGTACTGATCGGCACCGATTGCCCTGAATTAAGCACAGTCCTGATCAACAGCGCGTTCGAATGCCTGCGCATCGATGATGTGGTCATGGGACCGGCCCGTGACGGCGGCTTTTACCTCGTCGGGCTGAAGCTGCCGTTTCCCGGGCTATTCCTCGACCGGACCTGGAGCACTCCGGATGTGCTGAACGATTCGCTCCACATCATCAGGAATCACCAGGCAAGCTACTCGCTGCTGCCGGCCCTGTCGGACATAGACACCATCGACGACCTCATAAACAGCGGATTATGGGAAAGCCCGAACTGAGCATCATCATACCGGCATGGAACGAAGAGCTTTGCATCGCCCGTACCCTTGAATCGATACTGGCCGCCACGGCTGGACGCGGCGACACCGAGATCATCGTAAGCGTTTCGGGAGATGACCGGACGGCAGGGATCGCCTCCGGTTTTCCGGTCACGGTATGCCGCTCTGAAAAGGGACGGGCACTCCAGATGAACAACGGCGCCGCTATGGCGACCGGTTCCATACTCTATTTCCTGCACGCCGACACCATTCCGCCCCACTCCTTCTGCGACGATATATTCAATGCGACAGCACAGGGCAAGCTGGCCGGCTGTTTCCAGATGGAATTCGACGACCCGGACTGGCTGATGCAGCTTTTCGGCTGGTTCACGCAATTCCCGCTGCCGATCTGTCGCGGAGGAGACCAGTCCCTGTTTATCGCCAGCGACCTGTTCGGGCAGATCGGCGGATTCGACTCCTCCATGCAGGTCATGGAGGACATCGAGATCATTGAGCGCATCCAGCGGCACGCCGGCTTCCACATCCTCGACTCAAGGGTAACCACCTCGTCCCGGAAATACCGGGAAAACGGCATTCTCAGGTTGCAGTCGGTTTTCGGCACGATCCACCTGATGTACGCACTCGGCAGCAGTCAGGAGGATATCATTGCGTTCTACAGGAGCTCGATCGCCTGAGCAATCCCTCCCCTCTTCATCCATCTTACACTGCTGCCCATATACTCACGCCCCTGCCCAACTGCTGACAGCAACGTTTTTTAGATTATTTATTATTATATTTGAGCATATAAATCCGGACCGGAGCAGGGCTCCATAATGGATGTCCATATACCTAACCCTACTCAAACCATACAGATTATGGCAACTGAAGAAATCAACAATCCCGCAGGAGCGCCAAAGCCGGCGGCAGCCTCCCAGCCGAGCAACGTCGGCAACGGCGACATGGCTCACCTTATCGGCAACGTGGGCATCATCATTGATTCGACCATCGAATCGGTACAGGGAATGCTCAACTCGGTAAGCTCGGCTACCGGACAGCTCATTGAAGGCGTCACGACGACCATCAACTCCGAACCGGTCAAGGAGATAATCCAGAACGTCAATACGGTTTCGGGACAGCTCATCGAGAACGTCAATACCGTATCGGGCCAGCTCATCGAAGGGGTTACGACAACACTGAAATCCGAACCGATCCAGAAGTCGTTCAACGAACTTGGAAAGTTCTGGGAGGGGCTGATTTCGAACCTGAACTCGACGGTAAACTCCGATCAGGTGAAGAACCTGTTCGACAATGTCAGCGCCGGCATGAACCAGCTGGTCGGCACGGCATTCTCACCGGGTATGCCCCCATCGTTCATGCCTATCGATGAAAGGAAAAAGCATCCCCAGGAGATCCATATGATCAGCTCGAAGGATGCACATGCATCTGCCCCGGTCGCACCTCCTGCACCTCCTGTAACTCCTGCACCAGCTGCACAGGCCCCGGCAGCCCCGGCTGCTCCTGTCGCCGCACCTGCTCCAAAACCTGTTCTTGAGGTCAAACCGGTAAATCCCGGCAGCAAGCCCGCAGGAAACTGAAGCTCCTGCCGGAAAGGCCACCCCGGTGGCCTTTCCGGCAGAATGCTGAATGATGAGTTATGAATTATGAATGATGGGAAGAAGACGTTCCGTCCTGTCCCCCCGATCTAAACATTCCCTCTTCAACATTTAAGTCCCTTTGGTCCTTTTCGTCCTTTTGGTCCCTTTCCCCAAATCTCTTCCCAGCCAGAACAAAAACTCTCTCTTCATTCAGCATTCATAACTCATCATTCATCATTGATTGCTTACGCCCGTATGGCCAAAACCGCCAGCCCCCCTTTGCGTATCGGTAAGTTCATCCACCTCTTCGAAACTCACCTTGTCCACCCGTGAAACCACCATCTGCGCGATCCGGTCGCCGTGGTTGACCGTAAAGGGCTCCTTTCCGTAGTTGATAAGGATAACCTTGACCTCGCCGCGGTAATCGGCATCGATGGTTGCCGGCGTGTTGGGCAGGGAGATCAGGTGTTTTAGCGCCAGGCCGCTCCGTGGCCTGAGCTGGGCCTCGAATCCTTCGGGCAGCTCGATGGCCAGGCCGGTGGGAATGAGTTCGGTGGAGAATGGTGCCACGGAAACCGGCGAGTCGAGACACGCCGATATGTCCATGCCCGCAGCATGGGGAGTCGCATATGCCGGCAGGATAGCCTTTTGGTTTAGTCGAACTATTTTTACCTTTATCATCATGATAGGACAATCAGCCCGGTTCATTATTGAAGCCTTGAAATCAGAACGCCAAACAATATAAAAAAACCTGACTTGACCCCTCAACCCGATAAAGTATACGCACTTGCCTTTGGCGCCCATCCGGACGATGTTGAACTCTCATGCGGGGCAACCCTGCTGAAGATCATCGACGAGGGTCATCGTGTGGCCGTCTGTGACCTGACCGGTGGAGAGATGGGCACACTCGGCACCGTGGACACCCGCCGGGCGGAAGCGGAACTGGCATGTCGTCGAATGGGCTACACATCAAGGGAGACTCTGGACCTGGGAGACTCCGAGCTGTTCTACAGCAAGGAGAACCTGCACAAAATCATCACAATCGTCAGGAAATACCAACCGGATACCGTTTTTTGCAACCCTCCCGACGAACGCCATCCCGATCACATGAAGGCATCGAGACTGGTTTACGACGCCTGCTTCTATGCCGGCCTGCAAAAGATTGAAACCCGTCTTGACGGGGAAATCCAGCCTCCCCACCGGCCCAGGCACATTCTCTACTACATCCAGTTTAAACAGGCCGATCCGGACATCGTCGTTGACATTTCGTCGACCTTTGAGCGCTCCAGAAGCGGGATCGAGGCATTCGGCACCCAGTTTCACCGTGACGACAAAAGTGGCCAGCCGGTGACATTGATCAACAGGAAAGAGTTCCTGCCAGGTCTGGAATCACGGGCCCGCGCCCTCGGGGAGCAGATCGGGACGATGTACGGCGAGGGATTCCTGCTTTCGGCATTGCCCGGCGTGAACAATTTTTCGGCTCTGTTCCCACCGCGCCCCTGAAATAGTGCGGCCGCCACCGCTCCCATACAGATTCCGCAACCAAAGACCGCCATGCGCAAATCGTTTTCCGCCATAACCGCCCTGCTGATCATGACGCTCTTTGCCGGATGCGGCATGAAATCGTCCGAAAAGCTTCGCTCGAACAACATCGTGGTCGCGGTGGCTGCGGATTTCGACCACATGAACCCGCTGATCATCCAGTTGTCGCTTGCGCGTGAACTTTGCACTATGATATACCCTACGCTGGTCAAACCGGCCTTTGACGACAAGAGCGGCACGATAACCTATCTGCCCAATACCGCAAAAACCTGGGAGTTCTCCCCCGACGGTCGCACGGTCACCTTCCACCTGAACGACAAGGCCATGTGGGAAGACGGCAAGAAGGTAACGTCAAGGGATTTCAGCTTCAGCTACAGGCTTTACGCCCATCCTGCCATAGCGAGCAGCCGACAGGATTACCTGCGTGACCTGCTCCTGAAACCGGACGGCAAAGTTGATTTCGACAGGGCCATCGAGACCCCGAATGACTCAACGCTCGTGCTGCATTTCAACAGGCCGATCGCACCGGGAATCGTGCTTGACCACTTCAATGACCTCATGCCGGTTGCCGAACATGTTTTCGCCTCCATTCCTCCCGAACTTATACGTCCGAAATCGGCTGAGCTGCCGGTCATCGGTGCAGGCCCGTTCAAACTCAAGGAGTGGCATCGCCAGTCGAGGCTGGTGCTCTCGTCAAGCCCCACCTCCGTACTGCCCCACCCCGCAAGGACCGGCACCATCACCTTCCTGGTGGTTCCGGAATACACGACCCGCCTGGCGATGCTGAAGTCAGGCCAGATCGACGCAATGATTTCGGCTGGCGGCATCAACCCCAAAGATGCCTCGGAGATGGCAAAGCATAACCCCGGCGTATCGATCAAGGCGCTCGGGAACCGCTATTTCGACAGCATCGTCTGGCTGAACATTGACGGCGAGGAGTGGAGAAAGAGTAAAGTCGTGCGTCCAAACCGCTTTTTCGGCGATAAACGGGTGAGACAGGCCCTGACCTTCGCCATCGACCGTCAGGCAATTATTGACGGATTCATGGGTCCCGAACACGCCACCATCGTCAACACCACGCTCTCACCGGCCTACACAGCCATAGCAGACAAATCCCTGCACCCCTACGGATATGATCCTGCCAAGTCTTTGGCCCTGCTGAAAGCTGCCGGATGGACGCCCGGACCCGACGGCATCCTTCAGAAAAACGGCACGCGCTTCTCGTTTGAGCTGGCCGCACCTGTCGGCAACCCGAGGCGCAACTACGCGGCCACCATCATCCAGCAGAACCTCAGGGATATCGGCATCGAATGCAGGCTGAAATTCGACGAAGGGCTCATGTTCAACAAGAACCAGAACGAGTTCCGATACGAGGCCGCACTTTCCGGCCTTGCGGCAGAAACGCTTCCGTTCCAGCTCGTCATCTGGGGCTCCGATTTCGACCGGAAACCCTTCAACTCCTCGGCCTTCCAGAACGCCCGCCTCGACGGCGTCGTCGTGAAGCTCACCTCTCCCCTGCCAAAAGAGCAGGAGGCAGGCCTCTGGAAAACCTACCAGCAGATACTCCATGAGGAGCAGCCGCGCACGTTCCTCTACTACTATGATGAACTGGAAGGATTCAGCCCAAGGCTGAAAAACGTCCGCCTCAGCCTGCTGGCCACGCTCGGCAACATGTACGAGTGGACAGTTGACAATTGATAATGGATAATTGATAATTTTTTAAGAGAGAAGAGTCCATCTCCCCATCTTCCATTATCCACTATCCACTATCCACTATCCACTATC
>JAAXXK010000054.1 GCA_013334525.1 Chlorobiaceae bacterium
TTGGTCGAATACCCTTTTGAGACAGCCTGGCATCTTCATGGATAAGCAAAATGACTCAGCGTCAACGCAACTGGAAATAAATTTATCCTCTCATTGCTTGATCCGGGGCTTGGGTATGAATTGCCAGCCAGTGCCTGGCGTTCCCGGGGCTTTGGCGCTTCTGCGGCTTCAGCAATATCCGACTGTCATATCGATGTGAACAACATGAAAAATCAGTGGCTGGGCAGGCACGCAGGTCCGCCCCTACAGGAATCCGATTAACAGAACCGGTTCATGGGGTTGAGGGCGCCTCATTAATTTTCCTTGGTGGGGCCGGTTCGCGAACTGCCCCTAAAGGAATAGTGGTTGGCGCCCGGCAAGCTGATTATCCCTCCCCCCGGGAGCCTGGCGGTTCCGGTAAATAAAAAGGCTGCCTCATTTTTTGTGAGACAGCCTTTATGCTCTTGCCTACCCTTCATGGGCAGGCTCTATCGGGAGAGGCTATTTCTTGACCTGCTTGCACTCGATCCTCACCGAGGTGTGGGGAACGGCTTCGAGGCGTTTCTTGGGAATCGGCTTGCCTGACTTGACGCAGATGCCGTAGGTCTTGTTTCTGATCCTTTCGAGCGCCTGGTCAATGTAGTGGATGTAGCGTTCGTCGCGGGCGATGAACATGAAACGCTGTTCGCGCTCCATGGTTTCGGTACCGTGATCGGCCATGTGCATGGAGTAGTTCGAGTTGATCGAGTCCTCGACGCTCTCTTCCGACAGGGAGGAGCGAAGGATGTCGAGGTCGCGCATGACCTCCTCACGCCTTTTCAGCAGGAGCTGCCTGAAACGCTCGAGTTCTTCATCGGTCAGATAGGTTTTGATCAGTTTCGTCTCTTCGGAAACTTCTGACGAACTCTTTTCAACGCTGCTGGTTTTCTTCGACATGATGGTCACAGGTTTCAGGTTCTAACGGTAAACCGTAAAAATGCAGGATTATAATAACATCACTATCGCGATTTTTCAAGAGAGAGCCGACACAATTCACTATTAACCTGCTCGACGCCGGCATCTGGAGATGAAGGGTCAAGTGGTTCAAACATAATAGCGGTCGCAAGCGTCTCTTCCATAATATAAGCCTCACTCGTCCTGACCGCTTCGAGAAGTTTTTCGGAGCACTGGAGACGGAGTTCGATCCTGTCGGTTATCTCCAGCCCACTCTCCTTCCTCAGGGTCTGTATCCTGCTGACAAGTTCGCGCGCAAGGCCGAGCATTTCAAGCTCTGCGTTCATTTCGGTGTCGAGGGCAACCATGATGCGGTGAGCGTCATCGGCCGCCACGAGCCATCCTTCAATATCTTCGTGCACAATATCGACATCTTCACGGATAAGGCTGAAAATACGGCCGTCGAGGTCGAGTTCCAGCGTCCCCTCTTTTTCGAGGCGCGATATCTGCTTGTGGCTCATGATACGGATCGCTTCGGCAAGCGCTTTCATCTCTTTGCCGTAACGGGGTCCGAGGGTCTTGAAGTTGGGCTTGGCTTTCTTGCTGATCACCGATCCCTCATCCTCAATATATTCGATTTTCTGGATGTTGACCTCCTCCATAATGATATCGGCGACCTGCTCGTATGCTTCACGTGAGAGTGAATCGCCGACGGCAAGGAGAATCCGCTTCAGCGGCTGGCGAACCTTGATGGAGGCTTTTTCGCGCATGGTGCGCACCAGCGAGGTGACGATTTGCGCCTTTTTCATGCGATCTTCGAGCGGGCGGTCAACCAGCGCAAGTTCCGACAGTGGCCAATCGGCCAGATGCACCGATTCGACCTCTTCCCTGCCGGAGGTGGCGTTGAGGTCGAGGTAGATCCTTTCGGCGATGAACGGCGTGAAGGGGGCCAGCAGTTTGGCCAGCGTCATGAGCACCGTGTAAAGCGTCTGGTAGGCCGAGAGCTTGTCGGGGCCCATGGCGCCTTTCCAGAAGCGTTTGCGCGAACGGCGGATGTACCAGTTCGACAGGTCGTCAACCGTGAAGTCGTTGATGAGGCGCGATGCGCCGGTAAGGTCGTACTGCTCCATGCGCTGGCTCACCTGCCCGACGAGCGTGTTGAGGCAGGAGAGAATCCACCGGTCGAGTTCCGAGCGCTCCTGGACCGGAATTTCGGGCTCCTGGAACCTGAAGCCGTCGACGTTGGCGTAGAGCACGAAGAAGTTGTAGCTGTTGACGTAGGCCCTGAAGAATTTGCGCTGCTCCTCCTCGATTTCGTCGGTGTTGAAGAGCTTGGGACGCCACGGGGGACTGGTGACCAACAGGTACCAGCGAATCGCATCGGCGCCGTATTTACCCATCGTTTCGAAGGGATCGACTACGTTGCCTTTCGATTTGGACATCTTCTGGCCGCTCTTGTCGAGGATGTGGCCGTTGACGATCAGGTTCTTGTAGGCCGGGCAGTCGAAAATCAGGGTGGCGATGGCGTGCAGCGTGTAGAACCAGCCACGGGTCTGGTCGACCCCTTCGGCGATGAAGTCCGCCGGGAAGGTTTTGTCGAACAGCTCCTTGTTCTCGAAGGGATAGTGCAGCTGGGCGAATGGCATGGAGCCGCTGTCGAACCAGACGTCGACCAGTTCGGGAGTGCGGTTGAAGCGCTTGCCATCCCTTATATAATATACACGGTCGACGAAGGGCTTGTGCAGGTCGAGGTCGACGAGCCCGTTGTCGAGCGCAAGACCGAGCGCCATGCTCTTGCCGTCGATGTCGATGAGCCCTTCACGAAGCTCGGCGATGGAGCCGACAGCGAAAAGCTTGCCGGAAGATGCGTCGTCTCCGATGGAGAAATCTTCGGATACCCAGATGGGCAGGGGCGATCCCCAGAAACGTTCACGCGAAAGGGCCCAGTCCTTGTTCTCTTCGAGCCAGTTGCCGAACCTTCCGCTTCCGATCTCCGGCGGGTTCCAGTTGATGCTCCTGTTGAGTTCGACCATGCGGGGCGCGATACTGGTGGTGCGGATGTACCACGATTCGCGGGCGTAGTAGATAACCGGCACGTCGTAACGCCACGAGAAGGGATAGGTATGGGTAATGGTTTCGCGGCGATAGAGCTTGCCTTCGTCCTTGAGGCGTCGCATGATGGGCGGGTCGGCATCCTTGAAGAACATGCCGTCGTACTCCGGAACCTCGGCGGTGAAGCAGCCGTTGCGCGCAACCGGCTGGAGCATGGGAAGGTCGTACTTCTTGGCCAGTTCGTAGTCGTCAGCGCCGAATGCCGGAGCAATATGCACAATGCCGGTACCGTCAGCCGTAGTGACGAAGTCACCTGAGGCGACGTACCATGCGCGTTTTTCCGGGTTGAAGTAGGGAAAAAGGGGTTCGTAGTCAAGCCCTTCGAGATCGCGCCCCTTCATTTCGCCGGTCACCTGCCATGCGGACTCTTCACCGATCTTTTCGACCAGCACCTGCAGTCGTGATTTGGCAAGGATCAATACTTCACCGGTTTCGACGTGGCGTACACGGACGTAGTCGATGTCGCTGCCTACGGCGAGGGCGACGTTCGAGATGAGCGTCCACGGCGTGGTTGTCCATACCAGGATGCTCTCGTCCGAGCCTTTCAACCGGAACCTGACGTAGATGCTCGGGTCCTGCACCTCCTTGTAGCCGAGGGCCAGTTCGTGCGAGCTGAGCACGGTTTCGGATTTCGGGTCCTGCGGCACGATCTTGTAGTCCTTGAAGATCAACCCCTTGTCGAAAATGGTCTTCAATGCCCACCAGACCGATTCGATGTAGTTGTTTTCGCAGGTGATGTATGGGCTGTCCATGTCGACCCAGTAGCCCATCTGTTCGGTGAGCTTGCCCCATCCCTCGCGGTTGTCGTCGATGTGGTGGTAGACCAGCTCCCTGGCCTCCTTGTTGAACTGCCCTTCGCCGTAGTCTACGACCTGCGATTTGTTCTTCAGGCCAAGCTTCTTTTCGACCGATATTTCCACCGGCAGCCCGTGTGTGTCCCATCCGGCCTTGCGGGGCACGTTGTATCCCTGCATGGCTTTGTAGCGGCAGACGACATCCTTGATGGTGCGGCTGAAGACATGGTGTACGCCGGGTTTGCCGTTGACCGTCGGGGGCCCCTCGTAAAATGAGTAGATGCCGTTGGGCGCATCTTTTTCAAGGCTTTTCCTGAAAATGCTACGGTCGGCCCAGAACTGCTGGATCTCGGCCTCCATGGCGCTGTATGGAAGGTTGGACGGGTACTCGCGATAGGTGTCGGGCATGGCTGTCAGAATGTCAAACTGGAAATTCATGTGCAGAGCCGGGTCGGCCCGGTTCTGCGGAAAAGACTGAATATACAAGAATCGGCAGGAAAAGAGAAAGGCAGGCCTCCAAGCGGAAAAGACCTACCTCAATGGGCACCACCATGGTATCGGTCGCATGACCTTACTGGTAGCGGTGCCCTATGACTTATGCGTCCCGGCCACAGCCGGAAACGGAATCGGGTTAACGGCCTTTATTGTCGTTGAGCGAGTTGCTCAGGCCGTCGAGGATCTGTTTGGCCACGACCGTCAGGGAATCGAGCGTCTGGGCCACTATTTTGCTCAATGGGGTCAGCGTTCCGTCGAGCATGGTGCCAAGGCCTACGAGAATGGTCGATAAATCACCTTTGACGACATCGTTACCACCCTGCTGCACCTGAGGCGGCTGCACCTGAAAGGGGGATTTAAATTCTTCAGACATATGGTACCGGGATTTGGATTGAATCGTAATGGACTGCCGCACAAAAAGAAATGTATCACATTAATCGGTGCCTTCAAAACAGGGCGCCCGGCCAAATGCAGTGCCGGAGCGGCTGGAAGGAGGTTACATGCGACCGTAGTTGTCTTCGATACGCACGATGTCGTCTTCGCCGAGATATTGGCCCGATTGCACCTCAATCAGTTCCAGCGGCGTTTCGTCGGGATTTTCGAGCCTGTGGAGAGCCCCGAGGGGAATGTAGATCGACTGGTTCTCCACGAGAAAGATTTTTTTCTCCCCGACCGTGACCGCCGCATTGCCGGTGACGACAATCCAGTGCTCGGCCCGGTGGTTATGCTTCTGCAGGGAAAGGGCCGCACGCGGCTTGACCGTTATGCGTTTGACCTTGAAGCGATCGCCCTGGTCGACGGTTTCGTAAGAGCCCCATGGCCGATGGATGCGCCGGTGGGAGAGGGGTTCTTCGCGATCCTGCAACTTGAGCTGTTCGATGATCTCCCTGACCTCATGCACATGCTCTTTTGAGGCCACGAGCACCGCGTCGGCCGTCTCGACGATCACATGGTCCTCAAGGCCGACGGCCGCCACCAGCCTGTGGGTGGAGTGCAGGTAGCTGTTTCGGACCCCGTGCACCAGCACGTCGCCCCGCTTGACGTTGCCATCCTGGTCGCGGTCCTGCACATCCCAGACCGCAGACCATGCCCCAAGGTCGTTCCATCCGACATCAAAAGGAACAACGACGGCGTTCGAGGTTTTCTCCATGATTGCGTAATCGATCGAGTCCGATGGGCACGGCCTGAAGGATTCCGGATCGAGGCGAACGAAGTCGAGGTCGCGTTTTGAAAGCTGCAGGGCGTTCCTGCACGATGCGATTATATCTGGTCGGGCCGATTCAAGCTCTGCCAGGAAGATTTCGGGCCTGAAAAGGAACAGGCCGCTGTTCCAGAAATAGTCTCCCGATGCGAGATAGCTTTCTGCACGTTCAAACGACGGCTTTTCGACGAATTCAGCGACCGGGTGCCAGTCGGCGTTGGAGCCGGCATCCTGCTCCGCCCTTATGTAGCCGTAACCCGTCTCCGGACATGTCGGCACAACACCAAAGGTGACGAGCTTGCCTGCCCGTGCCGCCCGACTGCCTGTTTCGACCGCTTCGGTGAAGGCGTCACGGTCGAGGACGACATGGTCGGAGGGCATAAGGAGCATGAGCGATCCGGGGCGGCTTTCGACGAGGCTCATGGCGGCGATGGCGGCGGCGGGGGCCGTGTTTCGACCGAAAGGTTCGAGGATGATCATTCCTGCGTCGGCGCCGATCTCACGAAGCTGTTCGGCGACAAGAAACCGGTGCTCTTCGTTGCATACGCAGATGAGCGGGCCGACATGTCCGACCGAGGAAAGACGCTGCACGGTATCCTGCAGCATGGTATTCTCTCCGAAAAGCGTAAGAAGCTGTTTGGGGTACATGGCCCTCGAAAGCGGCCATAGCCTTGTCCCTGAGCCTCCGCTGAGAATCACTGGTATAATCATGGATGAATCTGAGGGGAGTTGTTCTTTATGCATAACGTCACCGATAAACTCACCTGTCAGTATACATCTTTTCGTAATAATGCTGGTAAGCTCCGGAGGTAACTTCGTCGAGCCATGCCTGGTTGCCAAGGTACCAGTCGACAGTCTCTTCCAGCCCCTGTTCAAAGGTTACGGAGGGTGTCCACCCGAGCTCACGTTGCAGCCTGGAGGCATCGATGGCGTAGCGCAGGTCGTGCCCTGCCCGGTCTGTCACGTAGGAGATCAGCGACTGCGAAGTTCCTGCTTCACGACCGAGCTTTCGATCCATGATGCGGCAGAGCAGCTTGATGAGGTCAATGTTGGTCCATTCGTTGTGGCCGCCGATGTTGTAGGTCTGGCCGGAGGTGCCGCGATGGTAGATGAGGTCTATGGCTTTGGCATGATCGAGGACCCATAGCCAGTCGCGGATGTTCTCCCCTTTGCCGTATACCGGAAGGGGCTTCATGAGACGGATGTTGTTGATGAACAGCGGAATCAGCTTTTCGGGAAACTGGCACGGCCCATAGTTGTTCGAACAGTTGCTGATCACCACCGGCAGGCCGTAGGTGTCGTGGAAAGCCCGGACGAAATGGTCTGATGAAGCTTTCGAGGCGGAGTAGGGGCTGTGGGGGTCGTAGGCTGTCGATTCCGTGAACAGGCCGTCGCTGCCGAGCGTACCGTATACTTCGTCGGTCGAAACGTGGTAGAACCGTTTTCCGTCGTACTGCCCCTCCCAGGCGGCCCGTGCCGCTACAAGCAGGTTGACCGTGCCGAGCACGTTGGTTACGACGAACTCGGTCGGGTTGGCGATCGAGCGGTCAACGTGCGATTCGGCGGCAAGATGGATGACGCCGTCGAACCGCTGCTCCTTGAACAGTTCCATCAGGAAGGCCCCATCGGCAATATCCCCCCTGACAAACCGGTAGTTCGGAGAGGACTCGACATCCCTGAGATTGGCCAGGTTGCCGGCGTAGGTGAGCTTGTCGAGGTTCGTTATCGTGTATGCAGGATGAGCCTCCAGGAGATGCCTGATGAGGTGCGACCCTATAAACCCTGCGCCTCCGGTAATGAGAATATTCATCGAATTATGAATGATGAGTGATGAATGCCGGAAAAACTAATTAGAAATGATGAATGCTGAGTGCTGAATGATGAATTACAAAGAACGAATTATGAGTGCTGAATTACGAAAAACGAATGCCGGGCGATGGAATTACTGGCAGCGGGCGAGCATTTTGTCCAGCGAGTCCTGCCAGTGGGGAATCTCCAGATTCCACGCTTCCCTGATCTTCTTTTTGTTGAGTACGCTGTAATGGGGGCGTTTCGACGGCGTCGGGTAATCGGCGCTCTCGATAGGGTGAACCCGGCACGGCAGCCCTTTGGCGTCCATGACGGCCCTGGCAACGTCGTACCACGAGCAGACACCCTCATTCGAGTAGTGGTAGGTTTCGGCATAGATCTGGCCGATATTGTGCCTGTCGATAATCGTGACGATTGCTGCGGCAAGGTCGGCTGCCCATGTCGGGCTCCCTGCCTGATCAAACACCACGCCGACCGACTCCCTTTCGCTTCCGAGCCGGAGCATGGTCTTTATGAAATTCTGCCCATGGATGGAGTAGAGCCAGGAGGTCCTGATGATCATGTGGGATGGCGCTGTTTTCCGGATCGCCTCTTCCCCCTCCCATTTGGATTGCCCGTAGACGCCGAGAGGAGAGGCTAGATCGTCTTCCCGGTAGGGACGGCAGTTGCTTCCGTCGAACACATAGTCGGTCGAGATATGCAGAAGCAGGGCATCGCAGGCTTTTGCCACCGAGGCGAGAACGGCCGCTCCGTGCCGGTTCACCCTGAATGCGGTGTCGACATCTGTTTCGGCACGGTCGACTGCCGTATAGGCCGCACAGTTGACGATAACCCCTATGGCCCGGTCGCGACAGAAGCTCTCCACATGAGCCGAGCTGGTGATGTCGAGCTCCGGCAGGTCCCTGAAATACCAGGTATGGCCAATGTGTCGGGCCTCAAGCTCCTTGAGTTCCGAACCGAGCTGACCCCGGCTTCCGGTTACGAGAATATTCATTCGAATCGTGTGGTAAAAAGCTGTGTCATAAAAGCCCTGGAATCTCTCCGGAATTCAGGTCCAACCCGTCGATGTCGTGCAGCATGGGCTGACGCTGGTCTTTCTCGGAAAGGCTGACGTCTGCCAGTGGAAGCAACCAGTCGATGCCGATGGCGGGGTCGTTCCATCGAATGCCTGCATCGTAGGCAGGCGCATAACAGGCGTCACATTTGTAGCTGAAAATCGCGGTTTCGCTCAATACGGCAAAACCGTGGGCAAACCCCGGAGGAATCCACATCATGCGATGGTTCTGGTCGTTAAGCTGTTCGGCTACGTGGCGGCCGTAGTTGGGCGATCCCTTGCGAATATCGACCGCTACGTCAAGCACGCTCCCCCTGACCACACGGACAAGCTTGCCCTGGGTGTAGGGTGGCTTCTGGTAATGCAGGCCGCGAAGCACTCCGTAACGCGAAAAGGATTCGTTTTCCTGCACAAACAGTCGCCGGCCGGCATGTTTATCGAACAGGTCCTGCCGAAAAGATTCAAAAAAATAGCCGCGCTCGTCACCGAACACTTTGGGCTCAAAGAGCAGAATTTCCGGAAGGGCGGTCTTAATGACTTGCATATCGGAAAACGGAATGGGTGTTCAATGATTCACTGAAAAGGTACAGGAAAAACAGTTGCTCTGCCTCATGGTTCGTCTCGCCGTTCAAGAAGTTTCCTGAGGTACTGGCCGTACTGGTTTTTCAGGAGCGGGTCTGCCAGGCTTTGCAGGTTCTGGTCGCTGATCCAGCCGCTGCGCCAGGCGATCTCCTCGGGACAGGCGATTTTGAGCCCCTGCCTCTTCTCGACGGTTTCGATAAAGTTGCCTGCCTGCTGAAAGGAGTCGTGCGTACCGGTATCGAGCCAGGCGAATCCCCTGCCAAGAATTGAACAGGCCAACTCTCCGCGTTCCAGGTATGCCTGGTTGACCGATGTGATTTCCAGCTCCCCCCTTGCCGAAGGCTTGACGTTTTCGGCAACGCCGATGACGTTGTTGGGATAAAAGTAAAGCCCGACTACGGCGTAGCTGGATTTCGGCTTTTCAGGTTTTTCGACGATCGACAGTACCTTTCCGCCTGAATCGAACTCGACTACTCCGTAACGTTCCGGCTCGCTGACATAGTAGCCGAACACCACGGCTTTTTTCTCGTCGGCAACGGTACGGACCGCATCTTCGAGCATGGCGCTGAATCCGTATCCGAAAAAGATGTTGTCCCCCAGAACCAGGCAGACGTCGTCGTCGCCAATGAATTCACGACCAAGTATGAAGGCCTGCGCCAAACCGTCCGGACTGGGTTGAACCGTATAGCTCAGCGAGATGCCCCAGTCGCTGCCGTCACCAAGAAGCTTAATGAACGACGGCTGGTCTTCGGGAGTGGTGATGATGAGGATATCCTTGATGCCTGCGAGCATCAGGGTGGTAAGGGGGTAGTAGATCATCGGCTTGTCGTAAACCGGAAGCAGCTGTTTCGATATGCCCCTGGTCACTGGATAGAGCCGGGTACCAGACCCGCCGGCGAGAATTATTCCTTTCATGTTGGATTCTTTACCTTGTTCAAGCCCCCTCTTATATGCAACAATAATATACGAACATATATATAATTATCGTCATTTGCCATTCCGGCGGAACGGCAGGATTCAATGAAAAAGCCATGGGAAAATGGGTAAAGCCCGAAAAGCACCCCATTGACACAGCCAATGCGCAAGTGCATAAAACTCCGGTTTCAGCCATCGATATTATTAGTTACCTTAGGGTTGATCGAAAACACCTCGATTGACCGTATTGAGCGGTTTCAATGCCGGGGCAGGCGGCCAACAATACGCCCTTATGATCGCCCTCCGCTGGAACCGTGTCTTAGATCGATAAATCCTGAGCACGCCATGCCCCCTAAAAAAGCTGATACCAGCAAGTCCGGAAAAGAACATTTCTATATCAATCGAAAGGCGAGGGATCTCTACCACCTGAACGATCCTGACCTGCTTCTGCTGCCGCCGGAACGCAGCAAGGCGCAAGTACAGGCAGAGCAGCAGACCGAGGAAATCAACACGCGGATTTCGCTGGTCAAGGGTACTGAGGTTAAAAAAATCCTCCCGGCGCAGTTCCATGCGATGAAGCTTCTGCATGAGCTGTTCCATCATGTCATTGCCAAGGCTTCAGGCCTTTCGGGCTCGGCGCTCGCCATGCTCGACAAGGATAGCTCCCACTGGAATACAAGGGAGTACCTCGGCAGGTTCCTCGAACTTTTCCCTACCCATGAGCTTTACCGATCGCAGAAAAGCACTGAAGAGTACCTGAACAGCAAGGCGAACCTGCTCGAGACCATCGAAGAGTCATACCTTGTATGGCTCAACAACCAGAACCCGGCGCTCGTGCAGTTTGCAGATCTGCTCTCCGACAGCGAACTTCGCGGAAACAGAAGCTATCCGCACATAATCAGTGCGATGAAAGGCGCGATGCAGGAGGCCGGACCGATCGGGCCTGAGGGGGTCGATCTCTACGAACTGCTCAGCAGGCCCATGAAGCAGGCTCCCGATTCGCTGCTCGCACAGCTCAGGTTCATACGCCTGCACTGGGCCGGATTGCTCGAAGACTCTCCGTGGTGGGATATCCTCGATGAAACCATTACCCTGATCGAAGACGAAGACAGGTATCTCTTTTTCGAAAAACTGGCGCAGGAACATGGCACGGCAGATGGCGTTATCGGTGACAAGGAGGTGCATGTGCCAGCCTATTCGAACCTTCCCGACGCTCCGGCCAATTACTCCCACGACTCGTCATGGATGCCAGAGGTGGTCATGGTCGCCAAGAGCACCTATGTCTGGCTCGACCAGCTCAGCCGCCATTACGGCTACCCGATCAACCAGTTGCAGGAGATCCCCGACCAGGAGCTCGACCTGCTTGCCGAACGGGGATTTACGGCCCTTTGGCTGATCGGTCTGTGGCAGCGGAGCCATGCTTCGCAAAAAATCAAGCAGCTCCAGGGAAACCCCGAGGCCAAGGCCTCGGCTTATGCACTGGAAAAATATGAGATCTCGGGGGAGCTCGGCGGTTACGACGGCTACCTCGATCTCCGTAACCGTGCGATCAAGAGGGGTATACGACTCGCCAGCGACATGGTGCCGAACCATACCGGCATCGATTCGGAACTGGTAAGGGAACGTCCGGACTGGTTCCTCGGCACCACCGTGCTCCCCTATCCCAACTACACCTACAACGGCCCGAACCTGAGCGCGGACAGCCGTTACGGCATCCATATCGAAGATGGTTACTGGAACCGTTCCGACGCGGCCGTAACCTTCAAGAGGGTCGACCACCTTACCGGCGATACCCGCTATATCTATCACGGCAACGACGGCACCAACATGCCGTGGAATGATACTGCCCAGTTGAACTTCCTCGACCCCGAAGTCCGGGAGGGAATCATCCGCGAGATCCTGCATGTAGCCAGGATGTTCCCGGTCATCAGGTTCGATGCGGCCATGGTGCTTGCGAAAATGCATATCCAGAGGCTATGGTATCCGTTGAACGGCCATACCGCCGGGGTGCCGTCACGCGGTGCCTGGTCCATGAGCATGTCTGAATTCGAGGCAGCCATTCCCCAGGAGTTCTGGCGTGAGGTTGTTGACCGGGTCGCCGCCGAGGTGCCTGACACGCTACTCCTGGCCGAAGCGTTCTGGATGCTTGAAGGCTATTTCGTCAGGACGCTCGGCATGCATCGCGTCTACAACAGCGCCTTCATGCACATGCTGAAAAAGGAGGACAACGCCAGCTATCGACAGCTCATCAAGAACACGCTTGAGTTCGATCCGGAGATCCTGAAACGGTACGTCAACTTCATGAACAACCCTGACGAGGATACGGCAATCGCCCAGTTCGGCAAAGGCGACAAGTATTTCGGGGTGTGCATGATGATGCTTACCATGCCCGGCCTGCCGATGATCGGCCACGGGCAGGTGGAGGGGCTTACCGAGAAGTACGGCATGGAATATGCGCGGGCCTATTACGACGAGCAGCCTGACGGAGAGCTTGTCGGCCGCCATTACCGGGAGATTTTCCCCGTCATGAAAAAGCGTAAGCTGTTTGCCGATGTCTGCAACTTTTTCCTGTTCGACCTCTACACCCCCGAAGGAAATGTGGACGAAAACATTTTTGCATACTCAAACAGGCTCGGCGATGAAAGCGCGCTGGTGATCTTCAACAACAGGTATGAGGCCTCAGAGGGGTGGATACGGGTTTCTGCAGCCGGCCTTGTCAACGGTTCGCTCAGCCAGACACTGCTTGCCGATGCCCTGTTACTGCCCCATGACCATGACGCCTATGTCGTGTTCAGGGACCACCGGAGCGGACTTGAGTACATCCGTTCATGCGTCGGCGTCCGGGAAAACGGCCTCTTCACCACACTGAACGGATACGAGTACAATCTGCTGCTCGATTTCAGGGTGGTCTGGCCCTCAAGGCTGAAGCCCTATGGGCAAATCTGTGAGGAGCTGGGCGGCAGGGGCGTCGCCTCAATCGAGACCGAGGCGCTCTCAATGAGCCTCAGACCGATCCATCAGCTTATCTCTTCAGGGCTTTCCCTGCTCATGGATGAGCTTTCCACAAAAAGCGCAAGCGACACGGTTGCGGCAGCAGGGTTCGGGAAGCATTGCGAAACTTTGCTCGAACAGCTCTCGGGCCGGTTCGAGGAGATAATGGAAAAACCGCTGACACTGCTTCCGGGAGCTTCAGCCCAGGCTGCCGGACGGTACATGAACGCCCTGACGCAGGAGGTTGGGTTCGTGCGGATTTCGGGTGAAAAAAGGCTGAAGTCGGCTATCGGAATCGGAAAGGATAAAAACGGGTGTTATCGCCGCCTGGTCAGAAACCTGATCGCGCTGGAGTGCATACAGGAGATGCTGGAACATAACGGTCTGTTGCAGGAGCAGCTCATCGACCAGTGGCTGCTGGGCAAAGCGTTGTCCGACCTATGGGCCGATGACCCGGCGATGCCGATGAACGGTGCCGACATCGTCGACCTGTTCTCCTGCCTTCTCGCCCTCAAACCTTCGGTGGAAGCAGTCCGCTCACCGGATTCCTGGATTATGGGTTCGATCAGAAAACTGTTCGAAGTCGGCGACAGCCATTTCGGAGCGTTCATGCAGTTTCAGCACCTTCATGGCAAAGAGTGGTTCAGGGAACGACGCCTTACGCTGATGGCATCATGGATCATGCTCTACGGGCTGCTTCACGCAACGGAAGCACCGGCCAAAACCAAACCGGCAACAGGCAGCAAGGCGGCTGCAACTAAACTGACAGCCGGGAAACCGACAGCGGCTGTGCCTGCGTCAACTCCGGAACATATCATGGAGCCCTGGCTGGAAGCCCTCGAAAAGATCGATGCGGCCGCTTTCCTCTGCGGTTACGAAATGCAGGGGCTGCTTAAAGAGGGCTGAAAAGTCACCTGAACAGAGACGATTGCAACAACATCGTCAACCCGTTGGTAGTACAGGAACAATAAGGCCGTCTCATGAAAAACCATGAGGCGGCCTTTTTTTTGGAAAAACCCGTTTGATAGCGATATAAAAACCCGCAGCAATCACTTCTTTTTAGGCATAACAGGCCTCATTTTACAAATGAGGTATAATTAACACCCTTTATCAGTGGATCATCAGGAGTTGTCGACTGGAATCTCCGACGTTTGCGTATGGTTTCAGGATCTTCATCAACCTGCTCTGGCGGAATGTTCGAAGGGATCAGCGACGGATTATTGACGATTGTGCCGAAATGGGTGCCCCCTGTCAGTGTGTAGTTTGCACCTGAACCTCCATTGGCGCCGTCATTCAATGTCAGGGTGCCAAGTACAAGATGCTGCTTCACAGGCGAAATCATCGGCGATCCAACCGTTCCGGTTCCAATCAATTGCAAAGTCTCTGATCCAATTCCGGAAACGAAGCCATTATCACCGAAATTCGTGGCTTTGAAATTGACCGTACCATCATATGGTTTGGTGCCATCAAGGTTGATGATTTTAGCTGTAACCATGTAATTCGCACTTTCAGTCGTGTAACTGATTGTGTAATTACTGGCATCCGCACCGGAGAGGTTGCCAGACCCTACCCCCTGCTTATAGCTGCCCGCATTGAGATTCCCGCTTGTGCTGTAGACGGGATTGACGATTATCGCTGAGGCGTTTACCTGATCTGCATTTTCCCCGCTAGCCATCAAGCCGCTTATGGTTACCGTACCCGGAGTCACCGTGTCGCCGTAGATGTTCGTACCGGTGGCGATGTCGCTCGCCGTCA
>JAAXXK010000073.1 GCA_013334525.1 Chlorobiaceae bacterium
AACTCAGGCGTTCACGCCCTGTGGTTTTGCTTCTGCTCAACGAATGAGCGAAGAACAGCATTTTTTTTTCTGATAGCCTAGGGACGCGGAAGCTCTCCCGAGGCAGTTGACCAATCAATCTGCATTCCGGCCTCATCCCCGCCGTCGGCAATTGCCGCATCAACCCCCTTGCTCGACAAGGCCGCCGCACCCTTCCAGTCGCTTTTATCTTCACCGCGTAGTTGCATCGCTCGGAGTTCTTTATCCGTGTATCTCACGATATGTTCTTTCTTCGACATCCCTTGCCCTCCTGAATAAGATTATCGGGGCCAAGACCGGAGTCACAAACAGCTTTTGTCCTGGCCTGCCGCAACATGAACCCAATATTGAACTGCCCGACCCCTTCATCGAAATTGGCCGCAAATTCAGGATCGGTCCTTTTGCGTTTCTCAAAATATCTGTCAAGATCATCCATTACTGTGCTTCCTGATGCAGTCTGTCTTTCTTTTTTGAGCCAGGACATAGCAACCTTATTCTGCACTCTTGATTCGCCCAATGCATAGGCTCAACGCCTCCATGTTGATTTTTCAAATGGAGTTAACTGTCTTTTACATGCCTCATCGATGCACTCTCTGACAAACTTGCTCTGCATTTCAGACAAAGATGATGAGCGCAATTTTTGCCGCGCAAAAGCCAGGACTTTCCTATGCTTTATGCAATTCACTTGAAAAGACCATGTTGCTACCCCTTTGACCAACATCTTACTGTTGTCACCTCTTGGCAATTCCTTGCCTGCGTATTGAAAGATATTTTCAAGGTATTGTTCGTCACCCGTGGCAAAGAAACTTGCCCACCATACATCGATCTTTAAAGGGTCAACCTGTAAATCGTCGAGGATATACCTGGCAAAAACGGATTTGCCTTCCAGAATATCTTTAGATCGCTCACCGAATACACCGTCTTCTATTGGCCAACCGTGCATCTGTGATATTTTTGCGATCATTACCACAACATGTATATCAAGGTGGTCGCTCGTTCCCTCCAAATTACCTCGGAATTGTTCTGCGTTTCTCTGGAATTTACTGAATGACTCCTTCGAAGAGTCCAAATAGAAGTGCGACATCTGGTATCCAAAGTCCTCGAATGAGTCCGACAATGCAGTCTGGCTCCAGAGTGTCGATATCAAGCAAAAAACGAACGCAAGGTGTTTCATAGTAACAGCAAAAAAATAATTAGATGAAATTCAGCAGAAAAAGCCGAAGCATTGATCTCTTCCCTGATAAACGCCTCATGTTACCGTCAGTCGATACGCCTGAATACCCTCCGTGATCATCAAATCTGTACATCCGAATTATTTTGGTAACGTTCATGAATCATGGAGTTCCAGCTGATTCAGTGATAAAGGACGCATTAACGGCCTGATAAACTTCCGAGGCTAATATCCTGCGAAACAGCGCCGTCCCCCAATCTCACCAACTCCACAACCAACCGGAGGGATGTTATTGGTTCATCATATTCTTGAAGACAAGGCTGTCGAGAATCGGCTTCACCCTCGCGAGTTCACGTTCGAGATATCGGTCCGTCCGATCTTCATCGAGGTTCCTCTCCCATACCTGGAGTTCCATGAAATTGATCCCTTTGGTGATAATGGCGATGGTATTGCCATCCGTCTTTACCACTTGACCTCCTGTCAAATGTTCTTTGCCATCTTTATCCAGAGAAATAGACCTCCAATCACATAGAAACAGGCGCAGCAACCCGAAATGATCCGTTAAAGTCCGGGAACCCTGAACGGTCACTGCGGAAAGACAGGTTTGTCCGATCGGGCTTGAATTTATAACCATTTTCCCCTTGAGCAGACGACGTTCAGTACCCTCGTAACGGACAAGATGAAACGTCCCGTCAGCAATATCTGCCGAAAAAAGGCGACAATAGTTCTGCTTGAATGTATTGATGATCCCGCCCTCATCCAGACCGGTGCACTCCGGGCGTACCGGCTCAGCTGCGATACAGGGAAAACCTGTCCCGACCCACAATGAACAAACGAGCATAACCGCCATTCCGAACGAATGAAAGGCTTTCATTTTTCTTGATTTGCAATTCATATCACCTCATGAGTCCAGCGAATCCGTCAAAGCCCAAACGGCTTTCGTGAACTGACCGGTATTTACCGCTCGTAGCTGAGTAGATCTTTTCATGAATGCCATCTAATTGTTTTTCATCGCACAACTTTCGCGTGCCTGATGTTCAGATCATTTTGAACCACCAAATTTCCAATAAACCAATAATCCTATACATCCGGTCTTCTGGTTATTTCATACACAATAGATATCGTTCCAGATATAGCGACGATAAACGACACTACAAACGTCAACATAAAAACGACACCTCCGACCACCATAAATGCAGCACCATACATAGCTAAACCCAGATCCCTTACTCCTTCAACCGGCTCTGGACCAGGATATCGTGCGTAAAGCATTAACAGAGAAACAAAACTGCAGACTATACTCGTGAATATCGCAGAACAAACAGAGATCAGAACCAAGATGATTGCATCAACATATGTTGACCTTACTTTTACGATGTAACGCGATGAGAACCACAAAAACGGGACAAAAAAAAAACAAGAACACCCATGCCGATGAAAACTGCTGCCTGATATACGCTCCGCCATAATTATAAATCAACACCTCCAGAAGAGCTGCCCAACCAAACGAAGAAGACAAACATACATACCAACGAAATAGAGACCTGAAGGCCATAGATATTGATCCCCTCATATCCCCCCTCCAATCACGATATTATTTCGAACGACAATCCATAAGAACGAACCGGGAAATCATCGCCAGCCCAGATATAATCACACAATGCCTCCATACATCATAGAGCCTCACATCTCCGGCGCCAACTGACTCATTGACAACTGCCGCCTGTTATAATCCCTACATCGGAACCGTCTCCTCATACGATAAATCAACCTCAACAACCCTCATGTCATCCGGTTTCTGATTTCACCCTTTGCATTCCTCACTCGCGCTACCGCTGATTCAGCAAAAACATGACATATCCCCGAAACATGGGGTTGTATTCCAGATCGTCTGGGGCTTGCCACTCACCATCCTGGACGACCCCGATCCTGAACGGCACCCGGAGGCGTTTGAGTGCCGGCAGATAGGCCTGATAGTTGGCAATGGTCTTGCGTCCCTGATAGGTCTGGATCACCATTTCATCGATCACGTCCGCCAGCCCGTTGATCGCCGTCACATCACCAGTACTGCTCCAGTCCAGCAGTCCCGAAATACTGAGCCGGTATTCTGCCGGCAGCTCTGAACGAAGCTGCCGCAGAAACGTTGCATACTCGTTCAGATAGAGGCTTCCCGCATCGAAATCGATCTGCAGTCCGACAATCGGATTGCCCGACCGCTGCCACTCTTTCAGGCGAAAGATGAGCTGGTGGACAATATCAGGCGTCCAGTGAAGCGTCTCAACCCGGTACACCAACCAGACCTGACCTTTTTTTATGCGCGCCACCGGCATTCCCTGCGATACCACGCACACAGCCGATTCGTCGTGCAAGCCCAATTCAACCACCGCCCCCTGCAGGAT
>JAAXXK010000074.1 GCA_013334525.1 Chlorobiaceae bacterium
ATCTCGTCCCTGCGGGTGATGCTTCCCTCGACGAGGGCGATGTCGTAGTCGTCGTGCCTCTCCGAAGAGATCTCCCGGAAGTTGCGGATGTCGAGCAGGTTGAGGAAATCCGGAAGGGTCGATTCCTTGTTGGCCAGTTGGAGCTGGCAACCCTCGCAACAGGTGAAGTCGAACGACCCGATCTTCACCTTTTCCATTTTAAAACCGAGATGGTTCATGAGTGTTTCCTAAATCGCTTCCTTGAGGTTCATTACCGACCAGTAGTCGAAAACCGGGCCGTCCAGGCAGGTGAAGGTCGAACCGACCATGCAGCGGCAGCATTTACCCATTCCGCAGTGCATGCGGCGTTCCAGCGACACGAACATCCGGTTCATCGGGATGCCCAGTCGGTCGAGGTGGCTGCAGACGAACTTGAACATGACCGGTGGGCCGCAGACGATGGCGTAGGTTTCTTTGGTGTTGAAGGTGAATTCGTCAAGCAGCGCGGTGATCATGCCGCTCCGGCCGGTCCAGGATTCATCGGGATTCTCGACGATCGTGCGCATCTGCACGTGGCTGACCTTCTGCCACTCCTCGAACTGGTATTCGAAAAGCATCTGCGACGGTTCCTTGGCGCCGTAGAGCAGGAAGACGTCACGGTACCTGTCGCGATGGTCGTTGATCCAGAAAAGCGGTGCGCGCAACGGGGCTATGCCGAGTCCGCCAGCGATCAGCAGCACGTTCTTCCCCTGCATCTGCGACATCGGGAAAGCGGTCCCGAAAGGGCCCCTTACCGATACGAAAGCCCCCTGGCGCGCTTCGAAGAGCGCCGAGGTGACATGGCCCGCCTTGCGGATGCAGAGCTCGATGAACTCGTGGTTGCTGGTTGCGCTCGATATCGAGATCGGTGCTTCGCCGTATCCCGGCACTTCGAGCATGAGGAACTGGCCGGGCCTGAAGTTGAACACCTCCCGTTCGAGGGGATCGATAATACGCAGCTGGAACAGCCGTTCGAGCCCGGAAAGCGGTACGATGTTGGTGATCCTGCACTTGTAGCCCTTGTCGGTGATCATGACCTCGGACTTTTTCTGGAAGTCCGGGATCCTGCCGGCGAACGGCTCCAGGTTCAGATCTTGTCCGGGGATGGTGAAACGCATGTCAGGCATGATTCTCGCTCCAGTCTGAGGTCGTTGATGACGTCTTTAGGGTTGATGTCGGCAAGGCAGGCCCGCCCACAGCGGTTGCAGCCCACACAGATCTGCTGGTTGTCGTTTGCCGCGAATCCACGGTAATGGTGGTAGTAGCGGTACTTGAGGCGGTCGCCGTTCCTCGGCCTGAAGTTGTGCCCGCCGGTGACCTGCGCGAAGTCGACCAGGTTGCACGAGTAGAGGTGGTTCTGCCTCGTCGAGCCTTCGAGGTCGACATCGAAACGCTCTTCGACGCTGTAGCAGTAACAGGTAGGGCAGACCATGGCACATGAGCCGCAACTGAGGCACTTGTCGCCCCATTTCTGCCAGATCGGGGAGTCGAACTCGATGTCGAGGAAGCAGGGCAGGCCGGATACCTCGATCTTGGTCTGGAAGCTGTGCTTGATGTCCTTGCGCCGTTCGATCAGGCGGCAGTTGTCTTCGTATGAGGGCTCCTCGAGTTTAAACTCCTTCAGGAATCCGTATGCTTTCGATGAGTTGATCGAGAGGTAGTAGCTCTCGCCGATGTCCGAGCAGAAGAGGTTGAAGCCGTGGTTGACGGTGTGCCGGTTCATCGAATGGCAGAAGCAGTCCGGCAGGGGCAGGTGGTCCATGCCGATGATGAAGTTGTTCTTCCGCCTGGCCAGGTAGTAGGGAGACGGGTATGCCCCGTGCAGCATCACGTCGTCGAGGATGTTTATGGCGTTGATGTCGCAGGGCCTGAGCCCGATAAGGATCGTGGGCGGCGCCTCGTAACGGATCTCCTGGTCCCAGTTTCCGTCGGTGAAGTTGAAGTGTGACAGCTCTTCTCGATAGGGGAGGAAAAAGGGCTTGGCGGATGAGTGGGTGACCGTGTAGTCGAAGTCGATTTCGGCTGCCGATTTGACCGGCATGAACTGGTAGATCGGGTTGCCTTTGCTGTCGGTGTCTACCTTTTGTGGCCCGAATGCCCTGTTCTCCTTGACAATGGCGTCGATGAAAGCCTTGAATTCGGTTTTCGATATGACCTTGTAGATCATGGGATCCCTCCGGTTTCACGACAATAGATGGAAATACCCTGAAGCCTGGGCGCTCTCCTGTCGTAAATGTACGGCTACCTGAATGTTCAGGTCGTCGCTGCGGCGGGATGACGCCTTGGCGATTTCGTCAATTACTAAAATGTACGAAAATCCGGATTCAAGTTAATCATCGATCGAGAGCTTTGTTCGTGCAATTCCTTCCGGACCGAAATTTTTCACCAGAAGGTACACTTTATCGTTTCTCCTTACGCGACCGCACTTTACCGTAAAGAGAGCGCCCTGGTCGACCCGCTCCACAGGGGCGTTGTCAAAGTATAATTCGGCTTCGGGCACCGTTACCAGACCGGAGGCCGGCCCCTGGATCGAGAGCGTCTCCCCGGCCTCAATCCCACGGGGAGAGTGCACGAGGATCTCCGCTACGCCGGCTTTCGGGAAATATTTCCTGACTATGCCCACGTAGACCTTTGTTTCGGTCGCTTCCGATCCCGGCTGTTTCGCCCATGCCCCCGCCGGGCGCCCGAAGTAGAAGCCGTTGGAGAATCCGCGGTTGTAGACTTTTGCGAGCTCTTGTTCCAGCTCAGCAGAGAGTGCCCGGTAAGCTTCACGGAAGTTCGCGTCATGCCTGTGGTTGGCGATGAAGTCAATCGCCTTGCGGTAGCACGATGTGGTCGTCGAGACATATTCCGGGCTCCGGTTCCGGCCTTCGATCTTGAAGGCCCCGATGCCGGCGTCGTAGAGCTGGTCCAGGAAGGTGACCGTGCAGAGGTCTTTCGGGCTCATGACGTAGTCGGAGCCGATTTCGAGCTGGTGATCCTCCTCATCGTCGGTGATCAGGTAGGAGCGGCGGCAGGGCTGCAGGCATTCTCCCCGGTTTGCCGAGCGCCCGAAAAGCTCCTGCGAGATGAAGCATCGTCCCGAGACGGCCACGCACATGGCGCCGTGAACGAAACACTCAATGGTGACCGGCAGCTTCTCTTCGTCGATGCGGGCCGTGATCGATGCCGCCTGCTCGAGGCTCAGCTCACGGGCCAGCACGATCATCCGTGTGCCCAGCGATGCGTAGAACCTGACGGCCTCAAAGTTGCTCACCGAAGCCTGCGTCGAGAGGTGCAGCGGCATGTCGTACCTCATGCAGGCGTTGATGACCGCCACGTCCCAGCAGATAACGGCGTCCAGCCCCGCCTGCCGGGCGGACGATACCACGCTGTCGATCGTCTCGATTTCACCGTCGTAGATCATGGAGTTCAGCGCAAGGTAAGCCCTGGCGCCATGGCTTTTGCAGAGGCGCGCGATGCCTCCGAAATCGCCTGT
>JAAXXK010000055.1:0-6463 GCA_013334525.1 Chlorobiaceae bacterium
CCAGTAATACGAGCATGAGTACAGAGCCCACGAAGATCCTCCTCACCGAGGACGAGATGCCCCGCCAATGGTACAATATCCAGGCTGACCTTCCTGTTCCGTTGCCGCCCCCTGTTGGGCCGGACGGAAAGCCGATCGGGCCGGATGACCTGGCCAGGGTCTTTCCGATGAACCTGATCGAGCAGGAGGTAAGCACCCAGCGCTGGATCGACATTCCCGAAGAGGTGCTCGGCATCCTCAAGCTCTGGCGTCCATCACCGCTCTACCGCGCAAGACGGCTCGAAGCGGCCCTCGGTACGCCGGCGAAAATCTATTACAAGAACGAAGGGGTATCTCCGGCCGGCAGCCACAAGCCGAACACGGCGGTTCCGCAGGCCTGGTACAACAAGCAGTTCGGCATCAAGTACCTGACCACCGAAACCGGCGCGGGCCAGTGGGGCAGCGCGCTTGCCATGAGCTGCAAGCTGATCGGCATCGAGTGCAAGGTGTTCATGGTCAGGATCAGCTTCGACCAGAAGCCGTTCAGGAAGATCATGATGAAAACCTGGGGCGCCGATTGCATCCCCAGCCCGAGCATGGAGACCGCCATCGGACGGAAAATACTCGCCGAGAGCCCCGACACACCAGGCAGCCTCGCCATAGCCATCAGTGAAGCCATCGAACAGGCGGTCGAGCGCGACGATACCCGCTATGCGCTGGGCAGCGTGCTGAACCATGTGATGCTGCACCAGACCATCATCGGCCTGGAGGCTAAAAAGCAGTTCGATAAAATCGGAAGATACCCGGACATCGTCATAGGGTGCGCCGGCGGCGGCTCAAATTTTGCCGGCATCAGCTTCCCGTTCCTGTGCGACAAGATCCACGGCAAAGAGGTCAGGGTGATCGCCACCGAACCGGAGGCCTGCCCGACCCTGACCAGGGGACCCTACGTGTACGATGCCGGAGATGTCGCCAAAATGACCCCTTTCCTGCCAATGCACAGCCTTGGCCACGCCTTCGTCCCGCCGGCCATCCACGCAGGAGGCCTGCGTTACCACGGCATGGCGCCGCTGGTCAGCCATGTGAAGCAGCTCGGGCTTATCGAGGCGACGGCAATGCCGCAGACCGAATGCTACGAGGCGGCGCTGCTCTTCGCCCACACCGAAGGGTTCATCCCGGCGCCTGAAACCTCGCATGCCATAGCGCAGACCATCCGCGAAGCCAGGCAGGCAAAAGAGGAGGGCAAGGAGAAGGTTATCCTGATGAACTGGTCGGGGCACGGACTCATGGACCTTCAGGGATACGACGCCTACCTGTCGGGAAAAATCAGCGACTATGCACTGCCCGAAGAGATGCTGCAGCGTTCGCTCGCTTCACTCAAGGGCCACCCGCAGATCGGCTGAGTGATCCATCCTTTTTTGTTGAACGACAATGGCCACCTTTCCGGGTGGCCATTGCTGTTTCATTGCTGTATAAATTCTCCCTCTCTGCCTCCGCCCATTAATATCGGAGGCAGTTTGAGGGAACCGTTCGTGGGGAACAGAAAATCGTTACTCCTTGTCGAGCTTTTCCTCCTGCTTGCCCTTCTTTGGCGCAGCCGTTCCATCGCTGAAGCGCAACTCGTTCTCCTTTTCATCGAAGGTGATCGAAACCACGCTGCCTTCAGTGAAACGGCCCTTGAGCATCTCTTCAGCCAGGGGATCCTCGACATACTTCTGCAGGGCGCGCTTGAGCGGCCTTGCTCCATACTTCTGGTCATAGCCTTTGTCGACCAGGAACTCCTTTGCCTTCTCGTCGATCTGGACTTCGATGCCCATTTCGCGGAGTCTCTTGAAGAGCTTGCCGGCGGTAATGTCGATGATCTTGAATATGTGCTCCTTCTCAAGCTGGTGGAACACGATCGTATCGTCGATACGGTTCAGGAACTCGGGATTGAAAACACGCTTCAGTGCGTCTTCAATGGTCGACTTCATCGCCTTGTAGTTTCCGGAAGCGTCTTCGGGAGCCGAAAAGCCCATGCCGCCGCCTGCCCCTATGCTCTTGATCTCCTTGGCGCCGATGTTCGAGGTCATGATGATGATCGTATTGCGGAAATCCACCTTGCGACCCAGGCCGTCGGTCAGCACACCTTCGTCCAGCACCTGCAGGAGGATGTTGAACACATCGGGATGCGCTTTTTCGATCTCGTCGATCAGCACCACGGAGTATGGTTTGCGGCGAACCTTTTCTGTCAGCTGGCCACCCTCTTCATAGCCGACATAGCCGGGAGGCGCACCAACCAGGCGGCTGACAGAGAACTTCTCCATGTACTCGCTCATGTCGGCCCTGATCATGGCGTCCTCGCTGTCGAAAATGTAGCGGGTCAGTGCCTTGGCGAGCTCGGTCTTGCCGACGCCGGTCGGGCCAAGGAAGATGAATGAGCCGATGGGACGCGAAGGATCTTTCAGCCCTGCACGCGTACGCTGGATGGCCTTGGTTATCTTCTTTATCGCCTCGTCCTGGCCGATAACCTCCTGCTTCAGCTCGTTCTCCATATTGAGCAGCTTCTTCGACTCTGACGCAGCCACCTTGACCACCGGAATGCCGGTCATCATGGCGATCACCGAAGAGATGTCGGTCTCTGTGACATCGTAGACGCTTTCGGAAGAGCGCTCCTCCCACTCGACCTTGGCGTGGTCGAGCGCATCGAGAAGGTTCTTCTCCTTGTCGCGCAGCCTTGCCGCCTCCTCGAAGTTCTGCATCTTGACCACCTTGTTCTTCTCGGCCTTCACCTCTTCGATGGACTTCTCAAGTTCAAGGATCTCGTTGGGCACATGGATATTGCTCAAATGCACCCTTGCTCCCGCCTCGTCCATGACATCGATGGCCTTGTCCGGCAGGAAGCGGTCGGTGATATAGCGCTCAGAGAGCTTGACGGCCTTCTCGATGGCCTCTTCCGAGTAGTGCACATGGTGGTGCGACTCGTACTTGCTCTTGATGTTGTTCAGTATCTGGATGGTCTCTTCAACCGAAGTCGGCTCAACCATGATCTTCTGGAATCGCCTGTCGAGCGCGCCGTCCTTCTCGATGTACTGGCGGTACTCGTCGAGAGTTGTCGCGCCGATGCACTGGAGCTCGCCTCGGGCAAGAGCCGGTTTGAAAATATTGCTCGCGTCAAGGGAGCCTGAGGCTCCGCCGGCACCGATAATGGTGTGAAGCTCGTCGATGAACAGGATCACGTCGCGTGAGCGCTCAAGCTCGTTCATAAGGGCCTTCATGCGCTCCTCAAACTGGCCGCGGTACTTGGTGCCTGCCACCAGGGCCGCCAGGTCAAGGGCCACGACGCGCTTGTCGTAGAGCACGCGGGATACCTTGCGCTGTACGATCTTGAGGGCAAGCCCTTCGGCGATGGCCGTCTTTCCTACTCCGGGTTCTCCGATAAGCACCGGGTTGTTCTTCTTACGACGGCTGAGCACCTGGGCCACTCGTTCGATCTCCTTCTCGCGGCCGATGATCGGGTCGAGCTTATCCTCCATGGCAAGCCTGGTGATGTCGCGCCCGAAATTGTCGAGTACCGGCGTCTTGGTGCGCTCGCCCCGTTTCGGATCAGGCTTTTTTGATGAACGCTCGGCGCTGCCGGCGGAATAGGAGCCCTCCATGGGAGGCTCGTCCGATTCGCTCCGGCCGGTCGTGATGCTCACCAGCTCATCCCTCACCTGGTCGTAGGTCACGCCGAACTGTTCCAGGATCTGCGAGGCGATATTATCCTCACCCTTCAATATCGACAGCAGGAGATGTTCCGTGCCGATAATGGTCGACTTGCAGATCTTCGCTTCGAGGTAGGTTATTTTCAGCACCTTTTCAGCCTGCTTGGTCAGGGGCACATTGCCCATCTGGGTAGCGGCAACCTTCTGGTGGGTACTCTCCTCGATCGTCTGCTTCAGCCTCGTCAGATCGATCTTCAGGTTTTTCAGAATCCTGGCCCCGATGCCTTCCCCCTCCCGAATCAGCCCGAGCAGCAAGTGCTCCGTGCCGATGTAGTCATGCCCCAGGCGAAGAGCCTCTTCGCGGCTGAGCCTGATTACGTCCTGTACTCTATTTGAAAAATTTCCTTCCATTATGATATGTATCTATAAAATTACGACAAGCTCTTATGTTTGCGATGCTCTTCACCTTCTCACTGCATGAGTACATGGGACGCTGCTTCACTTCACTGACTAAAATTAATTATACTAAAGACGTCATGCGAAACCAATTCCATTCAAAAAAACAGCGACACAGAATTAATCGTTTCAGTTCGCAAATCAAGGCATCATGACCGTACGCCACATCCTGCTCGACGACCAGAACCCGTTGCACCGCGAGCTGTCGATATTCCGCTCCGGACAGGTCGGCGCCGTCAGGCTCGGCGACAGCGAGTACAAGGTTTACTCTTCGATCGACATCTCCGCACACGACCTTGCAGCCCTGTTCCATTACGGCGTAGTAGAGGCGCTGAACGCCCTGCCCTTCATCTCGGAAACAAACAACGGCCTTGACAGTTGGGACGAAGCCTTCCTGCCGTCGGCAAGCATAGGGGGAATGAGCGGAATCATTGATGGATTCGTCGAAAAAATCAGCACAAAAAGCCCCGAACGGGTGATGCTCGGCTGGCAGGACGATCCGGTCAGGATCGCATACTGGCGAGCGATCGAGCCGGAAAAAACAGTTGATTTTCTCCGAAAACTCAGGGACTTTGCAAAAGAGGCCTCTGAGGGAGGTTATGATCTCGAATTCATCCTGTAAAGAGGCTGACTGAAAAGGGTTACATAACAGGGCGGTTCGCGAACCGCCCCTACCCGATAACCAGGGAGGCCATTATGAGACTGGCTCCAACTGGAAAATTCCACAATACTTCCACAATACCCCAAGTGCTACTCGACGCTACGGGCAAAGGCAATGGGGTCGGGATGCAGGAAACTGTACTCCAGGGTCTTTTCAAGCTTTGCGCTGCTGATGGTCCTGGACGGATGCACTGCTGTGGCTGCAAAAGGCAGAAGAGCGACTCCGTGGCTTTCGGCAGCTGCCGCATAAAAATCCTTCCTCATCGGGTGGCCAGGGCAACTGGCGTTGAAGACCTCTCCCCAAACCCCACTGCTGATGATTCTGGAGATGACCTGCACACAGTCGTCCAGATGGATGAGGTTCACCGGCTGTTCAGGATCGGCGATCTCCTTCATTCGCCGCATAAAATCCAGGGGAGTGCGGCCGGGTCCGATAAGCCCGCTGAACCTGACCACGGTGGTGCTGAACCCCGATTCGGAACGAAGCATCTCCTCCACATAGAGCAGGGCGCGTCCGACCTCGGTATCCGCAGCATCGGGGTCCTGGGCATCCTCCTCGACCAATTCCCGGCCAAGGGCGGGGTAGACCGAGGTGGAACCGACAAAGAGCACATGCTTAACCGGCGATTCGAGGATCGCATCGATTAGCATGGAAACCTGCCCGACATGGTATTCGACGATATCCTCACAACGTTGCGGCGGAATGTCCACAATAAGGATGTCGCTCTGAAGGAAAGAGTTGAGATCTCCTTCGACCTTATCGCCTATGGCTATCCTGAAGGGTTCGGCTCCGGCAGCCCTGAGCGCGTCAAACTTTCCCTCCGTGGTTGTCGATCCCTTTACGCGGAACCCTTTTCCAGCAAAAAAACCGGCAAGCGGCAAACCAAGCCACCCGCAACCGAGAATCGATACACTGTTTTCGTTCATATCCCTTGATTAGTCAGTACCCCGAAGAGGTCGGCTTGAGGGACTGCATATAGAGAACGAGCGATCGCATCTCCTTTGAGTCCATCGGTAAAGCCTTTCCCTTCATGGCACCTATGCAATTATTGATCTTTTCACCAAGCTTGACGTTCTTCCATGCATTGTCGAGCCCTTTGCCGGAAGGATGGCAGCTGTTGCAGCTTTTGGTATTGCCCGGCCCTCCGAGCGCCGGATCCCCGAAAAGCTTTTTCCCATATATGGCCGAAGTCGTCTCTGCCGCCGCAACATACCCGCCCAAACCGGCCAGCGCGGCAAAAAGGGCCGCCGCACCCATCATCGTCCTGTTCATCTTCATGTCGCACCGCTCCTGATTATTGCCTGTCGTTGTCGAAAAAACATCGTCACTGCGGAACTGCACCCAAATATAACGAACAAAAAAGGGTCAATATCTATTTTCCGGTCTGGCTGGCCGAAAGGCTGCCGAAGCAGGCTGCCTGAAGGGATCGTCACTCTTTTTTTTCCTCTTCGATCAGCCGTACAAGGCATGTCATGCAGACGCAGGTTTCGTAACGCTCCGCGAGCCATGCACGGAGTTTGTCTGACAACGGCATGGTGGCGCACCAGCATAATTTGGACAGCCCGCAGGTAAACACCTTCCCGCACATCGGACAGGTTACGGTTTCCGGTTCGCCCTCATGGGAGTGCACATGTTTGGTCATAATCTTCGATCGGTTTGTTTATTGCCCCGGGTTTTAACC
>JAAXXK010000055.1:6563-13841 GCA_013334525.1 Chlorobiaceae bacterium
TCGGCGGCGTCGCTGATGAGCCGCAACCCGTCTCGCAGCCACTGCATAACCGCCCCGCCTATGAATACCGACCCTTCGACTGCGTAGCATGGACGGCCCGAACCGTCGAGGGCGAGGGTCGTCAGCAGGCCGTTGCTGGAACGGACAAAATCCTGGCCTGTGTTCATCATCATAAAGCAGCCGGTGCCATAGGTGTTCTTGACCGAACCCGGCTCGAAACAGCATTGGCCGAACAGGGCCGCCTGCTGGTCGCCCGCCACAGCCGCTATCGGCACCCCATCCAACCCGCGCAGTGCGCTCACCGTGCCGAACCCACCCATCGAAGGGCGAACCTCGGGCAGCATGGACTCCGGCACGCCGAACAAGGCTGCAAGGCCGGGGTCCCAGCGCCGCTCGCGGATGTCGAACAGCAGCGTTCGGGAGGCGTTGGTGAAGTCGGTCGCATGCACCCTGCCTCCGGTCAGCTTCCAGACAAGCCATGTGTCGATCGTCCCGAAAAGCAGCTCATCGGCCTCTACGTCCGTGACATGGTCAAGTATCCATCGGATTTTGGTCGCGCTGAAATAGGCGTCAACCGGCAGCCCTGTCTTCTGCCGGATGCCCTCAGCCTCTCCGGCGTAACGACCGCAGATTTCGCTGGTGCGGCGGCACTGCCAGACGATGGCGTTATGCACCGCATGGCCGCTCCTCCGGTCCCATACGACGGTGGTCTCGCGCTGGTTGGTGATGCCGATCGCGTCGATCCGGCCGGAATAGGCTGCACGGATCAAGGCAACACAGTCGACCACGGTCTTCCATATCTCTTCCGGATCGTGCTCAACCCATCCCGCCCGGGGATAGATCTGCGTCAGCTCACGGTATGCCCTTGCGAGCACGCTCCCATTTTCGTCGAACACCATGCAGGTGGTGCCGGTCGTGCCCTGGTCGATGGCGAGAATGGCCATGCTTTTTTTCGGATGGTTAATGATACGCTCCCACTCAAAATACCGATTCGGAAGCAAAATAGCCTCTCTCCAGCCAGCCTCTTTATTTGCGGAAAAGGCGCATGGTGATTTGCGGAAGCCTTTTGCCTACAGTGTGTCGTGACGGCGTTTCTGTGCAGAGAAACGATTCCATGCGGCTCTGCGTTCATAAATTATATCGCCCTCCAGGACGCTTCACCATACGGCTGACCCCCATGCCGTCATTATTGCAGTTATCCGTAGTAAAAATGGCTGTTTGCAGTGCCGGTCATTGTACAACAGCACAAAGTATCGAAGTAATGGGAATGAAACTCATTGACAAACCGTCGTACAGAAGACCATCATATGCTCCATTATTTTTTCAGGAATAAATTCCATCTCTCCCTGCTTTCCGCCTTCGGGGCTGCGAGCTGGTCCCTCTATTTCGATATCCCCATCAACGGATGGGCCATTTCGTCCGTCTTCTTCCTGACCTTTTCGATCTACCAGTACAACCGGCTTACCGATGATATCGAAGATGCGACCAACGACCCCGAAAGCCTGAAATACGCCCTCAAGAATGAAGCCTTTATCACCTATGTGACCTTCTACCTGATTTCCATCATTTCTCTTGTCATAGCTTTTCAATTCGGCCGTCCGGCATTCTGGACGACGGCGCTCATCATTGCTATCGGGTTGATCTATAATCGTAAATGCTTCCCGGCAATACTCTCCAGGCATTTGAACGGCGCCCGACGGCTGAAGGATATCTACATCGTAAAAAATCTGACCCCTCCGCTCGATTGGGCCACAGCGCTTGTCTTACTCCCCCTGATGTTCGCCGGCCGTCCACTTTCGTTGAAGGCATGGATCTGCTGGGGATATGTGTTTGTCTGCGCTTTCTTCATCGAGGTGATGTGGGACATGCGGGACCGACGCGGCGACCTTTTGAGCGGCATCAGGACAATAGCGAACTCTCTGTCTTTTCTGCATACAAAACAATTCCTGATCATTACGAGCCTGGTTTCCGGCCTTCTCATCTTCTTTTGCACCTTCACGAAAATCCTTCCGCCGTCCAGCTATTTCCTTTTATTAAATAATATTGCCGTAATGTTCATCGCAAGCATGTACAAGGAGGACAAAGAGCAATTAATGCGAAAGATCAGCGACATGACCATCGTGATGGCAAGCGCCCTTTTCCTCTCTTTCGGTTTTATCGCATATTTTTCGAAGTAAGCCTTTGCCCTCCTGCTCCATCCAACCTGGTGAGAGATCTGCGAGAGTTCACGGTGCGCCCTTTCCAGCACCAATCCCGATTCATTCTGCACCATTCAGGTCTTGCAGGTCCAGCCATGTGCGATAGCGGGAATGGCCATGACATTTTGCCCAGAATGTTTGTGGCTTCGGTTTATCCAGAAATACCCATTCATAAGCAGAATATCTTCTCTCTTCCCAGGGCACTTCGTTGCGGCATTTATACGTATTTATTACATCACCAGACAAAAACAACTTGCCTTATAGTAACTTTTATGTTACCGTTTAGATGTACTACAAAGTAGTGGAATACCTCCGTGAAGACGGAACAAGTCCTTATGAGAAGTGGTTCATGAGCCTGGATGCTATTGCGGCTTCCAAAATTACGACTGTAAAACTCAAAATGGAACAGGGTAACCTTTCCAATGTCAAATGGTTTCAGGGCATTGGCGAATACAAGCTTGATTGGGGCTCCGGCTATAGGGTTTACTTCGGACGGGATGGAGAAAAACTGATTCTTCTACTGTGTGGGGGAACAAAGAGAGAACAGCGAAAAGATATTGATCAGGCACTCTTGCTTTGGAAAGAGTACAAGGATAGAAAAGCCCTGCAAAAAAAGTGATAAACAGCGGATCAGCACATATCTGATTATAATAATGGCACTTACGAGAGATTTCAAAGAGACGGTCAAAAAACGGGTTGAGCTTGATCCGGAATTCAGCAAAGCCCTGCTGCATGAGGCTATCGATCTGTTCCTCAATGGCGATCCGGCAACAGCAAAACTCATATTACGCGACCTGATAAACGCAACTGTCGGATTTGAGCGTCTGGCAGAAGAAATTCATAAACCTGGTAAAAGCCTCCACCGCATGCTTTCGGCCTCCGGCAATCCGACGATGGACAATCTGTCGCTGATTTTCGAATCCATCAGAAAAACCCTGCACGTTAAGATAGATACAACCGTAACTGCCTTGTAAATTGGCAATTATTGACCTTTCCCGCTTGACAAGTCTTGAAAACGCATCTATCTCACGACAGACAATCTAGCTGATAACATTGGAACGATCGACCTCATGCGCTGTCGAATCTTTGTCAGAACGATTGCATTAAATCGATAAGGTATCACAGTTCCTGGCCGTGACGGCTTATTATCGCTTTTGCAAACTCTTCATAATCCTGAAGATGTTCTCTGGCAACTGCAAAAACAATTGACCAGCTCACCGCCTCATAGTTATGGACAGCAATGTTGCGAAAACCAACCGCTTTTTTCAAACGTGATGCCAGATCGATGCTGATAATACCAGCTTGACACAACACGTCAAATGTTTTGCCCATGGTATCCGGAGGAGGAACATCCAGGGAACCGATAAGATGGGTGCCGATATCCACGCACAGTTGTACCGCCCTGGTGAGATTCAGGGTCAGGATATCCTGGGCATCATAATCGTTGACCAATGCCTCGATACTGTCGGGACATTTATCTTCAACCCGCCGGATGGCGCGGCGCAATGACTCAAGCTTTTGTTCAATCACTGACCAATCCATGCGGATCTCCTTAGCTGAAGGATTCTTTTCTGATAAGGCACGAAATCCGCCTGATTATAAAGATGCTTGAGCACCAGGTCGGCATAGCTGGCATCATCTCCGAGAATTCTCCTTCCCCCAGACAGTATCTGCCCAAGCAAAGGCTCGCCAACTGTCGACAAATCGACCAGATCAACCGGCCGGCCAATTGCCTCGGCAAGCTCTTCGATCAATACGATCTTTTCCTGCACATCGAGAGGCCGGGCCGCACCGACCGCTATATCCAGATCGCTTTCACGATTAAAAGTACCTTTAGCCAACGAGCCGAACAACAGGGCAAGTCGAATGGCTCCGTGTCGCTCCAGAATCGCTCCAAGATGTTGATCGATATTTTGCGTCATCGGTTACTATTTTTCTCGAACCTGCTATTACTTTATAAATATCAAGCCCCATAGCGCATTCTCCAAATTACCATCTTCAAAGGTCAAACCCATATGGTAACCAATGTGCCATTCGGTCTGGGGACAGGAAATATATTCAGGCTTGCCATCAAGGAATAAAGCTCATCCATCCATGGAAAGATTCGACGAAATAGCCTCACGGTACCGCCAGACCTCGCTGGTTCAGGCTTCAGCCGGAGCGAAGCTGATCGAACTGCTCGACATCCCGAAAGAAGCCGACATCCTCGACATGGGCTGCGGAACAGGAAACCTCACCGCTGAACTTGCAGGAAAAACAACCGGCAGGGTGACAGGAATAGACCCCTCCGGCGAAATGGTGCGCGTGGCATCCGAGGCTTTCAGCGATCAGCGGACCAGCTTCATGCAGATGGAGGCCGAGGGCATTGCCTTCCGGGAGGAGTTCGACATCGTCTACTGCAACTCCGCATTCCAGTGGTTCAGGAACCCTGCCCGTTTCCTGGACAACGCGAAAAAGGCGCTTCGACCAGGCGGAAGGATCGGCATGCAGGCTCCTGCAAGGCATGACTACTGCCCGGCATTTATCGCTGCAATCGAAACGTGCTGTGAAAATCCGGAGATCGGCAAGGTTTTTTCAGGGTTCCGCTCCCCGTGGTTCTTCCTCGACACTGAAGATGAATACCGCAAGCTATTCGAACAGGCCGGATTCACGGTTCTCTTCTGCACCATCGAAGAGTCACGCAGTAGAAGAACGCCGCAACAGGTGTTCGACGTATTCTGCTCGGGCGCAAAAGCCGGCTACCTCGACCCTGCCTGCTACTACCAGCCCTGGCCTGAATGGTTCGAAACCGCATTCCACAACGGCATCCGGCAAGCCTTTGAAAGTCAGGCCGACAACGATGGCTTGATCGACCTCATGTTCCATCGAATCTTTATCGTCGCGGAACGATAACAATACCTGATGTGATTCCTACCCCTCCGCCTGCTTCTCGGTGAGGTACTTCCAGTATTTGGCGGGCATGTTGGATTTCTGGAGGCGAAGGCTTTTGCGCTCCGGGATGGTTATGGTCCTGAAAAAGGCCTGCCCAAATTACTCGCTGACCAAATTATGACGGTAAAGATTCAAGATGATCGTAATACCAGGTCTTGGTTTCTTCGATCACTTAGCCAAGGGTAGGGATATTCTCTTCATCTCCAATGTAAGTAACTGCAACGGTATTGCCAGCATTTAAAACATCATAGCGATGCACATGATGCTGTTGGTTATGGTCTTTGTGAGGACTGTCGTAACGAAAAACATTACCAACACCGGTCAAAAACACATTGTAGGAGTAACTGACCGTCTGTACCAGCGGATTGCGATCTTCTTGATCAAGAATGTCCAGGCGCTTTTGTACTTCGACTTTGAGCCCACCTGAACACTCAATGGTACCCGTTATCAAAATCGCTTTGCGAAGCGGAGTGATAAGCAACCCTTCATAAATCACAAAACCGTCGCATTTGTACTTATGCATGACGGTTTCGTGAATCTGGATATAGCTTCTCCAGCGATTTGGGCTATGCTTACCTGGCATTGGCTTCAAGAGTGTCAATCCAGAAGAGCCATTGGGCTATCTCCGCTGTTTCCCTGACGGTACCTTTTGCAAAAGCTTCAAGCAATTGCGCTGAGCTCATTTCGTACCTGAGTTCGAATTCCTGAATTTTCTCTTTGAGGAACTTCGTTGACTGGCCATTCATCGTTTCGGCACTCTCAATGATAGCGTCAAGGGCGGCAAGCCTGTCCTGTCCGGGTAACGCAGCCAGTTCACTGGTTTTCATATGCATAAGCATCTGCCAGACCTCCTGCTGTTGAATTGCTTATTTTGATCGTACTGCTAAAATACACTGAACAGATATAAAGCACAAAAGATCACCAATTGCTGCCCGGAAGTCGAAAATCGATATCCTACCCCTCCGCCTGTTTCTCCGTGAGGTACTTCCAGTATTTGGCGGGCATGTTTGATTTCTGGAGGCGAGGGTTCTTGCGCTCCGGGATGGCGATGGTCCTGAAGAAGGCCTGCCACCGCTGCTGCACCGCTTTTTCCTCGTCTGAGAGTTCCGGTTTGCTGAACTGTTCGAGGGTACCGAAGCTGAGCGACTTGCCGTCCCAGTATGCGGCACTGTGCCGCTTCACATCGTAGATATACCAGAGCTGGGCGCGCAGGCGGCGGCTGAAGTGGTGCGCAAGGGGCTGGATGACATCGTGGTCGGGCTCCATCCTGGCGAGGTAGGTGCCGTCGCGGAGCTGTTCGAAGCGGAGCAGGCCTTTCATGCGGTGCAGTTCCCTGCCTGCCTTGCGGGCGATGCCGACGATCGCCTTGACGTCCGAATCGGTGAGGTGGCCGTTTATGCGGTCGCCGTGCTCGAAGGCGAGGGCGATGTAGCGCAGGAGGCTGTTCTCCATCTCTTTCGCTTCAGCCATGGTGAAATACCAGAGCGTATGCACGGCGTCTGGAGCCCTCTGCCGGAGCTTGGAGAAGAAGGCCTCGACCCGGGCGGGATCGGTTCGAATAAAAAGCCCCTCTTCGAAAAGGAGGTTCCGGCGTTCGACGATGGTAGCCTTTTTTGAATCTGCCCCGCCATCGAGGATTTCGGCTATGGCTGAAACAAGGCCTTCGGGCGTTCCATCGTAGAGAAATCTGGACATAGGGAAAAATATTAATGACGAGTGACAGGGAAAACGTGACGCGTGACGCGTGACAAGGAAAACGAAATGCTTGACACGTGACGCGTGACGCGAGAGACGCTTCAGGTATCGGCTCTCTTGAGATGGCGGATCATCCCCAGAAGCATTTGCCGGATCCTTCGAAGATTTTCTTGTTCAATGGACACTATGGACTCGGATGCAAAACCAAGTCTGCAAACCAGTTCAAGCTGTGTCTCCACTTCCGCTGCGGATCCGAGTGCGATGTACAGAAAATGTTCGAATTCTTTCTTCCCCTGCCGAGCCGCACCCTCTGAAATATTTGATGGTATCGAAACCGATGCTCTCCGTAATTGTGAACTCAGACCGAATTTCTCTTCATCGGGAAAACATCGGGTAAGAGCATAAATCCCTTCGACAAACGACATGGATTGCTTCCATACATCCAATTCCTTAT
>JAAXXK010000011.1:0-36381 GCA_013334525.1 Chlorobiaceae bacterium
GCTTTTTTGAATAGTATGTTCCCGCTGAAAGGTCAGCTTCCGATGCACTCCTTGAGCACCTTGTTGCAGGCCGACTGGCGTGCCCCCCCTATTTGCCCCACAAGCGCCAGCAGCATGGGTCTACCGTATCTTCAAACCCTGACGGCGATACCGTTGACGCTGCTATACAGCCGCCGCAGACAGCACGGACCGGGCATCCGTCACATGCCCTCATGCCACGCCGGAGCGCTGCACCGGCCGGCGAGAAATAGATTTCCTCCAGCGTCTGTTCCCACAGGTTGCCCATTCGTGACGGCAGCTTGCGGCAGCCGTGAACCTCGCCGTCGGGCAGGAGGATCACGCCATCGAAGGCGATTCCGCAGCCGGTTCCGGTACATCCGACCGTCGTTTTTTCACCACGCTCCCAGAAAGCCAGGTTGATGAGGCTCTCTTTGCAGGCAGCGATATGGCTGGATGCAGCACAGGCGATGTATCGATCAAGAAACCCTTTATACTTTTCCGGAGGGAGCTGCCTGAGGGCGGCACCCTCTCCGGTTTGCGATAGGCGGGTAAAATTGAAAGCATCGGTTAGCCCTTCAAGCAACCGGACAAGCGGCAGCACCTCGCGGTAATTCTCCTCGTGAAGTGTCAACATCACACCGGAATTGATGTCGTATGACTTCAATAGATCAAGGAATGCCATGACCCTGTCAAAGGAGCCCTCGCCACGGATACGGTCGTTGCAGGATCGTCGCCCCTCCAGGCTTACCTGAAACTGACCGGGTGGCCGTATCGAACAGAGTTTCTCAAGTTGATCGCCCGAAACAGGATTGCCGAGAATCTCAACCTCAAACCCGCGGGTTACAGCTTCCCGGTAAAGGTCAAAAAAACCCGGATAAAGGAACGGGTTGCCGCCGGTAAAGGCGATATGGCCGACCACCCAGTGTTCATGACAAAAGGCCTGGAACTGGTCAAGGGCCCGAAGTGCCTGGGCCCCGGTCATCGGAGAGCGTTGGCTCCGGTCATAGCAGTGACGGCAATGCAGGTCGCAGGCGTTGGTGATATGCCACTGCAACCCGAAATGGGCAAGTGTGAAAAGCTCATCCCCCAGATCGCGGCCAAACAGTTCCGGATCACGGCGCAGAAGTGTTGACGGGGCTTTGAGAATGCCCTTGCGGTCGAGAAAGGAGAGAAGCCGGTAAAAACGGCTCAACGGAAGATCGTGGGTATCGGCAAGCGACTTCAGCTCCAGGTGCCCGGTCACGATTTTCAGGCCAAGCAGGTCATCCATGTCCGCCATGGCCTGACGAATCCGAGCGCCACCGGGCTCCTGCCATGTGAGGTGAATCCCGTCCCCACGGGCCTCCATCTGGAGCGAATCAGCAAGCCGATAACGGTTTCCAACCCTGCGACTCTCCATCAGCTTTCAGCACCCGATACCGAATGGAATGAAACACATTATTTAGCGGTCTCCGCGCCAGCTTTCGCCTTGGCAGCAGGCGTCATTCCTGCACATTTTTTGCCAGTAACATTATCTTTCACCACCGCCGTGCCTTTTTTGGAGGCTTTGACGTTCGCGGTCGGTTCAGCCTTCTTCATTCCTGCACATTTTTTCCCGGCCTTGCCCTCCTTGACCTGGGGGGTTTCAGGACTGTCCGCTGCCATCAGCGGAAGTGATCCTCCCGCGATCAGTGTTGAAACGCCAATCGACGCCAGAATGCCTTTGACCGATTTTTTCATGGTTTACCTCTGCTTTGGGATGTTGTTGAACGGTTGATCCGGGACAAGAATATGTCTGTTCTCTGCGGCCGTCTTGCCGTCTGCGGCAAGAGCGCCTCAATGGATTTCACAAAGGGAAATTACAGGAAATCGGCCTGCAAAACAATCTGCCGGGGCAGCAATGCCCGGGCTGGCTCATGACAACAAAAAAGCCGGCGATACTGCTGCCGGCTTTTTTTTAATTGTATCTCCCCGCTGAAAGGTCAGCTGCCGATGTACTCCTTACACGAACATTATAAGGGGCAGGCATGACAGAAAACCTGTTTTCAAAAAACAAGTTCAAGCCTGAGGTTGAACATCGACTCTTCCTGAAGATTGTTGTATATCCCGGCAAACCCTCCGTGAATTGACAGATTATCGTTAACCGCATACCCCAACTGGGCTCGAACCATGAGACTGTCTTTCAGGTAAGGATCGCTCTCCGTGCGATACACCGAACCTGTGGTATCGCCCTCATAGATGCCGCTCAAGCAAAGGCCCGAAGCTCCTGAAAGATGCTGCCACCCCATTCCGGTCTCAAAGGTCAACGACGGCCTGCACTTGTCAACATAGCGCAAGTTGGCCCAGAGCTCGCCCCGCAACAAGTCGCTGCTTGACGAACTCGCATGAAAGTTCTCTGCCCCCGCCCCGATCTCCCTGAAACTGTCTCTGTGCAGTCTCTCCCAGAGCAACCTGCCTTTCGGCAAAACATCCAGGCAATCGCTAACCTTCAAGGTATACTGCAGCACACCACCGATACGGAACTTATCCATCCCGAACGAAGCCCCTGCAATGCCGCCAAGCATCGCATTTCGATAGTTGTCGACATCATAGTGACTGAATCCTGCGTCCATTCCACCGCGCCATGCTCCCGACTCAATGATGGCGTAGGCTGCCCCCTGGTAATCACGACTCACCTGCCGACCTGGCTCGCTCTGGAATTTTGCTTCCGTACTGCCGTAAGTGAGCCCGCCACCAAGGTAGAAATTCCCGCCGACCTTATACTCCCCCCCGATCGAGATTCCGCTGCTGCTGTAGCGCGCACTTGCAACCGTTTCACGCTCCTTCATCAACCCGCTCACCAGGTAAGGCCTGACCCACAGCATCGACTTGCCATCGTGTTTGTCACTCACAGAGCCGTCAATATCGAGGATGGTTCCATGAGCTCCATACTGGGGAACCCGGCTCCATATCGGCAGAACGAACCCAAGCGTTTTCGGTGCATGGCCGGTGATCAACACCGGTGCATAAGGATCGCCGGACACCACCAGTTCGACATCGCTGGAGTTCGGATAGTTCAGTGTGACATTGCCGTTACCGTTACTCAGCGCCGAAAACTTCGTGCCTCCGAGCCCGCCGTCAGCTCGCAGTACAAGGTACCTTATCTTTCCATCAGGACTTGCCGACAATGCCCCGGCATAGTCACCGCCCAGATTCGATAGAACAACGCCGCCGCCTGAAAGTACAGCACCACCCGTAACGTGAATGAGATCCGCATCCTGATCGCCAGTCATGAGCCCTGGTGTTTCAAGCACGTTCCGTCCTCTCAGCGACCCTGCCACGATATTGCCCAGGTCTATTGGCGCACGATATTCGAGCTGGTATGTCCCGCCATGATGATAAGGCGAAGAACCGGTAATGCTGAACGTACCGATCGAGTTACCCGGCGCGATGAACGCGCCTGAAAGGAGATCGAGCGATCTGACAGCTCCGTTACCACCCAGGGTGGCTCCGCCGGCGACACTCACCGGGCTGTTACTCAGCCTGCCATTGACAACCAGTTTGCCGGCTTCAACCGATGTGCCTCCAGTATAGGTATTGTTTTCGGACACGATCAATGTGCCTGGACCACTCTTGGTCACGTTACCGGGGCCAGAGATGACGCCTGAAAACGTTTCGACTCCCGAATGATTGAAAATCACGCCACCTTCATTATCGATAGTACCACCTAATACACCATGTGTCCCCGTAAACTCAAGCTCGCCGGAACCGGCCACAATCATGCTGCCTGACGTGCTGACGCCGTCAAATTGAGAACGGCCATCAGCGATATTGACTACACCACTACCATTGGTCGTGACAAATCCGCCCCGGACGATCGACGCATTCAGATTGACCACGCTGCGCTCCCCGGCTTCAAGCGTCCCACCCCCCGTCTGATCCAGCGTCGCCCGATTGAGGTTGACAACCCCTTTTCCGTAAACCGTTTCTGAGGAGGCGGATACAGGTAGCGGACAGGACGCCCTGATAAGGCCGCTGTTGGTCACGTTCCCGGTAATGTTGAGGATGGCGTCACTATAGATGGGATAGGGTCCAGAGAAACTGCCCATAAAGGGAAAATCATCGACCTGCCCGACGTTGATGGTCCCGCTGTTGTCAAAGCCCGGGTTCAGGTTGAAATTCATGGCTTCCCCAAGCGAGAACTCACCCTGGTTCATGATAAGACCGGCGAGGGCATCATGCGCCCCCCCATCGAGCACTTTTGCTCCGCTTCTGAGCGTCAGGGAAGTGTTTGCCCCGATGTTACGGATATCAGCACCATTGAACTGCAATGTACCGCCCCATAGAAGGTAGGAACCTCCGGAAAGTGTTTTGTCGGCGACAGAGAAATTGGTGAGCTGGTGGGCATTGAATATCACCTTCCTCTGGATGTACAAGGTACCCGAATTGGTAAACGTCGACGCGGTATTGAAAGTGAATCCGGATCCGAAAACGTCACCTATCGAAAACACCCCGAGGTTATGGGCAAAATAACCATTGAGCGCATCCTGGCCGTTCTGGTTCTGCACGTGCGCACCGGAACCGTCGAGAAACAATGAGGTATTGGCGGCAAGCGTAACGATAGCTGCGTCGTTGAATTTCAGTATGCCGTTCTGCAGGTCATAAACGCCACCTGTCAGGGTTCCTGTGGCATTTGAAAAATTGGTAAGCGTATTTGCATTGAACTCACCCTGTTCCCAGACATGCAGTACACCGGTATTGGTAAAGGTTGGCGCCGCGGTGAAGGTCGCGCCACTGCCGGAGAGATCCCAGATGGTAAACTCCCCCCGGTTGTCTGCAAATATGCCGTTAAGCGCATCGTTGCCGAATTGATCCTGAACGCGGGCCGTCGGGCCGTTGAGATCCAGGCTGGTGCCGGAAGCCAGTGTCCGGATGGACGCATCCCTGAAGATCAGGGTCCCTCCATTGGCTGAGTAATGGCCACCGGTAAGGGTACCGGTATCCTTCGAAAAATTTGTCAGGCTGCTGGCATCGATGGTGCCTGTCTTGTTCGCCTGGATGGCCCCACTGTTGGTAAAGGTCGGAGCAGTCGTGAAGATGAATGGGGTTCCTGAATCATAACCGATGATCAGGGTACCCTGATTGTCAGAAAGGCGGGCGAGCGCGTTCTGGCCGAACTGGTCAAAAATCCTTCCGTTCGCTGATGAAACAAGCAGGCTCGTCCCGTTGCCAAGTGTCTGAATGTCCGCGTTGTTAAAGATGAGAGTGCCGTCCCGAACCTCGATATAACCACCGGTCAGGGTAGTCCCGGAAAAGTTGGTCAACGTACCCGCATTCACGATACCGCCCCAGATGTTGAGTCGTCCGGCATTCGTCATGGTCGAAGCAATGACATTCGCCGAATCCTCAACGCTCAGTAAGCCGGTATTGATGAAGCCGAACGGGGCATTGAACGCTGACGTGTAACTGACACCCATCAAGCCTGAATTGCTGAAAGGCAAAGCTGCGGTGAACGTTGCGTCGTTCTGGAGTTCGAATATCCCCCTGTTGTCGGAAAAATTCCTCAATCCATCGGTTCCGAACTGGTCCTGGACCCGGGCATCAGCGCTTCTGAGATAGAGCGTGGTCCCTTCGGCCAGTGTGTGGATATCCGCATTATTGAACTTGAATGTTCCCCGGTTGACCTGATAATTGCCATCCCTAAGTACCGTACCTGAAAAGTTGGTTAACTCACCAGCGTTGAACACTGCATTGAAGCCATCGACGTGAAGGCCTGAAAATATGGATACATCCGTATTGGTCGTCTCGTTGGCGTTGAGTATGGCCCCGCTGCCTTCGACAAGAACGGCGCCGTTCAGGTTGACCAGCTTGTCGACATTGAGCACGGCATTGGCGCCGCTCACCCTGATCGTCCCCAGTTCTTGTCCCGGCAAAGTCAAATTATTCAATTCGTTGACGTTGAGCGTCGCACCCGGTCCGTTAAGGAACAGGCCCCGATAATTGGTCATCGAGGTGGCATTCAGTGTCGAATTATCGGAAACAACCACTTGCTCGTAGTTGGTAAACACAGGCGCGACAGTGATATCGACACCTGTACCGCCATAACTGCCGATTCCGAAATAACCCCGATTTTCAGAAAAACCGGAAAGTGCGTTTTGTCCGGATGAGTTTTGAATCCTGGCGGAAGCTCCGGCAAGATAAATCAAGGTATTGGCGTCCAGTGTCTGTATATCGGCGTTATTGAATTGCAGGGTTCCGCCAAACAAAACATAATCGCCGCCCGAAAGGGTTTTACCGGAATAGTTTTTCAGGTCCCCCGCATTGAACAGCATGCCTTCATAGATATCAAGTCGCGCATGGGTTGCACCAGAGGATTCCATGCGCAGGCTTTCGAGAGTGATTCCCGATCCTGCTGAAGTTCCTGCACCAACGAGAGACGAACTGGGCAAAATGACGTCATAGAGTCTTCCCGGGTGGTTGTCGGGATAAGGGTCCGTCCCGGCCAGGCCGGACCATCGAGCGGTCGTTGCCCAATCTCCTGCGCCTCCCGTGCTTATCCATGTAGCATCCTGACCCTGGGCCTGATCAGTAATAATGGCCAGCACGAATGCTGCGACCATCCACCTTGAATGAAAAGGATGTTTGTTCATCATGACTGAATTGAATCTTTTGTTGTCAATGAGTTGACCCGAAATGAACCTTCCTCATAACATCGCCTACGTATTCCCATGTATCGAAGTACCTTACAGTGCCTGCCCCAGCATGGTCACAAAATATGCAACACGCTCACCAGACCCATAACAGCCCCCCCTGGCTGATCCCGAGCCTCTGTTTCAGGAATTTCACGCTTTGCGGACTGTTTCAGAAAAAACAAATATGAAAGAGAGCATTACCGCCTTGGGGCTGAATATGATGTAACTGGCTGAACCATCCGGCATGGGGCCGGTGAACCCGAAATCGATATCCGCCTCCCGTTTCATGCTCGTGGATTGATTCGTCAACAGCCGCGAAAGAGTGATCTGTTATCCGACATTGGCACATGAAAAACATTGCTGTCTCAAATTGACCGAATATCGCCATCGCAGGCCTGGTCGCTGACCTATAAGCCTGGTCGAAATGAGCCGTGAATAAATAACTGGCTGTACCTGCATTTCGAAACGCGTCCTGTCGATGCTCAGGAAAAATACGATAATACTCCGATAATACACACCACAAACAACGATCACAACCAACCATGCGGCCCGCCTCAAAAAGCGTCCTCCATAGACTTCGTCTATGCAATTCCGGAACCATGGTTTTCTGGTTTCAGCAAATCAGGTGATCGACCGTTATGATAAATGATGGAAGTAAAATGAACCTTGAAGATGTGAGCTGAGCTGCCAGGAAAGCGGCGTAATCAGCTTCTTTTCAAGTAAAGAGGAATTTTAAGCAAGCGGCGAAGAGGGGTGACCGCCTGGATACGAACAGGAAAGCCGACGATTTTCAGTCGTCGGCTTTCCTGTTGAATATGTACACTGTCCGAACCGTAACTGAGGGTTACGTTCAGCTTCCGATATACTCCTTGAGCACCTTGTTGTAGGCGGACTGGCGGAGGCGCCGGATGGCCTTCTCCTTGATCTGGCGTACACGCTCGCGGGTAAGCTTGAACTTCTCGCCGATCTCTTCAAGGGTCAGCGGGTTGTCCATGCCGATGCCGAAGTAGGAGCGGATCACGTCGGCCTCCCTCGGGGCAAGCACCGAAAGCGAACGCTCGACCTCGAGGGTCAGCGAGTCGCGGTTCAGGCCGTGGTCGGGCATGTGGCCGTCGTTCTGCAGCACGTCGAGCAGGCGGTTGTCGTCGCCCTGTGCGAACGGTGCATCGACAGAAACGTGGCGACCGGCGATCTTGAGGGTGTCGGCCACATCCTGCGAGTCCATGTCAAGCAGGTTGGCGAGCTCCTTGGTGTTCGGGTCGCGCTCAAACTCCTGCTCAAGCTGGCTGTAGGCCTTGCTGATCTTGTTCAGCGTACCGACCCTGTTGAGCGGCAGGCGCACGATCCTCGACTGCTCGGCAAGCGCCTGGAGTATCGACTGACGAATCCACCAGACTGCGTAGGAGATGAACTTGAATCCGCGGGTTTCGTCAAAACGCTTGGCAGCCTTGATCAGGCCGAGGTTGCCCTCGTTGATCAGGTCACCAAGGGTCAAGCCCTGATTCTGGTACTGCTTGGCCACCGAAACCACGAATCGCAGGTTACCCTTGATCAGCTTGTCGAGGGCCCGCTTGGCGCGTTTGTATTCCGGCGTATCGACAGGCATGTCATAGCCTTCCTTGATCGCCATGGTCAGCTTTACTTCGTCTTCAGCCGTCAGCAGCTCGTATTTACCGATCTCCTGAAGGTAACGATCAAGAGAGAGACTCTCCCTGTTGGTAATCTGTTTGCTTATTTTCAATTGCCTCATATATAGATCCTCTTTCGAACTTCACGATAGTTTCAAGGATACGACTGCACTGTCTGCCGCCAGTATCGGCACAAACGGCAAAATCCCGAACATACGGATTTAAGCTGGGAATATCGGTAAATTTTCGGACATTTCTCAGCAAAAAATGAATCCACTACAAGGCGAGGACATCAAGGTTACCTTGCAGCTTCTGCACAAGTGACCGGGCCTCCTCAAGCTTTTCCTGCTCCTTTGCGATCACATCGGCAGGGGCATTGGCTACAAATCCTTGATTGGAAAGCTTCTTCTGCAACGACTCGACATAGGCAGAAACCTTGTCGATCTCCTTCTGCACCCGGATCTTCTCCTTGTCAAACGATATCAACCCTTCGAGGCGTATAAATAGTTCATTGCCGTCTACCACTGAACCGGCGGAGTGGGCAGGCCGGTCGATCCCTTCGGCCAGTTGCACGTCGCACCTGGTCATTGCCGGGAATATAGCGCTGCAAGCCTCAAGCGCCCTCCATGACTCCGTCGAACCCACCTTGACGATAGCCTCTGCACGCAGGTCGTGGGGAACATTGAAGGCCGACCGCAGGCTGCGGATTTCGGATACGATGTTGCGCACCAGATCGAACGGCAGGGCATCTTCAGCTCCCCATGATGCATCGGGCTGCGGCATTGCTGCAAGCGCGATGCTTTCGTCGGTGCTGCGGGGGGCGATGGCATGCCAGATCTCGTCGGTGATGAACGGCATGACCGGATGCAGGCTCTTGAGCACTCCTTCGAGGACACTCACTGCCAGGCAGACTGCATGGCGTGCCTTTTCATCTGACCGCTCGCCGGTCAGTTCGCTTTTCAGGGCTTCGAGGTACCAGTCGCAGTAATCTCCCCAGAAAAACTCGTGAACGATCTTGACCATGTCGTTCACCCTGAACTGTGACATGGCATGGTGGTACCGCTCGAGCATGGAGTTGTAGCGCGACATGAGCCAGAGACCCGAAACAGACATCAGTTGCCGGTCAGGTATAAAGGATGAAAAAGCTTCATCGAAAGCCTCACTGGAACCGAAGACGCGGTCACGCTGCATGAAGACGAAACGGGAGGCGTTCCATATCTTGGTCGCGAAGTTCCTGCCAAGCTCGCACTTCTCTTCGCCGAACAGCACGTCCTGGCCGAGCGGGGCGATATAGACTATCGTGAATCGCAGCGCATCGGTGCCGTAGGCATCGATCACCTTGAGCGGATCGGGAGAGTTGCCGAGCGACTTTGAGAGCTTGCGCCCCTTCATGTCGCGGATAATGCTGGTAAAGTAGACGTCGCGAAACGGCACGTCACCCTTGAAATGCATGCCGGCCATGATCATCCTGGCCACCCAGAAAAAGATGATGTCGGGCCCGGTCACCAGGGTGTCGGTCGGATAGAAGGCCCTGAGGTCTTCGTTGTCGCTGTGCAGGCCGGTCCAGCCGAGGGTGGTCAGCGGCCAGAGCCATGACGAAAACCAGGTATCGAGCACATCTTCATCCTGCACCAGTTTGTCGGTACCGGCAAGGTGACAGGCCTCTTCGTATGAGGAGGCGACCCAAACGTTGCCCTGCTGGTCGTACCAGGCCGGAATGCGGTGGCCCCACCAGAGCTGGCGCGAAATACACCAGTCCTGGATGTTCTCCATCCAGTGGCGATAGGTGCTGATCCAGTGCTCGGGATGGAAGCGGATGGTTCCGTCGTTGACCGCATTGAGGGCAGGTTCGGCCAACGGCTTCATCTTGACGAACCACTGCTCGGAGAGGTATGGCTCGACCACCACGTCGGCACGTTCCGAATACCCGACGTTGTGCTCGTACTCCTCGACGCGCACCAGATGGCCAAGCTCTTCAAGATCGGCGATGATCTTTGTCCTGGCCTCGAACCGGTCCATGCCTGCATAACCGTACTCGTCGGTCATGCGACCATCCTTTCCGACGACCGAAAAGGCCGGGAGGTTATGGCGCTTGGCGACTTCGTAGTCGTTCGGGTCATGGGCGGGGGTGATCTTCAGCGCACCGGTACCGAATTCGATGTCCACATAGTCATCCGCGATGACCGGAATGTGGCGACCGGCGACCGGTACGACGACCAGTTCGCCGATGAGCTCGCTGTAGCGGGGATCGTTCGGATTGACCGCAATGGCAACGTCGGCCAGGATGGTTTCAGGACGGACGGTCGCGATGGTGATCGACTGTGACGGATCTTTTGCCAGCGGATAGCTGATGTATACCAGGCTGTCGCGCCGAGATTTCATGATCACCTCTTCATCGGAGAGGGCTGTCTGGGAAACGGGGCACCAGTTGATGATCCTCGTGCCGCGGTAAACCAGGCCGTCACGGTAAAGGGCGACAAATGCGTTGATGACCGCCTCGGAGGCGCGCTCGTCCATGGTGAACAGGTTCCGGCGCCAGTCGCAGGAGATGCCGAGCTTGCGAAGCTGCTTGAGGATCAGCCCACCGTATTCGTCCCGCCACTCCCACACCTTGCCGAGAAAATCCTTCCTGCCGAGGTCGTGCCTGGTGAGCCCCTCTCCGCGCAGCTTCCTTTCGACCACCGTCTGGGTCGCTATGCCTGCGTGGTCGGTACCGGGAAGCCACAGGGCCTCCCGACCGGTCATTCGGGCGTAACGGATGAATATGTCCTGGAGTGTATGGTTCAGCACATGGCCGAGCGTCAGGCTGCCGGTCACGTTCGGCGGCGGCATAAGCACGGTATAAGGGGTGAGCCCCTCTTCTCGGACCCGTGAGCTTTCGGCGTGGAACAAGCCGAGCGCTTCCCAGTGCGCACTTCTCCAGCGTTCCTCTACGTCGTGGTGGTTATAGGTTTTCTCGAGGTTCTGGGCAGCGGTATGATCGGTCATGGATTTAATTACAACAAAGTTCGTAAGTCAGAACGCCGCCGCTGGTCGTCCGCCCAAAAAGCGCTTGACGATTCACGACGGCATTGAGGATCTCCTCTCCGCCGGTCAGTCGACTTTAGGCGGAGCAGGACGTTTTTCGAAAATCTGGTCGATGATGCCGTACTCTTTAGCCTCTGTAGCATTCATCCAGCGATCCCTTTCGGAATCCTCGCGTACCTTCTGGACATCCTGTCCGGTATGCTTTGCAAGCAACTCTTCGAGCAGGCGGCGAATCTTTTCGATCTCACGGGCCTGGATGAGGATGTCTGTCTCCTGCCCCTGCGCACCGCCTGATGGCTGGTGGATCATGATGCGGGAGTGCGGAAGCGAAGCCCGCTTGCCTGCCGTACCGCTGGCCAGCAGGAACGCGCCCATGCTCGCGGCCATACCGACGCAGACCGTTGCGATGTCGGGGCGGATGTACTGCATCGTATCGTAGATGCCAAGGCCTGCCGATACGCTTCCGCCGGGGGAATTGACGTAGATGTATATATCGCGCTCCGGATCCTCGGACTCGAGGAAAATGAGCTGGGCCATGATCAGCCCTGCCACATGTTCGTCGATGCCTGAACCGAGAAATATGATGCGCTCCCTCAAGAGGCGGGAAAAGATGTCGAATGCGCGCTCTCCCCGTCCCGAGGTCTCGATGACCATAGGCACGAGCTGATTGGTGATACTCTGTTCAATCGCTCCTGAATAGAGCTTCTTCGCCTGGTGTTCAAACCCGAAATTGATATTTGCCATGTTTCAAAACAGCCCTTTTGTGTTGTTAGTCTCTCCGGAGATTCCATCCTCCTGCCTGCTCCGGAACTATGCAATTACCACCTAAAATACAGAGAGAGAACAAGAATTCCTGAAATCCGGTTCCTGATTCCCTAAATAATTTACCCAGGTCAACTTGCGGCAAGACTTTAATTATATTTATCCCTACTGACCCTACAATTATTATTACCAGACCAACATGCAGGTACGCCTCATCTCCGTAACCAACCCATTCATCGAAGTAGACGACCGCCGCCTTACTCCAGAGGGGCTCATCGCCTACTGCGCAAGGGTATCGAGCCCGCACCAGGAAACGCCGGACTATGAAAAGCTTCTCTCATACTGCATCGCCAACAAGCACTGGAGCATTTTTGAAATGGTCGACATGACCGTCGAAATCGTTACATCGAGGGCGATTTCGCCCCAGATCCTCCGCCACAGGAGCTTCTGTTTCCAGGAGTTCTCCCAGAGATATGCGAAAGCTTCGGCCATAGAGCACTACGAACCGAGGCGCCAGGACAGCAAGAACCGCCAGAACTCCCTCAATGACCTGGATGCAGAGACCGTTCGCTGGTTCGACGAGGCACAACAGAGCGTGGCGAAACTGGCTATGGACAAGTACGATGAGGCCCTGGAAAAAGGAATCGCCAAGGAGTGCGCCAGGGTGCTGCTACCGCTGGCAACGCAGACGAAGCTCTACATGAAAGGGTCGGTACGCAGTTGGATACACTACCTCGAAGTCCGCACCGATCCCGGCACCCAGAAGGAGCACAGGGATATCGCTGAAGCCGTAATGGAGGTTTTCAAGGAGCAGTTCCCGGTTACGAGCAGGGCGTTGAACTGGGGATGAGGAGGACGTGACCCGTGACCCGTGACTCGTGATGCGTGACTCGTGAAGGGGGTTGGGGGATTCAGTTCCTACATTCTCCTGTTACCTTGCAGAAACAGTCCCATATTCAGGAGGGTTTTAACCCTCCGGACACTCAATATTACATTCTCTTCAATTGCCCCGGGTTTCAACCCGGGGGGGAAAGCAGTCAAATAAACGCCCCCCCTCACGCCATATGCGCCAGCAGGCGGATCAGCTGCTCCCTGAGATCCTTGCGGTGCACGATGAGATCCATGAATCCGTGATCCTCCAGGAATTCAGCCCGCTGGAACCCTTCGGGAAGGTCCCGCTTGATGGTATCGCGGATGACGCGCGGGCCGGCAAAACCGATCAGGGCTTTAGGCTCGCTGATGTTGAGATCTCCGAGCATGGCGAAGGAGGCGCTGATACCTCCCGTGGTCGGGTCGGTCATGAGTGAAATGTAGGGAATATGCCTCTCCCCGAGCCTGGTAAGCCTGGCTGCTGTCTTTGCCATCTGCATGAGGCTGAAAGCGCCTTCCATCATGCGGGCGCCTCCGGTCTGGGAAATTATGATGAGCGGAGCACCGAGTTCGACGCTTTTGTCGGCAGCCCGGGCAATCTTTTCGCCCACCACCGATCCCATGGAGCCGCCGATGAAACCGAAATCCATGGCCGAGATGACCGTTGTGGAATCACCCATCTTGCCCAATGCGTTTCTGCAGGCTTCAGTTTTTCCAGTCTTGGTCATGGTGTCCCGAACACGGTCGGGATATTTCTTGGTATCGACAAAGGCCAGGGGATCAGCTGCCCTGAGCTGGGTATCGAACTCGCTCCAACTCCCTTCGTCGAACAGAAACGAAAAATACTGCTCAGGGGAAATACGGAAATGAAAGCCGCATTCCGGGCAGGTATACAAATGGTCTTCAAGCTGTTTTTTGTGAAGCGCCGCTCCGCAGGTATCGCATTTCGTCCAGAGACCCTCAGGGGTATCGCGTTTATCCGTCGTTCGTATCGAGGGCTTCGCCCGTTTAAACCAGACCATTTTTATTATTACCACTAAAGAGTTTACATTAAAACTCAAGATATGAACTCAACACGAGATCTCAAAAACAGCCCGCGGCCGGATTCCCTGTGAACTTCAAGCACAAACAACACCATCTGTCGACAGGCCGTTTCGCCCTGATCCCGCTGGTTTTGCTGCTCACCATCACAGCCGTCCTGATGCACCATGGCAATGCGTCCGGTGCAACCACCATGGTATATCCCGACACCCTTGGCACGCGCCAGAACCGTTACGCCATCCTTCCGGCCATGAGGCCCCTGCGTAAAACCGTTGGTTTGGCCCTGTCGGGCGGAGGCGCGAATGGCATCACCCAGATCGGCGTTCTCAAAGCTCTTGAAGAGGAGAGTATCCCGATCGATTTCATCGCCGGAACCAGCATGGGCGCACTTGTCGGCGGCCTCTACAGTTCAGGGTACTCGGCACCCGAACTGGAGTCTATCGCACTGTCGCTTCCCTGGCAGAAGCTGACTTCGCTTGATGACGATGCCCCGAGGAGCAACAGTTACCTCGAGCAAAAAAACGTCAGGGACAGGGCGACAATCGCCATCAGGTTTGAAAAGTTCAAGCTGGTCATCCCCAAATCGATGAGCTCCGCACAGACCCTTTCCAGGACCATCGACCTGCTCATACTGAACGCGCCCTACCATACCACCTACGAATTTTCCGATCTTCCTGTTTCCTTCAGGGCCGTAGCCACAGACCTGATCTCCGGGCGACGGGTCACGATGACCTCAGGGCACCTTTCGGAAGCGATGCGGGCCAGCAGCACCATTCCGATCCTTTTCCAGCCAATCGAGCGAAACGGCCGGAAACTTGCCGATGGAGGCCTGGTCGCCAACCTGCCGGTCGATGAGCTCGACAACTTCGGCGCAGGCTACAAGGTCGCCGTCGACTCGCACGGACAGATGTATACCGACGGCGAAGATCTCGATATACCATGGAAAGCCGCAGACCAGGCGATGACTATCCTGACCCAGATTCAGTATCCCCAGCAACTTGACCGGGCAGACATCGTCATCTCGCCCGAAATCGGACAGCACAAGGCAACTGATTTTTCGGACATCGGCAAATTGATCGCTGCCGGCTACGCCAAAGGCAAGCTTCTGGCACCGACCATCAAAAGAAATATCCAGGTCACGGAGAGCCGGGACGTCGACATCGCCTCATATGCCCGAACGATACAGGGCATACCCGTCGGGCCTGAGTATATCGAACAGATGAGGACGGCAAGGGCCATCATCCGCAATGAGACCCATGTAAAGAAAATCCTTCGCGAACTGCTTGCCACGGACATGTTCACCCATGTGCACGCCGAGCTTGACGAAAGCAGGGCGGAGGCTGTGTTCGTACTTGCTGCGCTGCCGCGCATCAACAGCATTGAAGTAACGGGAGGCCCGGAACAACAACTTCCGTCCAAAGAGATTGAGAACGCCTTCAAACCGATAACCGGCAAGCTCTATACCAATGCCCTGGCGACCAGGTCACTCGAAGAGCTGATCATGCTTTACAGGAAACGTGGCTACAGCCTCGTGGAGATCGACAAAACAGCGGTTGCCGGCGACAAGCTCACAGTGAGGCTCTCCACGGGAAAAATCAGTTCGGTCAACATTGAGCAGGACAGGAACATCACCAGGGAAATGCCGATCAGGCGAGAAACGGTCGTCGATACCTCAAAAACCTTCCAGCTTAAAGAGGCAGAAAAAACAATCGACAACCTCTATGGCACCGGGGTGTTCAACAGGGTATCGCTCAGCACCGAAGCCTCCGAGCCTCCATTAACCCTGAATGATCGCAAGCTCAGCATAAAGCTTTACGAAAAACCGGCCACAGTGCTGCGACTCGGGGTCAGGTACGACGAAACATTGAATGCCCAGCTCCTCGTAGACTTCAGGAACGAAAATTTCGCCGGTACGGCCAACTCGATCGGAGGATGGGCCAAGGTCAGCGAAAAGAACAACCGCTTCAACCTTGAACTCAGCGTTCCCCGTTTCGGCAATACGCCGCTTACCATGTTTTCGAAAGCATTCTTCGACCAGCGGGATATTGAAACCCGTCAGCTTGCCCTTACCGACCAGTCAGGCATAAAGGCGATCGGCGACCCCCGTTCGTTCGGCTTACAGCGATACGGAATTACTACGGCTTTCGGCACACGGATCCAGAAAAACGGCCGCCTCGTCGCTGACATTACCCTGCAGAACGCAAGGTCATATATCGAGGACAAACTCACCCAACCCTTTGCGACGGAAAACATTAACCTGGTCTCCTTCGGCGGCCAGTTTACCCTGGACACCAGGGACAGCTCGTTTATGCCTACAGAAGGACGGTTCATCAACATGAAATACAGTTCGACGTCGGGTATTTTCAACAACAACGAGCCATTCTGGCAATTCACGGGATCGCACGAAGAGAATATCAGGATCAGTTCCGGCACGACAATCCAGCTCTCCGGACTTGCCGGAACCAGCAGCAGCGCCGTCCCGCTGTCGGAAAAGTTTTTCCTCGGCGGTATGGGAAACGCATACAGCTACCGGTTTATCGGCCTGAAGGATAATGATCTTATCGGCAACAACATCGCTGTGGCAGGAGCCCTGCTGAGGTACAAATCACCCATGCAGATCATCTTCCCGACATCATTAATCCTGGCCTATAACATCGGCAATGTATGGGAGCGTCGCAACCAGATGACCATCAGCCAGCTTGTCCAGGGAGCCGGAGCCGGCCTCATCTGGGAAACACCTATCGGTCCGGCCAGGTTTACCGTTGCCAAACCTTTCGCCTTCGAAAGCCAGGAGGTGAAAGATGCCGCCCAGATCAATTTTTCAGAAACTGTTTTCTATTTCAGCCTCGGCCATGACTTCTGAAAATTCAACGAAGTCATGCTGTTGCACCTTATTCCGGAGTGTCGGAACCGGGCGAGGCATAACCTTCATTATCATTGATACCCAAGCGTGAATCCGCGCAATAAACCAAACATCCTCGTCTGCAACGACGATGGCATCGAAGGCCCCGGCCTGCATGCCCTGGCCGCCTCAATGAAGAAACTCGGTTCCGTGACGGTCGTCGCCCCGGCTGAGCCCCACAGCGGAATGAGCCACGCAATGACCCTCGGCGAACCGTTGCGCATCAGGAAGTATTCAAGAAACAACCGCTTTTTCGGCCATACCGTATCGGGAACGCCTGTCGACTGCATCAAGGTCGCCCTCAGCCACATCCTGGAATGCAAACCCGACCTCATCGTATCGGGCATCAACTACGGGAGCAATACGGCCATGAACACCCTCTACTCGGGCACCGTGGCAGCCGCCCTCGAGGGGGCAATCCAGAACATTCCCTCGCTCGCATTTTCCCTGACAACCTACGAAAACGCCGATTTCACCTATGCGGCGAAGTTTGCCAGAACACTTGCAAGAGAGGTCCTCAAACGGGGGCTGCCGCCGGACACCATCCTTTCGGCCAATATCCCCAATGTTCCGGAAAAAGATATCCGCGGGATTCTGGTTACGGGGCAAGGGCGGTCAAGATGGGAAGAGGCTGCCATTGAACGGCACGATGTGTACGGAAATCCCTATTACTGGCTCAGCGGCACCCTGCTGCTCCAGGATGACGACCTCTCCAGGGACGAATATGCGGTAAGGCAGAATTATGTGGCTGTCACACCGATCTCCTGCGACCTGACCGATCACCGCTTCAGGGCGGATCTCGAAACATGGGCACTGAAAAAATAATCGCGTGAATACATTCCTTATCGACTACCAGCGGATACAAACGCCCAAAAGGGGTTTTTCCCGCCTGTTCTGCGACTATGCCTCCGAAGGTGAGGCCAGGAACAAACTTGTTTCCGCCTGCTTTCATCTCGATTACCGCAAAGACGCCGACTATTACCGCCACCTCGGCATCCTGGCTTCGAAAAAGTTCAGGCGTCAGGAGCTGGTCACTCTCCTGTCGAGGCAGAACAGGATGTTCGGCGGCTCTGAGCTTCAGTTGCAGGAGATTGAGAAACTCCGCTCCCCTCGCTGCATGGCCATCGTCACCGGCCAGCAGACCGGCCTTTTCACCGGCCCGCTTTACACGATCTACAAAGCGCTGACGGCGGTGGTGATGGCCCGCAAACAGAAAGAGCTTTTTCCCGAATATGATTTTGTGCCGATTTTCTGGATCGAGAGCGAAGACCACGATTTCGCTGAAGCCTCAACAGCTTCACTCTTCTCCGGTAGCGGTATCGAGCATGTAACGGCCGAAGGGGGGCACCGACTTGTTGACCAGATGGTCGGGGCGACCCGACTCGGGACTGGCATCAACGACACTGTCCGCCATTTCCTGGAGAAGCTTCCCGATTCGGATTTCAAACAGGAAGTATCCGACATCCTCATCTCCTGTTACGAACCCGACAACACCTTCGAAATAGCGTTCGCAAAAACGATGACGCGGCTTTTCAGGAGCCATCCTCTGATTCTCCTGTCAACGCAGGATCCCGAGTTCAAGCGCCTTGGCAGCGAGGTGTTCTGCAGGGAGCTGGAAACCTGCCCATCTTCATCATACGATGTGGTAGCCCAGAGTTCGATCCTCGAATCGATGGGATATCCGGCACAGACCAAACCGAGGGCCGTCAATGCATTCTTCCTCAACCAGCAGGGTCAGCGCCTTAAAATCGAACAACCCGAACCCGACAGTTTCGTCATCCTTCCCGACAGGCAGAGGTACTCCCGTCACCAGCTGATTGAGCTTTGCCAGGACCATCCCGAGAAATTCAGCCCCAACGTCATCCTCCGGCCCCTCGTGCAGGATGCCGTGCTTCCTACATTCGCCTATATCGGAGGCCCGGGAGAGATCAGCTACCTTGCGCAGTTCCGCAAAGCATATGAGCGTTTCGGGCTGGTCATGCCATTCGTCATGCCGCGCGGCAGCTTCACGCTCATCGAACCGAAGATCGCCAGGACCATGGACAAGGTGCTCAAGGTGACCGGAAGACCGAGTTTTTCGAGAAAGCAGGTCTACGAAGCCGCGTTCCAGGATATTCAGCAGCTCCGCAAATCGATGGTCTCAGGTGCCGAGAACCACGATATCGACTCGCTGTTCGGGCAGGTGGAATCGGAAGTGGCCCGAACCCTATCGACGCTCGAGCCGACGCTCGTCAAGATGGACCCGACGCTGCAGCCACTGCTGGCGGCATCTTCCGGCCAGATCGTAAAAATCATCGGCAATATCAGGGAAAAAACCTACCGTGCCGGCAGGAGAAAGCATGATGAACTGCTTCAACAGCTCGACAAGGCGGAACTGAACCTCTTTCCGGAAGGCAAACCGCAGGAGCGGACGGTCAACATCTTCTACTACCTGAACAAATACGGCCCCGGCCTGATCGACGACCTGATCAAGGTGCTGGAAGGCTACTCGACGGAAGAGCACTTGATTGTGGAGCTCTAAGAAAGAAAAAGGACCAAAAGGACTTAAAGGACCAAAGGGACATAAATGTTGAAGAAATAATTCTTCACCTTTTCGTCCTTTATGTCTCTTATGTCCTTTTGGTCCTTTTTCTTACACTCTCTCTTTTCTTCAACCCGAGTAGGTGTGAACGCTGTTCTGGGCCGAGGGCAGGTAATTGACGCCGAACCAGCAGACCAGGAGCACAATAAACGACAGACCAAGATACCACTGAAGCGACCGTGGATCGGTCTTCCTGGCCACAAGGTGCAGGTAGCCGAGATAGGCAAGCCAGGAGATGAAAGCCCAGGTCTCTTTCGGGTCCCAGGTCCAGTAGTGACCCCAGGCCTCCTTGGCCCATAGCGCGCCGAAGACCAGGCCGAAGGTCAGCAACACAAAGCCGAGCAGGGCAAGGTAATGCGACATCGATTCGGATACCGTCGAGCGTTTTGACCGGAAGTTCAGCAGCACATTGTGCCAGCCGGATACGGCCGAGGCGGCCAGCAACACATAGGCGACCAGGTAAACTACCACGTGGGGAATAAACCACGGACTCTGCAGGGCCGGCATGAGAGCCTTCTCAAAAACATCCGGGTATGCATAGTTTATGATGAGGAAAAACGAAGCAAGCCCAATACAGTAATACTTGAGCCACTTGATCTTCCATCGGTACTCGACAAGGAAACCCACCAGGGGGATCAGGGTTGCATACCACAACCTGGTTTCTCCGAGCGTACGGAGCGGCGGACGTTCAAGGACAATCCAGTATGAGGTCAGGAACAAAACGAGCACTGCGGAACCAAGGAGCAGAAACAGCCAGGAAATGCCCTGGAAGAGTTTCGACTTCGCGGCAGGTATCTGCAGGATGCTTCCCACACCCCAGCATGAAATGGCCGCAAGGGCGATTAAAGGAAATTCGTTCAGGGTCATGCCGCCTCCATTTTTTTAACACCTTTCCAGAAATAGAGCAGATTGCCGGCCATGATCATGAAAAACCCGCAATATACAGCCGGCAACCAGGGGTCGTGCACCGCCTCTACGAGGCTCATGGTCGACCATCTGCCGGCCTTTTCGTCGTAACCCATCTGATAGAGCTTCCAGCCGCGGAAATCGACAGGCTTGTTCACTTCGAGCAGTTCGGTCCTGCGTTCCCCATCGATGCCCTTGATCATGACATCCGACCTGAAGGCTTTCGGAGGCCCAGCCTTCATGACAAGGAAATATTTTCCGACCGGTATGAACCGGGGCTTAACATCAGGGCCACCGTCGGTTATCCACTCATCATAACTCTTTCCATCTTCGACGACCCGTACCTTCACAACCGATACCCCTTTCCTGTTCAGGGCGGGAACAGGGTTGCCTTTGGCGTCCGGGGCGGCCGAGGGGAGGTAATCGAGTACGGTCACCGTAGCGATACCCGGCCATTCCGCCTTTGCGCCCTTTTTAGCTTCAGGCAGCATTCTGGACTTGTCGGCAATAACCTTGTCGCCTTCAGGATCATAAAGCGCGAGCTGCGGTACGTATTCATTTATTACGAACTCCTTCAGGTAGATCGAATAGGGCACATGCACCGGTTTTTCGCTCGGCATTTCATAAGCGATGCTGCTCTCCTGGCCTTCATAGAGCGGAATCACCAGGCGCTGAAGATCTGAACTGCCAAGAAGCCCGCATGAGAGCGCGATCCAGAACCCTCCGTGAAAGAGCATGAACTGAAGATTGGCAACCCTGAATGGCACGGCTTTCCAGATAAACGAAAGGCCGAGGTTAAACAGGAACAACAGGGTGACGAAGGCGAAGGGCCAGCTTGAAAACATCCCGTTGAGCCGAAGCCGGGAGGCGAGCGAATCCGGTCCGGCCGGGTCCTGCGGCACGACACCGCCGACAAGGGAGAGTAAGGCCAGACCTATGATCAGGCTCAAACCCACGGGAATACCCCCGAGCCATGAAACAAGCGCTTTTTCCCGAAACCTGAGGCCGACAAAGGCGATAGCGACGGAAAACACTAAAAGAAAATAGAAGTTGGCAGGCCAACCGGGCACGGTGATTCCGCTTCCTGATGTGAGCCCCTCTATGACCAGTCCGGCAAGAATGGCCGTAACGGTAAAAATTGCCGGTTTTGTGAACCCCCCGGAGGAAGAACCGGCCTGAACAGGATTGTTACTGCTTTGCATAATTATTGTTAAACTTTATCGCCACAATTTCCCATCAATTCGACGTCATCCTTTTTCAGGATCTGGCAGCACCGGCAAACCAGCCCATGCAACTCCTCTTTTGCCACACCCTCGCACATCTTCTCAACGGCGTTCTGTATCTCCAGCCGGTAAGGCCTGGTTTTATTGGATTGCCCTCCCCGCTTCTTGTGAAGGTACTGGGAGACTGCTGCCGGAGTTACCCCAAGCATTTTTGCGGCACTTGATTGGGTCATACCGGTTTTTACCAATTCCTTGGCCATATCCGCCCTGATTTGAGGCAGATAATACCAGACAGCTTTTTCACAGGGAAAAATCATCGATGGAGATAACACTTAAAGTGGTTGACGTTCACACTAAAAAAACAGAGGCTACCCTCTCCGATCCATGACCGGTTGGATACCATTACTTTAGGGCAATCCCACCGTTCCTGACTTTGAAGTGGAACAGATATTGACCTGAAAACATCCTGTTCACTAAAAAGTTCGTGATCGATGATCTGCCTGAACGGCATCATTCGACATAATTATATAAATTTCCATAATAAAGTCACCATACCCTCTTCTGTCCGATAAAGCATGAACAAAGGAAACAGCACCACTGCCGGGTGGATCATCATCGCCCTGATCCTGTGCCAGTTTGTTCCGCTGAACCGGATAAATCCCCCGTCAACCACACCCTCAGCCATCCCTGCCGATGTCCGCTCGGTTCTTGCGGCACATTGTTACCGTTGCCACTCCAATGAAACGAAATGGCCAGTGAGCGCCTACATCGCACCGCTCTCATGGATTGTTGTCCGGGAGGTTCATAAAGCCCGTAACGCCATGAATTTATCGAACTATCGGGACAGTCCGCCAGCCGTCAGGAGCGCTGTCGCAAAAGCAATCCGAAAAATCTCCGAATCCGGAAATCTCTCCAGACACGCCGGAATTCCGGGTTTTCCGCAAATCAGGATAACCGGACAGGAGCGTCGTACATTGCTCGAATGGGCTTCAGATAAACAATTGTGAACCTGAAAGGAGAATAAATAATTCTAAGCGAACCCTGATTTTATACGATATGAAAAAATTATCACCCTGTCCGAAGGGTGCAGCATGGAACCTAGAAATTTACGCTGTAGCCTTCCGGATAATAACCCTGGATTATTTCGATCACCTTCAGCGGATCATCCTCGAGATAAATGAAGTCCATATCGGACTCACTGATGAAACGCTTCTCCTCCAGCGTCCGTTTCCGGATCCAGCGGTATAAATCACCCCAGTATTCCGAATCCATCATGATGACAGGAAATTTCTGGCTCTTCCTGGTTTCGATCAGGTTGATGGCTTCAGTAAATTCGTCGAGAGTCCCGAATCCCCCCGGAAGAACAATGAAAGACTGGGAATACTTCAGAAACATGACCTTGCGCACAAAAAAATACTGGAACGTAACCATCTTGTCAGGATCGATGTAAGGATTGGGATCCTGCTGGTTGGGCAACTTGATGTTGAATCCGATCGATTCGCCGCCGACGCTTTGCGCCCCCCTGTTTGCTGCCTCCATGACCCCTGGACCTCCACCGGTAATAACCCCGAAACCTGCTTCGGCAAGAAGCCTTCCCATGGTCTCGGCAAGACGGTATTCCGGGTCCGACTCCCTGACCCTCGTCGAACCGAACACAGAAACAGCTGGACCGACACCGGCCATGGTTTCAAAACCGTTGACAAATTCAGCCATGATCTTGAACACCCTCCAGCCATCAGCCATGAACTCGCTTCCGGCCGGCGTCGTCGCCGTAGGTTGGCCGGGAATCTCGGGGGGCCTTGCCCATCCCGGCTTTTTCTGTTCCGGACCTGCCATGAGGTTATCAGATTTCGAGAAAGTTCCTGATGAGTTTATGCCCTTCGGTCGTCATGATCGATTCGGGATGGAACTGAACACCGTAAAGACCCAGATCCCGGGAATCCATGGCCATGATCACGCCGTCTTCCGTCCATGCCCGTATCTCAAGGGATGATGGCAGGCTTTCCCGCTCGACGATCAGCGAGTGATACCTGGTCGCCGTAAACGGGTTTTCGATACCTCGAAAAATCCCCTGTTCGTCATGGTAGACAAGAGAGGTCTTGCCGTGCATGATCTTGTCGGCCCGTTTGACCGTTCCGCCGAGGGCCTCTCCGATAGCCTGGTGGCCAAGGCATACACCGAACAGGGGAATCTTTCCCTTGACGGCATTGATAAGCGGCACCGAAATTCCCGCATCGGCAGGTGTGCCGGGGCCGGGAGAGATGACAATTTTATCAGGAGCAAGTGCGAGAACCTCCTCAACGCCCAGTTCGTCGTTCCGGTAAACCACCGCCTCTGCGCCGAGTTCTCCGATATACTGGACAAGGTTGTAGGTAAACGAGTCGTAGTTATCGACAACAAGAATCATGCGAATGCAAAAAAAAGTTGTTACTGAATATGGTCAAGAGCCATCAAGAACCGGCAACAATTCGAAACATCTCTTCATAGGCGGCACTCATGTCGATTCGACGACGTTCCATTACCTTTCGTGCGGTTTCGACCGCCTTGTCGATCACATAAGGCTCAAAACGGGGGTGTCCGTCACCCCACGAAAACGATGGCACATATTTGGGAGGCATGGCGCCTCCGAAAATGTTGGCCGATGTACCGACGACCGTACCGGTATTGAAACTGGTTCCTATCGAACATTTCGAATGCTCACCCATCAGAAGCCCGAGGAACTGAAGCCCCGTATGCATCTGATCCTCTTTTACCTGAAGAGTGACCTGACTGTAGTTGTTCTTCAGGTCGGAGGTATCTGTACCTGCCCCGATATTGCACCAGCTGGAAATATAGGAATGTCCAAGAAACCCGTCATGCTGTTTGTTAGCAAACGGCTCGACGATCGAATCCTCAATTTCTCCCCCCGCCTTCGAGCCGCTGCCGATAAAGACGTTGCTGTATATTTTAGCGCCGATCTTCACCCTTGCCCCTGGAGCGATCATGACATTCTGCATGAGTACCGCCTGGGGTTCCACGACCGCGCCTTCACCGACATGAATGAATCCTTCTGAAGCATCGAGTATGGCACCAGCCATAACAATAGCCCCCTTTGCAATGAAAATACTGTCAGGATTGACCAGTACCGCCGATGGATGAACCTGTCCGTCCATGCGGCCCAACTCCATCGAGCCGGCATCGATAGTCATCATCTTCGGGTGCAGGGCCACAGGGTCCCAAAGATTTTCGAGCAGCACAAATCCGGAAACCTCCACACAAGACAGGGATCCGGCCACAGAGACTCCATCGACCAGTTCAGGCAAGCCCGAATCGCCTAACAGAACATCTTCGGCTTTCAGGCGGCAGAACAACAGGCTGCCATCCTGCACCAGCGCCTGGCCTGGCCCGACATCCCCTCCTGTTATTACCTGCATCACCCTGTCGTCGCAGATGAGGCGGCCATTGACAAGCAACAGGTCGTTTTCCTCGATGCTGTTGACAATCGAACCGGGATTGGCCTGCCGAAACCATGGCGCGATATGCTTTCGGAGATGCCATGTCAGCGAAACCTTTCCTGCGGCATGTGCCATGAACCTGCATTTCAGGGAACGACAGCCCGTAACAAGGTCGTAAACCGGTTTCAGGTCTACAAGCGGCCTGAAACGCAAGGTACTCTGGTCTTCGAAAATTAGAACCTGCATGAAGCTCGAGAAAATAACATGTTTATGGCTGTCATGGCTGACAAAGCATTTCAACGGCAAGCGGCACAGCAGTGATGCAAATGGAACCGCCTGCACTCTCGATAACCTCGCCGTCCATATGCATCATCTCACTTTCTGGCATAAAGATATCAAGCGACAAAGCCTTGCAATAGATCACTTCCGGATCATTGACCTGCGTTCCCTTGAGATACTTCAGTACATAACCGGGAACCCGCCATTTTGGTATCGCCTTGAGAATACAGACATCAAGAAGCCCATCGTATGGATCGGCACCTGGTGAAATCCTGAACTTCCCCCCCTCGACCTTTCCATTGGAAACCGAAAAGGCAAATACATGCTCATTCAGCTCTACGAAGCCATCGGGAGTATTGATTTTAATATGCATTTTTAACGATGTATAACCTAAAAGCACACTTACGAGCGCATAGGCATACGACAACTCCCCCCTGAGCCATGGCGTTGACTTAACCGTACCGGCAATCCTGCCTGTAAACCCGATACCGATCGAATTGACGAAGTACCGTGTACCCTCTTTGCCGAAATCAACCAGGCCAAGATCTACCTTGCGACTGCCGGCGCTGGAGAACCCCCTGATCTGCTCCTCATGACCGGCTACCGATGGCTGGAATGTTTTCAGGAAATCGTTGGCCGAGCCGACCGGAAGGATGCCGATCCTCACCGGCTTGCCGGCTACTGCGTTGACGACCTCGTTGAGCGTTCCATCTCCGCCACATGCGATGAGCGTTGCCCCCTCCATGGCTGCAGCGCGGGCAATATCCCCTGCATGTCCGGCAAACATGGTGGTCTCCATCGATGCGTTATCGAAAATGGAGATAGAGCGCCTGAGCATGCCGGCCTTCCCTGCCGCGCGCCCCTTGTCAGCTGCCGGATTGAAAATAAAGGTATAATTACCTGGTGTCGCCATAATCGCTGTATTGAACTGTGTTGCCTTCATCGGCCTCATCCCTTCCCTGCTGAAGCATCCCGTACTCCTCCTGCATGGCGGACAGTATCCCTTCTGCACAATGCATAAGTCGCTTCATCGTCATCTTAAAACCCTCTTCGCTGCCATAATACGGGTCTTCAACCTCAAGTCCCGGATCCAGGCCGGCAAAATCGGTCATCATATGCAGACGCACCGCGCTGTTGCCAAGCGCATCAAGAAGGTCGTTATAATTTTCGATGTCCATCGCGAATACCCTGTCGAATCCTTCAAGATCAATGTCTTGAATAGATTGCGCCCTGATCGCAGAGATATCAATACCATACTCTAGTGCAGCACTGACTGCCCTGTTGTCCGGACAGGAACCGGCCTGATATGAAACAGTCCCCGCCGACTCAACCTCGAAAAATGAGTCCGCACACCGCAACGATGAAAGGTAACGAAAAGCACCCTCTGCCATTGGAGATCGGCAGATATTCTCATAACAAACAAAAAGTAGTCGAACCTGCATAACATTACTCCCGGGACAAAACATTTAAAGCGAAAATAACAGACGCCACGCAAGAACTACAGTTATTTTGCGCATACAGAAAACAAATCCGTATATTTATCGTATAAATTCAGCGGGAAGAACAAGACGGCGGATTGACTTACTCCCTGTTTTTTTTTAAGACCAAACAATCGACCTCATGAAACTCTGCCCTGTATCAGGTCTTCCTGTCAAGGAAAAAAATCACTGGCGTTTTGAACATGGAGAGGGAGAACACGTCAGGATACTCAGCCTAATAGGAACAGATATCCTTCATTCAGAGGAGTTTTCATCCAATACGGCCGAAAAACTCATTCATGATCTCGTTATCGAACATCTCCACCAGGGGGATTTTGTCTCTATGATCAATGAAGAAAAACTCTCTGAAAAATCGCTGCACCTGATAGTGAATTGCTCACACATAGTCGATTTCTCCTACTCCTGCAAAAAGGAGGTCACCAACCTGATCTATAACTGGAGCCCAGACTACAAGCTTGTTGTCCTTTACGATATCAATCCGGCAGCAAGGCTTCAGCTCGAAATGTTCCAGTGTATTGCCCCACTGCATAGCCCGATCGTCCTGGCCGGGACCTACGAAGACGCCATAACCACCGTACTTGACTTCAAATCGGGAAAAGCGCAGGAACCGGTTCCTTCAGATCCAGGTGCCGAACAGGAAAATGCACTGAAAAAAGAATTTCTTTCCACCGCAGCAAGGCTTCTCTGGTTGAAAATGTTCGACCAGCACATTTCCCTCCCCCAGGAAAATCATGTCGCCTATACCTATTTCAGGATGCTTGAGATCATGCAGCAGGACCTGAAGGCGATGGAGCTTGAATATGGAAAAGATCAGGAACGGATCAAAAAGGATTGTAAATCACTCATTATCACCAGAACCACGTTACTCAATGCCCAGATCGAACTGAACAAAAAAAACGCGATGCAATTCAAGGAGGAAAAGTCGGCTTTAATGTCAAGAATTTCCGCCCTGGAGCTTGAAGCGACAAGAATTTCCACTGCAAACGCCGAAAAAACAGCATCGCTTCGGTCACTGTGCGACCTGATCGAAAAAATCGAGCTTGACCCGCGAGTCAAGCTTCAAATCTCATCCTCCTGCGCCAACATAACCGATATCGACCATAAAACAACACTCATAAAAACGGAACTCACCGAGACCGATTCGGTTTTCATCTCAAAACTACAGAAAAAGCACCCCAACCTCAGCCAACGCGAACTAAGGATCGCACTCCTGATCAAACTGGACTATAATTCCCGCGATATTTCGCGCACCATAGGCCTGACGACCAGGGGTATCGAAAGCATCCGTTACCGACTGCACAAAAAAGTCGGCCTCGACAAACATCGGTCGCTCAAGACATACCTGACCGATCTGTCTACAGGACTTCAGTGATCGCCGGTGCACCCATACTCATCAGAGCAGGATCAATACGGCATTTTTTTTAATTCTACATCACACACGAACGCGCAGTAGTGCGATAAAAAATACTGCGTCCTCCAATTCGCGACCTCGTTTTACGCCTATTTATACCGGCGACCTACATCAACAGATAAGGCCATAGCCTGCGAATAGTTACCAATATGTAAGCTAACGACCGTTTACGCGCATGGCAATCGTCATAACCCTCCGTCTTAAAGCGCCCCCAATAATACCGCCATTTACTTCACTTTCTACGATATGATGTGAAGACAAACAATATATTTTCGTATTATACGCTTGCACCCACGTCATTACGGCCAAAAACACTTCATGACAGGTGTACAGCATAACGCAATTACAGAAATGTGACACCTATGAAAACATGTCCATACTCAAAACTTCCAATCACTTCTAAACCCAACTGGAAATCAACCCAGGCTGGAGCCGGTTACGTCAAACACCTCGACCTCATTGGGAACAACATACTGCATGCTTACATTGAAGCAGACCATCCGATCACCCTTGTCACTCTGAGTAATGAATTGGTGAAAACGGTTCTCAGTGAAAGCGGGGCACCAACTACTCCGCTATACCTCATCTGGGACATGCACAACATCAACGATGTATCCTATGATTACAAGCAGGGGATCAACGACCTCATTTTCCATTGGGGCCTGCACTTCTCTGTAATCGTATTTTACAACATCGACCACTCCTGCCAGATCATCCTTGAGACATTCGCCGCCATGGTCCCGGACACCATGATTGTTATACTCAGGCAAAACTATCAGGAGGCGATCAGCACCATCATGGATTTCAAATCAGGCAAAGCGACTACAGGCCAGCCTGAGCAGGATATCGATGAAGAATCCAGTATGAAAAATGAGTTTCTGGCTTCCATCGCCAGGATTTCATGGCTCGACATGCTCAACCAGAAAATTTTCTTACCATCACCCGACAATCGATACTATCCCTACTTCAAAGCCATCGAACTTATGCAAGAAGACCTGAAAGCAAGAGAAGCCCTGCATGAAAAAGAAGTGCAGCAGCTTAAAGCAGAAAATGAACAGAAGCTTACCCAGAAGATCATCCTTCTGAACGCCCAGATAGAACTGAACAAAAAGGAGATCCAGCGATTCGAGCAGGAACGGACGGCCCTGAAAGCCAGGATTGCTGCCCAGGAGATGGAGATGACGAGAATTTCAACCGCAGTCGGCGAGAAAACATCGACGCTTCAGTTGATCTGCGACCAGTTGACCGTCCTCGACATCGATCCGCAGTTCAAGCAGCGCCTGCTTGAACAGTGCTATACCATGCTCGATACCGAACTGAAGCAAAAACGGCTCAAAACAGAACTCACTGCCGGCGATTCCGAATTCCTTTCGAAACTCCAGAAAAAGCATCCAAACCTGAACCAGCGTGAGCTCAGGGTGAGCCTCATGGTCAAACTGAACTACGATACGCGTGAGATTGCCCGTTCCATAGGGATCTCAACCCGCGGTATGGAGAGCATCCGTTACCGTATGCACAGGAAGCTCAGCCTCGACAAGCACAAGTCGATCAAGACCTATCTCTCCGAACTCGCCACAGGCTTGTAACTGCTCTTAACCCCTCCAGATCGAATGTTATCGCACGCAGGTCCCGAAAAATATCGGGACCTGCGTGTTTATGGACGAAACCAGATATGACGGAATCGTAAAAAGGTTTGATTATCCCATATCGACAAGGCTATCATCACTCATTTTTCCTTAATCAGCCTCATCAGGTGCCGGGGATGTAGAGCGTCTTGATATTGACGAACTCCCTTATGCCGTGATGCGAAAGTTCTCGACCGTAACCGGAGTGCTTGACGCCGCCGAATGGCAGGCGGGGATCGGATTTGACGCCGGAATTAATGAAACAGTTACCGGTTTCCAGGCTGTCGGCAATGGCAAGTGCGCGTTCCATGTCGCGTGAAAATACTGCCGAGCCTAGACCGTAATCGCTGTCGTTGGCCACTGCGACCGCGTCGTCGTCATCCTGAACCTCGATGATCGAAGCCACCGGCCCGAATATCTCTTCCTCGTAGGCGGCCATTCCCCTGCCGACACCCGCAAGCACAGTCGGAGGATAAAAACTGCCCGGCCCGTCGGGAAGGACTCCACCACAGAGCAGCCTGGCGCCGGCATTGACGCTTCGTTCCACCTGTGAGTGAACCAGGTCGCGCAGGTCTGCGCGGGCGATCGGCCCGACCTCCACTTCGGGAGAGAACGGGTCACCCATGACGGCAGCCTGCATCTTCAGGACAAGTTGCCGGGTAAACTCTTCGATGACGGAGCTGAGAACGATGAAACGCTTGGCGGCGATGCAGCTCTGGCCTGCATTGAGCAGGCGACCGGCGGCACAGATATTTACTGCCTGGGTGATGTCGGCGTCGTCGAGCACAATGTAGGGATCGCTGCCGCCGAGTTCGAGCACGCTCCGCTTGATCGCGCGACCTGCCTTTGCGGCGACCGCCCGACCTGCACCGGTGCTGCCGGTCACCGACACCGCCTTTATTACCGGGTGGTCGATCATGAAGCCGGTCAGGCGGTCGACCTCGTCGATATCGATATGAACCGCACGATAGAGGTACTCCGGAAATCCTGCCTCACTGAAAAGCGACTCGATGGCGATAGAGCAGCCGGTCACGTTCGGGGCGTGCTTGACGACGATGCCGTTGCCCGCCATGATGGAGGGAGCCGCAAAACGGATCACCTGCCAGTAGGGAAAGTTCCATGGCATGACCCCGAGAATGACGCCGAGCGGCTCGAACTTCACCAGGCCCCTGGCTCCGTCGATCTCGCTCTCTTCCGGCTTGAGAAACCCTTCGGCGTGGTCGGCGAAATAATCGCACACCCAGGCGCACTTGTTGACTTCCCCGATGGCTTGCGACAAAGGTTTACCCATTTCGAGCGATATCAGGCGGGCATGCTCCTCCTGCTTTACCCTGAGCAGCTCGGCAACCTTTTTCATTCGCATCCGGCGCTCCTCCATGCCGGTGATCCTCCAGCGGCGGAAATCGCCTTCGGCTTTGCGCAAAAGCATATCGATTTCGCCGGCCAGCATGACGGGGTATTCGGCGATCGGTTCACCGTTGGCCGGATTTATGGTAACGATCATATTCTGATGTCGATTATGGGTGGTGTAGCATTTATAGATAATACAGGGCAACCGTCCATCCAAACACGCTCACTGGCAAATCGATTGAGGCTCATGAGCGTTATGAAAACTAGGCTTTGCAGGACGGAGCGAGGCGTCCGCCCTTTTTTAACAATGTTGATCCGGAAATGTCGGATTTGCTGTTTAATCAGGGTCCCGTCAGGATTCGGATTCGAGCGTCTCCAGCAGGACGAGATAGCTCTCGTAGCGTTCGATGTCTATGGCGCCCGATTCGACCGCCTTCAATACCGCACAGCCTGGCTCAACAGTGTGGGAGCATGAGGAGTAGGTACAGTCGGGCATGTACTCAAGGAACTCCCTGAAGTAGAACCGCAGGTTCTCTTTCGTGATATCGGAGAGATTGAATTCACGGATGCCCGGCGTATCGATCACATATCCACCCTCCGGCAACCGGATCATGATGGCGCTGCTGGTGGTATGGACCCCTTTGCCTGTCTTGTAGCTGGTCCTGGCCGTTTTCAACTCAGAGCGTCCGATCAGGCGGTTGATCAGGGTCGATTTGCCTACACCGGAGTGGCCGCTGAAGGCCGACAATTGACCGGACAGCAACCCCTTGAGCTCATCGAGGCCGATACGTTTTGATGCACTCACCAGGCAGATCCTGCAACCAAGCCGCCGATATGTTTCAAGCTCTTTTTCAAGCACCCCTTCACGGTCGAGGTCAACCTTGTTGACCAGAATGAGCAAAGGCAGGTTCTCCGATTCGGCGAAAACAATATACCGGTCAACCAGCCGTCGGTTCAACGGCGGATCACTGAACGATGTGACAAGCACGAGCTGGTCGATATTGGAGGCAATAACCTGTGAGGTCTCCTTGCTGCGGTTGCGGCGAATATCCCTCCGCCTGATGAGCGCACTGCTTCTGCGATCGACATGGGTGATTACCCCTTCGAGCTTGTCGGTCCCCGAAGGCTTAGCCTTGAAGGTCACCCGGTCTCCCACGGCCACGAGGCTCGCACCTTCGTTGTCACTGACGGTGCCGGTTATTGTCCTGCACCTGATCGTGCGGCCATCCTCGTCCTCTACGATATAGGACGCGCCGCCTGAACGGACGACGATCCCCGAATACAATTCCTTCATTGCGATCTTGTTCCCATCACATATTCCTTTTAATAAATCATAAGCACAGGGAGGCTCACCCTATATCGGCCAGCGTAACCCTGTTCCTGAAATTGTTCCAGTAATAGTCCCTGAGCCTGGCATGATCCGGATGGTCGAGGGTCTCGTCTGTCCTGACCAGTTCGAATGCTGCGGCACGGGCGGAGCGCATGATCTCCCCGTCGGTCAGGATATCGGCGATGCGAAGCCCGCTGATCGCTCCCGACTGCTCCCTGCCGAGCATGTTTCCCGCCCCTCTCAACTGCAGGTCGATCTCCGACAGGCGGAATCCGTCGGTGGTCGATTCAAGGGCACGAAGCCGCTCTTCGGCATCACCGGCAAGCTTTGAATATACGAGAAAACAGGATGACCTGTGCTCTCCCCGTCCAACCCGGCCCCTGAGCTGGTGAAGCTGTGAGATACCGAACCTCTCGGCATGCTCGATCACCATGACCGTGGCGTTGGGCACGTCGACCCCAACCTCGATCACGGTCGTACCAACGAGAATATCCAGCTCCCCTCTCCTGAAAGCCTCCATGGCCGACTCCTTTTCAACCGGGGAAAGCTGACCGTGGATCAACCCGAGGCGCAGATCCGGAAAAACCTCCGACTTCAGTTGCTGGAAACTTTCGGTCGCCGCCTTCAGGTCGATCTTCTCCGACTCCTCGACCAGCGGATAGACGATATAGGCCTGCCGCCCCTGCGCGATCTCCACACGAAGCACCTTGTAGAGGGTCTCCTTCTCCTCCTCACGGCATAGCCTTGTCTTTATGGGGGTGCGTCCGGGAGGCATCTCGGCGATCACCGTCACGTCAAGGTCGCCGTAAGCCCCCATGGTGAGGGTCCTGGGAATCGGTGTGGCCGTCATAAGCAAAACATGCGGGTTGTCAGCCTTGTCCTGGAGGGCCTTGCGCTGCATCACCCCGAACCGGTGCTGTTCGTCGATGACCACCAGCCCGAGCTTGTGGAACTGTACCTCCTCTTCGATTATGGCATGCGTACCGACTACGATGTCGATCTCGCCGCTCCCGATCGAAGCAAGAAGCTCCTGCCTCGCTTTCTTCGCTTTTTTCCCGGTCAGCAGGGCGACCTTGAGCCCGAGGGGTTCAAGAGACTGCTTCATGGTGAGGGCGTGCTGGAAGGCAAGGATCTCTGTAGGAGCCATGAACGCCGACTGCAGGCCATTGTCGGCGGCAAGGGTCATGGCGAACTGCGCGACCAGGGTCTTGCCGGAACCGACGTCGCCCTGCAGCAGACGGTTCATCTGACGCCCGCTTCTCAGGTCACGATAAAGCTCACGAACGGCCTGCTTCTGCGCACCGGTCATCTGGAACGGAAGCCTTTCGTGAAGGCTTGCGGTCATTCGGCCGGAATGGTCGAAACGGGCGGACGCCTTATGGCGCTCGCCGGTGCGTCGAAGGGCAAAAAAAAGCTGCGAGAAAAACAGTTCACTCCACTTCATGCGATATCGTGCCCGATCAAGCTCTTCCGACGATGAAGGAAAATGGATCTGCCGGTAAGCCTCGTCGATGGGCATCAAACCCCCGGCGGCCATCATCCCGGCGCCCAGATGTTCGGTAATCCGTGGGGGGTGGTCGCGAAACGCCCGGTGCACAATCGTCCGGATAGCAGCTGAGTTGAGCCCGCCCTGCTTCATGACCTCGCTCGTCGGATAGATCGGAATGATGGCGCCGGTATTGTAGAGCTCATCGTCTCCCGGCCCCTCCTGGCGTCCCTCCTGGCCACGGCGATCAAGCCGGTCGAAATCGGGATGCTGCATCCCCGGCCGATGGCCGAAAAAGGCGACCTTGCCATGCACGGCGACCGTATCGCCAACCGCAATACTCTTTGAAAAGTAATGGATACCACGAAACCAGGTTAAATCAAGCATACCCGAGCCGTCGCCAACCTGCGCCTTGAAACGCGACCTGCCCCGCCCCCCGTTCTCGAGACGGGTTTCGGTCACGGTACCGACCACCGTAACGGTCTCGCCGTCGACAAGCGACCTGATCTTCTTGATCCTGGTGCGGTCAAGGTAACGACGGGGAAAATAATCGTACAGATCGGCTATCGAACGGATGCCGGCTTCGGCCAGTATCGCCGCCCGTTTGGGGCCGACCCCCTTGATGCCCTGCAGTGATGAAAAAGGCGCCATCCCGATTTATCGTATCTGCTTGTTTATTAGAGGAAATTTCAGTTTATTTCGGGTCATTTGATAATTGTCCATAAGAGAACGTAATTCCAAAGGTCATGAAACCAGAGATTCATCCAAAGTATACGAAAGTTACGGTCAACTGCGCGAACTGCGGCACCAGCTTTGAAACCCGTTCCACCAGGAACAACATAAAGGTCGACATCTGCAGCAACTGCCACCCATACTACACCGGCAAGCAGGTTCTCGTCGATACCGCCGGCCGTGTCGAACGCTTCAAGAAGCGCTTCGCGAAAGCTACGGCTCCGGCAAATAGCGCAGAGTGAGCGGTTACCTGAACCAACCAATCTGAACCCGTTATGAGTGTAAGAGACGTTATCCAGAAATTTGAGCCGCGGATGAAAAAAGCTATCGAGGCGTTTCAGCACGAAATAGCCTCGATCAGGACCGGCAAAGCTACCACATCGCTGCTCGACCGTGTAAAAGTGGAGGCTTACGGCCAGCAGATGCCTCTCAAGCAGGTCGGCAACATCGGTGTACTCGATGTCCACACGCTGAGCGTCCAGGTATGGGACAAGTCAATGGTATCGGCCACGGAGAAAGCTATCCGCGATGCCAACCTCGGCCTCAACCCTGCCGCCGACGGCCAGACCATCCGTGTGAGCATCCCGCCACTGACCGAGGAGCGCCGCAAGGAGTATGTGAAGCTGACCAAGAAGGTAGGCGAAGATTCCAAAATCGTGCTGCGCAACCTTCGTCGCGATCTGATCCACGAAATCGAAAAGATGGAGAAAGACAGGCAGATTGCAGAGGACGAGCGCAACAAGGGCAAAAAAGATGCTGACGAGTTGCTGCACAAATACGAAAAGCAGATCGTCGAGCTCATCGCCCATAAGGAAAAAGAGATCATGGCCGTCTGAACCACCGTTCGACAGCCTTGCTATTCAACGAAAAAACCGGGAACTCCCCGGTTTTTTCATTTTCACCAATATTGTAAGGGAACAACAGGTTTTCTACTGTAGGGGCGATCCTTGCGGTCGCCCTCTTACATTTTCAATGCACCGGCCAATCCCGAGATGACGGAACAACGCAACAATCAGGCCGCGCAAGAGGTTTATCGACAGAAAGACAGCCTGATTAACCGTCGTGAACGGCTCAATGACAGGAAACCTTATGGGCGGTTCGCGAACCGCTCGTATTCCAGAACCCCTCAGGGAAGGGCGAAAACACAGGTTCGCCCCTACAGAGCGGCATTATAATTCAGTGACGATTACTGGATTTTATGCAGAAGGCCTATCATTCATTCCGCAGAGGTGTCATATCACCCATCCCCGTAGGGGCGATCCTTGCGGTCGCCCTCTTACATTCTCAATGCACCGGCCAATCCCGAGATCACCGATCAAAGCAGCAATCGAGCTGCGTAACAGGTTAATCTGCAGAAAGACCGCCTGATTAACCGTCGTGAGCAGCTCGAGGGCAAGGCGAACGGAGCGCAGAAACCGGAATGTACACACAGTACTTGAGGATTTCGAGCACCGATCAACGCAGCAATCGAGCTGCGTAACAGGTTAATCAGGCTGTCTCGAAATACTCCTTCATCCGGCTGTATATCTCCTTCTTTTCGATCAGCCCGGCAATCATGCCGAGCACCGATGCGGCTCCGGACGCGAAGAAAATTGGCCGGGCGGAGATGTTGTTCGTGTAGTAGATGGCCGGAATGCCCAGTTCC
>JAAXXK010000011.1:36481-62020 GCA_013334525.1 Chlorobiaceae bacterium
GCTGTATATCTCCTTCTTTTCGATCAGCCCGGCAATCATGCCGAGCACCGATGCGGCTCCGGACGCGAAGAAAATTGGCCGGGCGGAGATGTTGTTCGTGTAGTAGATGGCCGGAATGCCCAGTTCCTTGGCGAAACTGTCGAGCGATGTGGTGCCTATAACCAGGTCAGGTCTATACTTCAGCACGGCCTCCTGATCCTCTTCGAGAAATTTGCGGTAACGGATCTCGGTTCCCAGCATGGTCAGGAGTCGATGATCCTCCTCTCCCAATGCGGTCGGGGCGATGGAGGTCGATGCGTAGGGAACATCGAGCCCCGCCTCGAGCAGAAGCCTCACCAGCGGCAGTTCGTTGCCCTCGTAACCGGCAACGATTACCGATCCATGCAGGCGGCTGCTGAAGCCTGCGAGCACCTCTTTTGCCTTCTGCCGCTCCTCGTCGGCCACCTGTTTGACCTTGACCATATCGAGATCGAGCGCTTCGCCTATCCGCTCTATCCACTGGCCTGTCGCGTTTGCGCCGATGGGATTTCCCTTGACGATCTTCATGCCTGCCGACTGGAAAAGCGAAGCCGTCCGTTCGTAAAAAGGATGCAGCACCGCGCAGACTGCCGCCCTGCCGGCCTGTGCGTAATCGTCAAGATCCGCACCCGGCAGCGTAACGACCGACTCCACACCGATCTTCTGCAGTATGCCGCCGATCATCATGGCGTCTACGGGAAATATCTCACCAAGTACGACTACCGATTTCTCCTTTCGGGGCTCGTTGAAAGCACCAAACCGTTTTATCAGCGAAGAGACCGCGACATCCTTGGCTTCAGGGTGGGTCCTTATCTGGAATGCAGGAAGCCGTACGAGAAGCACCTCCGCATTGCCGACCTTTTTCGGCAGAAGCTCTTCGGCAATGCCAGCCGTTTCTGCCACGCAGGTGCTGACAACCGGAATAAAGCGCACCGAAGGATCGGATGCAATGGATTCGATCGTTCGTCGCAGGTCGTCGATCATGCTTCCTCCTGAAATCTGGACATTCATCAGTTCAGGGGAGACGATGGAACGACGCGCAGCGTAAAAATGGGAAACAAAAGTCAGTCCGTACAGGCACCCCTGGTCGGCCGCCATGCATACCTGCGCACCGTCAATGCGCATAAGCACGCGCAACCCGCCGAATGCGGGGCACATCGATTGCGGATGCAGTTTGTTACAGCCCTTTTTCTCCATACAGAACGACATTTTTTGGTGCTTGCTGGATATAGATGTTTTTTGTCAGCCCTTTGGGCATGGTTTTCAGGCTGTCGAGCGCGGAAAGGTGTGTTTCAAAGTCACCGATCACGAGCCTGTAGTAATGCCTGCCCTTGTCGGCAACCGGCCATACCATGACCCGATGGCCGAGTTCCGAAAGGCGCTGCATCTCCTGGTGGACTGTTTTCAGTGAAGTGAATGTCGAGGCGACTACCGTAAACCGGCCTTTGACGAGCGTTACCGAGTCCTGCGAAGCAGGCGCACCGCTCTTTACAGGCAGGGGCGGAGCCGAAACCTTCGCATCCTCATGAGACGGTGACAATGCCTTCCTGCCGCTCGACGCGACCATGTTGTCCAGGGAAACCTGTCGGACGACAAAATACCCCCCTCCACCCAGAAGCACTCCCGCCACCAGAACCGCAGCGACTTTGTTGAATGCTCCGCCTCCGCCGGTCTTCACCGGCACCTGAATCGGCGCATCCGCCGGCCTTTCCTGGATATCGATCGTCTTCAGGCCGTCGTAAGCGCTGTTAAGCAACTCTTCGAGCGATGGCTCCGGCTGGAATCCGTAGAGACCGTCAACCATTGAAAATGATCCGAATCCCCTGAGGTTGATCTCAAGCGACTGCTTTCGGGAACTTTGAAACATGCCGGTAAGGGCATGTGACAATTGAGCGGCCTGGGCGGTCGTCATATCAAGCCGTTCTACCGCGAGGCGGGCTGTATCGCCTCCGGAGGCTGGACGCGGTTCGAAGGTGACGCGGTTACGGGGCGGCAGGAAACGGGATCCTGCTCCCGTCGATTCCCTTTTGGCATGTTCATGGATAACCGAAAAGGTGCCCAGTCCGTCAACGACCACACGACCCTTTGCGATCAGTTCGCCGGCCAACGCGCCGGAAAATCGGTCAAGCTCCTGAATCACCTGCTGTTTGTCGACAGTTGGAAGCACGATATCGTTGTCCGGTTTATCGACATTTTTAACATCCATATCGCTCAACGAAGTGTTGTCGACGAGAATGTTGAAATTTTCTCCTGTACGACTGTCGGTGATCAAAAGCGAATTTCGGCGACCGGAATCGGGCATGACAGTTTAATCGTTTTGATTGACAAGATTAACACCACCATTATCGGGCTACATACCCGCTGTAGATAGCAGGAAGCCAGGCACGCGAACCGATTACTTTGATCTCACATGCCGCTGCCTGAAGATGCAGGATTGACAATGCCGTAACAGCCCAAACCGAATATAACACTTCATCGGCAATTACTGGCCGCCACAGGGCCTGGAAGGCACCATTCCGGCGGGAAGTAAGGAGGGAAAACCGTATTTTCCTGAAAAACCACTACCGCATGAACGATTCCGTACAGAGTGTAAGCGAGCTGACCATTGCCATCAAGAACGAACTGGAAAGCATTTTCCCGTTCGTCAGGGTAAAGGGTGAACTGTCGAACTGCAAGCTTCACAGTTCAGGCCATGTGTACCTTACGCTCAAAGACAGCGAGGCCCAGATTCCTGCCGTGATCTGGAAAAGCGTGCGCAGCCGCTTTCCACTTGAGCTCAAGGACGGACTGGAGGTCATCGCGGAAGGGCGGCTGGAGGTCTATCCCCCTGCCGGACGATACCAGCTGATCTGTACGGCGCTGTTCGGAACAGGCGAGGGTGCGCAGCAACAGGCGCTTGACCAGCTGATCGCCAGGCTCGCAAAGGCCGGATATTTCGATGCGGAACGAAAAAAAACGATTCCCCGCTTTCCTCGTCGAATCGGCATGATTACCTCCCCGACCGGAGCCGTCATCAAGGACATGAGTGACGTGTTCGCACGACGTTTCCCGGCTGCCGAACTGCTGCTCTACCCGGTGCAGGTACAGGGAGAACGTGCCGTTGAATCGGTCATTCGAGCGCTCGACTATTTCAACGACCCGGCAAATCCCGACCACAAACCCGACGTGCTGATCCTGGCCAGGGGAGGCGGCTCTGCAGAAGACCTTCAGGCGTTCAACAACGAAAGTGTCGCCGAAGCCATCCATCGCTCCCGGATCCCGGTCATCAGCGCCATCGGACACGAAACAGACCTCTCCGTTGCCGACATGGTATCTGACCTTCGCGCCGGGACCCCCTCCATCGCAGCCGAACGCGCCGTACCCGATCGCGACGAGATCATGAGGCATATCGACAACCTGACCAGGCGACAATCCATCCTGATGGAGGGCATGATTTCAGGTGCCCAGCTCCAGGTGGATTCCATCTGCAACAGCTATGCCTTCAACAGGCCGGTGTTGATGCTCGGCCAGTTCGACGACCGTCTGGTAAGTTCGGAAAAAGAGATGAGCAGGGCGGTTTCGGAGAAACTCCGCCAGAAGGAGCAATGTTTTGAAGCCGCATCGGAAAGGCTCGGGATGCTCGACGTCATGAGGGTGCTGAAGCGGGGCTTCGCTATCGTCTCGAAGGATGGCGGATATGCCACATCGGCTAAACAACTCACCCCGGGATCAGAAATCGGCATCGTTTTCCACGACGGACGCCGCGAGGCTTCGGTCAGCCGATAAAGCGGCTCCTGAACAGGCGCCTGACCTCTTCGAGCTCCTCCTGCGTATTGACCCCGGGGGTATCGACCGTCGTTTCAATGCAGCGGATACGGTAACCGTTTTCGAGCAGGCGAAGCTGTTCGAGCGACTCGGTACGCTCAAGCATTGAGGAAGGCAGCGAAACAAAAGCCTTAAGCACATCTGCCCTGAAGGCATAGAGGCCGATATGCCGGTAAAACATCGTACCGGTGAGCGTTTCGCGAAGGTAGGGGATAGGGCTCCTCGAAAAGTACATCGCATTGCCCTGCCGGTCGAGCACAGCCTTGACGACATGGGGATCGTCGATCAGGTGACGGTCCTCCTGTCCCATGGGAAAAACGAGCGTCGTGCAATCCGGAAGGGAACCCCCTGCGAAAAACGGTGCAACAGCAAGGTCGATCGTATCGGGATCGATCAGCGGTTCGTCCCCCTGGAGATTCACAAATACATCACCGCCAACGATGTCGGCCGCTTCGGCGATGCGGTCGGTGCCGCAGGCCGCCTCCGGAGAGGTCATGACCACCTCGGCGCCGACCGAACGAAGCGCATCAGCAATCCTTTCGCTGTCGGTAGCCACCACGACCCTCGTTGCCAGGCGAGACTTCATGGCCTGCTGCCATGTCCGCACGATCAGCGGCTCGCCCTCCAGGTCAGCCAGCATTTTCTCCTTCAGGCGGCTTGAATCGAGACGGGCAGGAATGACGATTACTGCTTTCATGGCTGTTTCGGTGATTCGAGTATGATGGTTACCGGGCCGTCGTTGAGCAGCGACACCTGCATGTCAGCCCCGAAACTGCCTGTTTCGACCGGCAGTCCGGACTCATGGCGAAGCATATCGACAAATCGGTCGAACATCTGGCTCGCCATGTCAGATGGGGCTGATTCCGAAAATCCTGGCCGGTTGCCGCGGCTGGCGTCAGCATAGAGCGTAAACTGCGATACTACCAGAATCTCTCCTCCGATATCCCTGACCGAAAGGTTCATCTTCCCTTCGCCATCCTCGAAAATGCGGAGATTCGGAATTTTGCGGCTCATCCAGGAGAGATCGCCTGAGGTGTCGTGCCGGGCGACAGCGGCAAGGACAAGCAACCCTTTTTCGATGCCGGAAAAGGGCGCGCCTCCGATGGATACGCCGGCATGAAGCACCCGCTGAACGACCGCCCTCATGGCTGCGCCCCGGACGACGAGCCGAGATGCGGCGCAAGCGCCTTCTCGACAACGGATGCGGTGAGTCCTTCGACTTTCAATACCTTGCTGCGGGAGCTTTTTCCATTCATGACCGATACACTGGAGCGCGACACACCGAGCACCTTTGCAAGCAGTTCGCAGCACTCCTTGTTGGCCGCGTCCTCCACCGGTGCTGATTTAAGGCAAATCCTGATGCTCTGTCCGTACATGCCGGAGATGCCGCTTTTCGAAGAGCGGGGCTGTACCCTGACGGAGATGCAGACGCCGTCACCCTTCTGGCTGATGGCCGCCATGGAGCGTTCAGCCGATCACTTTCGGAACCTTGAAAAACCTGTCCTGCCGGTCGGGTGCGTTTTTCAGCGCCGCGGCGTTCGTGAGCGACTGTTTCTCCACGTCCGCCCTGAGCACATTGATCGGGTCGTGGATGCTGCTGAGCGGTTCGACGCCCTCGGTATCGACCTCGTTGAGCTTTTCGATGTATTGCAGGATCATGTTGAGCTCGTTGGTCATCTTCTCCTGCTCGGCATCGGTAAACCTCAGGCGTGCAAGCTCAGCGATATAGGCTACATTTTCCTTTGTGACTGACATGTATTGAATCTGATGAATTGATGAAACCCGCCTGCCCGGCACAATGCGTCCGGGCAGCTCGGGCCGGCATGGCTTAAAGCCTGCAAATGCCGAACTTCTGTTCGTCGATAACCCTCTTCGGACGCTTCTCGATCGGCACGAAGTCCCTTGTGTCTTCCCCGAGATAGATCTGGCGGGGACGGGCGATCTTCTGTTCCGGATCCTTTACGTGCTCGATCCACTGGGCGAGCCAGCCCGGTGTACGGCCGATGGCGAAGAGCACCGGGAACATATCGGTCGGGAATCCCATGGCCTGGTAGATGAGGCCGGAATAGAAATCAACGTTCGGATAAAGCTTCCTCTTGACGAAATACTCATCCTCGAGGGCAATTCGTTCCAGTTCGATCGCTATATCGAGCAGCGGGTTCTTGCCGGTCTCCTCGAACACCTGGAAGGCGATCTCCTTGATGATTTTGGCGCGCGGGTCGTAGTTCTTGTATACCCGGTGGCCGAATCCCATCAGGCGGCCTTCTCCGCTCTTGACCGACTTGATGAACTCCGGAATCTTGTCAATGGAGCCGATCTCCTTGAGCATGTGGATGACCGCCTCGTTGGCGCCGCCATGCAGCGGGCCGTAAAGGGCTGCACATCCTGCGGCAATGGCCGAATATGGATCGACCATCGAACTGCCTACCGAACGCACGGCATTGGTCGAGCAGTTCTGTTCATGATCGGCGTGAAGAATGAACAGGACGTCGAGGGCCTTTTCCAGTACCGGATTCGGCCTGTAGTTGCGCTCCATCGTACGGAACATCATGGAGAGGAAGTTGCCCGTGTAGCTGAGTTCGATGTCGGGATGAACATAGGGCAAGCCGAGGCTGTGGCGGAAGCTCATGGCCGCCATGGTCGGAATCTTTCCGATCAGTCGCCTGACCTGCAGCTTACGGGACTCCTCATTACCGATATTCTTGGCATCGGGATAGAATGTCGAAAGCGCACCGACCGTACCCACAAGAATGCCCATCGGATGTGCATCGTAACGAAACCCTTCCATGAACTTGGTAACGTTGGAGTGGGTCATGGTGTTGTGCCGGATGTTGTATGTCCAGACAGCAAGGCGCTCCTTGTCCGGCAGTTCACCCTTGATCAGCAGGTAGGCCGTTTCGAGAAAGTTGCTCTTTTCGGCAAGCTGCTCGATCGGATAGCCGCGATAACGCAAAATTCCCTGATCCCCATCTATAAAGGTGATCTGGCTTTTGCAGGAGGCCGTGTTCAGGTAACCTGGATCGTAACCGAGAAGCCCGAAATCACTGTCGGATTCCTTGATCTGCCTGAGATCCGTACTCCGGATCGTACCGTTTTCAATGGGAAGCTCGTAGGATTTTCCTGTACGATTGTCGGTGATCGTCAGCGAATTGCGGTGCTCGGATTCGGTCATGACAGTTTAATCGTTTTGATTAAAAAAATAACTCCATCATAGTATAGGTGGACTTTGCGCCAATATGGGCTGAAATTACGAAAACTCCCGCCATTATCACACCCATAATATCGCATTCTCTCTATCACCTGCACTGAAACAGCCCTCCATTCATCCTGAATCCACTGAAAAATCAAAAAATAGTTTGGAAAGAAAATAGTGGTTTGCTACCTTTGACATCCATTCAGGAACGGAGTTGTAGCTCAGTTTGGTTAGAGCGCCTGCCTGTCACGCAGGAGGTCGCGGGTTCGAGCCCCGTCAACTCCGCACGATCCGAATAGTACACGCGAAAAGCCCTTGCAACCCAAGGGCTTTTTTCGTTTCAGCATCAAGGCCTATGGCGCACAGAAAACCTCAGGGGCGAAGATCGGTGTACCCGCCCTTTTGCCGATCTATCGCGCGCCCCTTCACCCAGTTACCTTGAACCCCTGCTCCTCTATGACCGCCCTGATGGCGGCAATTTCCACCTGGGCCGGATCGTATCGGACTTCAACGACACCTGTTTCGTGGGATGCGTTGGCACTCTCCACCCCAGCCATCTCTTCCAGGGCTTCGCCCACAAGCAGCTCACAACCTGAACAGCGCATTCCACTGACATGAATTTCTGTTTTCATGACTTTTTATCCCTTTATCTGCGTTTAAGTGATCGAACCCGTCCGTCTTCGAAAATTGTGCAAAATAATGCCCATCGGCAAAAGAGATCCCTTCTGCGTATGAATTGAGTGCCGAAACGCAAAAGGAGGCGCAGTGAAAAGATGCTGGAGTTAGCAGAAAAAAAAACCAGTCGCTATATTGAAAGATATGATCCACGTTTCACAACTATACATGCACCTCAGAACCTTCTTCCGTTCGTTTCTCGTTCTCCTCTCTCTTTCCGGACTGCTCGCCTGTCAGGACAAGGGCGCCAAAATCCGTGAACTGCAGCAGGAGGTCTGGAAAAACCCCGAGGATGCGCGGGGCTACCTGAACCTTGGCAAAGAGTATGCCCGGCATCAGCAGTACAAGGAGGCAATCGAGTCATACCAGCGGGCTATAGCCATTGAACCGGGACTCGACGAGGCCTATTCCGCTCTCGGAGCTGCGTTCTTTGACAAGAAGGACTTTGCGGCGGCACTGCCATGGATGGAAAAACGGGTCAAGATCGCGCCTGACGATTCGCTCCGCAATTTCGACCTCGGCAACGTCTTTTTTCAGTTGAAGCGATTCGACGATGCCATAGTATCGTACAAGAGGGCTATCGACAATAGCTACTCGTTCCAGGAGGCCTGGTACTCCCTGGCGGTATGCTATATCAAGACCGGAAAAATCGGAGAGGCCAGGAAAATCCATACATGGCTTCAGAGTAAAAACAATTATCTTGCCGTCTCTCTTGAACGGCACCTGCAATCGGATGTGCCTGAAAACGCCAAAAAATGAACCAGACTCACGAGCCGATGCGACGTGGCAATTGTTCACAAGACGTTGACGGGATTCTAGACTGAACTGCAAAACACCATGCCTGCGGACGACAGTACCCTTATGATGGAAAAGGCGCTTCATCTCCTCAAAGAATCGGTAAAGGCTGCGATAAGCCGGACAGACAAAGCAGCCCAAAGCGCAATGCCTGTACTGGAGAGGTTCAGCGTACCGATCGATAACGTGGACGGCCCATCCTGGCTCTCCCGGCAGGAGCTTTTTCCGAAGCTATTCTGGATGAACCGCGAAAAAAGCGAATGGGTAGCTGGAATCGGCGAAGCCGACCGGATTGAAATTGACGAAACAGGCCCCAACGAAGAGAGTTTCCTCCTTCTCGAAAAGGCCATTCAGGAAAAAAATCCCAAGGCCCGTTACGTCGGCGGCTTCTGCTTCAACAACCTCCAGAAACAGGACCGGTTGTGGACAGGGTTCACATCATGCCTTTTTATCCTCCCGCTCATCAGCATAGAATGCATTGACGGGCGTACCTCCATGACCTGCTCGGTTTGGCTGAAACCCGGCGACGACAGGATTGCCGCCCTTGAAAAGCTCCTCGAAGCGCTTTCATTGGCAACCTACGGCGTCAACCCGGTTGTCAGCGAGATTCCTGAAGTCACCGGGGTATCCTACAGCCCCGACAAAACGCACTGGATAAGGAACTGTGAGGAGGTGCTGCAGAAATTCGAGGAGGGCACCATGGATAAAGTGATGCTCGCAAGGCAGACCGAGCTTGAGTTTTCAGGAACAGTTCCGGCGATCAGGTTCCTGCTCAACTACCCGTTCCCCGATAACTCCACCTTCCGCTTCTACTTCGAGCCGCTCAAAGGCCATGCATTCGTCAGCTTCACCCCTGAAAGGCTCTATCGCCGTGACGGCGATAGGCTGCTGACCGAGGCTCTTGCCGGCACCGTCACCAAGGAGGCGCTCAATGCCGACGACGATGCGGCATCGCAGCAGTTGCTCAACTCCGAAAAGGACGTTCGGGAACACCGGTTCGTCAAGGATACGATCTATCAGGAGCTGCAACCTGTCTGCAGCCACATCGACATGGAGGAGAAGGTCGACGTGCTTCAGCTCCACCGGCTCGCCCATCTCTATACGAGGTGCATCGCAAAGCTGATGCCCGAGTTCTGCAACGACAGCACGGTGCTCCGACAGCTCCACCCGACCCCGGCGGTCGGCGGAGTGCCCAGGGAGGAGTCCATGGCACTGATCATGTCCATTGAGCCCTTCTGCAGGGGATGGTACGCCGCACCGGTGGGTTGGCTCAGCCATGAAGCCGCAGAGTTCGCCGTCGGCATCCGTTCCGCGCTCATCAATGAAGACAGGGTTTACCTCTATTCCGGGGCAGGTCTCGTAAAGGGTTCGGACCCGATTTCCGAATGGGAAGAGGTTGACCAGAAAATCGGTGACATCCTGGCAATAACACAGCAGACCACATGAACCACAAGCAGGTCACCACGCTCTGGTGCACAGTCATCGTGGAAGAACTGATCCGGCAGGGCGCCGGATTTTTCTGTATCTCTCCAGGTTCGCGATCGACTCCACTTACCCTTGCCGTGGCAAACAACCCGAAAGCCCGCTTCAGGATGTTTCCCGACGAGCGTTCGTCCGGTTTTTACGCGCTAGGCTACGCGCGGGCTACCGGATTGCCTGCCGTGCTCGTCTGCACCTCCGGCACGGCCGTCGCAAACTATTTCCCGGCAGTGGTTGAAGCCTCGGCTGACGCCCAGCCGATGATCGTCCTGTCGACCGACCGGCCGTTCGAACTTATCGACGCCGGAGCCAACCAGACCATCCGCCAGCAGAACATCTTCGGGACCTACTCCCGCTGGAGTCTTGAACTACCCGCTCCAGGCACCGAAACGCCGCTGCCCTCCCTGCTCTCTACCGTGGACCACGCCGTGCAGAGAAGCTTCGGCTCGCCTGCCGGACCGGTACACCTGAACCTTCCGCTACGTGAACCACTGGAGCCCGAGTCACCGGATATGGAAGAGCCGTGGGCCGCGCCGATCAGGGAGTGGATTGCTTCCGGCAAGCCATGGGGCCGATTCGAGATCGCCCGTAAAGAGCCATCTGCACAAGGAATCGCCGAACTGAGAGAGATCCTGGCGAATGCCGAACGTCCGCTGTTCGTGGCCGGATACCTCGACAACACCGCCGATGGCGAAGCTATCGACGCACTGGCAAGGTCGCTTGACATCCCCCTGTTTAGCGACCTCACCTCCGGCATCAGGCTTTCCAGAAACTGCACTCCGTGGCAGCTCGCCTTCCTGAGCGACACCTTCACGGAGCAATTCAGGCCGGACGTCGTGATCCATTTCGGCGGCGGCGTGATCGGCAAACAGCCCGCTTCGGCGATCAGGAAACACCCGCCGCTGCACTACGTGCTCGTCCGGGAGCAGCCCGACCGCTTCAACCCGGACCATAACCTCACCCTGAGCATCGAAGCCAGCCCGGCATCGGTTGCCGCTGCCCTCTCCGGCAGCCGCCAGCCCCGGAAGGGCATCGACGGCACCGCCTTCTTTTCAGAGGCCGCAAAGGCGATCGAAGCGGAAACCTGCATTCCCGGAAAAGCAGTCACCGAAGTATCGGCCGCACGGATCGTCTCCAGCCTCACTGACGGCAATCACGCCATCTTCATCTCGAACAGTATGCCGGCCCGAAACATGGACCTGTTCACCGCGCCGGTTACGGATAAACCAATCCGTACCACGCTGAACCGAGGGGTAAGCGGCATCGACGGCATCATCTCCACCGCAGCCGGATTTGCCACAGGACTCAATGCGCCCACGACCCTGCTCATCGGCGACATCTCGTTCCTGCACGACCTGAACGCCCTGTCCCTGCTCAACCACGCATGGAACCGCCTGATCGTCATCGTGCTGAACAACCACGGCGGCGGCATCTTCTCATTCCTGCCGATTGCCAGGGAGACAGACAGGCTCGACGAGTGCTTCGCCACCCCGCAGGAGTTCAGCATCGAATCGGCAGCCAAAACCTTCGGGCTCGACTACGCCCATCCGAAAACGAACGGCGAGTTCGCAGAGCTCTACAAAAAGGCCCTGTCCGGCGCCCGCAGCATCATCATCGAAATCGAAGGCACGCGCCAGGAGAACCTCCTCCTGCACCGCACCCTCCAGGCAAAAATCAAAGCCCTGGGAACAGAGCATTTCTCCTGACTCCGCCACAATTCCAGATATTCTCCCCTATTCAGTTCCCCGGGCTTCAGCCTCTTATATTCAGCAGGACTTCAGTCCAATTTCTTCCCATTTTTCACACGACGAGAATCTGATCTTTTTCAATCGAAGATATTGGACTAAAGTCCTGATCATTTTTTTTGATCTTCAATCCCCGGACTGAAGTCCGGGGCAACTGAATGTAAGATGTTGAATGTCCGGAGTCCCGACGAGTCGGGACTCCGGAATATGGAAGAATGAAATCAATCAGGAGATTTAGCTGGGTTTCAGCCTCTTATATTCAGTTCTTCTCCCTCCTCAGTTGCCCCGGGCTTCAGCCCGGGGGAGATATAGAACAAAAATTTTTCTTCGGACTTCAGTCCAATTTCTTCTTCAGGATTATCACAAATCCCAACACCTCGCACCCCTAAAGCCCCTGCTGATCAAGCCAGCTCAATATCCGATCAGCGACCTTCTGCCAGCCACTTTCCAGGATCATGTTGTGCGCCATATCGGGAAAAATCTCTGCTTCCACGCCATACCGGTGCGCTGTCGCCACAACCTCCTTCACCGAAATAATCCTGTCGTTTTCCGCACCCAGCACCAGCAGAGGCAGCCCGATGCCGTTGAGCTTCGGCAGGTTCAATCCCAGCATATCGAGATAGACGCGATACGATTCATCCTGCAACCGCACAAAGCACTCCGATACCTTCTCATCGGCTATATCCGGCGAAAAGAACATCTCCCTGACCATCTGCGGCGTATCAACCACCGGCAGAAGGCTCAGGGTCAGGTTGGCTTTGAGAACCCGCAACGGATGAAGCAGCAATATTCTCCCAGTGGCCGGAATGATCCCGCCCGGGGGCACCGACGCCATCAACACAGCCGCCGGAGCCTTGTGCGACTCCAGATACTTCTGCACGATCATCCCCCCCATCGAATGCCCCACCAGGATCGGCGGTCTCTCGAACCGGCCGGCCACCTCGACCACATCCGATACATAGTCATCCAGCGACGCCCAGCGAAGGCGATCGCCTCCCCCGCTTTCACCATGGCCGCGAAGGCTCAACGCATGGGCCGAATAACCATGCTGCGAGAAGTAGGGTAAAAAGTGCTCCGCCCAGCACCACGCACCGTGCCACATCCCATGCACAAAGAGTATCGGAGCACTACGGGTAACCGATGCGGGCTTTTGTGTGATAACCTCCAGACGCATGTCGATCTCCTCGCTTTAATATGACCTTGGATCACATCTGCTTCTACCGCAGGATTAAGGGGATATCTGCAGGCCTGATCATTGTTTCAGTCGACCATCCTTCTGAAACGGTTCACCCATTGACTTTTTTAGTGTAATCTTCCTTCATCTTGTATCCGACATACGAGCCGGAGCTTATACCCATCAATGTCAGCACATTCGTGTCAGAAAAGTCCGGTATGGCCGCCGTGGTCAGCACATCGTTCACAAAGATTACTCCCATTATTATCGTCCAGACGAAAATCTGAAATCTCGAAAGCGCTAAACCGTACTCATCCGAAAGGATATCGTAAATAAAGTTTCTGCTTTTAAGCTCCTCAAGCTTTTCCGACATGGTCTTTCCGCCATTGTCTTTTTCGGCGCCCGTATCAGAAGCCTTATCGGCTACCTCCTGCATCTTGTCCTTGTTTGAGGAATCAATCACTTTTGCACCTACCGCCGTTACGCTGCTGATACCCAGTAAAATCATTGTGGAATTATTCAACTCAGGCATGCAACCATTTGTAACGTACAAATAGATAAAAGACATCGTGACGATATAATACCAGACCGCCATCTGGACGAGCGCAAGACTGTAGGGTGAATCCGGCCCATAGTTTCTCAGGCGCGCATCTAATTTCCCGAGCCTTATGAATGAAATGGCGAACAGTGCGGCCCCTATACCAAACAGGATAGAGGTAACGGTATTATTCTTGAGGATCAGTTTGAAATCATATCCCCTGACATCGGCCGATTTATTATCCTTGTCGTTGTCAAAAGCCAGGGAAATAGTTACCGGCATTACGAGCTTGTTTGACTTGATTCCCAAAGAGTCCCATATCGCATGGTTTTTCTCGTTGCTTGCCAGCAGATATTCGAGCGTATTGTCATCAGCTTTTCTCAGTGGCCTCAAATCCGGCACCACCGTGTCATTGATTGTCAACTCAATCTTGTTGATATCGTTATTCGCCAATTTCATCAGTGCTCCAAGACTGTCGACCTTCACGGAGATTTTATCGCCCAGCCTCGCACGATCCTTGTTTTTTGGCCTCACATTCGTTACATCAAGCACCCTGAACGTGATTTTCTCTGGCTTGGCTTTGTCGGCAGAAGAAGCTTTCGGCTTATCGGCCGAATAAGATGAAGAGGAGGAAAGAAACAGGAAGAAAGGAAGCAACACCAGAATAATCATTTTCAGTATGCGTCTTGAAACATTGCTGTCCATAAACGACCTCCCTACTTGATTATGTTGTATTGAGTAGCAGCCGATAACGGTAAGACGATAAAGCTGGAATGAAAAAGAGAAAAATTATCTCTCAAAAAAAGCGAGTTAACAGACAAAAAGCACTGATCGCGACGAAGAGCTATTACTATATAATATCCGCTTCGAATCCGTAAAAACATAATAAAATATTGTCAAGACCTCTGCCCTGTAAAGACAAACATATGCATCACATCACCTGACTTCCTGCAAAGCCGAAATCATCAATCAGGCCTGCAGAAAAAACTCCTGCTGTAGCAGTGAAACGATCTGTTCCTGGCTGATCCTTGTTTCAACCGTCCTGCCTTCAGAAACGGACTTGAATTGATAGGTGGTGAGTACCTTCTTTCCCGATTCGGTCTGCAGGACGACCATCAGGTTCTGGACGAATATCGAGTCAGGATGTGTCGAGTTCAGGTAGTTTGCCGGTTCGAAATCCACCCACTCCTGAGGGCTGAGGTTGAACTCGTAAAGGTTTTTCGACACCCCGTCGGCAAGCGACTGCAACAGGTAGTCGCGCTCCGAAACCATGGTCAGCCTGAAAGCATCGAAATCCTGCCGGATCTCCCGGTCGAGCCAGCGAAGGTTTAGGGGTTCGCGTATGCCGAAACTCCCGAAGCCGAGGTCGCAGAGCCACTGCTCATGTCCGAGCGTTACGACAATTGCCATATGCGTCTTTGGACGGCGGACAGGATAGGTCATCGGCCGGGCGGCCACCAACTGGAAGGTGAACCCCAACGCCTCAAGAGCCATGGCGAAAAGCCCGTTCACTTCGTAGCAGTAACCCCCTCGACCTCTCCCGACGATCTTTTCGAAAATCTCTTCAGGCACCAGCGACACGACCTTCCCGGCCTGGACATCGAGATTCTCGAAAGGCACCGAAAACAACTGGCTCCGCATCAGGCTTTTCAGCGTCGCGAAGTCAGCCGAAGCGCTCCCATGGAAGCCTGTCCTGGAGAAATATGACTGGAGATCGAAGTTGGTGGCTTTCATAATGGTAACTCCATATACCGAACGCCTTCAGGCGGATTGGAACAGCAGGGCTTTGTGTCAGTGAAGCCCATCGATTCATAAATAGTTTGTGCCGTGCGCATGGAGTTGACCGTATCCAGCCGAATGCTTTTGTAACCGATCTCACGAGCCTGGCGCACCACCGCTTCGGCCAATGCCCTGCCGATACCAGCCCCGCGAAACCCTGCTCGCACGTAAAGCCTCTTCATTTCGCATACGCCATCTTCCACGCGACGCAAGGCGACGCACCCGGCGGCGCTCCCGTTATGGAAGCCAAGCATCAAGCGACCCGACGGCGGCGCATACTCACCGGGAAGGCGGGCAAGCTCGGCGGCAAAGTTATTGAAACAAATCTCATAATCGAGCGAAGCCGCATACTCCTCAAAAAGCTCCCGAACAATTTTAAAATGCCCCTCTGTCTTGACATTCAGCAATTCCATATCAGGTTCATGAGTTTGCACATTATTCAAGGGCATGAATGAAACGAGTCACACTCATCATCAAAACAGGCGATCCACGCGCAAAAACTTCAAGCTCATAAGCAAATCGGCTTTACTTGATCCTCATCTTTTTGCACCGGTTACCCGACGACCCTATGTTGCTTCCGGCCATACAGCTGCCGGTTTGCGCCCCCACACCCATGCGATGAAATCGGTCATCGGCGGATCGAGCCCAAGTTCCCGAAGCCGCGAATTGACCTGCCCACGGTGATATGAACTGTGTGCGAAAACCTGAACAAGCGTCTGGGCCAGAGTGGGGCTGGCGGTATCGAACCCGAGATTTTTACTGACCTGTCGGGACCAGGGCAATTCGACCGTCCTGTCCAGCTCCGTCAACGAAATTTTTTCATTGAACTGCTGCGTATTTCGATGCACCTCTCTGGCAAAGTCCAGCAATGCGGCCATATCGAGCGACTGTGTTTCAGTCGGATTGATCGGCAACTGTCGCCAGACATCAAGGAAAACCTTCTGGACAAGATGGATGTGCCTCAACTTCATCAGAATGGACTCGTCATGCGCCGCCTGCGGTTTACCCATTATTGCGGAAAAGACGACAGCATCAGCCCACTCCGTGTACAATGAAAATTCGTTGAAAAGTTCGATCGTATCCATTGGCATTCAATTGTTTTAAACAACAGTAAAATTACCTCAAGACTGTTGGGGGCATTCTCCATATTCCAAAATTAAGCCAGGCGACACCTATTATTCAAACAACTTGCGGGACAATGTTCAACGCATCCTGCCCCCGGTACATCACTTAACCCCCTTGAACAGCGCATATCCCAGCTTGCCCTGCAATATCGTCCTGTAAAACGCCCTCTCGTTTGTCATGATGGTAACGACCCCCTTCAAGCCGTACTTTGCGAAAATCCTTGCCATCGTCGTCAGTTTTTCAGGAATGGTCATTGTAAAAAACCAGTGTTTGACATCGCGATCTTTCCTGATCTTCCAGAACATTTCGGGTTTCGACCACTGTTCGAATTCATAAACGATATTTTTCACACCGGCCTTTTCCAGCATTTGCAACCATTCGCCAAGCTCCAGAGGGGTGGTACCGTACCGCTCGGCAAACTCATCCCTCTCCCCGTTCGACAGCTTCACTTTCCACGTCGATTCATGAATCAGGATCCTGCCGCCCGGCTTTACCACACGAACCATCTCATTCAACACCTTCTGGGAATCGTCAGGAATGCCCACGGCACACTCATTGATGACGACGTCAAACGAATTATCGTCAAACGGGAGCGATTGCGAATCGCCGATCCTGAATTGTACCGACTTGCCAAATCCAGCCTTCCGGGCACTGGATGCCGCAGTTTTGACCATCTCCTCTGAAATATCGACACCCGTCACATCGACGCCGAACTCTTTAGAGTAATATATCGACTGTGTTCCCCGACCGCTGGAAACGTCAAGGATTTTCAACCCCTCCTTCAACTCCGCAAGTTCAGCCGTTCGTCTGGTAAGAGCGAACCCGCCCGGATGCAACGTTTCGATTCCACCGATCTCAATGGCGTCCTCGACTGTCGGCCTGTAAATTCCTTTTCTTTTCATGGTTTGTAACTCCCCGTTCAGGTGTGTCTATTATCTGTTTCTTTTCCGCGTTACGGTTATCCTTCTGTTAATAATCTGAACTATCAGTTAGATAACGAACAATGTGTTCATAAATATAATAGAACTATTTTATCGCCCGGTCAACAACCAATAGATCGCCTATTGTTCGCTACTGAACGAAGCCTGCGGTTTTGTCCGGAAGAAAAGAGGTTATTTTGGGAAAAAAATGGATGGGCGGTTCACCTGGAGCGCCCCGATTGCCTCGGCATCTTCGGTTTAGGCTCCGGCAGCTCGCTCCCGGTAATCCCGATGAGGCTGGACACCCACTCCCGGTCATCCAGTTTTTCCCCGACCACGAAATGAGCCTTCGCGCCTGGATAGGGTGGAGCTTCAACGACCTGCCCCACAAAAGCGCGCCCGGCAGTTGTCGGCTTAACGAACAACTGGTTGTCGCAAACAAGGGCGACCACCTTCCCCTCGCAATAGATCGCATACTCCCCGAACATCTTCCGGGAAGCTATCGTCCCGGCACCGCCCATCTGAGCGCAGATATATTCGACAAAAGCTGAATCCGAAGCCATAAGCACTCCAATTGTTTGGAAGGAACCGGGCTCGCAGGTCAAGACTAATAAACTATACCATTGAGTTTATCAATCCGAACGGAGCGAACAGTCAGTAACTTTGAAGTTTCCGGAGAGAATAGAGAAAATATGCAAACACTCCGCTGATCATCAGATCAATGCCGCCGATCAGCAGGATGATGCGCGGTATGTCGTAGACGATCGCATAGTAAAGGATGACGCACGAAAACAGGGTGCGGCCGGCAGCATTAAGGGCTGGAATAACCCGGCGCGACAACGGATCCTGCGCAGCATAGAGAACGATGAAGCCAATAAGCACAAGGTCAATCCCTGCCGTATTGACAAGAAGCGCCCCGACAGGACTGAATGGCATAACCGGCGCAACTCCCCCGAGGCCAAGGTTCTCATTAAGCATCCAAAACATGGCCAGATAGCGCCCATACAGCTCCGGCACCATCAACGGCGCCGCAAGGAAAATGTTGAACAGCCCCGAGAATATCAGAAATCCCCGGAATCGCCTGATTTGCCGGTCAATGGTGAGGTTCATATAACCTTTGGGAGAAATTCAGTCTTTGGTATGATGCCCAATAGCAAAATGCTCCGCGCCTTACCATTTCATGTTTATCATTCAAGGTCGATTAGAACTATTGCAGCATTAATTTCAGCGAGTTTCAACCGATACCGATGTTCAAGTTCCATCCAGAAATCGGCAGGAATACCAACAACGCTCTCAAGCTTAAGAGCGGTTTCAGGAGTAATCTGCGCCTTGCCTTGAATGACTTCGTTGACGTTTTTATGGGAAAGACCCATCCACTCCGCCAATTGTAAAGGAGTCATTCCTGTAAATTCGAGATGTTCGGCGAGCGTGTCGCCAGGGCACGAAATGATTTCACGTGCTATTGCTGTATCATTTTCGGTTCTGTAGACAGTCATTGTGTGATCTTTTCGTTTAGAGGCTACTCAATGGTAGTCTTCCCCTATCGACTTTATCTCAATGCAGGTCACCATTGTCCAGTCAAGACCTCCGTCTTCCTTCCTGGGTTCTGGATCATTAAAAGGGAGAAAATGATTTGATGGTTTCGAGAAATATCACCGACCTTTGCAGCTAACTGTTAATGTTATTTATTAATGGTTCTCATGAGAACAGCCTTCACAAAGTCAGGCAGGGTCATGCCGGCATTCTTCGCATCAGTCTTCAATAGTTCGTACTTATTAACTTCTGCTCCTTGCCACATCAAATCAAGTCTTCTGACCTGACGCGTGGCTATATGACTGTAATTCTCAGGAAACGCCCAATAGCAGGAAAGACATATTTCCTTCTTCTTTTCATTCTGCCAATTCTCGCAATTTTCACATGACCATGACTTTGCTCGGTTAGCAGAACCACACAGCAACATAAAGTCATCAGGATTCAATTCATCACTATCGCCGGCGACCTCAAATGGTACTCGATGATCGATCTGTAACTCCCTGTAATCAACTTCTTCCAAATAGATGAAACATCGACAGCCATACTTTTCGACAAGTGTGTCCTTGATCTCTTTCGACAGACCCGTGCGACCATCAAACCGCCTAAATCTTATCATTGATGGGTCGGCAAAACGATAAGCAGCAATTTTTCGTCCATCTGGACCAACTACACGGAACGTCTCAAGTGGAATACCCTTCTCTCGGACATCACGCGCTGCTCTCGGAGGATGATTATATCCATATTGTGTCTTGAGTTCGTCGGTCGTGATTTGACCGTACTTCAGGATGTGGTCAATAACTGTCTTAGGCCTTTTATCAGTTACTGAAGCACATAGTTCAAGAAACTCTTTGGGGTACTTTTCCACAGGTTAAAGGAGATTCGAGCAAATTTAGCTGGAAAGTACGATTGATGTGGTGAGTACGCTTGAGGGAACCAAGTTCATCAGCGATATTTCGAGATAGATAAAGCGACTCGAAAGTAACATCATCTCGCCCCAATAAAGTGGCCTGCGAAGAGCGCCCCGCTTCTATTTCGACAAGAGTTAGCCCAAGATTATCAGGTAATGGCTCACCATATATCTGTTCACCTAACCGCCCATCATAGCTTATCAGGTAGCGAACCCCTCGCTTATTCAATTGGTCAAGAGTTGAAACGAAATCATCAAAGGATATACCTGTGAAATAGCGAGAATCCTTTTCTCTACAAACGCCTTGGTAAGGAGGGTCCATGTATAAAACATCCGAATCTTGACAATTCGTAAGGATATCCCTGTAATCTTGAGAGGTTACAATCGTCTTATTCTTCATTAAATTTGATACAGCCATGATGTTCTCGCGCATGGTTTCAGGGCGAGTTCCAAGACGCCTCTTATCGGGGCTTTGATTGAACATACCATCAGAATTGTATCGAACTGATCCCTTCACACATCGAGCGAGCAGATAAAGTAAAAGGCGCGGATCCTTTGTTCGATTAAAGTCTTCGCGTACTCGATAATAATGCTCCAATGCGTCGTCTTGCTCCTCCCTCCATGTCTGCCTGTAAAAAGAAGCGATATCTTCTGGATGGTTAATGATCAAAGCCAACAGGTCAGCAAGAGGTTTATTGTAATCGTTCAGCCAATATTCTTTTGCTCGACCTCTATTGGCACATGCAATCGAGAGGGCGGCAGAACCAGCAAAAGGCTCTACAATCCTATCTGTATAAGCTGGCAAATATTGAAGAATCGTTCGAGCAAGGGCTCTCTTGCTACCTTGATACTGGAATGGCTGGGGAGTTTTCATGGCATGAAATAAATGATAGTCTGGTAGAAGCGATAGTCTTTTGCCCATCCACTTTACTTAAACTAATCTGCACAAACAGGCAAAACAAGCACTTTCCTTATGTAAATATAATGACACCATAACCTCTATTAATAAATGAGGTTAACCAATCTTAAAGGCTATTCTCTTTGGCCTCATATCATCATCTGCCGAAGCTCCTCAAGGACACATTGAGCATCCTCGTACTGTCCGGTGTTGCGGGCGCGGTCTCTTGATGCAAGGCCACGAGCGATGAACTCCTTTTGGCTGAGTCGTCGCTCAACGGTTGTTCGTAGCGATGACTCGACAAATGAAGAAAGTGACTCTCCATCGTGCAAAACCTGTTCTGCTGCCTTGAGAAGATCAGGCTTGATGCGAAGTGACGGTAAAGATTGGCTATTCATACATCCCTCGGATTTCAAGAATTGCATCGCAATTACAACGTAATTTAACATTTCCCTGCTGAACGATCTATCGGGTTATCTGCGCGGTTCATATATTTAAATGTGTACTTCTCTTTTTGAAGCCAGAATCTGCTTCGGCAATCCTTCACCAGGCTTGACTGTTATGGGCATACACTCACCTGACAATACCCCACACCTCATCACCGTCGGCGATGCTTCTTTGCCGGGGATTGTGTTTCTGCATGGGTTCCTTGGATCGGCCCGGGACTGGCTGCCTGTTGCCGAAAGCCTCAGCGACCGGTTTCAGTGCCTGTTGCCTGAACTTCCGGGGCATGGGGAGAGCCGGAGCCGTGACCAGAACGGGCCGATGGCGTTCCATAACGCCGCGCTCGGATTGCTTGAGGCAATCGCCAACGTGCGCAGCGGGCCTGTTCACCTGGTGGGATACTCGATGGGAGGGCGTATGGCGCTTTACATGGCGCTGAAATTTCCCAGGCGCTTCAAAACCGTTACGCTCGTTTCGGCTACGCCGGGGCTCCGGACAACCGAAGAGCAGCGGGAGAGGCGCGTGCACGACGAACTGCTGGCGGCTGAACTCGAACAGGATCCCGAAGGGTTCCTGGAGCGCTGGTACCGGTTGCCGCTTTTTGCCACGCTGAAGGCCCATCCTTCATTCCCCGAAGTCCTCGCGGCTCGCCGCACCGGCAATCCGAAAACCCTTGCTTCGAGCCTTCGGGCGCTCGGTACCGGGAACCAGCCATCCCAGTGGGACAATCTGGCCGATAACAGCCTTCCTATCATGTTCTGCGTGGGGGAAAAAGACTCCAAATTCGTTGAGATTGGCCATCAAATGGTTAATTTATGCCCTTGTTCCAGCCTCGAAATCTTCGAGGGCTGTGGTCATACGTTACATATCGAGAAGCGCACGCTGTTCCTCGACCGACTGACCCGTTTCATCAACCATCCATCGTCACTCCCGAAATGAGCACTGTCAACTGGATACCGGCCGGTGAGTTCACCGACATCCTTTACCACAAGGCCGAAGGCATCGCCAAGATCACCATCAACCGTCCTGAACGTCGCAACGCCTTCCGCCCGCAGACGGTGGACGAAATGATCGTGGCACTACAGGACGCACGCAACGATGAGCAGATCGGCGTCGTCATCCTGACCGGCCAGGGCGATCTGGCGTTCTGCTCGGGCGGCGACCAGAAGATCCGCGGCAACGCCGGATATGCCGACTCGAAAGGGGTCAACAAGCTCAACGTGCTCGATTTCCAGCGCGACATCCGCACCTGCCCGAAACCGGTGATCGCCATGGTGGCCGGCTATTCGATCGGCGGCGGACATGTGCTGCACATGCTCTGCGACCTGACCATCGCTGCCGAGAACGCCATATTCGGCCAGACCGGCCCAAGGGTGGGTTCGTTCGACGGAGGATGGGGCGCCAGCTACATGGCCCGCTTGGTCGGCCAGAAGAAGGCTCGTGAAATATGGTACCTCTGCCGCCAGTACAACGCCCAGGAAGCGCTCGACATGGGGCTGGTCAATACGGTCGTACCGCTCGAAAGACTCGAAGAGGAGACGGTTCAGTGGTGCCGCGAGATCCTCGCCAATTCGCCGCTGGCCATCCGCTGCCTCAAGGCCGCACTGAACGCCGACTGCGACGGCCAGGCCGGCCTGCAGGAGCTTGCCGGAAATGCCACCCTGCTTTACTACATGAGCGAAGAGGGCCAGGAAGGCCGCAACGCCTTCGTCGAGAAGCGCAAACCCGATTTCGGTAAATTCCCGAAACGTCCGTGAAGCCACTCCATGCCGACATCAGCCGGTATGCCATTCCTTGTACCGGGCCGGTCACGGTCAGAGGCGTCGTCCTCGATAAACGTGAGGGCCTGGTCCTTTCCCTGAAGAGCAAAGGGGCGACCGCTTACGGCGAGATCGCCCCGCTGCCGGGCCTGCACGACGAATCGCTCGACGAGGCTGAAACGGCGCTCGCCGCATTTCTCCCGAAACTTGCATGGCTCGACCGGAACACCACCGAAAAGCGGCGCAGAGTGCTTGATGGCGCAGAACTGCCCCCCTCCGTCATGACAGGGCTCGAAATGGTGCTGATCAACCTCGAAGCGGCTGAAACCGGCTCGTTGCCCTCATTTCCCGGCACTTTCCCTCCAACCCGACGGGTACCGGTCAATGCATTGCTCGCGGGCGATGCCGCGACAGTCAATAGCCGCGCCGAATCAAAATTCGCCCAGGGGTTCCGGGTGTTCAAACTGAAGGTGCGGGCCGACCGTATCGACGAAGCGATCTCCTGCATCCGTGCGTTCCACAATGCGTTCGGAAGCAGGGCCGAACTCAGGCTCGACGCCAACCAGTCGCTCGGGCTGGATCAGGCTGTGGCTTTCGGCAAGGCCCTGCCTCCGGGCAGCATCTCCTATATCGAAGAGCCGTTGCTCGATGCCTCGCTGATCGCCGAATTTCACGCCCGGACCGGCATCCTTTCGGCGCTGGACGAGTCGCTCTGGCAGCAACCGGAGCTGCTCAACCAGTTGCCGCCGGCTTCGCTCGGGGCGCTGATCCTCAAGCCGAACCGCATCGGCGGAATAATGAAGTCGCTTGAGCTTGCAGCTGTCGCTTACCGGATGGAAATTCCCGCCGTGCTGAGCTCGGCGTTCGAAAGCGGCATCAGCCTCGGTTTCTATGCGCTGATGGCCGCAGTCACATCCCCCGCTCCGGCGGCATGCGGTCTGGACACGGCCAGCGATCTTGCACACGACCTTCTCGACATCCCCTTCGGCTCACCGGAAGGATTCGCCGATCCTGTCGATGCATGGAAGAACAGTTTCTCGATAAGAATGGAACGCCTTGAACCGGTTGGCTCATGGACATTGTAGCCGAAGCCGCAAAAACGTTCGGCAGAGCGCCTGCGCTCGTTACTGCCGGGCGGATATGGTCGTTCGCGGAGCTCGACGCCGATACCGCCCGTATCGCATCGACCTTTGCCTCCGCAGGCATAAGGCAGGGGGAGGTTGTGGCCGTCGTGGCACCGAACTCACCGCAGATGCAGCTTGCCCTTATGGCGCTCCTGCGCATCGGCGCCGTGGCCGCACCGGTCAACAACCGCTTTCCCGCAGGCCAGATCGAAGGGGTTTTGCAGCGACTGGTGCCGAAGATGACGCTGCTTGACCCGGCTGCCGGATCCGTTTACCCTGGACAGGCCGTCGATCTCCAGCGGTTCATCGCCGATGCCATCGTCGGCAACTCCACGGATTTCACCGGGGCGACCGACAAGGAGCGACCGGTGTCGGTCATTCACACCTCGGCGAGTTCCGGCCAACCGAAAGCCGCGCTCCACTCTTTTTCCAACCACTGGCACAGCGCGACGGGTTCGGCCATGAACCTTCCCTTCGGGCCTGGCGACTGCTGGCTGCTTTCGTTACCACTCTACCATGTCGGCGGCTACTCAATGATCTATAAATCGCTGCTCGGTGGCGGCGCCATAGCGATTCCGCCGCAACAGGAGCCGCTGGTGGAGTCGTTGACACGCTTTCACCTTACCCATCTCTCGCTGGTGCCGACGCAGCTTTACAGGATGCTTCGCACGCACCATGGCGGGGTTCTTCTGAGAAAACTCAAGGCCGTGCTGCTCGGCGGCAGCGCCGTAAGCGCACCGCTGCTCGAAAAGGCGATCAGGGAGCAGGTTCCTGTCTACCTGACCTACGGTTCAACCGAAATGAGCACTCAGGTATCGACATCCACCTTCCCTGTAATCGGGCCGCAGGGCGACAGCGGCGCGATCCTGCCCTACCGTGAAGCCATGATCGCCGTGGACGGCGAAATCCTCGTCAAGGGGCCCTGCCTGTTCATGGGATACCTCGAAGAGGGGCGGCTGCGAACGGCAAGGGACGAAGAGGGCTGGTTCCATACCGGCGACATGGGCATGATCTCGAAAGAGGGGCTGTTGACGGTTCTGGGCAGGAAAGACAGCATGTTCGTGTCAGGCGGTGAAAACATCCATCCCGAACAGATCGAGAAAGCGCTCACCTCCGTGCCCGGAATAGAGGAGGCTTTCGTGGTTCCCTCTCCCGACATGGAGTATGGAATGCGTCCGATGGCATGGATCCGCATTTCGGATGCTGCCGCGCCTGATGACGACACGATAGCCGCAATCGTCGGGGCGCTGCTCGGCAGGCTCAAGACGCCGGTGTCGTTCAACCACGTGCAGGAGTGGGTAACCATCGCCGGTTCGGCAAAGATCGACCGGGGCTGGTACAGGAAACTGGCCGAAGAGGGAGGGAAGGAAGGATTTTGAGCAGCTTCGGGCAGGCTGTTGTCGAGGTGGTAACGATTTATGGAAATAAGCGTTAATGAAGATATTGGACTGAAGTCCAAAGAGTTTTTTTCATTTTGCTCTATATCCCCGGGCTGAAGCCCGGGGCAACTGAAAGGGAGAAGATCCGAATGTCCGTCGGGTTAAAACCCTCCTGAATATAAGAGGCTGAAGCCCGGGGCAACTGAAGAGGGAGAAGATCCGAATGTCCGTCGGGTTAAAACCCTCCTG
>JAAXXK010000011.1:62120-65342 GCA_013334525.1 Chlorobiaceae bacterium
CAGGTCCGCCCCTACAGGGAATTGGAAAAACGATGTATCGCAAAATGCACGGATAGACAGCCTTTTGGGGATGTAATAATCACGGAGTGGGGGTGTTGCGCTGGGCCTGTTTTTTCAGGATGTAGACGGTGAGGCGGGCGCCGATTCCGGCCAGGGGACCAAGGATCAGGCCGATGAGTACCATGCTTACCAGGAAAGATACCAGCTTGATGCCGAACGGGGCGTTGACGATCATCATGATCTGCTGGTACATGTCGGCACTGTCGGAGGGCATGCGACCACCCCAGTCGGTAAGCAGTTTCCTGAACTGGTCGACGGAGAGGTTCCGCGCCTGTTCGAGCATCAGGTATACGACAAATAAAATGAAGGAACCGCCGAGGAAACCGCTCTTAGCGCCAAGCAGGAAGGCCTGCCTGTAGCTGAGGGGAACCTGATGACGGATAATGTAAAACCATGCGGCGACTGCTCCTGAAAGGATGATGCCCGCAAATGGAAATACATTGATGAGATTCAGGTATGGCACGAAGGAGGTAAGGGCAATCAGCGTCGCGCCTACAAGGACTGCGGGGGTTTGGCCGGGATTGCGTACTGTCGTTTCTTCTCCCATGGCTCAGGCTGAAAACAGGTCGTTCAGGAAATCGTCCATCGTGTAGAACCCAGGCAAAACGGCGTGGCGGCCTGCGAGCCACTCGGCTGCATGGAGTGCGCCGGAAGCGAATCCGGTGCGGCTCTTGGCAGTATGGGAGATTTCGATCGTATCCGATTCCGAATCGATGATGGCGGAGTGTACCCCGAATACCGAGCCGAGGCGGATAGAAGCGATCTGAAGCTCGTCGGCCTGCAGCTTGCGTCCGTCCTGAAGCTCCCGAACCACGGTGCGCTTGCGCGGGTTGGAGTTGAGAATCTCCTCGGCGGCTTTAATGGCCGTGCCGCTCGGGAAGTCGGCCTTTCCGGTATGGTGCTGCTCGGAAAGTGCGATATCGAAATGTTCGAACGGTGCAATCAGGCGGGCAGCTTCACGGAGCGTCCGGAAAAAGATGTTGACCCCAAGGGAGTAGTTCGCCGAGTAGAGCATCGAAGAGCCTGCGGAGGCAACCTCCTGCCGGACATGCTCCATGGAGTCGTCCCAGCCCGTGGTGCCGACGACAACCGGCACGCCGGAGGCGATCATGGCCCGGTAATTGGCCAGGAAGGCATCCCTGACGGTGAAATCGATAATGGCGTCGGATCCCCTGAAGGCGTCCGCGTCGATTGTGTCATTGAAATCGAGTACCTTTTCGATGGTATGAGCGCCCGAACGGGCGACGACTTCGGCGATCTGGCGGCCCATACGGCCATTGCCTACCAGTGTAAGTTTCATGGGTTCAATGGATTGCTGATATTTCCTTTCGATTCTGCGATGCCTGTCACCCCTGGTTCATCAGGTCCAGAATCCTGTCCAGATCATCACCGGAAAAGTATTTGATGTGGATTTCACCCTGTCCTCCTTTCTTCTCGACGACCTTGACCTTGGTGGCAAGCCGGTCCCTGAGCTGGCTTTCAATCTGTCCCAGGTGGACTGAACGGGGCTCCGGCTGCTTGCCGGCTTCTTTGGGCGGATCCTTGAACATGTTGTTGACCAGCGCTTCGGTCTGGCGCACGGAGAGCTGTCGGGACATGATCTGACGCCACACCTTGAGCTGAAGATGCTCGTTCGGCAGGTTGATCAGCGCACGGGCATGGCCAGATGAGATATCCCTGGTACGGATACTGTCCTGGATCTGACGGGGCAGTTTCAGGAGGCGAAGGAAGTTGCTTACCGTAGAGCGGTTCTTGCCGACCTTCTGGGCGACTTCGTCCTGGGTAAGGTCGCATTTGGTGATGAGGCTTTTTAGGGCGAGCGCGATTTCGATGGCGTTGAGGTCCTCTCTCTGGATATTCTCGATCAGGGCAAGTTCGAGCTTGCTGGCATCCTCGTGGGCCTCGATGACATAGGCGGGAATGAACTTGAAGCCGGCAGTCGTAACCGCACGCAGCCTTCGTTCGCCGCTGATGAGCTGGTAATCGTCGCCGTCACGGCATACGGTAACCGGTTGTATCACGCCGTTTTCGATGATCGAGTTCCGGAGCTCCTCAAGGGCCGTTTCGTCGAACTCTTTGCGGGGCTGGAACGGATTGACCTTGATCCTGTCAATGGCCAGGCTCCCGATTGCTCCTTCCTTGAGCTTTTCGGCCTCTTCGGCTTTCTCTGCGGCTGCAAACCCCTCTTCGGAGATAAGCGCCTTCAGACCCCTTCCCAGTGCGTTTTTCGACATATGCTCTCGGTTAACCGGCCGTTTACTGCCGTACTTTGAATTTCCTGATGTTGCCGTCACGCTCGAAAATCTCCTGTGCAAGATCCAGGTAATCTTTCGAGCCTATGCTCTGGGCATCGTAAAGAAGAGCCGGCTTGCCATGACTCGGCGCCTCTGAAAGCCTGACGTTCCTGCGGATGTATGTCTTGTATACCTTGTCCTTGAAAAACTTCTTCACCTCTTCGGCGACCTGCGATGCAAGACGAAGACGGGCATCGTACATGGTCACCAGCACACCCTCGATCTCAAGCCGGGGATTAAGGTGCTTCCTGACGATACTGATGGTGTTCAGAAGCTTCCCAAGCCCTTCAAGGGCATAGTACTCCGCCTGGACGGGAATGAGCACGGAATCTGCTGCGGTAAGCGAATTGAGCGTAATGAGGCCAAGAGAAGGAGGACAGTCGATGATGATGTAGTCATATTTGTCCCGCACCTGCTTCAGCGCCTTCTGCATGACGTACTCCCGCTCGCGCATGTTGACGAGCTCAACCTCCATTCCGACAAGGTTGACGTTGGAGGGCAGCACATCGAGATACTCGAGGCTCGACGGTTTGATCGCGTCCTTGATCTCCCCGCCCTTTACCATGACGTGGTAGAAGGTGTTTTCGATCTCGTCCCCGGTTTCAAGGCCGAAGCCTGATGTGGCGTTTGCCTGGGGATCGATGTCGATCAGAAGGGTTTTGAACTCGGATATCGCAATGGAGGCCGCAATATTTACCGCGGTGGTTGTTTTACCAACCCCACCTTTCTGGTTTGCAATCGCAATAACTCTACCCATGAGCAATAGCCAGGGAAATGGAAAATATTCAAGCGGTTGATCTTCTTCGGCGACTTGCTACATTATAATACTTACGCAAGCTTTTGCAAATACAATTATCAATCGATGGAA
>JAAXXK010000056.1 GCA_013334525.1 Chlorobiaceae bacterium
ATCGGCCAGGAGGTCGAGTATGTCGAGGTCGGCACGGCGAAAACCATACAGAGATTCACCCTGAATCCCGGAGGCGTTATTTACGGTTACGCCCAGACTCCGGAGCAATCGGGCATGTCGAGGCTGCTGAACCGATCGAAGGTGCCGAACCTCTATTTTGCCTCTGCATGGTCCAACCCCGGCGGTGGATTTACCGGCGCGATTCTCAGCGGATGGTTCTGCGCCAGGGAGGTGTTGTCATTGAAAAAATAACCAAAGGTTGATTATGAAGAAGATTCTCATTTTGATGCTGTTGCTCGTTTCTGCCGGGAGCTTGACAGCGCTGGCAGAAGAGAAGGTCTCGCAACCTTCCGAACAGCAACAGCAGGCGCAGCAACAGACGCAAAAGGGAAAAATAACCGTCACGGTGAACAATCTTCGCAGCTCCAATGGCGATCTTGTCGTAGCGTTGTTCAATTCAAAGCAGGGGTTTCCCGGAAAGCTCAATTCGGCGATCAGGAAAACCGTCGTTTCGGCAGAAGGTACCCTTCATGAGGTCGTGTTCAACGATGTTCCATACGGAACCTGGGCAGTCACCGTGCAGCATGACGAAAACAGGAACGGGAAGCTCGACAGCAACTTCCTTGGCATGCCGAAGGAGGGTGTGGGTACCTCCAACAACCCCCGTTCGAAATTTGGTCCTCCATCGTTCGACTCCGCCAGCTTTACGGTAGACAAGGGCGAAACCGAGCTGGCAATCAACCTGAGATATCTTTGAACGTATCAGCTTCATCGGCGGTATTGATCAGGGTACTGCTGTTACCATTTCAAAGAACCAAAAGGCTTCCATGAAAAAAACGATCGTTGCCGGGCTTTCCGGTGGCCTTGCCATGAACCTGATGATGCTGCTTACCTTCAGGACATTCGGGTTCGGCTGGGATGCAAAGGGGATCCTGCTTACCTCTCCCATCCAGAGCCAGAAGCTTATCGCCGTGTGGACGAGGCTCGAACCTTTGCCTCTCATTGTCAACAACCCGCTTCCGGTTATCGCAGGCCTGTTTCTTTTCAGCATCGGCCACGCTTTCCTGTATCGCCATCTTGCGGTCGCATGGCCGTTGGGCTTCCTGAACCGCGGTCTTCGGATGGGCGGCCTGATTTTTTTCATGACCTACATGTTCTGGGAGTTTTTCACCCCCTTCAACCAGTTCGGCGAGCCTCTTGTCCTCATCGCCATCGAACTTTCGTTCTGGCTGGCCATAGCCCTTGCCGAGTCCCTTTCGATCGCCTTCGTCATGGAGCGAAACCCTGCACGGCACTCCCAGCGGCGGGGATGAGTGCATGAACTCCGTATATTTTTCATTTTGCTTCACCGGCAGCAGTTTGTGAAGTGTCAACCCGTCATCACTTTGCCTTATGGGATTTGTCGAAGCTGTCTGCATCAGCGCTGAAAAAGGGACGGTCAAACATGCCGTTGATTCGGTCAGCCTGAAAGAGTCATGGGGAATCGAAGGCGATGCCCACGCAGGGGATTGGCACCGGCAGGTCTCCCTGCTGGCGGGAGAGAGCATCGACATGGTTCGCCGGATGCTTCCGGAGCTCGAATACGGGATGTTCGGGGAGAACGTGGTGACCATGGGAATTGAACTGCTTCACCTCAGCATCGGCAACAGGCTTCAGATTGAAGAGGGGGCTCTTCTTGAAATCACGCAGATAGGCAAGGCGTGCCATAACGGCGGCTGCCCCATCAAGACAGCAACCGGTGACTGCATCATGCCGAGAGAGGGGATTTTCTGCAAGGTGATTAGCGGTGGAGAAGTCAGGCCCGGCATGGAGATTCATGTGATCGGCAGTTGACCGGGAGTGTTACGGGTAGCTGAATTTCCCGATGCCAGAAGCGCAAAAGCCTCTGGAATGCTCTTGTCTCAAACAGTCCGGACATTCAGAACTTCGCTCTCCTCAGTTGCCTCGGACATTGAGATCTTCTCCCTCCCCAGTTTCCCCGGGCTTCAGCCTCTAATATTCAGGAGCGGCTTTAGCCCGACGGACATTCAAATCTTCTCCCTCCCCAGTTTCCCCGGGCTTCAGCCTCTAATATTCAGGAGCGGCTTTAGCCCGACGGACATTGAGATCTTCTCCCTCCCCAGTTTCCCCGGGCTTCAGCCTCTAATATTCAGGAGCGGCTTTAGCCCGACGGACATTCAAATCTTCTCCCTCCTTAGTTGCCCCGGGCTTCAGCCCGGGGAATAGAGAGAAAAAATGAAATAACTCTCTTCGGACTTCAGTCCAACCTCTTCCCTTTTCTCACACAGCAGCACACTGTCTTCTGTTTATCGAAGATATTGGACTAAAGTCCGGAATATTTTTTTTGGGGTTCTGCACCCCGGACTGAAGTCCGGGGCAACTGGAATGTAAGATATTGAATGTCCGGAGTCCCGACGAGTCGGGACTCCGGAATGCGACTGGTTAAAATCCGTACCATCCTCCTACCCGCCGATCTGGGACATGCTTGTTACCGCATTGTTGGTTCCGTTTTTCAAACCGTCCTTCGGTTTACGACTTACCGCGTCCAGAATCTTCTTCCTGAGCTCCTCGTCTCCATTACTGTTCTCAGTCAGCGGCATGAGGTCGATGCTCTCCTGCTGGTACAGGCAGCTGATGAGCTTCCCGTCAGCGGTGATCCTGAGGCGCGAGCAGCGGCTGCAGAAGTTTCGCGAGTAGGCGGGGATAATGGCGACCGAGCCCCGGTAGCCGGGGAGCCTGAAGCTGTAGTGCTCTGTGTCGAGGCCGGTGACCGCTTCGAGCTGCGGATAAGCGCGGTAAAGGTGTTCGCGGATCATTTCCGCCCCCATGAACCTGCCGGTGCGCCATATCTGCCGGTCGTCGAAAGGTTGCAGTTCCATGAACCTCACGGTGAGGTCATGGTCGCGGCCCAGTTCCACGAAAGCAGGAATTTCATCGTTGTTGATTCCCCTGAGCATCAGGGTGTTGATCTTGAGCCTGAGCGAAGGGGTTTGCAGCAGCATATCCAGCGCCTTGCGGACCTTCGGGAACTGGTCGCGCCGTGCGATGGCCTTGAACTTTTCAGCATCAAGGGTGTCGAGGCTGAGGTTGATGCCGTCGAGTCCTGCCTCGATCAGTTCATCAAGGTACCTGTCGAGCAGCACCCCGTTGGTGGTAAGCTTGACGTTATCGATGCCAGGCGTTGTTTTTGCGATCCGGACCAGCCGGGCGATGTCGCGTCGAAGCAGGGGTTCCCCGCCGGTGAACCGTATTTTCCGTATGCCCATTTCAGCCAGTAGCCTGATGAACGTGCCGATCCGCTCCACGTCGAGTTGTGTTGAGCCACTCTTCGATTCGTCGTGTTCTTCACGCAGGCAGTAGGAGCACCGAAGGTTGCATGCGCTTGTGACGGCGATGCGGACATAATCAATGGTGCGCCCGTATCGGTCCGTCATCGTCTGGCGCTCCTTTAGTCTGTCTTGGTTCAGCATCTGCCGTATAATCCGTTCAGGAACTTCCTTGCTTCGGTCATTGCCGCAGGGTCGTTCACGTTGTTGAGTGCTGAAGGATTCCTTGCCTCAACCGGCATGATGCGCCTGTGCCGGAGAAACGACGAGAGCGAGTCGTTTCCGGAACCATGCTGCTGCAGGAGTGCCATGCGCGATTTCGGTTCATAGATGGTGAGCAGTGGTTCAGGAAGAGAGGATTCGGGAGAGATGAAGGCGGTCGCGTACCTGAACGGGTCGCGGCTCGACAGAAGCGAAGCGAGGGTGTCGGCATCAACAAACGGAAGGTCGCACGCAGTTACCAGCCATGCGGCATGTGGATGGCTGCGTTGCGCTGAAAGGAGGCCGCCCATCGGTCCCATGTCGAGATAGGTGTCGGTAAGGAGCAGGTGCCCATACCTGCTGTACGACGAGCGCTGTTCAGCCCTGCAGGAGATGAACACCTTGTCGCATGTTTCCGATAGCAGTAAGGCTGTCCTGACCAGCTGGTTCTCGGTGTGATAGCTCAGCAGGGCCTTGTCGGTGCCCATGCGCGAACTGAGCCCGCCGGCAAGGACGAGTCCGTAAAGCGGCGCTTCAGCTGCGCGTTCAGCAAGGCATCTTTCGACGAAATCGGTGATTCCGGCCACGTCGTCCCGGCAGAACAGCGGCAGGCCGAAAGCATCCAGCCCTTCGGCTTCGCCGTCGTGCAGCAAGGCGAGCACCTGTTTGACCGTACCATTTTCTATCAGGGGGAGGATGGCGCGCCCGTTATCGACGAGTATCAGTTTTGGGATGGGCAGCTCCTTGAGTCCCTCGATGAAGAGCATATCGCAGGAAAGGAGGAGCGGGGAGCCAGAGAGGCTTCCGGCGCCATCGGAGATGAGGGCTTCCTTGCCCGGATCGGAGATCATGACCGAGACGGCTCCTGCCTGGCGGGCCATATATGAGTCCTTGCCTTCACGGTCGATGTCGAAATGGTGGCATCCGTGCTTGAAACATGCCGGTTCATATCCCTTCTGGCGGAAGTGGCGGATCACTTTGATGAGCAGTGTCGTCTTGCCGGAGCCGGAGAGCCCGCAGAAGGCTATTTCGAATGGGTGGAACATGTGTTGTCTCTCATTCACGACAGGGTTCCCCATGGTAGCAGGGTGCAACAGACAAGGCTTCCGGCAGGGAGCTCCCCTGAAATCGGTGGGGATTCCACCAGGCAGTTCGCTCCGGATGCGGCCGTGAGCATGTGCGATTCGGTGTTCGTTGAAACGAGGCACCGGAGCGAGCCTCCTTCGACGCGAATACGGCCGAAAAGGAAGCGGTGGCGTTTCCGATCAGCCGGAAATGGTTCGTCAAGGAGGGCCTCGAATTTCGTCGGAGGTTCGGTGCCCTGGAGCAGGCTGAGCGCCGCCATGCAGTATTCCAGGAAACAGACCAGGGCCGAGACCGGGTTGCCGGGCAGGGAGAACACCAGGGGGCCTGATGGCGAGGTGCCGAAATAGAGCGGTTTTCCAGGTTTCTGGGCAACCTTCCAGAACTTCTGCTCAACTCCCAGATTGCTCAGCGCTTCCTGCATGTAATCGTATTGACCGGTCGAAATTCCTCCTGCCGTCACAAGCAGGTCGCACTCAGCAAGCGATTTCCCCAGGGCCTCCCTGATGCGAAGGGGATCGTCAGGCAGTTGCCATGAGTTGCAGACGGTAGCCCCGGATGCCTTGACGCATGCCTCGAGCATCGGCAGGTTGCTGTTGTATATGGCCAGCTCACCGGCGGTTTGGTCAGCCGTGCAGAGTTCGTCGCCGACCGTTACCAGGGCGACCTTCGGTTGCCGGTATGCGCTTGCAGCACCGAAGCCGAAAGCTGCCAGCAGGGCGATTTCGGCCGGCGTGATCCTGGTGCCTCTGGCGAAGAGCAGTTCGCCGATCCGGACCTCTTCTCCGGCATGGCGGATGTTTGCCCCTCTGGCCGGTGCCTTGTAAATATCCACCACGTCGCCATCGAAGCCGCTGGTATCCTCGAACTGGACGACCGTGTCGGCTCCGCAAGGCATCGGGGCTCCGGTCATGATGCGGGCGCAGCATCCGGAAGCGACAGCTATGGTGGAGCTTGCTCCGGCCGGAATCTCCTGTGTTACCTTGAGGCTGGAGGGTGAACTGTGCGATGAGGCTGAAATATCGTCGAAGCGAACGGCAAACCCGTCCATGGCCGCATTGGTGAAGCGGGGCATGGGGAATCCTGCATGAATATCTTCCGCGATGATCCGTCCAGGCAACTGATCCAGTGGAGTGCGGCAGGACGGGGAAGTGATCTTGATCGATTCCCGGATGAGAGTGTGCGCTTCCTGTACGGTGATCATGCTCCGTGACCCTCCCCGCGAAGCATCGCGAAGGCGTGGAAGATACCCGGTACGAGCACTTCGAGCCCGTCGCTGGCCGCCCCCGGGCTTCCCGGCAGGCAGATGACCAATGTGCTGTCGATCGTGCCGGCAGCGAGCCTCGAAAGCATGGCTGTCCTGATTTTTCCCTGTCCCCACTGAAAAAGCGCCTGTTCGATGCCCGGAAGCCTTCGGGTGAATTTCGGCTCCAGGGTCTCGATGGTCAGGTCCCTCGGCCCGAGTCCGGTGCCTCCGGAAGTGACGATCAGTTCGATTCCCTCCCTGACCCAGCCCTCGATCATCGAAGAGATCTCTGCCGGTTCGTCGGCGACCACGGCGAAGTGCTCGACGTTGCACCCTGCCGCTTCCAGGCCGTCCCTGAGTATGGCGCCGGAACGATCCTTGCCAGCGCCGCTGGAAATCGAGTCCGACATGACCAGTATTGAGCTCTTCGGGCGGTACTGGGCAGACCCCTGCTGTTTGCCGCCGCTTTTCCTGTCCAACTTTATGCCGCCGATCTCCATGGTTTTGTCGACCGCCTTGCACATGTCGTAGATGGTCAGTGCCGCGACCGAAACGGCGGTAAGCGCCTCCATTTCAACCCCGGTGGACTCTCTCGTACGGACGGTGGCACTGATGAGTATCCTGTCCCCGAGTGTTTCAAATTCGAGATCGACCCATGAAAGGTTGAGCTGGTGGCACAGCGGAATGAGCTCTGCCGTTCGCTTGGCCGCCTGTATGGCGGCTATTTTGGCCGCAGCAAGGACATTGCCTTTCGGGAGGGCATCCCTTGAGAGCAGGGCGATTGTTGCCGGTTGCATGACAATCCACCCTGAGGCCTGCGCCTGGCGACGTGTGGGAGGTTTTCCGGAAACATCGACCATACGGACCGCGCCGTTATCGTCGAGGTGAGTGAACTCCATAATGGCAACACTGTTTATTTGTTCCGCGATCCGATTGCACCGTTGAGGCGGACGCACACTACTGGCCATGGCGCATCATGCTCTTTGCCATGTCTGTCCGGATGCTGTGATCGCCGGATTAACGGATGGTGCAATATAGGGATTATCCCTCTGTTTGTTTTCCGGCTTCAGGAGACGTCAGGCTGATCGGGGGTATAACAGGACGGAACGATGGTCGATGAATGGCCGAATCATGCAGATTTAGCGCAGTCGGGGCAGATGCCGCTGATAACGACGCGCTTGCCGAGTACGGTAAAGAGTTTTGCGATCTGTTCAGGCACCTTGACTTCATCGAGCGAAGGGTCGCAGAAGTCTGTGATCAGACCGCATTTCACACAGTGCAGGTGGTGGTGGCGATCAGTCAGGGAGTCGAACCGGCGGGCTACGGAGTAGGATTCGACCATGGCTATGACACCGATTTGCGCAAAGGTCAGCAGCGTCCTGTTGACGGTATCGAAAGAAATGGTCGGATAGGCCTCGGTTATTTTTCTATATACGCTGTCTGCCGAAGGATGATCTGCGGATTCGATGAGCACCTTGTATATGGCCATTCGCTGAGGTGTGACTTTGAGGCCGTTCTGCCTGCAGCGTTCGATGAAGAGCTCCATCGGTCCTTTGATGCTTGTTTCAGCCATCGATCTTTGATTTTATTGAATGTGGAATGTGTCGGTCAGGTTCCCATCTCTCGGTTCGTTGTTAATAGGATGAATAACATGTTATTAACAATTCCTAATAATAGGGAAAATATTGCAAAATATAAAGAGAATATATATATGCTGCGGAAACATGAAATAGAGGGGAAAAGAGTGCCTGTGGTGCGGGGAATTTTTTTTACGGCCGGGCTTCTCTAACTTAAAGGGAGGCGGAATCGGTGAGAGGGGCAGGTGAACCGGCAAGACCCGGTTTTCGAACAGCGGAACACATTCATGGCAGACACGAAGGACAGCAGGGATGGCATGACGGGACGCCATCAGGAAACATCGCGCTCTTCAGCTTCGATGCTGTCGTTCATGCTGAAGCATTTCATCCAGAACCGTATTCTCCTGAGCGCAGGCTCCCTGGCATTCCAGACCCTCCTTTCCCTGGTGCCGCTTATGGCGGTGATCCTGTCGATGCTGAAGGTATTTCCGGTTTTCGCCTCCCTGAAGCGTTACATAGGCGATTTTCTATTCCAGAATTTCGCCCCTGCCCAGAGTGCGCTCCTTAAGGCTTATCTCTGGGAGTTCATCGACAAAACCTCTTCGGTATCGACTATCGGCGGTATTTTCCTGATCGTGATCGCCCTCTTCCTGATCTCGACGATCGACCAGACGCTCAACGGCATATGGGAGGTGCACTCCCCGAGGAAAATCCTGCAGGGCTTTACCCTCTACTGGACGGTACTGACGCTCGGGCCGGTTTTCATCGGCACCAGCCTGCTGGCCAGTTCGTTCGTCTGGTACACTGTTTTCACCGAAGGAGCGTTGCTCGAAATGAAAACGCGGCTCCTCTCCTTGATTCCTTTCTTCAATTCGATCGGCGCCCTTTTCCTGCTTTACATGCTCGTGCCGAACAGGAGGGTAAGATTTGTCCATGCCCTTGCCGGCGGAGTGCTTGCCGCCATCCTGTTCGAGCTCGCCAAACGGTGGTTCGCCTTCTACGTCTCCAATTTTGCCACTTTCGAACAAATATACGGCGCCCTTTCGGTCATCCCGATGCTCTTTTTCTGGATTTACCTCGAATGGGTGGTTGTGCTGACCGGCGCCGAATTCGTTTTCTGCCTTGGTTATTTCAGCCCGTCAACCGAAGATTCTCGTGAGTTCGACCCGCTGCAGGGAGTTCCCGGTATCGTGGCAGTGCTTCGTTCCGTATGGTCAGCCCAGGCTTCCGGAAGCTTTATGACGATGAAAAAGCTCTTTGCTGCGGAAATTATGGCCGACCATAGTAAATTGAACCGTATCGTCGAGTTTCTGATGCAGGGCGGTATGGTGCACCAGACGGCCGACGGTGGACTTGCCGTAAGCGCAGACCTTCACTCCCTTACTCTCTATGAACTGTACTCAAGGATTCCTCCTGAGATCGTGCATGGGGATCGTGGTTCGGAGGAGACTCCTGCCGGGACCGGGCTCAGGGAGGTGCGCGACGAGGTCCGGGCAGCGCTCATAAGCACGATGCATGTGCCGCTGATAGCGCTGGTGAACGATTCAACAAAGGCAGATTCATGAGTTACCAGGTCATAGCAAGAAAGTACAGACCATCCCGCTTTGCGGACATAACGGCCCAGGAGCACATTACCGGCACGATCCAGAACTCCCTCAGGATGGGCAGGGTCGGGCACGGATACATTTTTTCGGGTCTCAGGGGTGTCGGCAAGACCACAGCCGCAAGGGTGTTCGCCAAGGCCGTCAACTGCCAGAGGATGATCGACGACCCGGTTTACCTCAGGGAGGTTACCGAACCGTGCGGCGAGTGTGAAAGCTGCCGTGATTTCGATGCCGGTGCGAGCCTGAACATCGCCGAGTTCGATGCCGCCTCCAACAACAGCGTCGACGATATCCGCCTGCTTCGCGACAACGTCCGCTACGGACCTCAGAGAGGCCGATACCGCGTCTATATCATCGACGAGGTTCACATGCTGTCGACAGCGGCCTTCAATGCTTTCCTGAAGACCCTTGAAGAGCCCCCGCCCCATGCGATATTCATTTTCGCGACCACGGAGCTGCACAAGATTCCGGCCACCATAGCCTCGCGCTGCCAGCGTTTCAATTTCAAGCGCATTCCGATCGCCGAAATACAGCACCAGTTGCAGTTTATCTGCGATGCCGAGAAGATCACGGCCGAAGCCGATGCGTTGCAACTGGTGGCGCGCAAGGCCCAGGGATCGATGCGCGACGCCCAGAGCATCCTGGACCAGGTGATCGCCTTCGCACTTGACAGCGAAGGGGCCAGGGCTATCCGTTATGAACAGGTCGCCGAGCTCCTGAGCTACGTCGACGACGACCATTTCTTCATGGTGACCGACGCCATCGCCGGCGGAGATGCTTCCGCGATGCTCGAAGTGGCAGGAATGGTCAACAGGAACGGATACGACGAGCAGGATTTCATCGAAAAGCTGATCGAGCATTTCAGGAACTTCCTCATTATCCACAACCTGCGCTCCACCCGCCTTATCGAACGGCCCGAGCCGGTAAAGGAGCGATACCAGCGCGATGCAATGCGGCTGGCTCCGGCATTGATCATGGCCATGACCGATTTCCTCATGCAGACGCAGCGCGAGCTGAAGTTCTATTCAGAGCACCAGTTCAGGTTTGAACTGGCCCTGCTGAAACTGATCGATATGGGCGGCAACCCATCGCCGGGCGGCGCGATCGCTTCGGTGGAGGAAAAAAAAAAGCCTCTCCTGAGCCTGTAGCCTCCCCGCAGGCTTCTACTCCGGTTTCCGCCACCGCACCTCCACCCCAGAAGAAACGTACCACGGCAGTTATCGCCATAAAACCTGAAGCTTCGCCAGTGTTGGGTCGGGTATCGGAACCGGCTCCAGCTCCAGCTCCAGCCCCTTTCGCCCTCGAAATGCCGCCTGATCGCCCGATACCGCCACCGGTCGATGCCGATGCCATGGGTTCTTCGGCTTTTGACCTGGGCTCATGGAAGCAGGCGCTGTCGCAATTCGGCAGCAATCCTGAACCGAGAATGCCCGGTCCCGTAAAGGCGATGCTCCAGGATAACGCAGAGGAGGGCGAAGGGCAGGCTCCGGTCGCCATGCTTGAGCAGTTGAGGCTGGAGTGGGGTCGTTTTCTGGATCACCTGTCCAAAAAAGGAATGCAGGTTCTGGTTTCGCACCTGCACGTTTCCGAATTGATCTCATGCAGCCCAAGAGGGGTCGTAGAGCTTGGCTGTTGCCGGAAATTCTCGTTTGAGGAGCTGCTGCATGATACGGCGATGCTCGAAGCGGAGATTGCCGCCTTCTACAGCCTGCCCCTTAAGCTTGTTGTCCGTTACGATGCAGCCAGGGACGCCTGTACGAAGGAGAAGAGCATCTTCACCATGTTCCAGGAACTGTCGGACTCCAATGAGGTGGTTCGGTGCATTATCAGGGAGTTTGGAGGAGAACTGGTATACTGAAGGCGGCCCGGAATGGGGAATGGTTTTACAATTCGTTGAAAATTCATCATATTCAGGTTTTTCCAACCGTTTCATGAACGAACGATTTATGAGCAAGGCGCCATTATCAGCTGAAGGATTGCAGAACAGGTTTAGAACAAATTATTGCGGGCTTCTCAACCGCGCCTCAGAGAGCGAAAAGGTAAAGCTCGGCGGCTGGGTCCACCGCAAAAGGGATCATGGCGGGTTGATTTTCATCGATCTCAGGGATCATACCGGTATTTGCCAGCTGGTTATCCAGCCGGAAAATGTGGGCCTGTTCAAGGCGGCTGAAGGGTTGCACTCCGAGTCGGTAATCTGCGCCGAGGGTGTCGTTGTCCTTCGTTCGGACGAGACCGTCAACCAGAGGATCGCATCGGGAGCCATCGAGGTGCTCGTCTCTTCGATCCAGGTCGAAAGCAACGCCCATACGCTTCCCTTCCCGGTAGCGGACGAAGTCCCCACCTCAGAGGAGCTCCGGCTGAAATACCGTTTTATCGACCTGCGCCGCGAGAAACTGCACGAGAACATCATCTTCCGCAGCAACCTTACCGCAGCAGTCAGGAAATATCTTGTGGATCTTGACTTCATCGAAATCCAGACTCCTATCCTGACCTCAAGCTCGCCCGAAGGCGCACGCGATTTCCTCGTGCCGAGCCGCCTGCATCCCGGCAAGTTCTATGCACTTCCACAGGCGCCGCAGCAGTTCAAGCAGCTTCTGATGGTCGCGGGTTTTCCCCGTTACTTCCAGATCGCCCCATGCTTCCGTGACGAAGATGCCCGAGCCGACCGCAGCCCCGGTGAGTTCTACCAGGTCGATATCGAGATGTCCTTCATCGAGCAGGATGACCTGTTCCGCATCCTCGAAGGCCTGTTCAAGCACATCACCGAGACGATGTCCGAGAAGCGCATCACCCAGTACCCGTTCCCGCGCATCAGCTATCGCGACGTGATGAACCGGTTCGGCTCCGACAAGCCTGACCTCAGAATTCCGCTTGAGATTCAGGACGTTTCCGAACTGTTCGTGAACTCCGGGTTCAAGGTTTTCGCCTCGAACACCAAGGAGGGATACTGTGTCAAGGCCCTGGTGCTGAAGGGCAGGGGCAGCGAGTCGCGCCTGTTCTACGACAAGGCGGAGAAGCGTGCAAAGGAGCTGGGCTCGGCCGGCCTTGCCTACATCCAGTTCAGGCAGGAGGGGCCGAAGGGACCAGTGGTCAAGTTTATGGGAGAGGAGGAGATGGCGACACTGAAGACGTCACTCGGACTCGAGAACGGCGACGTTGTATTCTTTGGTGCCGGCAAATGGGAGAAGACCTGCAAGATCATGGGCGGCATGCGTACCTATTTCGCAGAACTCTTTACCCTCGACCGTGACGAATTGTCGTTCTGCTGGATCGTCGATTTCCCGATGTACGAATACAACGAGGAGGAGAAGAAGATCGAGTTCTCGCACAACCCCTTCTCGATGCCTCAGGGCGAGATGGAGGCCCTTGAATCGAAATTCCCGCTCGATATCCTCGCCTTCCAGTACGACATCGTCTGCAACGGCATTGAGCTCTCCAGCGGCGCTATCAGGAACCACCGCCCCGACATCATGTACAAGGCGTTCGAGATCGCAGGATACCCGAAGGAGGAGGTTGATGCACGCTTCGGACACATGATCGACGCCTTCAAGCTTGGCGCCCCACCGCACGGAGGCATCGCCCCCGGCCTGGACCGTATGGTGATGATCCTGCGCGACGAGCAGAACATCCGCGAGGTGATCGCCTTCCCGATGAACCAGTCGGCCCAGGACCTGATGATGTCGGCCCCGTCTGAAGTGACCCTGCAGCAGCTCAGGGAGCTGCACCTCAGGGTGGAACTGCCGGAAGAGGAAAAATAGCTGACCTGCGCTTGACGACGACTCTGTCAGTATCGACTGAATATTCAAAAGGCTGTCTCAATATTCAAAATGAGACAGCCTTTTGCATTGCCGGGAGCCCGGAGTTCCCGTTACATGAAGTGCGTCTACTCCATCATCCATTCTTCTTGAACCCCTTATGTCCCTTTGGTCCTTTACGTCCTTTTGGTCATTAAAGTCCCTTTTCCCCTTGCAATTTTATACAAAAACTGAAACAGCCGTTTTTTTCGTACTGCACCCTACCTGCTGATCAATGTTTCAAGCAACCCCTTAAACT
>JAAXXK010000057.1:0-9450 GCA_013334525.1 Chlorobiaceae bacterium
GTAAGCTATTGACTTACAGAAATGCTGATAGCTCAGTCCTTGTCGACAGCGATCCTCATTGAGAAGAAGGAGCGGTGTACGAATACCAGCGAGAGCAGGAAGAAAATGACTGCCAGTGAAAGAGAGACTGTTGTTGGCAGCTTGATGGCGAGCTCGATGGCAAGCAGGCCGAACAGCGTTGTGAACTTGATGATCGGGTTCAGTGCGACCGAAGAGGTATCCTTGAAAGGATCGCCCACAGTGTCACCAACCACGCTGGCGTCATGCAGTTCTGTGCCTTTGGCATGGAGCTCCGTTTCGACCACTTTCTTGGCATTGTCCCATGCACCGCCGGCGTTGGCCATGAAGATGGCCTGGTACAGGCCGAACAGGGCGATGGAGATCAGGTAGCCGATAAAGAAGTACGATTCGAGACATGCAAAAGCGAGCGTGCTGAAGAAAATGGTCAGGAAGAGGTTGATCATGCCTTTCTGCGCAAACTTCGTGCAGATCTCCACAACCTTCTTGCTGTCTTCAGTCGACGCCTTTTCAACACCATCAAGCTTGATGTTCTTCTTGATGAACTCTACGGCATAGTAGGCACCGGTAGTCACTGCGTTCATTGAGGCACCGGTAAACCAGTAGATCACCGCGCCACCCATCAACAGACCCAGCAGGAAGGGCGGCCACAGGATGGAGAGCTTGCCGATGGCTACCGTGTCGGTAAGCCCACCGGTCAGGATCATGATGATCGAGAAAATCATGGTCGTCGAACCGACCACAGCCGTACCGATAAGCACCGGCTTGGCAGTAGCCTTGAAGGTGTTGCCTGCGCCGTCGTTTGCTTCGAGGTAGCGCTTGGCATTTTCAAAATCAGGCTGGAAGCCGAATTCGCTCTGGATCTTCTGCTTGATGTTCGGAATGGTTTCGATCAGCGAAAGCTCATAGACCGACTGTGCGTTATCCGTAACCGGGCCGTAGGAGTCGACCGCGATGGTGACCGGACCCATGCTCAGGAAGCCGAAAGCCACAAGACCAAAAGCAAAGACGGAAGGAGCAAGCATCATGACGTCAAGGCCGAGTGTGCTGAAGCCGAACGCCGCACCCATGAGCACGATGATAGCCAGACCCATCCAGTAGGCACTGAAGTTACCGGCAACGAGACCGGCAAGAATGTTCAGGGCTGCACCACCCTCTTTGGAACACTGCACCACGTTTCGTACGAAAGCGCATTCGGTAGAGGTGAAGCGGTTGACCAGTTCGGGAATAAGCGCACCGGCAATTGTACCGCAGGTGATGATGGAAGCCAGCTTCCACCACATGGTACCGTCGCCGAGCTGCGCGATAAGGAGGTAAGATGCAATGTAGGTCAGGATGATCGAAACAATCGAGGTAAGCCAGACAAGAGTGATCAGTGGCTTTTCGAAGTTCATTTCAGTGACGTTGGCATACTTGGCTTTTGCCAATGCGTCATTGGCCCAGTAGGACATGGCGCTGGCAAAAATCATGACCAGGCGCATCGCGAAAATCCAGACCAGAAGCGAAACCTGGATTGAAGGATCCTTGATGGCCAGAAGAATGAAGGAGATCAGGGCCACACCGGTCACACCGTAGGTTTCAAAACCGTCAGCCGTAGGGCCGACAGAGTCACCGGCATTGTCACCGGTACAGTCGGCGATAACGCCAGGGTTACGGGCGTCATCTTCCTTGATCTTGAAGACGATCTTCATCAGGTCGGAACCGATATCGGCGATCTTGGTGAAGATACCACCTGCGATACGAAGCACCGAAGCGCCGAGCGATTCACCGATGGCGAAACCGATAAAGCATGGGCCGGCGTAGTCGGCAGGAACGAAGAGCAGGATGCAGAGCATCACGAACAGCTCAATGCTGATGAGCAGCATACCGATGCTCATACCGGCACGGAGAGGGATGGCGTAGGTCGGAAATGGTTTGCCGCCAAGGCTGGCGAATGCGGTGCGGGAGTTGGCGAAGGTGTTGATCCTCATGCCGAACCAGGCTACCGTGTAGCTGCCGGCGATGCCGAGCAGGCTGCATGCGAGGATAAAGACAACCTTTACAGGTTCAAGATGGTTAAGTCCGCTGAAATAGGCGACAATGATGGCTGCAACCAGAACCCACAGGACGAGGATGAACTTACCTTGGGTGATAAGATAGGTTTTGCAGGTCTCGTAGATCAGGTCGCTGATCTCTTTCATGGCGCTGTGTACAGGAAGGGCGCGAATCGCCTTGTACTGGATCAGGCCAAACACCATACCGAAAAGGCAAACAACAAGGCCATACAATAACAATGTGTGTCCCGGAATTCCGCCCAGAAAGGATACTGAACTTAAATCCGGCAATACCAGATCGGCTTCACTCGCAAACGCTTGTGACGTTTGCAGCAAAACCCCGAGTCCTGCCAGAACCGATGCGGTCCTGACGAACCATCTCACGTTGGTTGGTTTTTTCATTGCGCTGTTTTTCTCTGTGTTACATGTTTTACAGAAAGACTCTGTATACAGCAGGAGCATTATGATACTGAGAAAGAACAGCCCTGCCGAATAACAGGATTAGTAAACTTAGCAACTTTTTACCGTAACTCATCGCATAAAAACAATAAGCACCTATGAAAAGCGCATGGCGAGGAACCCGGCATGCCCGTTTTCCCTTCAGATGCCTGCGATATGAAATCGCTGTCGACCACCGGATTCCCTCCATCTGCGACAGAATCTGCCCATGCGGGAAATGCCCGGCAATCGGCCCGACCAGCTTTTTTCATGGTCATGATTACCTTTTCAACAGCCAACACTGCTATATTCCCATTGTATTTTCCAACAATGCCCCCTAACAGGGCAATCAGTCTCCACCATAGCCATGAAACTCATCGTCGGCCTGGGCAATCCCGAATTGCGGTATGCCGGAACAAGGCACAATATCGGGTTCGAGGTTATCGATCATCTTGCCCGGCAGTCCAGTGCCTCGTTCTCTTCAGGAAAAGGGAATTACCGGTTCACGAAGATTGCAGCCCCGGGAGGGCCGCTGATCCTGGCCAAACCTATGACCTACATGAACCTTTCAGGCCATGCGGTCGTGGCAGCAATGAATTTCTATAAAATCCAGCGCCATGAGTTGCTGGTCATCTGCGATGACGTCAATATTCCGCTGGGTACGATCAGGATAAGGTCAAAAGGGTCGGCTGGTGGCCAGAACGGCCTGAAGCACATCATCGAGAGCCTTGGAAGCGAGGAGTTTGCGCGTCTGCGCGTAGGGGTCGGAACAGAAAACCTGCCGGTTTCGCTCTCCTCGTTCGTACTGTCGAAATTCAGTGACGATGAGAAGAAAACGGTAGAAAAGGTGATTCCAGTATGTATGGATGCCGTGCTTGCTTTCGCGTCACACGACATCGGGTATGCCATGAACCACTACAACAGGGCTGACATTTAACAGGGAGCCAGTCCGGCTATTGAGGCGATATCGGTGGAACAGTTCCGGCTGGAAATTTTCTTCAGGAACACGATCGCACGCGAGTTGAACTCCTGGGGCTGGTCGATATTGCAGACATGGCCTGAATTCCTGATCACTTCAAGATAGGAGTTGGTGTGGCGGTTGACGATGTATTCCACAGCGGGAAGGAACATGTAATCCTCCTCGCCCATAAGGTAGAGCGTCGGAATGCCGGTATCCTTCTCTTCGAAATACTTGAGCAACGGGTTGATCTCGTAGGTCAGCGTAAACCAGCGCATGAACTCCTTCTGCGCCACCTTTTTGGCTTCGTTCACAAAGAGTACGCGGGATTTCTTATGCCTCGCCTTCGGCATGATGATCCAGGCGAAGAAACTGTACAGCCACATGTACGGAACCATCCGCTTGAACAGGTTGCCGACCGCCACCAGAACCTGGGCCCTTACGTTGAGCCGGATTATCGCCCCGCCCATGATCATGGACTCGACCCGTTCCGGGGCCATTTCACTGAGGTTCCTGATCAGGATAGTACCGAGTGATATACCGATAAAGTGGGCCTTCTGGATATGAAGCTCATCCAGCACGTCAATGACGTCCCGGGTGACATCGGCGAAGTTGTAGTGGCGCTCTTCCTTTGTGGTTGTTATCTGCTTGGACCTTCCGTGTCCCCTCAGATCGACCAGAAGAATGTTGAAATGCTTTACGAATTCTTTGATCTGCATGAACCAGATCGACGAACTTCCACCGGCACCGTGCACGAAAACGACCCAGGGGGCATCTTCGGAGATCAGGTGTGTTTTGTAATGCAGCATGGTATCGATTTGAATACGAATCAGAGTTAGAATATACAACAATTATATAATAACCCGACAGGGAATGAAAAGTTCACCCGCGTGGCCGAAAAACCCTGATTGACTCAAAAAGAGCAACTCCAGCGGCCACCGCAACATTCATAGAGTGCTTTATTCCATACTGCGGTATTTCGAGGACATCGTCGCAAAGCGAAAGCAGTTCATCACCGAGGCCTACGACTTCGTTGCCTACGATCAGTACAAGGGGAAAATCCCCCGGTGTCAACTCTGTATACATTCGGCTGTTTGCGGCGATTTCGAGGCCGAACACGCGCTTCCCCTCCGCTTTCAGCATGGCGACAGCCTCTGCCGGGTCTTCGATATATTGCCATGGCACGGTATTCTGCGCGCCGAGGGCCGTCTTGTCGATCTCCTTTCTCGGCGGTGTGGCGGTGTAGCCGGTAATCACGATTTTTTCGATGCCGGCAGCATCGGCTGTCCTGAACATCGAGCCGACGTTCCACATGCTCCGGATATTGTGCAGCATGAGCGTAACCGGGTGCCGCGACGACTCCCCATAGCCCTCGACGCTCAGGCGACCCATCTCGTCGCCGTGCAATTGCCTGAACGAAGCCAAATCAGAGTTTATTAAGCAGTTCCAGGATCCGGTCGTTCTCCTCCCGGAGCCCGACATTGAACCGGAGGCAGTTCTCCATGAGGTGATACCCCGACACGTTCCGCACCAGTACCCCGGCCTCTTTCAGTTTCAAAAACACCGACAACGCATCGGCGACCCTGATGATGAGAAAATTGGTGTCGCTGTCGAACGCCTCTACCCCCGCTATGCCGCGAAGCTCAGTCTGCAGGCGCTCTCGCTCGCCGAGTATGTAGGCGACGGCTTCATCGACGAGGGTGTAGTTTTCGAGCACGTTGACCAGGGTGATTTCAGCAAGTCGACCCGAAGCGAAGGGAATTTTGGGTTTGGAGATCTCGGCCATGAGCGCAGGATTCGATATAGCGAAACCGATTCGCATACCGGCAAGAGCCAGTGCCTTTGACATGGTGCGCAGCACGATGAGATTCGGATACCGGTCGATCAGGTCGAGTACCGACTCCTCCCTTGAAAATTCGATATAGGCCTCGTCAACCAGCACGATGGCGTCGGCCGCTTCGACGATTCGCTCCACCTCTGTATGCGACAGCGATTTTCCGGTGGGATTGTTCGGCGTGGAGAGCACGATGAAATCTACTTTCTCCCTCCCTGCGGTTTCGATGATCGCATCGACATCGAAATCGAGCCCGGAGTGCATGGGAACGCTCACCACCTGGGTCTGGAGCAGAAGGGCGATCTTCTCGTAGAGTGAAAACGAAGGCTCGGGAATAAGGATCCTGCGCCCCTGGCCAAGACAGGCGAGAAAAATGGTATAGAGCATTTCGTTCGAGCCGTTGCTCATGATCACCGACTCCTTCGGGATGCCGAGAAACGAGGCGTATGCCTCCATGCCCCGGTACGGCAGGATGTCGGGGTAGCGATTCCATGGCTCCTGCCGGAACTGGTCGAGGATCTTCTCCTTGAGCCATGCCGGAAGGTCGAACGGGCTTTCGTTCTGGTTCAGCTTGACTTCGGCCTCCTGGCCGCCCTCGACTTTATAAACCCCGATTTGCTGAAGTGCGGGGTTGAGCAGGGCTTTATAATCTCTTTTCATGACGGCGGAAACTCCGGTTTGTCAACGATTAATACCACAATTAAGGCGATAAAGGAGCCAAATGATGAATTAAGAAACAATTTTTTGACTATTTATGAAATAAAACTGGACATGAATGGTTTTTTGACTACATTAAAAGAGGACAAAATTAATCCACTTTTAAGGAGACGGTTATGATACAGATCAAGAAAACACCTATGGACCTCATCAACGATATATACAGCCTGGCCTATTGGATGACGGGAAGCGAGAAGGCATCTTCTGAGCTTGTGAGCCGTACATACCTGAATATACAGGTCGATGCTCCTGAAACAGAGTTGATCAGGACCTTCAGGGAGTGCTACATCGAGACCTACGGCCAGAATACAGAACTTCATATTCCCGAGACGCCAGGAACCTATCGCGGGCTTGTGGAATCGTTGCGCCAATGGACTGCAGACATCAAGCTTTCAGTGTTGCTCTCTGATCTGAGCGGCCTGAAGCACGCCCAGATATCGGCCATTATCGGAAAGCCTGTGGAAACCATTCGCCTGTGGCTGTTCTGGGGAAGGAAGTTCCTGGTGAACGACCATCTTCTCAGGGCATCAGCCTGATTCGATTTCCCTTTTCCTCCTTCAAAGGTCGGCTCCATGTAGAGCCGGCCTTTTGTTTTTCCACCGGTACCGGTGTATATTTTTTTGCCGACAACAAACACTGGACACTTTTTCATGATTATCATTACCGGCGGAGCAGGGTTCATAGGCAGCGCGATGCTCTGGGAACTCAACCGCAACGGCATCGAAAAGGTGCTGATCGTCGATGACCTTGGAGGGGCATCGGAGGGAAAATGGCTCAACCTCAGGGGACTTCGCTACACTGACTTCATCCACAAGGATGACTTTCCTGCGCTGCTCCAGCATGACCGCCTGCCCAGAATAGATGCCGTTATCCATATGGGGGCAATCAGCGCGACAACGGAACAGGATTGCGACCTGCTGCTGAAAAACAATTACGAATATTCGAAAATGATCGCCTCCTGGTGCGCCGAAAAAGGGAGCCGGTTCATCTATGCCTCAAGCGCTGCGACCTTCGGCGATGGCTCATCAGGCTATTCGGACGGGACCGGTTCGATCGACAGCCTACGGCCGTTGAACATGTACGGCTACTCTAAGCACCTGTTCGACTGCTGGGCGCTCCGGAACGGCATTCTCGACCAGGCGGCCGGGCTGAAGTTCTTCAATGTCTACGGGCCGAACGAATACCACAAGGGCGACATGACCAGCGTCGTTTTCAAGGCCTTCAACCAGATCGGCGAAAATGGCAGCGTACGGCTTTTCAAATCTCACCGGGAAGGATACCTCGACGGCGAGCAGATGCGGGACTTCGTCTATATCAAGGATTGCACAAAGATCATGCAGTGGCTTCTGGAGAACCCGACGGCAAACGGCCTGTTCAATGTGGGCACCGGCCAGGCCCGCAGCTTCAGGGAGCTGGTGACCGCCACGTTCGATGCCATGGGAGTTGCCCCGTCGATTACCTACGTCCCGATGCCCGAAACCATTCGGGAGAATTACCAGTACTATACCTGCGCCGATTCAGGAAACCTCAGGAAAGCCGGATTCAACGCACCGATGACATCGCTCGAAGATGGGGTAGGCGACTATGTCCTGAACTACCTGAAAAAAGCTGCGCCACATTTCGACAGTTCCCGCACCGGGACAGGAAACAACAAACAAGGAATAAGCACTTGACTGAAAAAACGATCGAGTTCGAAGGAATAGAGCCCGTCATCATTTTCGGGCCTTACGACAACTACCTGAAAAAAGTGCGTGAGGCTTTCCCCGACATCACCATCAATGCGCGCGGCACAAAAATTACTTTCAGCGGCGAAGAGCCTGATCTGACTGCCGTCGAGAAAATATTGAAGGAGATCATCTTTCTTGCCGACCAGCACGGCGAGGTGCTGGACAAGGACATCGATACCCTGGTCAGCCTGGCCCTCTCCCCTGTTTCGCGCACACTGGTTTCACGTGCCGGCGATGTCGATGTGATCGTCGAAACAAAGGATTACGTTGTCAAGGCCAAAACCGACGGGCAGCGAAGAATGGTCGCCGAAGCAAGGACGAACGACATCGTCTTCGCCATCGGCCCTGCGGGAACCGGCAAGACCTACACTGCCGTGGCCATTGCCGTAGCAGCATGGAAGGCCAAAACCATCAAGCGCATCGTGCTCGCCCGTCCGGCTGTCGAGGCCGGTGAAAGCCTCGGCTTCCTGCCCGGAGACCTTGCCCAGAAAATCGATCCATACCTCAGGCCCCTCTACGATGCCCTGCAGGACATGCTGACCGCCGAAAAGCTCAAGTTCCTGACCGAGCGCCGAGTGATCGAAATCGTACCGCTGGCCTACATGAGAGGCCGTACGCTGAACAACGCGTTCATTATTCTCGACGAAGCCCAGAACGCATCGAGCAAGCAGATGAAAATGTGCCTTACCCGGCTGGGGGTCAACTCGAAAGCGATCATCACCGGTGACGTCACCCAGGTCGACCTTCCCAAAGAGATGGTATCAGGCCTGTTGAATGCACAGCAGATCCTGAAGGGAATCAAGGGAATAAGTTTCGTTTTCCTTGACAAGTCCGATGTGGTGAGGCACCGCCTCGTCAAGGACATCATCAATGCGTATGAAATCGAAGAGGAGCAGAAGCATGCTCCGAAGAAAAAGGAACTTTGAATACATGCCCCCTTGTTGAAAAACGAACGACAGATCCATTGCAATATTGAAACCCTGTCGAACTCCAACCAATAAATAATCAACTATGGCACACCGTATCACTGACGAATGCACCTACTGCGGAGCATGTGAACCCGAATGTCCGGTCAACGCCATCGCGCCGGGCGACAGCGTCTACGTCATCGACGAGAATGTCTGCGTCGACTGCGTAGGGCATCATGATGAGGCGGCCTGCGTCGCGATCTGCCCGGTCGACTGCATTTTCAAGGTGTAATCCTGTCGTGTTTCAGCCCTTTCCGATGCGCTGCCGATCATCATGCCCGGCAGCGCATCGGGGCACTATTGTTTGACCCACCAAAAATCAGGGGCTGAAATTGTTTCGCCGCTTTTTTTCGAGCTTGAAAAAAGTTTATATTAATCGGACTCCATCGAAATCGTTCTTTCTTTTTTTATAACACTCAAAGCACGTCGTCAATATGGCACTGTATATCACCGAAGAATGCACCTACTGCGGTGCTTGCGAACCTGAATGCCCTGTCACCGCCATCACTGCCGGTAACGATATCTATGTTATCGATACAGCCTCATGCACCGAATGTGTCGGTTATACCGATGCTCCGGCATGTGTAACTGTCTGCCCTGCAGAGTGCATCGTTCAGGGTTGATCTCTCACTTGTCAGTACAACAAAAAAAGAGGCCAGTCAAAACCGGCCTCTTTTTTTGTTTATTCCCCTCACTCCCCGACCGCTGAAATTTCTAACGCCCCTCATCCTTCCTCATTCCTCCTTCATCCTTCATC
>JAAXXK010000057.1:9550-12279 GCA_013334525.1 Chlorobiaceae bacterium
CATTCATCACTCATCATTCAGCATTCATAATCCACCAGCCGTCGTTCTGATGTCGCTTCCCCAATGAAGGGCTTTACCGCTTCGTGTTCCGGATGGCGTTGATACCCCTCGAGCGCCTGTCTGTCGACAAATTCGGAATAGAGAACCAGGTTTGCGGAACTGTCGGTACAGCTGAAGTCGATGCCCACCTCAATCGAAACCAAACCGGGAATCCTACCGGCAAGGGCCTCAAGCTTCTGCTTTATGAGACGGGCGTTGAGCACGGAATCATTTCCATGGGCCGAATCCTTGAGCCGCCACATGACGATATGCTTGACCATGGAATTAACCGGTTGATGATGGAGGGGGACGGGACGAAATAAGTGTATTGAATCATTTAACAGGGGCCTTGCCGACGATGCGGAGGGCTTCCGCTTCATCAGGCACAAGATCGAAGTCGAGCAGAAACTCTTCGGGAACCCTCCTTGGACGGCCTGTCTCGGGATCGACGCATACCCAAAGGGTTTCAGCCCTTGCGATTATTTTGTCGCTGTCGGCTTTGGTCAGGATATACCTGCGTATCGACTGGCAATCCTTCAAGCCCTCGATCCAGGTATGCAGGTCGAGACGGTCGCCGGCAAAGGCCGATCGAAGGTATTCGATCGTATGCTTCCTGACGACCCATATCGCCCTGTCCTTCCTGTATCGCTCAAGGCTCCAGCCCTCAGATTCGGTATGCCGGGTGGCGACATCCTGCATCCAGCGAAGGTATTCAATATTACTCACATGCCCATACAGGTCGATCGAAGAGTCGGGCACTGAAAAGGTATGGGTGTAAACGCTTCTCATTGCCCCCGTTGCTCAGTTCTTTGCCGTGTGTTCAACACGACTCGACATCGAAAGCTGCTCTTTTCTTGCGTTGCGCTGTTTCGTTGCCCTGGCTTCGCCATTGACTTTTTTCCTGCCTTTCACTGCCGTTTTGACGGCAAGGGGGCCCCTTTTACCTGATTTCAGCGCCACCTTGCGTTCAGCTCGTTTATGTCCGTCCTTCAACGCCAGGCGGGCTTCGTGACGAGATCCCTGCCTTGACTTGAGCGCCAGCCTATCCTGTCGGCTCTTTTTCCCCTTAAGCGCTGTCCGGGCACTGGAAGCAGCTTTCGTTTTCTGCTTGACTACGAACCTTGCCTGGGGCGTAGCCCGATTTGACGCCTTTACGGAGGTCGCGGCCTGCCGCTGGTCAAGGCTGGCATTGACGATCGATGGCGATCCGACGTCGCCCTGCCGGGCGAGCTTCAGCTTCAAGGCAGAGAGCGCTCTTTCACGTTCGACGTTCTCCCTGTTGACCGGTGAAGCCTTGACCATTCCCGAATCCTGGCGTGGAGAAGAGAGGGCCTGAAGCTGTTCGCCGCCGTTCGATTCGAAGCCGCGATCAAACATATCGGAGGCCATGGACCAGCGATTGGTTCGTGCATCGAGCATCACCATCAGCAGGTCCTTGCGATCCTTGATTGCCCTTGCGATCAGGCAGCAGCCGGCACGAGCCGTATAGCCGGTTTTGATGCCTACGGTATAGGGATAGATCGCCAGAAGCTTGTTGTGCGTTTTCAGGGAGTAGGTCTTGCCGGTCGTCAGTTCTGTGAAAACCGCCCTGTCAAGCTTGGCAATGGCGTTAAATTCGGGATTCCTGACCGCATGTTCGGTAAGGATCATAAGGTCTCTGGCCGTCGACCTGTTGCCGACATAGATGCCCTTGTCGTAACCCGCGGGATTGGTAAAGGAGGTATTGCTCATTCCGAGAGCCCTGGCCCTGGAGTTCATCTGCGCGACGAAGGAGTCGACGCTGCCGCCAAGGTGTACGGCAATCGAAAATGCCGCATCATTGCTCGAATTGACCATGGCCGCCTTTACCAGGTCACGTAACCGGATCTTCTCGCCGACCAGCAGTCCCGCCCTGGTAGGCTCGACCATCGTCGCTTCTTTGGGAATGGTCACCACGTCGTCCATACGGCCGCTCTCGATGGCCATGACACAGGTCATGATCTTGGTAAGGCTCGCAGGCGATACAGGCCTGTCGACATCCCTCGACATCAGCACGTTCTGGCTGCCGGTCTCCTTGAGGATGTATGAGGTAACGGTAACATCATCCTGCGCGACCGTCCTTGTCGCATAGGCGCGACCAGCCGGCGCCGCAAGGGTGCAAGCCGCCATGATGGCGCAGAAATAGCGTTTCATTTTCCGGAAGCGACCATGCGGACTTACTTCCTTGCCGTATGCTCCACTGCTGCCCGGAGCAACGGATTCCAGGATATTGTCTGACATAGTTGACAGTTCTTGTTTAGGATGATCTGTAATAATAAAAAGAGAAGCTTAAAAACCTTGAAAAAAAGCGTTCCGAACGATCATTGAACGATGGAAGCTGCTTTTTTTCGGATTTATCGATCACCACCCTTCATTTTCCCTGGCAGCGCGACAAACTCCTGACTGCCGGGTAACCGGTCGCATGCAGAAAGCATCGACTGGTAGAGACGCACATCGAGAAGAACGACTGCGCTTTTGCCATGCTGGGTCAACACCAACGGCCGACCGGTCTTCCGTACCTGGGTGACCAGTGATGCCGTGTTGGCCCTGAACTCCGACAGCGGCCTTATGTCGTTCTCGAGGTCAATTCTGTCCATGCAAAATTCCGTCTCTCCCTTCGACTTTATTCTGTACAAATAATATTACTCTTCATTGTACGCTTTTTTGTACAA
>JAAXXK010000012.1:0-8955 GCA_013334525.1 Chlorobiaceae bacterium
CTTCGGGCAGGATGTTATTTTATCTTGTTTTAATACGCCAAAATTTCATACCTTTTCATAGTAAGCTAGTCTTTCAGGATTATGATTTCCTGTCCGAGTAGGCAAATATACGAGTAAGGCCCGATACCTCTATATCTGGAATTGCCGTTATGCTCATACCAGAACCGATTATATCCCGAATATTTTACGAACATTCCGGCTGGAGCTCACAACCATGTTGATGGATTGTCAGCGAGTTGTTTTGCCAACCCATATAGAGTATGAATAATGGCAAACGCGGTATTGTATGAGATTTCCGGTTTATCTCTTAATGGGACAGTTATCTGATCGCCATGGTTCATTCTTAAAATACATAAGCCGAATAAACACTTTTGAATGAAGAAGATGAGTCGATGCATCATAAATAAGGTCTTGCTTCTCACATGGCTCCTCTTGAATTTTCCGCTATTTGTTTATGGTGCTGACGAATCATTTGTCACAGCCTTTCTGACAAAGCGAGAGACCCTTGTTGCAGAGGGGCGGGTCGATATGGGAGAAATGTCGAAGGCTATCAGAGCTGCGATAGATGACGTGGGCAGATTAGAGAGTGAAGGCAAATACGCATCTGCTCAAGAACGATTGCGTGATCTTCAACAATTCTCGCAATTACCTGAGCTGCCGAGTTACGATGTGCAAATATTTTTGTCAAGGCTCTACATGAAAATGGGCAATAACGCCCTGGCTTTCATGCACCGGGCGCGTGCTGATGCCATGCGAGAGGTGTTGCTGAACCGGGTTGGCAATGGGAAGTCCCCTGAGACTCCCATTCACGCTGTGATGGTGAGCGACCTTATCGAATGGTTTAGTATTCAGTCGGCTAAAATTTCAGACGTGAGGGCAGTTGCGTTAAATGGTCATGAGCTTTTGGCGGTTACCTACAGAGGACCTGCCATGAGCAACACGACAGCGCTAGCCTATTTCGAAATTGATCCGAGGGTTCAAGCCAAAGAGAATTCAAAGCTTAGCCTTCTTTCGCCGATTCCGTTGGAACAAATGACACTCAGACACAGGAATCTATTAGAACAGGCCAGAGCAAAGCGAGAGGCTTTCCTGAACGATTCAAAGATTCCTTACCTGGAATTGATTGCCAAAGTGAAGATGGTGCTTGATAAAGCGGTTCAACTGGAAGAGCATGGTAAGCATGAACAGGCCCTCTCTGCGTTACGGGAGGTTGAAACTATCCGTCCCATTGAAGATATCCCTCTGCCGAGTCTGATAGGAATGTATAGCGCACTGAACGGCAAAGTCGGTAATAACGAGAAACAGAACGAGCTTCGAGGACTTCTGTTTGGCATCCACCAGGCTATAGCTCACAGTGGCGATGGCCTGGCGCCTGAAACGGCCGTACATGTGATTGCCATTCAGGAGGAGTATGACTGGCTCAGTGACAAACGCTTGACAAGAGTGTTGCAAAAGCTTGTCGATACGCCTTTGGGTAAATTCGACGTGATAACCGCCAGGAACAATGCAGACGAAACGCGTGATTACTATTTCAACATCACTCGAATGTTTGCAATGTACAGCCAGGGTTTTACGAAACATAATGGCAAATAATTGGCGATGCTCATCCCTGATTTCTGATGACTTTGATTCGTCATGTCATCGTAGTGCTGCCATACCTGGTCAATTCAGTCTCAGGCCTCCAGTCATTATGCTCATTCTGCTTGCCGCACTTGCAGTAGTGTTTTCTTGCTCCACAGCTCAGGCCAGGGAGTACGGCAGTTACGATCCCAAACGGATTCTTAGCGTGTCCGAATCACCTTCCGGGACGCGATATGGCATTGATCTTCAATATCTTGATCAGATTATTAATGACTTGTCGACTCACGCAAAGAACTATCCTCCTCATTTCGATACCCCTCAAGATCGCCAACGAGCTGTTCAAAACATCGCCATGCTTTCCGGAATGCTCGACCTCATGGTGAACGATCCTAATCCATCACAAGAGATCCTCTTGCGTGCCGGCGATCTCAACAGCATGGGGCATAATCTCGATATTGCCGGTTCAGCACAGAGAGCTGGTGCCAGTTTTCAGAAGCTGCTTGCTATTGCTCCCGAGCACCCTTTCGGGAATTACCTGTATGGAAAATTTCTCGCTGAAACGGGTAATCCCAGCCAGGCCTTACCATACCTTGAGAAGGCACATACTTTCGGAGTTGTTTATGCCGACTATACGCTTGGCATGATCTATCTTACGCTCGGAGACAAGCAAAAGTGTCTGGAGCATTTAGAGGCTTACCGGCAGGCAAGGCCAGACGACGGCAAAGTCTCATTCCTCATTGATGGCATCCGAAATGGAAAAATCCAACTCAAGACCAGCGGCCTGTGATCTTGTCTTGCCGTTTTTGACCTGATGTTTTTTTTGGGGGGCTCAATATTGGAAGGATCAAAGTCATCCTCTCGGGTGGAAGGTGCGGTGAACCTCCTTGATGAAGGAGCGGTCGATGTGGGTGTAGATCTGGGTGGCGATGATCGAGCTGTGACCGAGCATCTCCTGGACGACCCTGAGGTCGGCGCCGCCTTCGAGCAGGTGGGTCGCGAAGGAGTGGCGGAAGGTGTGCGGGCTGATCGCCTTTTCGATTCCCGCGATGATGGTATGTTCCCTGACGATGTTCCACGCGGCCATGCGAGAGAGCTTCCCGCCACGCGAATTCAGGAATACGATGTCGAGCGATGTGGGACCTGCCAAACCTGGCCTCAACTCATTGAGGTACCGCTTCAACCACATTGATGCCTCCTGGCCGATCGGCACGAGCCGCTCTTTCGAGCCTTTTCCGACCACCCTCACGAAGCCGTCGTCGAGATGCAGGTTCTGACGGCTGACCCCGATAAGTTCGCTTACCCTGACGCCGGTGGCATAGAGGAACTCAAGCATAGCCTTGTCGCGCAGCAGGAAGTTTCCCGGCGGATGACGCCTGAGCGGCGCTTCAAGCAACAGCAGCATCTCCTCGATCGAAAGGACCGATGGGAGGTATCGCGCCTGTTTCGGCTGGTGGATATTTTCGGATGGATTGGCCTGCGCGAGCCGTTCAGTCACCAGGAATTTGTGAAACGACCGGATTGCCGAGATGTTGCGTGCAACCGAGCTTGCTTCCAGGCCGATATCGTGCAGCTCCTGGATGAACTTCCTGATATCGGCCGGCGCAGCTTCGGCAGGGGGAACGTTGATCTCCTGCAGCCGCATCAGGTAGCGGCCCAGGTCGTTCAGATAGGAGGCGCGGGTGTTGGCGGAAAAATTGCGCTCAAGCGTCAGGTAGTTGAGGAACGTTTCGAGCTGGCTGCGCCAGGGTTCTTCGAGACCCTGCATAATCATCCCTCCTTTTTGCGGAAGCGCACGGCGAATCCTCCATCGAATCCTTCGCGCGAGCCAGGCAAAGTAAATATCGATTTTTCGGTGACGAAGCTTTCATGGCGCTTGAGGAAGGCCTCGACCTGCTGTTCGTTCTCTTCGGGTTCGACCGAACAGGTGGCGTAGACAAGTATGCCGCCACTCTTGAGCAAATCTGCTGCCCGGTCAAGCATCGATGCCTGCAACTGGACCAGCTCCTGGAGCTTTTCGGGGGAGGTCCTCCAGCGTAGTTCCGCACGACGGCCGAGCACGCCGGTTCCGGTGCATGGGGCGTCGAGCAGGATGGTGTCGGCAGAGCACTCCGGATCGAAGCTCAGCGCATCGCCTTCACGCGCTTCGATGATGGTGATCTCCAGGGCTTTCGCGTTGGAAGCAAGTCGCTCGATCTTGCCAGCCGAGCGGTCGAGGGCGATAATCCGTCCCTTGTTTCCCATCAGCTCGGCCATGAAGGTCGATTTCCCGCCCGGTGCGGCGCACATGTCGTAAACGATGCTTCCCGGTTCAGGCGCCGCCAGGAGGCAGGCAAGGCCCTGGGTGGGGTTCTGCACGCTGACGACTCCCTCTTTGAGCAGCGGTTCGAGCTGCATGAACTCTTTCGAAAAGAAGAAGTTCGACAGGTCGTCTTCAAGCCAACGGGCACCAGAGAGGGCCGGCAGGGCGAAGAGTTTTTCGGGATCGGTTTTGAGGTGGTTGATGCGGTATCCAGTTGCCGGTGGCAGGTTGCCGTGTGCAAGCATCGCTTCCGCCTGTTCGAGGCCGTAGCGGGCGATCCAGCGTCCTGTAAGCCATGCAGGGTAGGAGTGGGTGATCGAGAGCCGCTCCTCATCGGTTTTCGTGGCGCACCAGCGGTCGAGATGGACCGTTTCGGTCGAGATTTTACGCAACAGGCCGTTGACCAGGCGTGACAGGTGGTCTCCCTTGTACTTCCGCGCCAGTTTGACGCTCTCGTTGACCGCGGCAGACCGGGGAACCCTGTCCAGGTGCAGTAGCTGGTAGACGCCGAGCCTCAGGATGTTTTTCAGTACCGTGGCTGCCTTGGCGTAGTCGTGCTTGTAGAAATGGGCAATGATGAAATCGCACTGCAGCCGGTATTTCAGGGTGCCGCTGACCAGTTCCCTTACCAGCGCACGGTCGTTGCGTTCCAGTCCGGACTGTTCCAGCATCCGGTTGAGTACCTCTTCGGATTTGCGCATGGTGTCGATCTCGAGAAGAATACGAAGCGCGGTTTCACGTGCGGTCATAGGCGGGGGTTCAGCCGGTAAAGTTGTGAAAAGTAAACAGCAATGTTTTGTAAAATACTACGATCTGTCGTACATTCTTGGAATTTGAGTGTTCTTTTTCAGATTTCGAGCTATCATCCAGAAAGGCGGAGGGACTGGCCCTGCGAAGCCTTGGCAACCTTCATTGAAAAATGAGCGGTGCCAAATCCATCCCGGAGGGAATTCGGGAAAGATGATGTATGCATTACCTGTTGATTTCATACCTCTCTTGATGCTTCACGTCAGGTTATCCTGACTCTACTTCTCCTTTGGGACGACGGGGCTCCAATTACGCGCCGTTTGCCGTTTATCATGTCACAGGACAACCTTTACCGGTAAGGAACCAGACAGGTTCACTCCGGTCATGAGCATGATCCCTTTAACGGATCTATGGCAGTGTCCGCATACCGGATTACCTCATACGTATTCGAGAGTGTCGGGCCGGCAAGTCGAGCCTGTTCAATGTTTTGGCCGAGAGAGCAGGTTCAGTGCGGCGGGTAACCATAGATGAAAACGTTTCGAGTCGGCATCGTGCATATCGACGATACCGGGGTCGAATTCACCAAGGTATTCAAGAATTTACATCGAGATACAGATGGACCATATACAGATCATTTCCGACCAGACACTTTACCATGACTCGGTTGAGCCGCTCAAGCTCGAGCTTGGCGGTCAGCTGCCGGAAGTAAGGATTGCCTACAGGACATGGGGCAAGCTGAACGAGACCAGGAGCAACGTTATTCTGATTTGCCACGCACTGACCGGCAATGCCGACGCCGATTTGTGGTGGAGCGGTATGTTTGCCGAGGGCGGGGCTTTCGACGAGACAAGGGATTTCATCATCTGCAGTAATGTGATTGGAAGCTGCTACGGTTCTACCGGGCCGCTCTCAACGAATCCTCTCACTGGACGCCGCTACGGTCCCGATTTCCCGCGAATCACCATTCGCGACATGGTTAACGTCCAGCACCGCCTTCTCAAGGCTCTCGGCATCGAGAAGGTCAATCTCGTCGTCGGCGCCTCGCTCGGCGGCATGCAGGTGCTCGAATGGGGGCTCATGTATCCTGAAATCGCCACGGCGCTCATGCCCATGGGGATATCGGGACGCCACTCGCCGTGGTGCATCGCCCAGAGCGAGGCCCAGCGCCAGGCCATTGCTGCCGACGCAGAGTGGAATGACGGCTGGTATGATCCTGCACGACAGCCCCGGAAAGGGCTTGCCGCAGCCAGGATGATGGCGATGTGCTCCTATCGCTGCTTCGAAAACTTCCAGATGCGTTTTGGCCGTGACCTGCAGGACAAAGAGGTATTCAAGGTTGAAAGCTACATGCGCTACCAGGGGGAAAAGCTTGTAGGCCGGTTTGATGCCAACACCTATGTAACGCTGACCAGGGCTATGGACATGCATGACCTGAGTCGGGGAAGGGGAGCTTACGAAGCCGTGCTCGCTTCGCTCTCTGTGCCTACGGAGATCCTGTCGATCGATTCGGACATTCTGTACCCGAAAGAAGAGCAGGAGGAGCTTGCCCGCCTGATTCCCGATTCGAGGATTCTGTTCCTTGACGAGCCCTACGGTCACGATGCTTTTCTCATCGACATCGATACGGTGAGCCGCATGGTGAGCGAGTTCAAGGCGGAGCTGGAACGGCGCGCCCAGTCTGCCGCCTGAGGCGTTTACTTCAGGAGGGTTAAGCTGACGGAGTTTCAATCAACAAAGACCAGCCCGGGAACTCGGTGCATCCAGGATCAGCATGCAAATACAAAAGGGCCGCCTTTTCAGGTAGCCCTTTTGTATTTGCGGCTGCTCATTAAGGCCTTCCAATACCTTCAGAATCATCGGAATGATTACGGGCAGGTGACCGTGACCGTGACTCCGCAGGAATTTGCGCCATCCCTGATATTGGGAATCACGCGATAGCTTCCAGCCGGCAGGGAGTACCCTTTGGCTTCTGCCAGCGTATTGAAGTTTTTGACCATCTCGCCGGAACCCTTTTCGATCCAGAAACCGCTGGCTCCATTACCTTCGATATTGGTAATCGTACCTGCTCCAGGCAGGGTGAAAAGCTGACCGTGAATTTCTGCATTATGACCGGTGTAACCCCGGCTCTGGGTGCCGTGTCCGGATACGTTTGTGGCGGCAAACGAGACTCCGGTACAAAGCAACAGTCCCAGCAAGGCTGTGGCAAGTGATGATAAACCTTTTTTTGTCATGGCATTCCTCCGTTTTGGTGATGGTCAGGATCGGTAAAACAGAACAAAAACATGCAGGCCTTTACCTGTTTCGATGCGGTCAGGTTTGTCTGGCCGACATACGGAACAGCGCGTCTTTGCTTAATCGATGATATCAAAGCCGGTGTATTGACGAAGCGCCTCGGGCACCTTTATCTTGCCATCGGCGGTCTGGTAGTGCTCCAGCAGGGATACCATGAGTCTTGAGGTTGCGAGTCCCGAACCGTTGAGCGTGTGCACGAACTCTGGTTTCGACTTGCCGTCCGGCTTGAAGCGGATGTTCGAGCGGCGGGCCTGGTAGTCCTCGAAGTTCGATACGCTTGAAGCTTCAAGATACTTTCCTTCCGCAGGCGACCACACTTCAATATCGTAACACTTGGCCGCATTGGCGCTGATGTCTCCGCCGCAGAGCGTGATCACCCTGTACGGTATTTTCAGGGCGCAGAGGAGGTTTTCTGCGTGGCTGAGGATCTCTTCGAGCGCCTCGTATGACTTTTCGGGGCGGGTGAAACGCACCATCTCCACCTTGTTGAACTGGTGTACCCTCAGGAACCCGCGCGTATCCTTTCCATAGCTTCCCGCCTCGCGCCTGAAACAGGCCGAATAGGCGGCATAGGCGACCGGCAGGCTGGCCGCGTCGAGCATTTCGCCGCGGTGCAGGTTGGTTACCGGCACTTCGGCGGTCGGTATGGCGTAGAGGCCGTCTTCCGGCATGTGGTATACCTGGTCGGCGAACTTCGGCCACTGTCCGGTGCCCCTGAGCGACTCCTGGTTGACCATGAAGGGCGGGAACACCTCGGTGTAGCCGTGGTTCGCGGTGTGGGTGTCGAGCATGAAGTTGATCAGCGCCCTTTCCAGGCGAGCGCCCTTGCCGATGTATACAGGGAAGCCAGCGCCGCTGATCTTGGCTCCCCGTTCGAAATCGAGGATGCCGAGGCTTTTGCCCAGGTCGAGGTGGTTCCTGACAGGGAAGTCGAGCTGGTGAATGAACTCGATCGGGCCCTTGTAAAGCATGTTCTCTTCGGCAGTTCGTCCTTCGGGAACCGACTCGTGAAGCTTGTTGGGCAATGCAAGAAGGATCTCCTCCATGTCGGTTTCGAGCGTTGAAAGCTCAGTATCGAGAGTGGAGATATCATCGGAAACCGTTTTCATCTGAAGGATCAGCTGATCGGCAGAACCCTGACCGGTACGCTTTATGTCTGCAATTTCCTTTGATACCCTGTTGCGCAAAGCCTTGAGGTCGTCGGCGCGCTGCACCATCTGCTTGCGTTCTGTGTCGAGTTCGAGAAGTCGCGTTACTCTGGGCGCCTCGCCGGCCATCTGCCGACGCTTCAGCATGGCAATTACTTCATCCGGGTTCTGGCGTACAAAATTGATATCGAGCATGATCTGGCTGCAAATGGTTATGACAGGAGTGATTTTACGATGTTCTGTACCTTGGTTCCGTCGGCTTTTCCCTTGAGGGCCTTCATGGCCTGGCCCATGACTTTGCCTATGTCTTTCATCGAGGTCGCTCCGGAAGCCAGGACGATCTCGCGGATGATGGCCTCGACCTCTTCGTCCGAAACAGGCGCAGGCAAATACTCTTCGATCACCTTAAGCTCGGCGGCCTCGGTTTCGGCAAGGTCGGGCCGATTGCCCGCAGTGAACTGCTCGATGGCGTCGCGGCGCTTTTTGGCAAGGCTCACGAGGACTTCAATCTCCTGGTCGGCGTTGATTTCGCCCTTGCCTCCGACCCTGATCGAAACCTCTTTTTCGAGAAAGGCCGCACGAATGGAGCGGATGGCGTTGAGGCGGATCTTGTCGCCGCTCTTGAGCGATTCTTTCAGCTCCTGATCAATTTTTTCCTTGAGGCTCATGGCAGTGGTTCTGTTCCTGGTTGACAATAGGTTTCAAACCCTGAAGATACGAGAAAAAAACGAGAATAGTGAAGCGGGGAGAGGTGACGCGTGACACGTAAACCGTGACGCGTGACGCGGAAAGAGAATGGTGGACGTTATGGACGGAATGGACCTGATGGACGTTATGGACTGCGAAGAGAAAAAGAGCCGGCACAGAATCGCGTCACGCGTAACCCGT
>JAAXXK010000012.1:9055-14699 GCA_013334525.1 Chlorobiaceae bacterium
CGCGTCACGTCTCTTTAACTATCCTGCAGATCTCCTCCTGTCGGCCTTATGACGATCTCCTCCACCGTCGTCCTCGATGGCTGAAGGTATGCTTGAACCACCGGGGCCGCTATATCCTCCGGTTTCATCATGAAGGATTGGAATTCTTCGTCTACATCGCCCCACATCGGGGTATGCACGGCTCCCGGCATGACATCGGTAATTCGGACGTTGCATTCGCGTCCATAAAGTCGCATGGTTTCGACAAGACCCTTCTGGCCAAATTTCGACATACAATATATCGATGAGTGTTTGAATGCTTTTTCTGCAGCTACTGAAGTAATGAAAAAAATATGGCCCGATCTTTTCAGTTCCATTGCTGGAAAGAGCGCCTGCGTAAGGAAAAATGTGCCTTTCAGGTTGGTTGCCATCGTATAGTCGAAATCATCTTCGTTCATTTCGGCAAACGGCTTGAAGCGACCGACCCCTGCATTGTTGACGAGGCAGTCAATGGTGCCGTAGCGCTCGAGAATGTGGCATGAAAGACGCCTGACATCCCCCATGCAGGCAAGGTCGGCAGGGACGGTGTCGGTGAGAGCCCCTTCAGCACGGCATTCTAGTGAAATGGAGTCGAGATCTGCCTGCGTTCTTGAAGAGAGTATGAGCAGTGGGTCGAAATCGGGGTTATCTTTTCCTGCCTTTGCGAAAGCAAGTGCGATGGCTCTGCCGATGCCTTTGCCTGCTCCGGTTATCAAAACGATATGCTTCATGAACTTTAAAAAATAAACTTAGGTTAATTAGATGAGCTGAAAATGGATTGTGGTGTTGCTCTGACTTTTGAAAATATATATATTTCTAAAGTAGAGCGTTCTACAAAGATGAGTAAGCTAGTGAGCAATATTGTTAATCAAAGGTTGAAAGTGATTTATGGCTAAAAGCAAAGTAAAGTGGTTTGACGGCAAGAAAGGGTACGGTTTTATTCTCAATCCTGAAGGGGGAGAAGACATTTTTGTCCATTTTTCGGCCATTGTTTCTGATCAGAGCTTCAAGGTCCTGAATCAGGATGCGGAGGTCGAGTTCGAGCTTGACAAGACCCAGAAAGGTCTCCAGGCCAAGAATGTTCGCGAGTTCCCGATGATTGGAGGTGAAGAGGTGATGTCCGATGTTGATTCTGCGCAGCGGGCTGTGGGTCGTAATGATTTCAATACGGCAGAGTAGTTTTCCCTGGCAGTATCCCCACACTGCCTTTGTGAACTTTTTTTTCTGAGGGCCCGCTTTGTTCGGGACCCCACCCTCAGGAAGAGATGTTCAATAGCCTCCAATTAACGAATTGAGTCAAGAGATCCGGATCAGTTAAAGCATTGAGTGATCCCTGAAGCTGTACCAGTCGTCGCTTGCAACGATTACGTGGTCGAGTAGATCGATTTGCAGAAGGTTACCGGCCTGTTTCAGGATGGTTGTGACCTGTTTGTCTGCATTGCTTGGTTGCACGTCGCCCGAAGGGTGGTTATGCACCAGGATGATGGAGTGCGCACTTTCGCGTATCGCCGCCTTGAAGATCTCCCTTGGGTGGATGAGCGATGCCGTCAGCGTGCCTACAGAAACAAACTCGTGCCTGATGATCTGGTTCCTGGTGTTCAGGAACAGCACACAGAGATGTTCCCTGCTTTCGTCGGGGATACGACCGGTCATATACTCGAATACGTCACGCGCTCCCTGTACCTTGCGGTTGAGGTTGCGGGTGAAGTGGAGGCGCTTGTTCAATTCGAATACGGCGGCTATCTGCATGGCCTTTGCCTGGCCGATGCCCGGCATCTTCTGAAGCTCCTGCAGAGACAGGTCGGCAAGTCGCTCCAGCCCATGCTCTGCAATGAGGCGGTTGCAGGTGTCGATGATGTTCATGTTCCGGGTGCCGGAGCGGAGGATGAGCGCAAGGAGCTCCGCAGGGCTCAGCGATGCCTGGCCTGAGCGGAGAAAACGCTCCCTCGGCCGGTTGTCGGGGTCGATGTCGTGAATACGCATGGTCCTGTAGGGGCAGGATTAACGATTATGTATGGATGCCCGAACCGGAATACCGTTTCAGCAGCATCCGGAAACGGTTATATCACTTTCATGTGCTAAGGGTCGGGGTAGCGGCAACGTCCGAAGATGCCCTCGATTTGATATTGAACAGATAGTAGTTGATGCTGTCTCCCAGGGCCTGCAGGCTGGCCTCGATGATGTTGGTCGATACTCCCACCGTGCCCCATGTTTTCTGTCCGTCGCTGCTCTCGATCAGTACCCTTACCTTGGCGCTCGTACCCCGCTTCTCCTCCAGTACACGAACTTTGTAGTCGATCAGGCGGATTACCTTGATTTCAGGGTAGAACCTTATCAGGGCTTTGCGCAGGGCCTTGTCGAGTGCGTTGACTGGTCCGTCGCCGTGTGCTACGGTCAGTTCGGTTTCGCCGCCGACAGCTACTTTCAGCACGGCCTGGTCTACCGAACGCATATCCCGGCCGTTTTCTATGTTTATCTTGGATTCGATCACCTCGAAGAATGGGGTGAACTGACCCATCGCCTTTCGCAGGATCAGCTCAAACGATGCTTCTGCACCATCGAATTGCAGCCCCTGGTGTTCAAGGGTTTTGACGTGGTTGACCAGGTTCCTGAACAGTTCGCCCTTTTCAGGAAGCGCGATGCCGAGTTCCTGAGCCTTGTACCTGATATTGCTCTGGCCGGCCAGTTCTGAAACCAGGACCCGCTGGCGGTTGCCGACCAGTGCCGGATCGATGTGCTCGTAGAGCGAACTCTCCTTCATGACGGCGCTTACGTGGATGCCTCCCTTGTGTGCGAAGGCCGATTTACCGACGAACGGCGCCTTGGTGTCGGGGGGGAGATTGAGGATCTCGAACACGAATTTCGACATCGAGGTAAGCTGTTTCAGGTCCCTGACGTTGCAGAACTCACCGTCCATCTTGAGCATGACGTTCGGTACGATGCTGATCAGGTCTGCGTTGCCGCAGCGCTCACCGATTCCGTTGATGGTGCCCTGGACCTGCGTGGCCCCGGCCCGGATGGCTTCGATGGAGTTGGCTACCGCAAGTCCGCCGTCGTTGTGTGCGTGGATGCCTACCGGCACGGAAACGATCTGCCGAACCCTGGTGACGATGGCGGCCACCTCATGGGGAAGCGATCCGCCGTTGGTGTCGCAGAGTATGACTCTTTTCGCTCCGGCCTCTACTGCTGCAAGAAGCATCTTTTCGGCGAACGCGGCGTTGTCCTTCCAGCCGTCAAAGAAGTGTTCGGCGTCGAAAAAGACCTCTCGACCATGGCTGCAAAGCAGGCGCACCGAACCATTGATAAGTTCGGCGTTTTCCTCGTCGGAAATGCCAAGACCCTTTAAGGAGTGGGCTTTCCATGTTTTACCGAAAATGGTGATAACCGGTGTTTCGGATTTCAGCAGGCCGACAAGGTTCGGGTCGTTGTCGATATTGGAGACAGACCTTGCCGTTGAACCGAATGAGGAGAGGCGGGCGCGTTTCAATGAAAGCGCCTTTGACTTCTCGAAAAACTCTTCGTCCTTCGGGTTGCTGCTCGGCCATCCGCCTTCGATGTAGTCCACACCGAAATCGTCGAGCCGTTCGGCGATCAGGAGCTTGTCCTGTACCGAAAGATTTATGTGTTCGCCCTGCGTTCCGTCACGCAGGGTCGTATCGTAGAGTTCAATTACCATGCTGCTGGTTATGCTGTTATGCCTGGCTCGAAGCCATAAGGTCGTTTTTCCTGGCGTATTCGAAAATGCCGCCGGCCTGCACGATGTCCGCCACGTCGCCCAGCGGTTTGAGCTGGTAAGTGAGGTTCTGGGTGAGGTTCGTCAGCGTGTTTGCCTTCATGTCGATAGAGAGCTCATCGCCGGTCATGACCGTCTTGTTGAGCTGCTGCGCTGTTTCGTAGGGAATAACAAAACCGCCGTCTACACAGTTGCGATAAAAGATCCTCGCATAGGATTCGGCGATGATGGCTTTGGCGCCGGCAACCTGCAGGGCAAACGGTGCGTGTTCTCTCGATGAGCCGCAACCGAAGTTAGGTCCTGCGATAATGATCGTGTAGTGCGATGCGAAGCTTCCCTCCTCAACGAAAGGAACGCCACCTTCCGGCAGTCCGCCCTGTTCGACCGGGACTCCTGAAAGTGCGTATTTGCCGTACATTTTCACCTCTTCGGGATCGGAGAGGCTGTAGACCAGGTGTTCTGCCGGAATGATCTGGTCGGTGTCGATATTCTTGCCGAGTACGTAGGCTTTTCCCTGAATGTTGGTTTCCATGGTAGTTAGTTTTCCTTAGTCATATGCTTCAAGCGATCAGAGGAAATCCCTCGGATCGGTGAGTTTGCCCGTTATGGCCGATGCCGCAGCGGTCAGCGGCGAGGCGAGGTATACGCCTGCATGCTTGCTGCCCATGCGTCCGGGGAAATTCCTGTTGGTCGTCGAAACCACGACATCCTTGTCCACTGAACGGCCTACCGTATCGGCAGGTCCGCCAAGGCATGCTGCGCATGAGGGCAGGGCGATGCTGCATCCGGCCTCCTCGAAAATACTCCTCAGGGTCTGCCCCTCGTAGGTCTCGGTCGAGAGCTGCGAAGCGACCAGTACCGTAGCCGGTACGATGTTGGTCGTAACGGCAACCTTTTTTCCCTTCAGGATCTTTGCCGCGAGCATGAAGTCGGTGAGCTTGCCGCCGGTGCAGGAGCCGATGTAGGATTTGGTGATCGGCGTGCCGGCCACGCTCCTGACGGTTGCGCGGTTGTCCGGGCTGTGCGGTTGGGCGACCACCGGTTCCATCTGCTCGACATTGTAACGGTACATGCTGTGGTAGGTCGCATCCGGATCGCTCGCGAAAACTTCGTAGGGCTTGCTGGTGCGTGCCTTGACGAAGGCTTCGGTCACGGCGTCGACGCCGATGATGCCGTTCATGCCGCCGGCCTCGATGGCCATGTTGCAGAGGGTCATACGCTCGTCCATCGACAGGGAGTAGACCGCTTCGCCGTCGAACTCCATGGCGCGATAGGTCGCCCCGTCGGTGCCGATGTCGCCGAGGATCTGAAGGATCAGGTCCTTGGCTGTCAGGTATTCGGGCATCCTGCCTTCGAAGGTGAACTTCATCGACTCGGGGACTTTTTCCCAGAGTTTACCGGTGCCGAGGATGAATGCGGCGTCGGTGTTGCCGATGCCGGAGCCGAACATGCCGAAGGCGCCGGAGGTGCATGTGTGCGAGTCTGTACCGAAGAGCACGGTGCCGGGGAGGTTGAAGCCCTCTTCGGCCAGTGCCACGTGGCAGACGCCGCGGTAGCGGTTGGTACCTACATCATAATAGTTCGGCAGGTTCTGTTCTGCGGCGAACTGCCTCAACAGGTCGATGTTCCTGTGGGCGTGCTCGTTGCTGGTGAAGATGTAGTGGTCAGGGAGCACGACCACCTTTTCGGGGTTCCAGACTTTGGCGTCGGGACCGAACTCCTGCTTGAAAATATCGAAAGTCGGCGGTCCGCAGACGTCATGCGTCAGGAGGACATCGACATTGAGCCATACGCTTTGACCGGCATCAACAAACTTGCGGTTGGCGGCTTTGGCAAAAATCTTCTGTGTTATCGTTTGTGCCATGGTGAATCAGATTCCGTTATCAGTGTTCC
>JAAXXK010000012.1:14799-56288 GCA_013334525.1 Chlorobiaceae bacterium
AGGAGGACATCGACATTGAGCCATACGCTTTGACCGGCATCAACAAACTTGCGGTTGGCGGCTTTGGCAAAAATCTTCTGTGTTATCGTTTGTGCCATGGTGAATCAGATTCCGTTATCAGTGTTCCTTCATTGAACTGTTTGGGGAGAAGAGGGGAGTTCGATACTCCATTTCCACTCCCAAAGCCGAAAGCCGGTGACTGACAGAGCCCCGGCTTTTCCGGCGGCGGTTTCCCGCCGCACTTGCTCTGTCATGGTTCCTGCCGTCAATATTGCTGCTTCGGCAGGAGATTTCGCCCTGGTCAGATACGGGCGACAATAGCTGCGGTCATCTCTGTCGTAGAGGCTGTTTTCTCTCCGGGTTTGGCGATGTCGGCCGTGCGGATGCCGGTGGCAAGAGCCGCCTCGATGGCATCGTAGATCTCTTTGGCCACTTCGGGCAACGCGAAGCTGTTTTCGAACATCATGGCAACCGAAGCGATGGTCGCAATCGGGTTGGCCTTGTTCTGTCCGGCGATGTCGGGCGCGCTTCCATGGATCGGTTCGTAAAGCGCATGATCCGAGCCGATGCTCGCAGAGGGAAGCATGCCGAGGCTGCCGGTGATCATGCCGGAAATGTCGCTCAGGATGTCGCCAAAGAGGTTGCTCGTCACAATCACGTCGAACTGCTTCGGGTTGCGCACGATCTGCATGGCCGCGTTGTCGACGTACATGTCGGCAAGCTCGATCTCCGGGAAATCCTTGTGCACTTCGTGCACAACATTACGCCAGAACTGGGATACTTCAAGCACGTTGGCCTTGTCGATCGAGGTGACCTTCACGTTGCCGCGATTGCGGGCATATTCGAAGGCCAGCCGGGCAATTCGCTCGACTTCGTAACGCTCGTAGACCATCGTGTTCCAGCCCCTGTTTTCGTCGTAGCCCCTGGGCTGTCCGAAATAGATGCCGCCGGTCAGCTCCCTGAATACCATGAAATCGGTGCCGCCCACCACTTCGGACTTGAGCGTCGATGCGTCCACCAGGGCTTCGTAGACCTTTGCAGGGCGAAGGTTGGCGAACAGGCCAAGCTCCTTGCGGATCTTGAGCAGTGCCGCTTCAGGCTTTTCGGCGTGAGGCAGGCTTTCCCATTTAGGGCCGCCTACAGCACCGAGCAGCACGGCGTCGCAGTTCCTGCATGCTTCAAGCGTTTCGTCGGTCAGCATGTTGCCGTGAACCTCGTACGATGCACCCCCGAAGAGGTGCTCCTCGATGAGGACTTCGAAACCGTGTTTTTTTGCTACTGCGTTGATCACGTCAACAGCACCGGCAACCACTTCCGGGCCGATACCGTCGCCGGGAATAGAGACAATCTTGTACATGGCGCTCCGGGTTACTTCTTCTTGAGCCAGCTCATCATCTCGCGCAGCTTGGCACCAACCGTTTCGATCGGGTGGTTGCGGTTGCTCTCGCGAAGGCTGCTCAGGGAGTTGTATCCCGAATTGCACTCGTCGATGAACTCTTTTGCGAAGCGGCCGTCCTGGACCTCTTCGAGGATCTTCTTCATCTCGGCCTTCACGGCGGAGGTGATGAGGCGCGGGCCCCTTGTCATGCCGCCGTATTCGGCAGTGTCACTGACCGAATAGTTCATGCGGGACAGTCCGCCTTCATAATAGAGATCCACGATGAGCTTCAGTTCGTGCATGCACTCGAAGTATGCCAGCTCGGCAGGGTAACCTGCTTCGGTCAGGGTTTCGAACCCGGCCTTGATCAGCTCGGCCGATCCGCCGCAGAGCACTGCCTGCTCGCCGAACAGGTCGGTTTCGGTTTCGTCCTTGAAATTGGTTTCGATGACGCCGGCCTTGGTGCCGCCGATACCCTTGGCCCATGCAAGCGCCGTTTTCTTGGCCTCGCCGGTGAAGTCCTGGTGCACCGCGATGAGGCATGGCACGCCATTGCCTTCGGTGTAGGTTCTGCGGACCAGGTGGCCCGGGCTTTTCGGTGCGATCATGATCACATCGATGTCGGCCGGAGGCACGATCTGCTTGTAGTGGATATTGAAGCCGTGTCCGAACGCGAGGGTGTTGCCCGGTTTCAGGTTCGGCAGGATTTCGGTGTCGTAGACGCTTTTCTGTGTCTGGTCCGGCAGCAGCACCATGATGATGTCGGCCCATTTGACCGCTTCGGCGACGGTGTCGACCCTGAGGCCGGCCTCGCGTGCCTTGGCACATGAAGAGCTGTCGGTGCGGAGGCCGACGCATACGTTCATGCCGCTGTCCTTCAGGTTCAGTGCATGTGCGTGTCCCTGGCTTCCGTAACCGAGGATGGCGATATTTTTGTTCTGCAGTACCGCGAGATCGGCATCCTGCTCGTAAAAGACATTCATTGACATAATCGTGTTGACTGGTTAGACGTAATAATAAAATCAGTTTTCACCGCGGTGAATGGCAACCGCGCCGGAACGCGCCAGTTCCCGGATGCCGAAAGACCTGAAAAGGTCAATTGCCGTATTAATTTTGTCCGGCGAACCGATGACCTCAATAGTAATGGATTTTTGCTTTATATCCACGACTTTTCCCTTAAAAACGTTGATCAGCTCGAAAATCTCGTGCTGTGCAGATTTGGTCAGTTTCAGGCTCATCAGGAGCAGCTCCCGCTCGACATGCGGCTGGTGTGTGAGGTCCGTCACCTTGATGGTATCCACAAGCCTGTTGAGTTGCTTGAGGACCTGGCTGATGATACGGTCTTCACCCCTGGTGACGATGGTCATGCGTGAAACTTCAGGGTCTTCGGTTTCGCCGATGGAGATGCTTTCGAGGTTGAAGCCTCGGGCGCTGAACATGGCGGCGACCCGGTTGAGTGTGCCGAACTTGTTTTCGACAAGGACTGATATAAGGTGTTTCATAGGTGCTTAAACTTAAACCATGGTTTTAGGATTCAGCCGGGCAAGCAGCATGTCTGAAATAGAGCCGCCGGCAGGGACCATCGGGAACACCATATCCTTTCTGACGACACGGAATTCGACAAACGCGGGGCCGTCGTTGTAGGCGAGGGCATCCGTGATGGCTTTTTTCGCCTCTTCCTGCGTGGTGGCGCAGACAGCCTTGCACCCGAACGCTTCGGCCAGCTTGACGAAATCGGGGTTACTCGACTCAAGGTCGGTGAACGAATATTTCTCCTTGTGGAACAGCTCCTGCCACTGACGGACCATGCCGAGATAGGAGTTGTTGATCAGGAATATCTTGATCGGCACCTTGTTGTAAACGGCCGTCACCATCTCCTGGATGTTCATCATCAGGCCTCCATCGCCGCAGAACAGGGCCACCGGACGGTCGGTGACGCCGAACGCGGCTCCGATCGCTGCCGGCAGGCCGAAGCCCATCGTGCCGAGCCCTCCGCTGGTGATGATCGAGCGTGGTTCGGTGAACTTGTAATATTGCGCGGTCCACATCTGGTGCTGGCCGACGTCGGTCACGATCACCGCATGTCCTTTCGTCTGCTTTGAGACCTCGTCGATGACGAACTCGGTTTTCAGCGAATCCTCTCCGTCGGAGTAGGTCATCGGGCACTGCTCCTGCCACGCATTGATCTGGGCGAGCCACGGGCTCCTGCTCTCATGGCTCTTCGGAAGCTCGTCGAAAATTGAGGCCAGGAAATCCTTTGCATCGCCGACGACCGGCAGGTCGACCTTGATGTTCTTGTCGACGTTGGTCGGGTCGATGTCGTTATGGATCTTGAAGGCCTGCGGGGCGAAGGTGTCCACCTTGCCCGTGACGCGATCGTCGAACCTTGCGCCCACGGCAATGAGCAGGTCGCAGTTGTTGACTGCCTGGTTGGCCCAGAATGTGCCGTGCATGCCGAGCATGCCCATCGACAGCGGATTGTCGGCAGGGAACGCCCCGAGCCCCTGGAGGGTCATCGTGACGGGAATATCCTGGGCGATGGCGATCTTTCGCAGCTCTTCGGAGGCTCCGGAGGTAATGACGCCGCCGCCGATGTAGAAGAGCGGGCGTTTGGCTTTCGCGATCATCTTCGCAGCCTTCTGGACCTGGTTCGAGTGGCACTTGATCGTTGGCTTGTATCCACGGATATCGACACTTTCAGGCCATTCGAACGCACACTCGGCGTTGAGCACATCTTTCGGCATGTCGACCAGCACCGGTCCTGGCCGGCCTGTTGTGGCCAGGAAGAATGCCTTGCGGATGGTGGAGGCAAGCTCCCTGACATCCTTGACAAGGAAGTTGTGCTTGGTGATCGGGCGGGTTATGCCCACGATATCCGCTTCCTGAAAAGCGTCGTTACCGATGAGCGAGCTCGGCACCTGTCCGGTGAAGACCACCATCGGCGTGGAGTCCATGTAGGCATTCGAGATGCCCGTGACCGTATTGGTGGCGCCGGGGCCCGAGGTGACGAGCACCACGCCCGGCCTGCCGGTGGCACGCGCATAGCCTTCAGCCATATGGGTCGCGCCCTGTTCGTGGCGGACGAGGATATGCTTGATGTCCTTGACATCATGCAGGGTTTCGTAGACCTTCAGCAGGGCTCCGCCGGGGTAGCCGAAAATATACTCGACGTTTTCACGCCGCAGACACTCGAAAAATATCTCGGATCCGTTCAGTTTCTGTCCGGGTTCTGTCATGGTTTGCACCTATTAGTGTTTAATGGAAGCGCCCATCAGTATGATGTTTTCAGGATTGCGCCGGTATTTGCCGATGTGACCATCTGCGCATAGCGGGCGAGGTATCCTCTCTTTATTTTTGGCTCGAAAGCCGGCAGGGCGGCGATTCTCTGCTTTATCGTCTCGTCGTCGAGTTCGACGGACATGGTGCGGCCCGGGATGTCGATGACGATCGTATCTCCCGTTTCAAGGGCGGCTATGGGACCCCTTTCGGCTGCTTCCGGAGAAACATGGCCGATACATGCGCCTCTCGATCCTCCGGAAAAACGACCGTCGGTGATCAGTGCGACCGAGTCGCCCAGTCCGCGCCCCATGATGGTGCTGGTCGGGGAGAGCATTTCAGGCATACCCGGACCGCCGCGCGGACCTTCGTAGCGTATGACCACAACGTCGCCCGCCTTGACATCCCCCGACATGATTCCCTCGATGGCGTCATCCTGGCAGTCGTAAACCTTTGCCGGGCCGGTGTGCTTCATCATCGACGGGCTGACCGCGCCGGTCTTCACAACAGCCCCGTTCGGCGCGAGATTCCCGTAAAGCACGGCCAGGCCTCCTGTTGCCGAATATGGGTCGCTGACCGGCCGGATGACCTTGCTGTCGAGTATTTCCGCCCCGGCGATGTTCTCTCCAAGCGTCTTGCCGGTGACGGTCATGGCCGAAAGGTCGAGCAGCCCGTCGATTTTCGACAGCTCCTTCAGGATAGCCGATATACCGCCGGCACGATCCACATCCTCAATGTGCACCTCTATGGTGGCAGGGCTCACTTTGCAGATGTATGGCGTTTTGGCGGAGAGGCCGTTGAGTTCCGCAAAATCGAAATCAAGCCCCGCTTCGTTGGCGATAGCCAGCGTATGCAGGATGGTGTTGGTGCTTCCGCCCATTGCCAGATCAAGTGCGAAGGCGTTGAGTAGGGCCTGGCGCGTCAGGATCTGCCTTGGCCTGACATCCTCCCTGACCAGGTCGACGATCCGTCTCGAAGCGGTTTTGACCAGTTCCAGCCTTCTCGGGTCGATGGCGAGAATGGTGCCGTTGCCCGGCAAGGCGAAGCCGAGCGCCTCGCAGAGGCAGTTCATGGAGTTGGCCGTGAACATGCCGGAGCATGAACCGCAGCCTGGACATCCGCACTCTTCGATGGTCTGGAGTTCATCCTCGCTGATCTCGCCGGTGCTGAACTTGCCGACGGCCTCGAAGACCGAAATGAGGTCAACGGTCTTGCCTTCAGGGGTATGGCCGGCCTGCATTGGCCCGCCTGAAACGAAAATGACCGGAACGTTGGTCCTGAGCGCCCCCATCATCATGCCGGGAGTGATCTTGTCGCAGTTCGGAATGCAGACCAGCCCGTCGAGGCGGTGGGCTTCGACCATGGTCTCGACCGAATCGGCGATGATTTCACGGCTGGCGAGGGAATAACGCATGCCGACATGTCCCATGGCGATGCCGTCACAGACTCCTATGGTATTGAACTCGAACGGGACGCCGCCGGCCTCGCGCACCGCCTCCTTGGCGATCCTGCCCAGTTCCTGGAGATGGGCGTGGCCGGGTATCAGTTCGTTGAACGAGTTGCAGATCCCGATAAAGGGCTTTGAGAAATCGCTTTTGGATTTAACGGCTCCGGTAGCCTTGAGGAGGCTGCGGTGGGGAGCCTTCTCAAATCCTTTTTTTATGGTGTCAGATCTCATCGGTGTAAATGGTTAGTGCAATTAAAAAACAATATCCGGGGCCTGCCTGTCCCGAAGCCTTGGAGTCTGATGTATTGTCGTGGAAAATACGATGGACTTGGGAAAGGTCTGACGGGTCAGGCTACGGGAATAAGTACCTGTACCAGCGGTACCGATACTGCCTGGCCAATGCCGGAGAAGAGGATGTTCTGGTGGCGACGCGCAGCCAGGCTGGCGGTCGTCCGGTATGAGGGGCCCAGATCGCCTGTACAACAGGTGAATGCGGCCTCGAAACGATTGATGGTCGAAAACGGCATGGCTATGGATCAGTTGTCGCGCCAGTTTAAGGAATAAATTGCAAGCAAGTTACATTTTCCCAACTATTAAGTCAAGGAGATCGACTGTCAAAACTATTGAAAAACAGAAAATATTTACATAAACCAAAGTGGTGTAAAAAATTAAAAAATCTTATTTTTGTTAACTAAAGAGGTCGCCACATGCTGCTCATGCCCCAACCCTAAAATGTCAGCGTTATGTTGAGTATCCAGCCCCTGTCTTCACAGGATTTACCTTCGTTTTTCCTCCTTCTGACCATTATCGGCTCATTTCTGCTCCTCGGTGAACTCCTGACCCGAAAGTTCAACGTCAGCTCCCTGGTTGTTCGAAAAGTGCTTCACCTGAGTATGGGAGTGGTGATTTTCTTCATTCCATCCCTCTTCACCTCCAACGCCTATCCTCTGCTGGTCTCCCTGCTGTTTTCCGGAATCGGCCTTTTGAGCCTGCGTACCGGATTTTTCAGGTCGTTGCATGGTGAACCCGGCAAATCCGGGCCTGAAGAGGCTGTTGTCAGTTACGGGCCGGTGCTGTTCCCCCTGGTGTTATTTTTCCAGTTGCTCTTTCTCTGGGATTCGCATATCTGGATACTGCAGACCTCGATGCTGGTGCTCGGCATCAGCGACGCCCTTGCAGCCCTTGTCGGCACTGCCTTTGGAAGCCGCCACATAGAGCATATGACCAGGAGCCGGAAGACTGTCGAGGGCTCGATCGCCATGTTCGTCTCAAGCCTGCTCATTCTTTCCGCCTCACTGTTCCTGTTCAGGGGCTCATTCACCGGCGGTCTTGCAGGACAGCCGATATGGATGCTTTTATGCCTCGCCCTGCTTCTGGCCCTTATCGCCACGGCTGTAGAGGCTTTACTCTCCTATGGCCTTGACAACCTCTTTATTCCGGCATCGATAGCCTATGTGCTTTTCCTGATCGACGTAAACAAAATGGTGACCATCGAGGGGTTCCTCATGGGCGGCCTTTTCGCCCTTGCAGTGGCGCTCTTTTCGATCAAGGTCAAGTTCCTCAACAACAGCGGAGCCACGGCGACATTCCTGCTCGGGTCGACGATTTTCGGAATAGGGGGGCTTGACTGGACCGTGCCGCTGCTGACCTTCTACTTTCTCTCCTCGATCCTCTCGAAGCTTGGTCACAAGCGCAAGGCGAAATTCGATCTCGTGTTTGAAAAAGGATCGCAGCGCGACGCCGGCCAGGTCTATGCGAACGGCGGCGTAGCATGGATCATGATGGTGATCTATTCGCTGACCGCTGACCCGAACATTTTCTTCGCCTATCTCGGCACGCTTGCCGCTGTGCAGGCTGACACCTGGGCCACCGAAATCGGCACTATGTGGCCAAACCCGAAGGCGATTCTCGTCACCACCTTCAAGCCGGTTCCTGTCGGGACTTCAGGCGGCGTATCCATACCGGGGACTTCGGCTTCGTTCCTCGGCTCCCTTTTAATCTGTTCGAGCGCCGTGCTCCTGAACGTTAAGTGGATCGGCACGGTTGGTATTGTACCGTCGCTTCTGATCATCGGCATCGCCGGTCTTTTCTCAAGCCTCGTCGACAGCTTTTTCGGGGCGACGGTTCAGGCGCAGTATTTTGACCCGATCAGGGAAAAGGTGACCGAACGAACCCACAGCATCGCTCCCGACGGAAGCAAGGTGCTCAATGAACTTATCAAGGGATATCATTTTGTAAACAACGATATGGTCAATACATTGTGTGCAATATCCGGTTCCGTCGTCGCCTATTTCGTCGTTCGGAATCTTGTGACTTTTTAAAATGAAACCATCAGAGCAAGCAGAATATGAGTGAAAATGCCGGCGGAGGAATTTTTTCGATGCTTTCGGGCGCTGGACCAGTCGTTATACTGGTCCTCCTGGTATTGATAATGTTTTCGATCATCTCATGGGCGATCATAGCCTATAAGTTCGGGTTTGTAAGGAAGTCGATCAGGGAGTCCCAGGACTTTCTGGATTCTTTTTTCCAGTCCCCGAATGCAGACAGGCTGTTCGCTTCGAGCGAGAGCTTCCGGAACGGTTCGCTTCCCAGGGTGTTCCGGGCCGGCTATGTCGAATACAGTTCCATGCGCGACAAGAGCACCATCACCCAGCTCAGGGAGCGTGTTACCCTTGCCGTCAAAAGGGAGGTCAACGCCGAAAGCAAGCGCCTGACGCATCTGGTTCCCTTTCTTGCAACCGTCGGCAATACCGCACCCTTCATCGGTCTTTTCGGAACGGTATGGGGAATCATGAGCTCTTTCCAGAACATCGGCCTCATGAAAACGGCATCGCTCGTCGCGGTCGCTCCCGGTATTTCCGAAGCGCTTGTCGCAACGGCCACCGGCCTTGTCGCCGCCATCCCGGCCGTCATGGGATACAACTATTTTACCCAGCAGATCGGCCAGATAGAACGGGATCTTGAAGATTTCGTTCCTGACTTCATCGACTCCTACCTCAACCAGTAACCGGGGAGGCCCCAAGCGATGATGACTGGACAGAAGACAAGGCTCATGAGCGAGATCAACGTGACGCCTTTCGTTGACGTCATGCTGGTGTTGCTCGTCATTTTCATGGTGACGGCCCCCATGATGACCAGCGGTGTGAAGGTAGAGGTTCCCCAGACGACCCACGATCAGATGGATATCGACTCCAAGGGGCTGGTTATCAGCATCGACGGGTCACGCAAGGTTATGATCAACGATTACCAGCTCGATGCCAGCGAAATAGCCGAGCGACTACCGAAGATTCTCGAGTCCAAAAAAGCCGAAGAGGTCTACCTCAAGGCAGATAAATCCCTGCCCTACGGATTCGTCATGTCTGTCATGGCCTCGATCAGGCAGGCCGGGGTTGAAAAAATTGGTATGGTCACCGAGCCTGCGGCGGTGTCGAATCACAATAAACGTTGATTCGGCGGACACCGTATGAGCACAAGGGATGAACTGAAAAAGGGGCAGAGGGAGTTTTCCTTCTGGATAGGCGTGGCTGCGGCGGGGCACGTCGCCGTGATAATCGCCGTCGTCCTGCTTCAGGTTTTGTACGTTCGCCTTCATCCTCCGGTGAAGATCGTCAACGTCAGCCTCGTTTCGCTGCCTGGACTTCCCGGTCCGGCTGGTGGCCCGAAAATCCCGGCGGCTCCTGCAGAAGTTAAAAAAGCGGCTGAACCCAGTCCGGCCCCGCCGAAACAGGCTGCGGTCAAGAAAGTACCGGAGCCGACGCCTCCCCAACAGAAAAAAGCGCCCGAACCGGTTGTTGCCAAAAAGGTTCCGGTGCCTGTGGTGCCGCCCAAAAAGGTTCCTGATCCGGTTGTGCCGAAGAAGCTTCCTGAACCGGTGGTGGCAAAGAAGGTGCCCGAGTCTGTAGTTCCGAAAAAAGAGGTGCCGACTGATGCAGCAAAACAGCGCCAGCAGAATCTCGACGCTGCTATTGATCGACTGAAGAATAAAACCGAAACCCAGAAGCCTGCCGCCAAGCCTGCCGCCAGCGATGTCAGCGACTTGAGCAGCAGCATGGCCAATCTTCAGAAAAAGATAACGACACAGGGGGGCGGCGGACCGGCGTCGATGGGCGCGGGTCGTGGCGGCGGTGGCGGTGCGTATGGCACCGGCGGTGGAGCGGTGGATGCATACAAGGCAAAAATCAAGGAGATCGTTTCAGGAAATTGGGTCACCCCATCAAGGGCGTTGCTCAGGAAACTGAACGGAATGGAGGTCATAGTCAGGATCTGGATCATGCCTGACGGGTCGATAGGGGAACGGAAATATATCAGGCCTGCGCCAAGTGAATTCATGAACAACTCTGTTGTCCAGACGCTTAATAAATCGGTACCATTTCCACCGCCTCCCAAAGAGTATGGGCCCCGGGGGGTCGTATATGATCTTAATTTCACGCCTGAAGATTTGGTCGTAAAATAATTTGATGAAATAAATGCGTATTAATTCCTGCAATTCGAACCGGAAGGAATTGATCGCAAGGGATTTATTAACACCTTACATGGTTATATTAATTACGAAGATATATTTGTTGTTGTTCAAGAGTCATTATTCTGTTTTTTCATTTCTTTCAGCTGCGTCAGTTGACCGGCAATAAATTATATACTGATTCAAAATATTATGAAGTTCAGGAAGATCTTGGTAGCTGGTATATCAGTGTTGCTCTGGTTCCAGATGCTTGTGCCTACGATTCTCAGGGCGGAAGATGCTGTCGATACGATTGATATCCGGAAACAGGTTTCCGGCCGTATTTCAATTGTGCTCGATAACTCAATGGCAAAAGGAGGACGGGAGTCTGAATGGGCAAAAAGCCTTGACGCCACCATCAAGGGAGGCCTCGATTTCACCGGCCTTTTCAACCTGATGGCCCCCCCATTAAATATCAGGAACCCCCAGGATGGCGCTATCAATTTCGGAGCCATCGGTTCCGTGGGCAGCGATATTTACGTCACGGGTTCCGTGTCCAAAAAAAGGGGAGATCCCAGCCTGGAGATGTTTGTTTACGATGTTACTGGCAAGCAGCTGCTCAATAAAATTTATAGCGGCCCTGAAAAACAGCTTCGTCCCATCGGTTTGCAGTTCTGTGCAGATCTTGTCGAGCTTCTTACCGGTAAAAAGTCGGTTTTCGGCTCAAAAGTCGTTTTTGTTTCGAACCGCACAGGCGCCAAAGAGATATTCATGTGTGATTTTGATGGACAAAACATCGAACAGTTCTCCAGTACGAGATCGATTTCCCTGACCCCGGCAGTTTCAAGTGATGGCAGGTACCTTGCCTGGACCGATTACACGAGTGGCAGGCCCGACCTGTATATCAAGAACCTCGCGACCAGGACGACCGTGGCGGTAAGGAAAACCGGAGTGTGCATCGATCCGGGATGGGTGCCTGGCAGGGATGAACTGGCCACGACACTCTCCATCGATGGGGATCAGGAGATCTATCTCCTCAGGGTTGACGGAAGCGTTTCCCGTAGGCTGACCAAAAGCAGGGGCATCGATGTATCGCCTACCTTCTCTCCTGACGGTTCGAGGATGGCCTTCGTTTCGACTCGTGAAGGCAGGCCCCAGATATTCATACAGGATATGAATTCAGGCGTCGCCCGCAGGCTTACTTTCAACGGAACATACAATACCCAGCCGGCCTGGGCTCCTTCGGGTGATAAAATCTTGTACTCTTCCCTGCAAAAAAACGGCGAAATAAATATATTTACGATTAATGCAGATGGTTCGGGCCTGATGCAGCTCACCAGTGGCACAAGGGACAATGAATATCCTTCATGGTCTCCAGATGGTAGCATGATCGTATTTACATCGACACGCCAGGGGAGGCGGAAAATGTTTGTTATGAATGCTGACGGCACCAATCAAAGAGCATTGGTTCAGATGGATGGGGAGCAGCAGCAGCCGTCATGGTCAATAATCAGGTAGTACAGTAATATTTTCGTTAACTAATCATGGAGGATATATGACAAATGTCAAACCAAGAGCAAGATACCTGTACATTCCTGCTCTTCTGATTCTTGGTGCATGCTGCTGTGACAATGTGGTCGTGCCACCACCGCCGCCACCGCCGCCACCACCGCCGCCGCCGCCCGTAGTGGCACCAATGAGCGATGTATTCTTCGATTTTGACCGTTCAGAGCTGACCGCTCCGACGCAGTCACAGCTGAAGACCAACGCGAACTGGATTGCTGCCAACGCCGGCAAGAAGGTTATTCTTGAAGGCCATTGCGACGAACGCGGCACAAACGAGTATAACATTGCTCTCGGCGAGCGCAGGGCCCAGTCAGCCAGGGAATACCTTGTGAGTCTCGGCGTCGACCCGGCACGTCTCAAAACCGTCAGCTACGGCGAAGAGAGGCCTTTTGATTCCGGGCATAACGAAGAGGCCTGGGCAAAGAACAGAAGGGTTCATTTCGTTGAGGATTAAACTTCACGGAATAAAAAAGTAATGATTTAGCCCGGGGAGCGCTCAAGCTTTCCGGGCATATTTTTATAAACAGCTCAACGATAGAAACATCATGAGACATACTTTACCATGTATTATCGGTGCCGCCATGATTATTCTGGCCGGTTGTTCTTCAAAAAGTGCAGTATCTACCGGTGATGCGTCCGGCGCAGGATCGGGTGCAGGATCGGGTACCGGAGCCGGAGTCGTTGTTGAAGACGGTTCAGGAGCAGGTAAGGGTGCTGGTTCAGGCTCAGGTGCTGGAAATACTTTTGCCGGTCCGGTACTTGGCGATGTATTTTATGATTTTGACAGCTCTGCGCTGAGCCCTGAAGCCCAGGATCAGCTTAAGCAGAACGCCGTATGGTTCCAGAGGAACTCTGTTCCGGCAGTGATCGTTGAAGGCCACTGTGACGAGAGGGGAACCGACGAATACAATATTGCGCTCGGTGAACGCCGTGCAGTTGCAGCCAAAGAATATCTGGTCAACCTCGGAGTCGGCAATGGCCGTATTACGGCGGTCAGTTTCGGTGAAGAGCGTCCTTTCGATCCTGGCCACAACGAAGAGGCCTGGGCAAAAAACAGAAGAGCCCATTTTTTAACGAAATAAGCGTCTGATTGTAATGTTATGCCAGTGGCGGGTTTGATCCTTCCACTGGCATTATCAGTAATGAACAAACAACAGTTCAATGATGAAAACCAGATCACTGCTGTTTCTCCCTTTCGTTGTACTTTCTGCGTGTGCATCGCAAACAGATCTGAGCTACGTCAAAGGGCAGGTATCCCAACTGAAGGAAGAGTCGCAGGTAATAAAGAGTCAATCAGCAGGCTCCTACTCTGAAATTACCCAATACCGTGAAGAGGTGGCAACACTTCATGGCGGTATCAGTGAGTTGCGGCACGATCACAGCGAGTCGCTCAGGCGGCTTGATGTTGAGGATTCGCTCCTTGTAAAAAAGAATATTGAACTCGAGAACCGGCTTGCCAGGCTGGAGAAGTATCTCGACCTGATAGATGCTGCTCCCAAGTCGCCGGCAATACCTGCACCGCCGCCATCCCGTGCAGGCTCGGACACGCCGGCACCAGCACCTGCACCTGCTCCTGCGATCAGGACTGCTCCAGGAGCGGTAGAAACGCCTGTAAAGCCGGTATACCCGGTATACCCGGTTTCCGAAGTCACCGCGCCAGCCGCCGCCCCCGCAGCAGCTGAAGCCACGGCCCCGGCACCAGCACCAGCACCAGCACCAGCAGAGGCCCCGATAAAACCAGAAATCCCTGCTCCCGAAGTTGCCAATGCACCAACCGCCGCCCCGGTAGCAGCTGAAGCACCAGTCCCAGCGCCGGCAGCAGAGGATACCACTATAAAACCATATATTCCGGCCCCAGCTGTAGTATCTTCGCCGTCAGTCGTTTCAGCAGCAGTTGAAGCACCAGCAACGGCTCCTGCGCCATCAGAAGCTTCGGTAAAACCGGAAATTCCGGCCTCAGCCGTAGTATCTTCGCCTTCAGCCGTTCCTGCAGCAAATGACGTCCCAGTAGCGGCTCCTGCGCCATCATCAGAAGCTCCGGTAAAACCGGAAATCCCGGCCCCAGCCGTAGTATCTTCTCCATCAGTCTTTCCGGCAGCCACCAAAGCCCCGGAACCTTTCGCTGCGCAGCCCATAGCCGTTGCTCCAGCGACGACAGAAGCACCGGTCAAGCTTGATGCGCCAGCACCAGCAATTTCAAAGCAATCATCTCCAGTTAAAGGACGGACGCCGAAGTCCCGAGCTGTGGCATCAACTTCGGTTAAACCGGCAGTCGCATCTGCCCTTGAAGCACCAGCACCTGTTGTTGCATCGGCACCAGTGCCTGTCGTCGCACCCTCCATAGCCGCTGCTCCAGCAGCGTCAGAAACACCGGCCAGGCTTGAACCCCCGGCGCCCGTTGTCGCCAAGGAACCCGCTCCGGTGAAAGCATGGACACCGAAGTCCGTAACTGTTGCGTCAGCTCCTGTTAAGGCCCCAGCCACTGCGGCATCTCCCGCACCGGAGAGTTCGCCAATAGCAGTAGAATCACCTGCACCAGCAGTCGCCAAGGAGCCCGCTCCGGTGAAAGCATGGACACCGAAGTCCGTAACTGTTGCGTCAGCTCCTGTTAAAGCCCCAGCCCCTGCGGCATCTTCCGCACCGGAGAGTTCGCCAAAAGCCGCACAAGCACCTGCGCCCTCTGTTGCGCCGTCTCCGGCAGCCGCTCCTGCCGCTGTTACCCTCAAGCCTGAAGCGCCAGCACCGGCAGTCGCCAGGGAGCCAGCTCCGGTGAAAGCATGGGCAGCAAAGCCTCGGAATGCCAAGTCTCGAACTGAGGTGTCAGCTCCGGTTGAAACACCTGCTCCGGCAGCTGTTCCTGCCCCTGTCGTCAAGCCGACCGAAGCTCCGGTAACGGCCGTTGTTCAGGAGCCAGCTCCAGTCAAGGCATGGGCGGCAAAACCACGAAATTCCGCTACGGCACCTGTTGTAGCTGTGCCTGCGCCTGTAGTTTATACCCCAGCCCCAGCTCCTGCTAACAGCGAAACGCCGGCCCCGGTACCAGCCTGGGCAAGGGTCAGGACTGTTGCTGAAGCAAAGGCAGCCAGGAATAAGACAACCGCAGCTCCAGTTCCCGCTGAAACTCCAGCTCCGGTTCCGGTAGCATTTGTTGCCCCGGTTCAGGCGAAAAACCAGAGTTCGGTTCCTGCAACTGGTGAAGATGCCATGCTCCAGAACGGGCTGGCTAAACTGCAAATGGATGATTATGCAGGCGCCCGCGTCGATTTCACCTCATTCATGTCGCAGAACCCGAACTCGCCTCAGGTTGGTGAAGCGCAGTTCTACATTGCAGAATCCTATTTCAACGAGAAATGGTTTGAAAAGGCAATTCTTGAATATCAGGTGGTGATCGCCAAATACACCAAGAGCAGCAAACGGCCGGCTTCGCTTTACAAACAGGCGCTATCTTTTGAGAAGATAGAGGACGAAGTCAACGCTAATGCCCGTTTCAAGGATGTTATCCGTAACTATCCATTGTCTCCCGAAGCCAAGCTTGCCAAAAAGAGGCTCAAATAAGGCCAGCTGACCAGTTGGGCCATATCAGGGTATATTTGTTATTCTTGAAAAGAGGCTGTCTCTCAATATGAGGCAGCCTCTTTTTTTTACCTTCTTGAGCCTTCTTAGGTTAAGCTCTCGCTGTTTATGGTGTTTTCATAGCCGATAATAAGCTTCAAAAGTTAAGGCTATAGAGGCGCGGTTCGCGAACCGCCCGTATTCCAGGAGCACTCAGGGGAAGAGGCTGTCTCTAAAGGGTATTCGGCCAACGGAGGGCGGACATTCCTGTCCGCAATTCGAGTTTCCGGTAGTCGATGACTGTAATGAGCGGATATTATCTTGACTTATGAGTCAGATTCATATCAGTCTGATATTATTGAACTATGCAGACAGCCGTTATTGTTTTTCAGACAAAAAGAAAGCCATGCTTTTAATGGCATGGCTTTCCTGAACAGATCTGTTTGGTAATGCTGCTGAAACAAGCCTGTTTATTTGAAAAACTCGTCGACAGTATAGGTTCTGCGATCGATCTCAACGCATAGCCCTTTACCTCTGTCGTAAAACACGGGTATGTCCCTCATGGTCCATTTCACACCGCGATTGTCGAAATCGATGACATAACGGTTCTCGTTGTCGAGAACCTTCTGTCCCAGGTTGATGGCGATATCCGGTTGCGTGGTCATCACCCAGATCTCGATTTCACCATTGATGAGTTTCTGGATCATCTCTTTGGTAGGGGAGAGCTTCCTGCGTCCGGAAGTTGGCACAATCTCAAGCTGAAGCTTGTCGTTGCGATCCCTTTTAGCTGAGGTGATAAAATATTTCTCTGCCTTGTGAGCCGCATTGCCTGACCAGGGACCTGAAACATTCCTGCGAACCTGGTTGGATTCGGTGTATGGTCTACTAAGCTGAGACTGCATGGTTATGCTTGGTTTAATTGGCTGACGGGGCACCAGTTACGGTACAAACCTTAAACAGATTTAAATTAGCAAAAGGTCAGCAAATAAAAAAGGGATTCATGTGAATCCATTCGTGCCATCAGGCTTTCTTGACGAATTCCGATTTCAGCTGCATCGGCCCGAAACCATCGATTTTGCAGTCGATGTCGTGGTCGCCCTCGATGAGACGGATGTTTCTCACCTTTGTGCCGCCCTTGAGCACCGATGAGGCGCCCTTGACCTTGAGATCCTTGATCACCGTTACGGTATCGCCGTCCTGCAAATGATTTCCGTTGGCATCTTTCCATACGCGCGATTTTTCTTCAGGGGGAGCCGAGTTGCTCCATTCGTTGCCGCATTCAGGGCAGGTCAGGAGGGTTCCAACCTCATAGGTGTATTCAGAGTTGCATTTCGGGCAGTTGGGCAAGTCGCTCATGATGTTCCTTGTTCGATGATTATCCGGTAAAGATTTTGCGACATAATAATGATTTTTTAACAACACTGCGCTCCTGAAAACCATTTGCCGTGTTTTGTCCATGAGCCAGGCTTGCCTAACAATTTCTCTGTAATCAATACGGAATCTCAGGTAAATCCTCTTGTATAAATGTCTGGATATATATATTATATGTGAGCGCATTGTGCTAATAAATAGTTAATATAGAATCACTTAGAATAATAAATTAGCTTTGTGATTATAATAATATCTATATTTGTGTAGTGGTATTTCGAGTGATATGTTCATGAGCTGCATCAGTTGCAGAATTTCCATTTCCCAAGATACGATGAGTGACCATCACGAGCCTGACAAGAGCGCACATGCAACGAAGCGAGTTACGTTGTCCCTGACTGATGACGCAGGTGAACTGTTGGAATCGGTCTCGGCGACCTTTACGGCTGATGATATAAGTTTGCTGCAGAAATATGTATGCCGGGTAGGACGAGTGCGCTTATGCAGGGTGCTTAAACGCGGAATGCCGACCATTTCAAGCCTTGCCACGATCATGGGCTTCAACCTTGATCCATACACCAAGGCTGAGCTTCACGATTTGCTGCACCAGCTTACCCCGTTGATTCTCCAGGATGAGGCAGCATCTTTCCATAACATATCCGGTTTACTGAGTCAAAAAATCCAGGGCAGTAACTTCGCTGATAACCTGACCGTGGTGCGCCAGATTTTCGAGCACGGCGAGGATAGCCTTTACAAGCAGATTGGACAGACAGGGCAACAACTATTCCATTCCTCGTTAAGCAATACGGAGGTAATCGAAACTGATCGTGGCACTGATATCAGGACGGTGGAACGCGGAGCGAAACCTGACAGGAAACCCTTCCCGAAAAAAGAGCAATCTGTCGGCGTAAAACAGCTTCAGGGTAAGGTTAAGGCCCTGTTGATGCTGGAGTATATCGTCAATTTGGTCCTTGAGAACGGTAGTCAGGCTGAAATGATCAGTAAAGGGGCATGAATACGCAATGAATCTATATATCGATGCTTGTCGATAGACAGTTGGATTCATTACCAACTGAATACCCGGTTTTTGCCGGGTTATTTATTTACCGGAATCCCGTCCCATTTTTGTTGATGGTGAAAGAGGCAGGCGAATTGGAGTATCGGGGAGGTTATGAACACCAATTCGATAACGGAGCAACGGCACCAGCGTTTTCCAGTCCGTATATTTATTTGAGTATCGGTATCTTTGACGTATTGGCAGCAGAGTCACTCCCCCTTGGCTGAACCGGTATTTCCCGGCCATTTCGATGCTCTCGAATGCATCCGCTGATATTGCCGGTGTTAACCACGATCACAAATGTTCATCACTATCAATGACGATGATGATAAACAGACAGGAGGGCGTGAAACAGGCATAGCCAACATACAACCGAAGCTGAAAGTCACAATAAATAATGAAAGGACCATTATGAGTGAAGCAACACAACGCATAACACAAACCGATGCCCCGGTCCGCGTCGAATTTATGGGTCATGCACTTGGGCTGTTCGGGCGAATTTTGTTGGCCGGATTACTCTCTTTTCTGGTTATCCCGGCCCCCTGGCTGGCCGTTTGGTTAAATCGCTGGATAGTCGGCAATTTTCGAGTTTCAGATGGTACGAAGGTAGCTTTTACAGGGCAGGCCGGGGATATCTGGTTTCCGATCATGGCAGTGCAGGTGCTTTCCCTTGTTGGCCAATCCACGGGCAGGACGCATGGAGGTGCTGACGGGCATGTTTCCTTTATTCCATTTTTGCTGATACCGGTGAGTTGCTTTTTTTCGCTTCTCATTGTCCGGTGGTTCTGGAAAAACATTCAAACAGATAACGGTACGAAGATGTCGTTTGAGGGCAAGTATCTGCCATACCTAGGGTGGACTCTGTTTATCAGCGTATCAGTTTTGACCATTATCGGATGGGCCTGGGTTTTGGTTGCCCAAATGAAATGGTATTGTCGCAATATAAAGGGAGATGGCTTTACTGTTGATTTTCAGGGTGACGGATGGAATGTGTTGTGGCGTACGTTCGTATTTGCCATCTCGTGTATCCTGATCATCCCTATTCCCTGGACTTCGTTATGGCTTATGAAGTGGTATCTGGCCAATATCACGGTAAGAAATACAAGGCAAGCTTCAATTCCTCAGTTCGGATCATGAAGTCCCGGATGATTGGCGTAACCTGATTCGCGGACTTAACGGCGTAAGCGACTTAAGGCGCCGGTTCCGGTTTTATTGGATGAATACGCGAAAGCCCCGGGTTTAGAGTTCCGGGGCTTTCGCTTTGTACATCGGCAATCAGAACTGGCGTGCTGGATGTCATTCGTTATCGTCGATCTCAAAACCCATTGCCGGAAAGGAGCTGTCCGGCGACCCAGTGGTAGGTCTTTTCCAGGCCCTCGCCCAGATTCATTGTGGGTCTCCAGCCCAGCATCTGTTCTATCAGGCGGTTGTCTGAATTGCGGCCACGAACCCCCAAAGGCCCTTCGATATGTTTCTTTGTCAATTTTTTACCGGCAATGGCCATAACCATGTCAGCAAGCTGGTTGATGGTCACCATTTCATCAGAACCGATATTGACAGGACCAGTCCAATCTGACCTGGTCAGCCGAATAGTAGCCTCCAGGCATTCGTCTATGTATAAAAACGACCGCGTCTGTTGACCGTCGCCCCAAATTTCAATCTCACCGCCATCGTTCAACATGGCTACTTTTCTGCAGATAGCAGCGGGGGCTTTTTCTTTTCCGTCATTCCATGAGCCATAGGGCCCAAAAATATTGTGGTACCTGGCTACCCGGACTTCCATTCCCTTGTTTCGATGAAATGCAAAATATAGTCGTTCGCTGAACAGTTTTTCCCAGCCATATTCACTGTCTGGACTTGCCGGGTAGGCTGAAGCTTCAGAACAATCGGGGTTATGCGCATCCAGTTGATTGTTTTCTGGGTATATGCAGGCTGATGAAGAATAGAATATCCGTTTGACATTACGTTTATGGCAGGCATCAAGTATGTTGAGGTTTATCTGCGCAGAATTATGCATAATGTCAGCATCATGTACACCAGCAAAAACATAACCAGCCCCACCCATATCGGCGGCGAACTGATAAACTTCGTCAAACTTTCGATCTATAATCTGTCTGCAAAAATAGTTGTCCCGTAAATCACCGACAACAAAATCGTCAGCGGCTGTCTCCCAATATGCAGGAAATTTCATGTCCACACCGCGAACCCAATATCCTTCTTTTTTGAGCCTGTTGACCATATGTGATCCAATGAATCCGCCAGCGCCACAAACAAGTGCAGTTTTATTTGTCATTAAAGCGTACTGGAATAATTATCGTTTTTTCAGGCTTTTGTAAAAGCGTATAAATTGCCCGGCTACAGTATTGTAAACTGAATTAAGTTCATGTTTTAACTTGTGTATCTCTTTATCTTTTTCAGATAGAGCCTCAATAAAATACGAATAGTAAAGGTCTACAAAATCTTTCGGGAAAAAATTTCGAATCAGCATATCCTTGTCCCTGGCAAAATTCAAATCCATATTTTTGGATGAATATCCCTCGGGATTAAAGATGGCTATTACCTTGTCGATATATTTTATCCTGATGCCGGCCATCCCAAAGAGCTTCATATTTAATACCCAATCAGCATATACATTGTATTTGATGTCATATTTGCCTGAAACCTTAAACAGGTCCCGTCGAAAAAACATGGCCTGGTGGCATATGTTTTTCTCGATTAGTTTCAGGAGTGAAAACTCGCTATCGTATAAATAGCCATAATTTCCCCATATGACGTTGCCGTAAATGACATCAGATTCGTTGGCTTCATGGGAGGTAAAGATCTCCTCAAGCACCTTGTCGTTATATATGAGGTCATCGCATCCCAGAAAATAGAGCCACTCACCCTCGCTCAGGTCAATAGCCTTGTTCATGGCGTCATATATGCCGCGATCTTTTTCTGATAACAGGCGGATGTGTGGATACCTGGCTGCATATTCACGAATGATCTCAACGGTCTTGTCATTTGAGACGTTGTCAATAAAAAGATGCTCTTTACCCGGATATGTTTGATCAGCTACGCTTTTTATGCACTTCTCAATATCTTTTTCGGAGTTATACGTAGGAGTTATAACGGTAATTTTTGGTCTGCTCATAATGGAGTAAAAAAATATTAACTGGCTATACTCCGTATTCTCGCCGGGACTTCTTCTGGTATTGCGGCATATCTTCAGGATTATGCTGCGTAAGCGTATTTAATCTCAGCCTGCATCATTGGTATTATAATGTAATCTGCACGGAGTGAGGTGCTAATAATGATAAAGTTTTGACGGGTAAGCAGTTGAGGGGTTTGTCATGGCCTGGAAAAGGTAAGATTCATATCAGGAAAACAACCGTCGGTCAATGGCCTCAAGCCCGAATCCTTAAGTTTTTCGAAATATGGTTTCGGGGACTGGAGAGGGTAAATGAGAATGGGTAGCTCCGGTGCTGTTGTTTGATTTATTTTATATGAATAACAAAAGCCCCGGGTTTTGATGCCCGGGGCTTTCTCTTTTGCGGTTAATAACCGGGCTGTTCGGGCCGGTTATTTTTCTTTGTCGTCGATTACTTCGTATTCGGCGTTTACGGCTCCGTCATTGCCTTTTCCTGCATTGCCTTCGGGTTCATGGCTGTGCGGTGCGCCTTCAGGTCCGCCGGTTGGGGGCTGCTGCGAGTAGAGGTCGGAAGCGGCATCGCTCCAGACTTTGGTCAGCTCGTCCATTGCCGGTTTGATTGCATCAACGCTACCGCCCTTGTGGGCTTCCTTCAGCTTTTCGAGGGCGCTTTCGATTGCGGTCTTCTTGTCTGCCGGCAGTTTGTCGGCAAGGTCGGTAAGCTGCTTCTCGGTGCTGAAGATGAGCGAGTCGGCCGAGTTCCGTACATCGATCTCCTCCTTGCGCTTCTGGTCTTCAGCGGCATGAACCTTCGCGTCCTCCTTCATCTTCTCGATTTCGGCTTCGGTCAGCTTGGTGCTTGCCTCGATTTTGATGCTTTGCTCCTTGCCGGTCGCCTTGTCTTTGGCCGATACGTTCAGGATGCCGTTGGCGTCGATGTCGAAGGTCACCTCGATCTGCGGAATGCCCCTTGGCGCCGGCGGGATGTCGCCGAGGTGGAACCTGCCAAGGGTTTTGTTGTCTGTCGCCATCGGGCGCTCACCCTGAAGCACATGCACCTCTACCGATGTCTGGCTGTCGGCAGCGGTAGAGAATACCTCCTGTTTTCGCGTCGGGATCGTGCTGTTGGATTCGATCAGCCTGGTCATAACGCCGCCGAGGGTTTCGATACCGAGCGACAACGGGGTGACGTCGAGCAGGAGCACATCGGTGACGTCGCCCCTGAGCACGCCGCCCTGGATGGCAGCGCCTATGGCGACAACTTCGTCAGGGTTTACGCTCTTGTTGGGTTCCTTGCCGAAGAAATCCTTGACCAGGTTCTGCACTTTCGGGATCCTTGTGGAGCCGCCGACCAGTACCACTTCGTCGATCTCTTTCATCTCAAGCTTGGAGTTCTTGACGGCACGGCGGCAAGGCTCGAGCAGGTTGTCGAAAAGCGTGGTGCACATCGCCTCGAATTTGGCTCTCGTCAGGTTGATCACCAGGTGTTTTGGCCCTTCCTGGGTAGCGGTGATGAACGGGAGGTTGATCTCGGTGTCTGTACGCGATGAGAGCTCAATCTTCGCCTTTTCAGCAGCTTCCTTCAGGCGCTGCAGGGCGATGGCGTCCTTGCGCAGGTCGATGCCCTCCTGCTTCTTGAACTCGTCGGCCAGGTAGTCGATGATCTTCTGGTCAAAGTCGTCGCCGCCGAGATGGGTATCACCATCGGTTGACTTGACTTCGAAGACGCCGTCGCCGAGTTCAAGGATCGAGATGTCGAATGTTCCACCGCCAAGATCGAACACGGCGACCTTCTCGCTATGGCCTTTCCTGTCGAGGCCGTAGGCAAGGGCGGCAGCAGTTGGTTCGTTGATGATTCTCTTGACGTCGAGACCGGCGATCTTTCCTGCATCCTTGGTCGCCTGGCGCTGGGCATCGTTGAAGTATGCCGGTACGGTAATGACCGCTTCGGTAACCTTTTCACCGAGGAAGTCTTCAGCCGTTTGCTTCATTTTCTGCAGGATCATGGCCGAGATCTCCTGGGGCGAGTATGTCTTGTCGCTGATTTTTACCTTTGCGTCGCCGCTCTCGTTGACCACGTCGTAGGAGGCCAGTTTCTTTTCGTTAGGCACCTCGTCATATTTGCGACCCATGAAGCGCTTGATTGAAAAAACGGTGTTTTTCGGATTGGTCACAGCCTGGCGTTTGGCAGCCTGTCCGACTAACCTTTCGCCTGTTTTTGTAAAGGCGACCATCGACGGTGTCGTACGGTTGCCTTCAGAGTTTTCGATGACCGTCGGCTGGGTTCCCTGCATTACGGAGACGCAGGAGTTGGTTGTGCCGAGGTCAATTCCGATAATTTTTCCCATGATGGATTGATTCCTTTTTTTTGTTCTTACTGCTTTCTAAACTTTTTTCAGCCTTGCCTGCTCGCTTGCGCCGGGCGATCAGCTGATTGATATCTCTTTTGTCTTTCTGACCGGCAACGCTTTCGGCAGGGTTACATGCAGCACGCCGTTGTCGAACGCTGCACCGATATGTTCCTGGTCGATGAGTTCACCGATATTGAAGCTTCTCGAAAATCCCCCGTAGGTTCTCTCGATCCTGTGATAGTCTTTCTTTTTCTGTTCATCCACCTGCTCGCGTTCTGCCTTGATGGTAAGCACATCATCCTCAATGTGCAGGGTGATCTTCTCCTTGCTTATGCCGGGAAGTTCTGCATCGAGATGAAAGGCCTGTTCATCTTCGGAAATGTCGACCTTGAAGGATGGGGCAGCAGCCATCTGCGCTCCGCTCCAGATGTCGTCGAAAAGTCTCATCGGATCTTTTGCAATTTTCATCAGCATGATAATCTCCTTGATTGGCTTTTAATTGATCGTTGTTTCATGTTGACCGGCAGGCATCTGCCCGCACATGCATTATATGGAACAAATACCGTGCCAAACGTGGATAGTGGATAGGAAGATCTTTGTGGTGTGACAATTGTGCGGTGCACGACAAGCTGTCTGACATTATTGCATTAATATTGTCAGAGATGAAGATCTCATGCACGATGGTATATGGTCGGATGCCTCTGGAATGTTATGAAGCATGAATACCGGGGAACAGGGTAAAGGGATTTTGTCCGACGGCATTACACCCTTTCCAGGGTGTGGGCGATCATGTAACGATGGATAAACGGGGAGTAAGAGGGGTTGTTTCACTGGAAGGTCGCAGATTCTTTCACCTTGAAGCTGGCAAGGAGCTGCGGACAATCAGGTCGGAATCAGGCCGACATGTTGTTGACTTTCTGGATCCAGCTGAGCCGATCCTGCAGGTTTTCGACTACGCTTTTCGAAATGAGGAAGCATGCGTAAACGATGCTTTCGTCGGTAATGCGGTAATAGCATCTGAGCCCTTCCTTTCTGCGGCTGACAACGCCGTTGTCATGCATGAGCGCGAGATGCTTGGAAATATTCGCCTGGCTGGCGCTGACTTCGTTGACGATCTCCTGGACGGTACGTTCTCCATCGCAAAGCGCTCTCAGGATCTTCAGGCGCATGGGTTCTGACAACAGTTTGAATCGGTTCGACACGGCATCAAGCATCTCATCCGGCATATTGAAATGCCATTTATTCACATCTTCTTCTGTTATGGAGATTGTTTTGCTCATGACGAAGCCTTGTTAATACCTCTTATTGTCGGCCTGCTAACGGAACCTATAAGAATATATAGTTATTTATTCATATTAATCAAACCAAAAACTCTCCACTTGCTGATTCTTATACAACGTCAATATCCCAGGGCAGGGCCTGGAATATATGTACGATGAATCATCAAGTCATGATGCTCATGTTGATAATCGAGTCCATAAGAGTTTGAGGCGCCTGTACCCGCACTATCCGCTCCCTCAGGATTACCTTCGTGTTCCTTGCATCCTGATACTCGGCGCGGCATTCTGCGCACTCGTCAAGATGTGTTAAAAGATCTTGCTCCTCTTTCGCGGTTAGCTCGCCATCGATAGCCGCACTCATTAGCACCATCGCTTTTGTACAAATCATAATAATGAACTGATTGGTTGGGTGATTACAGCGGCTTACTCACCGGAATCGGTGTCGTAACCATGCTTCTTTGCATAATCCTCAAGCTTGGCACGCAGGAGCTTCCTGCCTCTGTACAAACGGGATCTTACCGTTCCGATGGGACTTTCCACCATATTGGCAATCTCTTCGTATGTAAATCCTTCAATATCACACAACTGTATGACCTCCCTGAACTCTTCCGGCAGAGACTGCAGTGCCTGATAAACTTCTTCATGCAACAGTGAATGGAAAAAATCCGACTCGGCTTCGGTGGTGTCGCTTTGTACGTCCTTGATCGTGTGATAAAAATCCTTGATCAGGTCGTAATCGACTTTACCTGGTTCCCTCGCGTTTTTTCGAAACTTGTTAATGTAGTTGTTCTTCAGGATTTTGAACAGCCACGCCTTGCAGTTTGTTCCCCGCTCGAAAGAATTGAAAAATTTATAAGCCTTCAGATAGGTTTCCTGAACCAGATCTTCGGCATCGGAAGGGTTCATCGTCAAATGCAGTGCATAGTTATAGAGCGCATGGATGTGCGTGATGGCTTCCTGCTGAAACTCTTTCTGTTTGATCTCTTCCTGCGACGAGAGAAGTTGTTTGTTCTCTTTCATATCCTTGGTTGCTGCCGGATGTGTGTATCATGTTCTGACTGAACAAAGCCGGGGAATCAATTACATACCCATGATGCTTCTGTCTACTAAATATAAAAATATATCTTTAGAGAGTTTAGAGTCATTTGGTAATTCAATTGTAACCCTGGAATTCCTGGCGACCTTCAAGTCAGGGATGGGAATCGCGGCCTGGTATTCAGTGCCTGGCAGGCTAAAGAAGAAATCAGATCGTTAATCATGGCTGAAACTGTCGATGTTATTGTAATCGGAGCGGGTATCGGTGGCCTGACGGCTGCGGCATTGCTGCAGGAGAGGGGACTGTCGACCATCGTTTACGAGAAAAATTCATTTCCCGGCGGTAGCTGCTCTTCGTTCAGTAAAGGTGGTTACCGGTTCGATGCCGGTGCATCGGTTTTTTACGGTTTCTGTGACGAGGATGCAAGGGGGACGCTTAACCTTCATGCGCGAATATTCAGGAAGCTCGGCATTCCGGTTTTGACCATTCCCGATCCGGTGCAGATTCACTACCACATGCCGGCGGGCTTCGATGTGCCGGTGCATTACGATCGTAACCGCTTTCTTGAGTGCCTTTACGGTCGCTTTCCGCATGAAAGGGAGGGAATACGGCGCTTTTATGACGAACTGGAGTCGGTATACGATATCCTGAGTTCACTGCCTGCGGGTTCACTGGAAGATCTGTTCCATCTTGCGGCCGTTGGCGGCCGGCATCCGATCAAGGCGGTCGCCCTCGGGGTCAAGACCCTTTTTTCCATGGGCGGGACGGCTCGCCGGTATATCCATGACCAGGAACTTTTGCGCTTCATCGACCTGGAATCCTATTCGTGGGCGGTGCAGGATGCGCTGTCGACTCCACTGGTCAATGCCGGTATCTGCCTGGCCGACAGGCATCATGGCGGCATCAATTACCCGGTAGGCGGTTCAGGAGCCATTCCTGAAGCGCTGGTGAAGGGAATCGAAAAGTTCGGAGGATCGGTTCGGTTCAAAAGCGAGGTTGAGCAGGTGATCATGGAGGAGGGTGCGGCCAAAGGGGTGAGGCTGCGAGGCGGTGAAGAGGTCCGGGCGCGCGCCGTTGTCAGCAATGCTACCGTCTGGGATACCTTCAACAGGATCGTGGATGATCCGCGCCTGAAGGTTCCTGACGAGCGCTTTGTCAAGGCTCCGAGCTGGTTCCAGATCTATCTTGGCGTCGATGGTTCGGTGATTCCCGAAGGTTTCGACATGCACCATATCATTGTCGACGACTGGACAAAATACGACCAGTACGGCGGCACGATCTACTTCTCCGCTCCGACTGTCCTGGATCCCTCGCTTGCCCCTTCAGGCAAACACGCCCTGCACATTTTCGTGACGGCAGAGACATGGCAATGGGATAAGTTCGATCGCCACGGCGAAGAGTATAAGCGTGCAAAGGAGGAGTATGCCCGTTCAATCATCGCAAGGGTTGAAAAGATTCTGCCGGGTTTGCAGGATTGTGTCGAACTCATGGTTACGGCCACGCCGCAGACTCACGTGCGATACCTGAACAGGAGGGATGGCTCATACGGGCCGTTGCTCAAGCCTGGCCAGAACGTGCTTCTCAAGCCGCAGAACAGGACGCCGGTAAAAAACCTCTATGCCGCCGGCGACAGCACATTCCCGGGACAGGGAGTGATTGCCGTAACCTATTCGGGCGTCTCCTGCGCCTCCTATGTCGCCAGGCAACTGGGCCGCCCGCTCGATTATCTCTGAGGGGCGTCAACATGAATGCAGAAGATGTTGGACTGAAGTCCGAAGAGTATTTGATTTTATCGCTCTGATCCCCCGGGTTGAAACCCGGGGCAACTGGGGAGGGAGAAGATTTGAATGTCCGCAGGGTTAAAACCCTGCTGAATGTAAGAGGTTGAAACCCGGGGCAACTGGATCAGGAAATGAATGGACTTCAGTCCAATTTCATCCCTGTTGAGAATATCCGGAACAGCAATCTGTTCTGGAATCAAGGCCCCAATCATTTCCTACTGTTTCGGCTGGAACTCGGGGTGGCCGGTATTCCAGAGGCCGAAGCTGAGCATGTCGGCAAGGGATTCGAACTGTTTGGTTTTTGAATCGCCGATACCGTGGCCGGCCTTGTAGTCGGTGAAAAAGAGAACCGGTTTTTTCGATGCCGTCGAGACCTGGAGGCGGGCGGCGAACTTGCCCGGCTGCCAGGCGATGACTCTCGGATCGTTCATGCCTGCTGTAACAAGGGTGGCGGGGTAGGAGACTCCATTCTGAAGGTGCAGGTACGGGTCCATTTCGATCAGCGCCCGGCACTCATCCGGAACCCTGACGGTGCCGAACTCAGGCACGTTGACCGGTCCGTTGGGCGACTCTTCGCCGCGAAGAGGGTTCAATGCACCCACCTGCGGCATGGCGGCCGCAAAGAGGTCGGGTCGTTCCGTCATTGCCCTTCCGACAAGTATTCCACCGGCGCTCGCCGCGTTGATGGCGATATGCTTCGGCGATGTGTAACCTTCTCGGATCAGGTATTCTGCGCAGGCGATCAGGTCTTTCCAGGTATTGGGCTTGGTGGTTTTCATGCCCGCCTTGTGCCAGGCGTCTCCGAGTTCCCCGCCCCCACGGACGTGGGCGACAGCCAGGACACCACCCTTGAGCGTCCAGAGCAGCAGTGACGGACTGAAGAAAGGGGTCATCGAGTTGCCGTATGCTCCATAGCCGTAGATCAGCACAGGAGCGCTGCCGTTCTTTGCCAGGGCGCGGTTATGGATGAGCGACAATGGAACCATTACGCCGTCATGGGAGGGAACCATTACCTCTTCGACCTTGAGATCGGCATATTCAGGATATTCGGCTGGCGAAGAGAGTGTTTCGTCGATGAATCGATTCTGTTTCAGCTCGTAACGGAAACGTCGGTAGTCATGGCTCCAGCCAGCCATGATGGCCCAGACCTCTTGTTTGTCGTACCCTTTGGAACCGAGGTGGATCGTGCCGGCATCGAAGGGCAGGGTGATCTTTTCTGCCGATTTTTTACCATATCCGAGATGGTAAAACTCCTCTTTGACACCGTTGATCGACAGGGTATAGAAGATGCCATCGCTGGTGAGTGCGTATCCGGAGAGGGAAGCCCCGGGCTGTTCGGCGATGACGGTCCGGGCGTGGGCGATGTCCGGCTTGTCGAGTGAAGTTTTCAACACCTTGAACCTGGGTGCGTTTTTCGGGGTGTAAAGGTAGATGTCGCTTTTTGTCGTGGCGAAATCGTACACCTCATCTTCAGGCCTGATCAGCCGTTTCCATGGAATGGTTTTTTTCGAAACTGTTTTGACGGGGGCGTACCAAGCGTTGATTTTCGGGTCGACGCTTTCTGTGGAGGCATAGAGACGGTTGCTTTTCCTGTCATAGGCTACGGCAGGGATGTCTTCGGGGCGAATTCCCATGTCGGGGTTGTTCGTGCGGGAAAATATTTCACGATCCCGGGAGGGGTCGGTCCCGGTGACGTGCAGGAAGATGCGGCTGTCCTTTTCCCGATCCTTGTCGTGCATGGCTCCAGGGTTGAGCCTGTTGTAGAAAAACGATTTGCCGTCCGGCAGCCATGAGGGGGCTGCGAACCAGCAACGGTCGATCCTTTCGGTGTGGATTTTGCCGCTCTCGACATCCATGATGAGCAGAACCGAGTTTTCCGATCCGTTGGGGGAGAGGCTGACGACGATTTTCGAGCCGTCGATGTTTGGCGAAACCTTGCTTATGACGAAACTGTTGCCGCCTTCCGAATAGGTCGCCGGATCAAGCAGTTTGCTCTCTTTTCCGTGGAACCCCTTGCGAAAGTAAAGCTTGCCGGTTTCGTCAGCCGGTGTCTGCTTCAGGTAGAAATAGACATCGTTGTCGGTGATGACCAGGTCGTAGACCTTGGCAGGCCTTCTCTTGTCGAACTCCTGCATTTTGACAATGAGCTCACTGCGGCCGGGGATGGCGTCGAGGGCAGCTCTTGCCCGATCCGATTCCTGGCGGTACCAGGCCTGTACCTGCGGATCTTTCAGGTTTTCAAGCCCACGGTAAGGGTCCGGCACCTTTTCGCCGCAGAGGGTTTCGACGACTTCGCCCGTGGGTGCGGCGAACTCCGGCTTCTGGTCGGCCAGGGCCGGCAGGCAAGGGGTTGTCAAAATAGCTGAAATGCACAGGATTGCCGATAACCGGCCGGTGAGCGTGGTTCTTTCTGTCATGAAATAGGTGTGTCTGGAGCCTGGTTTTCGGATCGTTCAGTGATTGTGGAGTTTCTTGAGCAGGAGCGTCATCGAGCTGCCGAGGTCGCGCATGTTTTCGAGCCCTTCGGCATCATTGAGTACTTCGTCGCCTTCACGGCCACCGAACCCGAGGTTCCAGTATGTCGAGCCGACGATGAACATCTGGCTCATCTGGAACATGTGGTTGATGCTGTCGAAGGCATGGATGGCGCCAGCGCGCCTGAGGGTAACGACTGCAGCCCCGGCTTTGTGGCGGAACAGGCCGCCGTTGGCCCTGGCGATAAAGCCGGAGCGGTCGATCAGGGCCTTCAGTTCGGGAGTGATGTCGGCGAAATAGGTGGGGGACGCCAGGATCAAGCCCTGTGCCGCGACCATTTTTTCGAAGATTTCGTTGAAGCCATCATTTTTTGTCGCACATCTGGAATCCTTGTTCCGGATGCAGGCGAAGCAGGCGCGGCAACCTTTGATATCGGTACCTCCTACCTGGACGAGTTCCGTTTCGATGCCTTCCCTGTTGAGCGTTTCCAATGCGAGCCCGAGCATTTTCGATGTATTGCCCGAAGGCCGCGGACTGCCGTTGATACCGATTACTTTCATCTGGTGACATTGTTCCGGAGGAGATCACTCCTCCGGAGATTCATTATTGAGCCCTTTGAATTCAGGAGGGCTTCAGTTTCGTGCCCTTAACGCCAGCGGTCAGGGTTATGTGGCCCACGGTGGTCACGAGGCCCGCGATCATAGCGTTCGTCGTCGCGGTAGCGGCGGTATTCGTGGTCGCGGTAGCGCCTGATCTCTTCGTGGCGGAACCTGCGAAGCCGTCCGGGTAGTCGGCGGTCATCGATGTAATCCCAGGGGCCGTTGTATTCCGATGACCAGTACCATCGGCCATCGTCGTAAACATAATATCGGTCTTCGTAGTAGACGATATCGTAGGGGCCATCGACCGAAACATAGAAGCCGAGCGGTGGAGTGTAGAGAAACCGGGGCCTGTTTTCAATGTGGAACCGGTGTCTCGGAGGCGGTGGAGGCTCAGGTACGACGATGACCCGGCCGGGAGACCCGAGATGCAGATCGACATCAACTCTGGCAAGGGCCGGAGCAGAACCTGCTCCCAGTGAAGCAGCGGTCAGAACCGCTATCTTGATTGCGTTTTTTCTCATGGCATGTAGTTTTTATACTGATGGGGAGCAGTTATTGTTCCATCAAACTTTATACATGTGACACAGTCGTGAGGAGGCATATGCCCCTCGACGGTGCTCCATGGTGAAATATACAAGAAACCGGCGTAGTACAAATGGCCGGAGGGCGATTCTGCATTGCAACCAGAATCGGTGATAAGTCAGTGTACGTCGACGGGACAGATGCTTCTGATCTTGTCGAGCACGCCCAGCATATCATCCGGCAAGGGAGCGCTGAAGGAGAGCAGTTCGCCGGTTGTCGGCTGGCGGAACCTGAGCGTTTCGGCATGAAGGGCCTGTCGGGGTATCATGTCGAGCAGGTTGCTGGTGAAATGGTCGCTTTTGCTGAACGGCAGGGTGCGTGCCACAGTCCCGCCATAGGTATGGTCGCCGAGGATGGGGTGGCCCAGATGTTGCAGGTGCACCCTGATCTGGTGCGTCCTGCCGGTATGAAGCGTTACGCTGATCAGTGAGAAGTAGCGGAGGCTTTCGGCTACCTCGTAATCGGTTATGGCGTGTTTGCCTTCGAGCCCTTCATATGGGAAATTGGCCATTACCTTGCGGTTTTTCCTCGATCGGCCGATGTTGGTTTTGATCGTGCCAGAAGGTGGGACAGGTACGCCCCATACGATGGCATTGTATACCTTTTCGACCTGCCGCCTGGCGAATTGGGTGGCGAGCCGGTGCAGGGCGGTCGGGTTCTTGGCGATGATGATGAGCCCCGAAGTGTCCTTGTCGAGCCGGTGCACGATGCCGGGCCTGAGTCCGCTTTTGTCGAGCTCGTCGGCATCCTTGCCGATGTGGTGCAGGATCGCGTTGGCCAGCGTGCCTGTCCAGTTGCCGAACGCCGGGTGCACCACCATGCCTGCCGCCTTGTTTATCACCATGAGGTCATCGTCTTCGTAGAGGATGTCGATCGGGATATCTTCAGGCTCCAGGTCAGGAGCTGGAGGGCGGAGGAAGGTGATCTGGATCAGGTCGCACGACTTGATCCGGTAGTTGGATTTGACCGTCTTGCCATTGACCAGCACCCGATTTTCCTCGATTGCCTCCTGAACCTTGTTTCTTGTGGCGTTTTCGACCTGCTGTGCGAGGTACACGTCGATGCGCATCGAGGTCTGTACGCGGCTGACCTGGATGGTCATTTTTTTTGGCTCGGGCTCAGCAGCGAGGCTGGCTTCCGATTCGGTTTTTACTGGCTCTTTTTGCATCTTGAAATCACTTGAAAAGCAGCCTGGCCCGATGGGTCGGCTTTCCTTATATATAGTCAAAGAATCGTACGGTGCAACCGGTTTCGCTTTTCCGCCTGCCACATCGCCGGGGCAGCATCGGTCAGGCGGAATGCCGGAGATCGCCGTCCAACCAATTGTTATAAAATGCAGCAGTCAGAAGTAAATCCCGAGGCGGGCTTCGATCTCGCCGTCATCGGTTCAGGACCGGGCGGATATGAAGCGGCCCTTCATGGCGCACGTCACGGCATGAAGGTATGCCTGGTCGAAAAAGGGTCGCTTGGCGGTGTTTGTGTAAACTGGGGCTGTATTCCGACCAAGGCGTTGCTCAGGAGTGCCGAAGTGTATGAACTGGTCAGGAATCCGGCTTCGTTCGGAGTGAACGCCACAGAGGTTTCATTCGATCTTGCCCAGGCGGTCAAGCGCAGCAGGAACGTTGCCCTGAAAAGCTCGAAAGCGGTGGAATACATGCTGCGCAAAGCGGGAGTGGAGGTAAGGCAGGGCGAGGCCTTGCTTACCGGGGGTGCCGGATTGGAGGTTCTCGGAGCGGACGGGTCACGGAAAGCCATTACGGCAAGGAACATCATCGTAGCCACCGGCTCTCAACCTCGTGTGATTCTTGGGCTGAAGCCGGACGGGAAGAGGATTATAACCAGCAGGGAGGCGCTGATCATGAAGGAGGTTCCCGCATCGATGATCGTGGTCGGCGGCGGGGCAATCGGTGTGGAGATGGCATGGTTTTATGCGAAGGCCGGCTCGAAGGTAACCATCGTCGAGATGATGTCCCGTATCCTGCCCGCAGAAGAGGCTGAGATTTCGGAAGCCCTGAAACGCTCGTTCGAGAAGGCAGGCATTACGGTGCTGTGCGGCGCCCGGCTCGACAATGTCCAGCGCAACGAGGCAGGTGTCGGCGCTGAAATCATCATCGAGGGACAGGAACCACAGCGGGTGGAAGCAGAGTGCGTGCTTGTGGCCGTCGGGGTTACCGGGGCGATCGAAAACCTCGGTCTTGAAGAGGCCGGCGTGGTGACCGAACGCGGCTTCATCAGTACCGATGCTCTTTGCCGTACATCGGTTCCGGGCATTTATGCCATCGGCGACGTCAGGGGCGGCATGTTGCTTGCGCACAAAGCATCAGCTGAGGCTGCCATAGCGATCGAGGCCATTGCCGGAGGTTCGCCGGAACCGTTGAGCGAGCCCCTGATTCCTCGCTGCGTCTATGCCCAGCCGTCGGTGGCTTCGGTCGGCCTGACCGAAGAGGTTGCGCTGAAGCTTGGCCATAAGGTGAAGGTCGGCCGTTCGCTCTTTGCGGCCTCAGGCAAAGCCAACGCCTTCGGGCAGCTTGAAGGGTTTGTCAAGCTGGTGTTCGACGCTGAAAACTCCCGAATGCTTGGTGGACACCTCATTGGCCACGATGCCGTCGAGCTGATCGGTGAACTCGGCCTGGCGTGCCGTTTCGGGCTGAGCGCATCCGAGATCGTCGGGACGGTGCACGCCCATCCGACCCTTTCGGAGACGATCAGGGATGCGGCTTTCAATGCCGTTTCACCCGCATGATGATGCTGAATGAGTAGCGTATTTCTTTAACATGCTACAATCGTGAAAACCGTTTGTTATGTCTATGCTAAAAGCATAAATTCAGAGTTCATTATTGAATTTTTTCTCTAAACCAAGCAAGCCCCAGCCCGAAATAAAGAGATAACCAGAAGTTCCCGGGCCGGGTTTTAACCATCAAATCGACTATGACCCAGACTGTCAAAGCCGCCAAGAAATCCTCTTCTGCCAAGGCAACGGCGAGTTCCGAAGCCAAGGCAAAGGCACCTGCACAAGCCAAGGCAAAGGCGACCCCGGTAGCCAAGGCAAAGGCACCAGCAGTAACAAAGGCTGCCACTGAAGCGAAAAAGCCCTCTTCGAAAAAGAAGCAGGCACTGGCATTTCCTTTCACGGCCATCGTCGGCCAGGAGGAGATGAAGCTCAGTCTGATCCTGAACATCATCGATCCGAGGATCGGCGGCGTTCTGGTCATGGGTCATCGCGGTACAGGCAAGAGCACCACGGTCAGGGCCCTGGCAGAAGTGCTTCCGCTCATCACCCGCGTCAAGGATGATATCTACAATCGCACCGTCGAACAGTATGTTGAAGCTGAATCGGGCAAGAAAGGAGCCGCAGCGATCAATCCTGACGATGTCAAGACCGAGCAGATTCCCGTTCCTGTCGTCGATCTTCCTCTCGGTGCCACCGAAGACCGCGTCTGCGGAACCATCGATATCGAAAAGGCTCTCACCAGCGGCGTCAAGGCTTTCGAGCCCGGCCTGCTCGCCCAGTCCAATCGCGGTTTCCTCTACATCGACGAAGTCAACCTGCTCGATGACCACCTTGTCGACGTGCTGCTCGACGTTGCCGCCAGCGGAAAGAACGTCGTCGAACGCGAAGGTATCAGCATCCGCCACCCTGCCCGCTTCGTGCTGGTCGGTTCCGGCAACCCGGAAGAGGGTGAACTGAGGCCCCAGCTGCTCGACCGTTTCGGCCTTCATGCCCGTATCATCACCATCAACGACGTGGCCAAGAGGGTCGATATCGTCAAGCGTCGTCGCGAGTATGATGAAGATCCTGAGGCGTACATGAAAAAATGCACCCGTGAACAGCAGAAGCTGCAGAAAAAGATCGTTGCTGCACAGGAGCTGCTCACCCAGGTTTCGATGGACGACAAGGTGCTCACCGACATTGCAAGGCTATGCATGAGCCTCGGCATCGATGGACACCGCGGCGAACTGACCATCACCAGGACAGCCTACGCCTTCGCCGCATACAAGGGCCAGACGACGGTCACCATGGAGCACGTCAAGGAGATCGCCGGACTCTGCCTTCGCCACCGCCTGCGCAAGGATCCGCTTGAGACCGTCGACGCCGGTGAAAAGATCGACCGCGAGCTTGCAAAAGTACTTGGAGAAGCCGAAGCAACAGCATGATAGCATTTACCGATATTGTAGGAATGGATCTGGCCAAGCAGGCGCTTATGCTGCTGGCCGTCGATCCCTCCCTTGGCGGTGTAGTAATTCCTTCGGCCGTAGGCTCTGGAAAGTCGACACTCGCAAGGGCATTCGCCGGTATTCTTCCTGAAGAGACTCCTTTCGTAGAGCTTCCGCTTAACGTGACCGAAGATCGCCTGATCGGCGGCGTCGATCTCGAAGCGACCCTGGCCTCCGGTCAGCGCGTCGTCCAGCATGGTGTGCTCTCAAAGGCTCACAAGGGTGTACTGTACGTCGATTCACTCAGCCTGCTTGACAGCTCTGCCGTATCGCATATCATGGATGCCATGTCGCGCGGCCTGGTTCTCGTTGAACGGGAAGGGCTCAGCGAGGTGCATCCGGCAAATTTCATGCTGGTCGGCACCTACGACCCGAGCGATGGAGAGGTGCGCATGGGGCTGCTCGACAGGATCGGCATCATTGTGCCATTCACAGCGCAGAACGATTACCGTGCCCGCAAGAAAATCGTGAACATCGTGATGGGCACCAGGGACCAGGAGGATACCGAAGACGAGCTTCGGATGCTCCGTGGGCTGATTGAAGCCGCCAAGGAGCAGCTGCTTCGCGTCTCCATGACCAACGAGCAGATCAAGGGCCTGATACAGACCGCCATCAGCCTTGGTGTCGAGGGTAACAGGGTCGATATTTTCGCCATTCGTGCGGCAATTGCCAGCGCAGCGCTTGCACAGAGGACAGAGGTCGACGACGAAGACCTGAAGCTCGCAGTAAAGCTCGTGCTTGTGCCGAGGGCCACCCGCATGCCCGAGCGCGAGGCGACTGAAGAGGATATGGCCCAGGACCAGCCACCTCCCGAGGATGAGGAGCCGGAGGGCGAAGACGAGAACGCACCGCCGGATGAGCCGGATGCCGATGCCGAGGAGGAGCAGGAAGAGACTCCCGACATGATCGAGGAGCTTATGATGGATTCCATCGAGACCGAGCTTCCCGACAACATCCTGAACATCTCGCTTGCTTCGAAGAAGAAGGCCAAATCAGGCAGCCGTGGTGAAGCCCTCAACAACCGTCGTGGCCGCTTCGTACGTGCACAGGAAGGGGAGATGAAGAGCGGTAAGGTCGCGCTTATACCTACCCTTATCTCTGCCGCACCATGGCAGCAAAGCCGCAGGCAGGACAAGAAAATGGCCGGTCGGCCGGCAGGCGCCCTTATTATCAATAAAGAGGACGTCAAGATCAAGAAGTTCCGCGACAAGTCCGGTACCCTTTTCATCTTCATGGTGGACGCATCAGGCTCCATGGCCCTTAACCGTATGCGCCAGGCAAAGGGCGCCGTGGCGAGCTTGCTCCAGAACGCCTACGTACATCGTGACCAGGTCGCACTGATCTCTTTCCGCGGCAAGCAGGCTCAGGTGCTTCTGCCCCCGTCACAGAGCGTTGACCGCGCCAAGCGTGAACTCGATGTGCTGCCTACAGGAGGAGGAACCCCACTTGCATCGGCCCTCTTTACCGGCTGGGAGACGGCCAAGCAGGCCCGTACAAAGGGAATTTCGCAGATCATGTTCGTCATGATCACCGACGGAAGGGGCAACATTCCGCTGCAGGCGGCGTACGAGCCAAACGCAGAGAAAGCTCCCAAGGAGGAGCTCGAAAAAGAGATCGAAGCCCTGGCTCTTTCGATTCAGGCCGACGGAGTAGCCTCGATCGTAATCGATACACAGATGAACTACCTCTCCAGGGGTGAAGCACCCAAGCTTGCCCAGAAACTTGGAGGCCGCTATTTCTACATGCCCAACGCCAAAGCCGAGCAGATCGTCGAAGCTGCCCTCAGCTGACCAGAAAAATTATTTTATCGGCCCGCAATCGAAGCGGGCCGATAAAATGATCTCTTCGGAATTATTCTCTTCTTTTATACATTAGTATAACGACAAATAGGGTTTACCTATATGTCAGTAGTTTTTTTTTACCAATTTGCACTGAATTATTTCGTTATGGCAACACGTCGTAAAATCACTGCCATTGTAGGCCTTGAGCAGTACAATGCCGGACTCTGGAAGAGAATCAAGGGCATGCTTGAAAAGGATGCGGACCTTGTTCAGTTAAGTGATGTCGATCTTGAAAAGCAGAGCCCCGAAGCTGCGACAGCAATTCGTGAGGCTGACTGTGTTTTCATGAGCATGATCAACTTCAAGGAGCAGATCGATTGGTTCAAGGAGCAGATGGATCAATCCACCAACGAAAAAACAGTATTTATTTTTGAGTCCATGCCTGAAGCCATGGCGCTTACGAAAGTAGGAAGCTATGCGGTCGCCGAAGGCAAGTCGGGTATGCCCGACATGGTCAAGAAGATCGCCAAGATGCTGGTCAAGGGGCGTGACGAGGATGCGCTCTATGGTTACATGAAACTCATGAAGATCATGAGGACCATATTGCCGCTGGTCCCCAACAAGGCGAAGGATTTCAAGAACTGGCTGATGGTCTATTCCTACTGGCTGCAGCCTACTCCTGAAAACATCGTCAACATGTTCCGCCTGATTCTCCGCGAATATTTCGATGTTCAGGTCAAAGTTGAGCCGATCGTAGAAGTGCCCAATATGGGTCTCTATCACCCGGACTCCCAGGAGTACTTCAAGGATGTCAAGAGTTACAAGGGATGGGCCAAAAAGCGGGGGATCAACTTCGACAAGACCCAGAAGGTGGCGCTTCTCTTTTTCCGCAAGCACCTCCTGCAGGAAAAGAGCTATATCGACCAGACCATCAGGACCCTGGAAAAACAGGGCGTCAACGTTTTCCCGGCTTTTGTGATGGGCGTTGAGGGCCATGTGCTCGTCAGGGACTGGCTGATGAAGGAGAATATCGACCTCCTGGTCAACATGATGGGCTTTGGCCTGGTCGGTGGCCCGGCAGGATCGACAAAGCCTGGTACTGCAGCTGATGCGCGTCACGAGATTCTCTCCGGCCTGGATGTGCCCTATATCGTCTCGCAGCCGCTTCTGATCCAGAGCTTCGAGTCATGGCACGAGCTTGGCGTATCGCCGATGCAGGTGACCTTCACCTACTCGATTCCCGAAATGGACGGCGCCATATCGCCGATCATCCTTGGCGCTCTTCGGGACGGCAAGATTGAAATTGTGCAGGAACGGCTTGACAGGCTTACCCTTATGTCGAAAAAGTGGCTGCGCCTGCGCGCCACCCCGAATAAGGAGAAGCGCCTGGCGTTTGTCGTCTACGACTATCCGCCCGGACTCGGCAAGAAGGCCAGTGCTGCCCTGCTTGATGTGCCGAGGTCGCTGCTCCAGATACTTCAGCGCCTGAAGAAAGAGGGATATAACGTCGGTACCCTGCCTGAAACCTCGGAACAGCTGTTCGCGGCGCTTGACAGGGCTACAGATCACCAGATCATGCACAACAAACCCGATGCCATCAAGGTCAGCCGGGAGAAATTTTCCGAAATTGCTTCCTACAAGGAGCGCGAGCGCGTCGATGAGCGCTGGCAGGGTTTCCCTGGCGAAATCGCTCCGGTAGGAACCGAAGAGGTATTTATCGGAGGCCTGCGGTTCGGCAACGTCTTTATCGGTGTACAGCCTCGTATGGGTGTTCAGGGCGATCCGATGAAGCTGCTTTTCGACAAGGCAAATACACCGCACCACCAGTACCTCGCGTTCTACCGCTGGATCAGCCGCGAGTTCGACGCCCACGCACTGGTGCATGTCGGCATGCACGGATCGGTCGAATGGATGCCTGGCCTCCAGACCGGCCTGACCGGAGATTGCTGGCCCGATGCGATGCTCGGTGAAGTTCCCCATTTCTATATCTACCCGGTTAACAACCCGAGCGAATCGACCATTGCAAAACGACGTGGCCTTGCTACCATGGTATCCCATGTGGTGCCGCCGCTGGCAAGGGCCGGCCTCTACAAGGAGCTTCCTGCCCTCAAGGATCTCCTGACCGATTATCGCGAGCGTCACCATGCAGATGCCGAGGACATCGATACCGTCCAGGAAGCGATCATGAGCAAGGCCGAGCTGCTCAACCTGACCGACGATTGTCCACGCAGGCCCGACGAAGCGTTCTCCGAATTTGTCAGTCGCCTGTATGTCTACATCCTTGAGCTCGAAAACAGGCTGATTTCGAACTCCATGCACGTATTCGGCGAGTCCAGCCCGATCGACTCACAGATCATCACGATCACTGAAACAGTCAAGAACAGGGGAGAGGAGGGTCGTACGCTGCCTTATATCCTGTTGACCAGTGCAGGCAAGAACGGTCATTTCCTCAGCTACGAAGAGCTCTCGGGTATGGCCCGTAAAGGCGACGAGAATTCCATCCAGCTTCGTGAGTGGGCAGAAGAGGCCTGCAAGGAGTTCGTCAAGCAGGTCATGTTCGACCACAAGAATCCGGCATCTGTTTTCCAGTCGCTTACCGGCGGCAGCAGGATTCCGCAGGAGGATGTGCCGTTCATCCAGCGCATAATCCAGGAGGGTAGCCAGATGATCCAGGCGCTGAGCGACAACAGGGGCGAAATGGACTCCCTGGTCAAGGTGCTGAAAGGAGGTTACATCCCATCCGGTCCTGGCGGAGACCTTGTCAGGGACGGCATGAACGTGCTGCCTTCAGGCCGCAACATCCACTCCATCGATCCATGGAGAATCCCTTCGGAAACCGCCTTCAAGAGAGGCAGCCTGATCGCTGACGGCCTGATCGCCAAGCATCTGGCCGAGAACGACGGGCAGTATCCTGAAACCATTGCAGAGGTTATCTGGGGCCTTGACACCATCAAGACCAAAGGCGAAGCTGTGGCCGTGGTGATCAGGCTCATGGGCGCGGAACCGGCCTATGACGCTTTCGGAAAGATCAGCCACTACAACCTGACTCCGCTCGATAAGCTCAAACGTCCGCGAGTTGATGTGCTTATGCAGCTCAGCCCGATTTTCCGCGACGCTTTCGGAATCCTGATGGATCAGCTCGACCGTCTGGTGAAGGATGCCGCCAAAGCCGACGAGCCGCATGAGATGAACTACATCAAAAGGCATGTCGACGAGGCCCTGGCTGAAGGAATCGATTTCGAAACAGCCACGTCGAGACAGTTTACACAGCCCCCGGGCGCTTACGGTACCTATGTGGACGACATGATCGAAGATTCGGCATGGGAGAACGAAAGCGACCTCGACGACCTGTTCATCCGCCGCAACAGCTGCGCCTATGGCGGCAACCGCAAGGGTGAGAAGCAGTCCGAGATCCTGCAGAAGCTCCTCGGATCGGTCGACAGGGTTGTGCATCAGGTTGACTCGACAGAGTTCGGTATTTCGGATATCGACCACTACTTCTCGTCTTCGGGATCGCTGCAGCTGGCTGCAAGGCGCAGGAATACGAAGACTTCCGACATCAAGCTCAACTATGTCGAATCGTTTACCTCGGACATCAAACTTGACGATGCAGACAAGTCCCTTCGCGTGGAGTACCGTTCAAAGCTGCTGAACCCGAAGTGGTTCGAGGGAATGCTCAAGCACGGACACAGCGGCGCAGGCGAGATCAGCAACAGGGTGACCTACATGCTTGGTTGGGACGCAGTGACCAAGAGCGTCGACGACTGGGTCTACAAGAAGACCGCCGAAACCTATGCGCTTGATCCCGAGATGCGCGAAAGGTTGGCCACACTCAATCCCCAGGCAATCAAGAACATTGTGGGCAGGATGCTCGAAGCCCACGGCAGGGGTATGTGGAAAGCCGACCAGGACATGATCAATGAGCTGCAGGAGATCTACGCCGACCTTGAGGACAGGCTGGAAGGGATGGTCGATGAATAGTTGATAGTTGATAGTTGATAGTTGATAGTTGATAGTTGATAGTTGATAGTTGATAGTTGATAGTTGATAGTTGATAGTTGATAGTTGATAGTTGAGGGCGGCTCTTGGGGGCCGCCCTTTTTATTGGTAAGTCGGCAACCTCGCATTTCCGGTATCATTCATTCCTCTTGAAACCCTTATGTCTTTTTGGTCC
>JAAXXK010000012.1:56388-58462 GCA_013334525.1 Chlorobiaceae bacterium
ATAGTTGATAGTTGATAGTTGATAGTTGAGGGCGGCTCTTGGGGGCCGCCCTTTTTATTGGTAAGTCGGCAACCTCGCATTTCCGGTATCATTCATTCCTCTTGAAACCCTTATGTCTTTTTGGTCCTTTACGTCCTTTTGGTCCCTTATCTCCCTTTGGTTCTTTTTTCCTATTTCCCCCCTCACTCCGAAATTTTAAACAAAAAAAAGGCTGTCCCGGTATTGCATCCGGGACAGCCCTTTCTGTTTTTGACAGCCTCGTGCTGTTACGCGGAGGTCGAGTAGTTTGGGGCCTCTTTGGTGATCATCACATCGTGGGGGTGGCTCTCGCGGAGACCTGCAGAGGTGATTCGTACGAAACGGGTTTTTTCCTTCAGCTCGTCGATGTTTCTGACGCCGCAGTAACCCATGGCGGACTTCAAGCCGCCGATTAGCTGATAAACCACCTCGTCGAGGCGCCCCTTGGTTGGAATCCTTCCTTCGATGCCTTCAGGCACATATTTCTTCGATTCGGCCGAAGCGTCCTGGAAGTAACGGTCGCTGCTTCCTTCCGGTTCGGACATTGCACCAAGCGAACCCATGCCGCGATAGGCCTTGAACTTCCTGCCTTCGTAAAGGATGGTTTCACCGGGGCTTTCATCGGTGCCGGCAAAAATGCTTCCCATCATGATCGTATCGGCGCCGGCTGCGATGGCCTTGGCAATATCGCCGCTGTACTTGATGCCTCCATCGGCAATGATCGGCGTGCCGGTCTTGGCGGCCTCTTCAGCGCATTTCATGATGGCCGTCAACTGAGGCATCCCGACACCAGCAACAACGCGGGTTGTGCAGATGCTGCCGGGACCGATGCCGACCTTGACCGCATCGGCTCCAGCCTTGACCAGATCCCTGACCGCTTCGGCAGTAGCGACGTTGCCGGCGATAATCTGCAACTCAGGATATGCCTTCTTGATGGACGATACCATGTCGAGCACAGCCTGGCTGTGGCCATGGGCTGTATCGACCGCTATGACGTCCACGCCGGCCTCTACAAGGGCTTTGACCCTTGAAAGCGTATTGGCGCGTATTCCGACGGCAGCTCCTGCCCTGAGGCGTCCCTGACTGTCCTTGCATGAGTCGGGGCACTGCTTGCGTTTCTGGATATCCTTGAAGGTGATGAGTCCCTTGAGGTAGTTATGTTCGTCTATGATCAGGAGCTTTTCGATCTTGTTGGTTGTAAGCATCTCCTCTGCCGTTGCCAGGTCGATTCCTTCGTTGGCCGTAACCAGTTTGGTCGTCATGATGGAGGTGATCTGCTGGTCAAAGGATGACTTCATGCGCAGATCACGGTTTGTGACAATTCCTTTAAGGCGCAGGCATCCTTCAGGCGTTGGTCGTTCGACGACAGGAATTCCGGAGACGGAGTGCCTGATCATGAGGTCGAGCGCATCCTGGATAGTCGCATCTTCGAACAGGGTAAAGGGATTACGGATGATTCCGCTTTCGAACCGCTTGACTTTGGCCACCTGCCGCGCCTGTTCTTCGATCGTCAGGTTCTTGTGAATGATTCCTATACCACCGGCCCTGGCCAGTGCGATGGCCAGATCTGCCTCGGTAACGGTATCCATGGCCGCGCTGACCAGAGGGATGTTAACCTCTATCTGTCGGGTCAGTTTCGATCTGACTATGGTCTCCTTCGGTAGCACAGCGGAATATGATGGAACGAGCAGAACGTCGTCAAACGTCAGCGCGTCATACAGGATTTTGTCCATAAGGAGCCTTGTTAAAAGATTGCGGCAAAAATGAATCTGCCAATTTACGAAAGTAGGCACTGAATGGCAACGATGCACTCTGCAGGAGGAGTGAAAAGAAGATGCCGACCCCTGCAACGGCAGGTGGAACGGAGGAATTGTGAACTCATTTTTTTTCTTTATGGTATTGGGAGCGGCGCTTTTAAAAAACGAAAATCCGTTGTACATTGTGCATCGATATAAACGGAGAGGTCGCATAGTTGGTCTAGTGCGCTCGCCTGGAAAGCGGGTAGGGTGTAACAGCCCTCGAGGGTTCGAATCCCTCCCTCTCCGCCAGGAAGAAA
>JAAXXK010000013.1 GCA_013334525.1 Chlorobiaceae bacterium
CGAATCAACTCCTCTTTCCTCAAACGGCTTTTTCGGTGTATATTCCGCAAGGAATTTTACTGGTGGTAACGATGATGTAAATGCACCGAACCTCTCTTGCGCAATGAGTCATTTGTATAAAACGGCAAAAATCGACCATGACCCTAACCGACTGGATTACCGGTTCGAGTTCGCGCGCAAGTCCATCCACCTCTCTTCGCTGCTGATCCCGCTGATCTACTGGTACATCGGCAGGAAACAGGCGCTGCTGATCATTGTTCCGATCACCGCCGGGTTTCTGTTTGTTGATGTGTTCAAGAATTTCATTCCCTCCCTTTCAAAGTGGTACCATGAAACGTTCGGCTCCATGCTCAGGCACCACGAGCTGAACAAAGAGCGCCTGCACCTTAACGGGGCGACATGGATAACCCTGTCTGCTCTCATATTGATCGCTTTTTTTCCTAAAACGATCGCCGTGGCGGCGTTCGCGATGGTGTCTGTCTCCGATACAATGGCTGCGCTGGTCGGAAAGAAGTTCGGTCGTCACCGGTTCGGGGAAAAAAGCCTTGAGGGCAGCCTTGCTTTTTTCATCAGTGCGTTCATCGTGGTTTCTGTCGTACCGGGACTGCTGCTTCCTGTCGGCGCAATAATGGCGCTGGCAGGCACCATTGCCGAAGCGTTGACCATCAGGATCGATGGCCTGAAAATCGACGACAACCTCACGGTCCCCATAGCCAGCGCACTGGCCGGCATCGCCTGTTATGCATGGCTTTTCCCTTCGGCGATGGGTACCATCCTCTCTTTTCCATAATCATCCGGGCCGGTCATGCAGACCTTCGTCACCGATTCGCCTGAAGAGGCCGCCGCCTGCCTGAACCGCGGCGAAACGGTAGCGTTTCCGACAGAAACCGTGTACGGCCTTGGGGCTGACATTTTCCGCGCCGAATCGATTGCCGCCATTTTCAAGGCCAAGGGCCGCCCTTCGGACAACCCGCTGATCGTGCATGTACAAAGCCCTGACATGATCAATGAGGTCGCAAGGGAGATCAATGAAGCTGCCAGGATCCTCATCGACCGCCTTTTCCCCGGCCCATTGACCCTGGTGCTGAAAAAACGCAGCTCAGTGCCCGATATCGTATCGGCCGGACTTCCGACGGTTGGCGTCCGCTGTCCGTCGCACCCGATAGCCTCGGCATTCCTCGGTTTTTGCGACCATCCGGTCGCCGCTCCGTCGGCCAACCTCTCCGGCAGGCCAAGCTCCACCGACTGGAAAACCGTTTATCACGATCTCGGAGGTAAAATCGATTGCCTCCTGCGAGGAGCGCCAAGCACCATCGGCCTCGAATCGACCATCGTGGACTGCTCGGTCGCCCCCCCGCTCCTGCTGCGGAGCGGAGCGGTGAGCATAGAGCGACTCCTGGAGTTGATTCCTGAAATGAAAATCGCTACATCCTGCCTGCCGGGCCAGGCACCGAAAAGTCCCGGCATGAAGTACCGGCACTACTCCCCTGAAGCCGCCATCGTACTTCTCGACGCTCCGTCCCTTCAACTGCCCGCCGATCCCCACTCAGCCTGGATCGGCCTTTCGGCATTGCCGGAAGGGCTGATGCATTCACTCAGATGCCACTCTGCCGATGAGTACGCGAGGGTACTGTTCGGATTTTTCCGCACCTGCGATGCACAAAATATCCACACAATCTATTGCGAACTCCCACCCGAACAGGGCATAGGAAGGGCTATTCGCGACAGGCTGTTCAAGGCTGCGGGAAAGAATTGAAGAAAAGGACCAAAAGGACTCAAAGGACTTAAAGGACCTAAGGAAAGAAAAGAAGAGTGATTTTCGGAGAATCGATCTTGTTCTGCGTCGTTTTGGTCCCTTATGTCCTTTTGGTCCCTTTCCCTGTTTTTTTGGTCCCTTTCTTCAATCTTCCTTTTGGTCCTTTTTCTTTCTTCTTGCCTCAAAACTTCAGCATACATCCAACATGAAACGAACTCGGCGATGAGGTGGCTCGCTGGTCGTTGCCGGTGCCGCAGACTTTGCGGTCGCCGTACCAGGTGGTTTCGTATTTGGCCGACAGTCGGAAATTATGAGCTGCTTCGTAACTGACCATGGCAAACATCGCTTTTCCCCTGCCAGAATATGAGTTCAGCGAATAGACCAGCGGCAGGTCGTCCTCATAGGAGTAAAGGGCCGCATCGTAACTGTCGGTATCAAATCGGGTAAAGCGGGTTTTCAGGGCAAGGGTGCCGAGCGTGCAGTCGAGCTGCCCGTAAAGGAGCCATCCGTCATCGCGCTGCATCCTGTCGATATACCGGCTTTCGACGCTTTTATACTCCCCTTTGGTCTTGAGGGTGAGCACTGAAGTTAGCCTGGTTTTCAGGCCGAGCTGCACCCGGTTCGTGGTTTTCGGCACCGGCATGACATACTCGAGAACCTCTCCAGCGTCGTTCTGAATGGCCGTCTCTTCCTTCTGTTTATGCTGGTAAAGGGCGTCCCAGGTCATTGCGCTGCTCTGGCGCCATGTGGTGTAAAGGCGTGCGTCGTGGCCTGATGAGGGTAGCGCATAGGTGCTGCTGAGCTCGGGAAACCTGAAGATGTCGTACGATGCCCCTACGTTCAGGTTATCCAGAACCCTGGCTTTCAGGCCGAGATAGAATCCCTCTTCGTCCGCTCCATCACCACCTCGTTCGGCAAACACGCCGGCGAACGGGGAGTAGTAGCCAACGGCGTACTGACGCATGGATGCCACACCGGTAATTCCCTGGCCGAGATCGGCCTGCACGCCGCATATCCACGACAGGGCATCGGGGGCGCGGGTACCGGCGGCTTCGCCAAACACCTGCACCGCCCTGTAAACGACGCTGGCCTCGACCGAACCGAGCCGGCGGCCCTGATCCAAGCCACCAAGCCATTCGAGGGGCAACCCGTAGCGATAGCTTGCCAGGGTGGCGCCAATGCCGGCTTTCAGGTCGCCGTGGCGGTACTTGTAGCGCAGATTGAACCCCTGGACATCCTGGCTCAGGTCATCCTTTTTGGCAATCTCATATGCTGTCCGGTGATAGCCGGTCGAAGAGAGGCTCGTGACCACTCCGCCATCAATGGTGGCATCGACCTTGTTGTGCGACTTAAACGCCGTGATTTCAAAAGGCCCGGGAGAGAGCGTCACAGCTGCCCCCTGCAGGAAGTTCTCTTCAGCAGCAGAGGTGTATGGGCGAAGCGCCGGAGAAAAGAGCAAAACCCCGTCGACGGCGTCGGTACCCTTGGAAAAATAGCGCCCCTGGCCGAAGAGCAAACCCTGCCCGAAGCTTAGCCGATAATCGCCGACGACCGCCTGGCTCAGGATGCCGAGCTGTTCTGCATGAACGCTGAAAGAGAGGAAATCTCCAAATCGGGGTTCGCCGATATCGCTCTCCTGGACGAAACTGACACCGTAATTCGATGTGCCGGCCTGAACGCGGTTGTAAACGCGCCGGTTATCCCCTGCATACTTGCCGTTTTCAATGCCCAATCTCGGTGGAACCTCCCAGAATACGCGGTTGATAACGCTGCCCTTGAACTGATCGGCAGCTTTTTTCCCGGACCTGGCTTGCGCCGTTTCGAAGGTGAAATACTGGGCGACGCGCCTTGCGCCGGCTGAGCCGATTACCGCTTCAAGTTCTACGGCTGAGCCGATCGGGCCTTGCCGCTGCCGCCACTGGACGATCCTGGCAGCGTCGGCCGGGGTAAGCAGAGGCAGCCTGAGAAGCTGCTCCTCGCTTGCAAGGTTGAGCTGGACAGGGTTCATGCGTAAATCATGCAGGAGCCCGACCAGCTCTTCTGCGTTGCCTTCCGGTTCGGCGCGTTCGAAAAGCTCTTCGACGGATTCATTGGCCAAAACTGCTGGTGGCGTCGCAAAACCGATGCACAGCAAAGCTACCGCAGCCACGCAACGGTAGAGAGGGGTATGATGGTAATTCATCGATAGGGGTCGATGTATTCCGGAAACAAAACCTTTTCAGGACCTTCAGCTCACCACCGTCTGCCGTGCGATCTGATCGCGACGGCAAACATGCGCAATTACAAGATAATTACTTCTGACCACAAAGCCTATAGAGCTGTTCCACCTCTTTGCGGCTCAGGTAACGCCACTCGCCTCTCCTGAGTTCTCCCGGCGTAAGGCCTGCATAGGCGACCCTGTCGAGCCGCTTTACCTCAAAGCCGAGCGAGTCGAACATGCGCCGTACCTGATGGTTCTTGCCTTCGTGGATGCTGACAAGCACGCTCATCCCATCGTCGAGAATCTTGGCCCTGCATGGGCTCACCTTCTCTCCGGTGTCTTTCAGCCTCATGCCCGCCGTCAGCTGCTGCAGCATAGCGGGGGGGAATTTCGTATCGAGCGCAGCCAGATACTCTTTCTGTACCAGCGATGAAGGGTGCATCAACAGGTGCGCCAGGGTTCCGTCGTTAGTCAGGAGCAGCAGGCCGGTGCTTTTCCTGTCGAGCCGTCCAACCGGGAATATCCGCTCCCGAACGTCGATGAAGTCGAGGATCTGTTGACGGTCACGTTCGTCATGGCTCGTGGTGATGACGTTTTTCGGCTTGTTGAAAAGAATGTAAACCTTATGCTCTTCGGGCTTGGCCAGAAAATTTCCGTCGACGACAACCTCGTCGTTGCGCGGATCAACCTTCAGGCCGGGCTCGACGATGATGCTCCCGTTCACCATCACCTTGCCTTCAAGCACCATCTGATCAGCTGCACGCCTTGAGGCCACGCCGCACATTGCCAGATATTTATTGATCCTTACCTTCTCTTCCAGTACCTGCTTCTTCATTCATTATCCTTTGTTTCGCTGATTTCATACTCTTCACGGGCAATATCATCCCCTGCAGATGCCAGATACTCCTGCTCCTCGTGCTCCTGGAGAATCTCCTTGATTTCGCGCAGCTTCGGCAGGTCCTTGAGGCTCGACAGGTGGAACAGGTCGAGAAACCCGGCCGTCGTCCCGTACTGCAGCGGCCTGCCGGGAGCCTCTGCTCGCCCCCTCACCTCGATCAGCCCGCGGGCAAGCAACCTGTCGATCGCGTAATCGGGGCTCACCCCCCTGATCTGGTGTATATCGCCTTTGGTGATCGGCTGGTGCCACGCCACGGCTGCCAGCACTTCAAGCATTGAGCGCGAAAGACGCCGCTGAATGACCGGTGCAAGCAGTTTACGTATGAGATCGCCATATTCGGGTTCGCTCAGGAATCGGTAACCTCCCGCAATCGAATGGATACGGAAGGTACGCCCGGTTGCCTCGTAGTCGCGATTAAGGAGCTCGACGGCCTTTTCGACATCGCTGTATTTGAGGTCCAGGCCGGCAAGTTGACAGATGGTCTGATAGGAAATAGCCTCTTCTGAAGCGAAAATCAGGGCTTCGATGGACTGGAGGAGTTGTCGATCCTGATCCTGCACGATGCTTGCTTGTTTAAAATAAACTGAGGGCTCCTGCTGCTCCTTCAGGAACAGCAACCCTTCTTGCGGGCTGTGGAGAAATCGCCGTCGATCCCAAGCCCCTGTTCATAGGCATACCACATCTCCTGGCATGGGAAATTGGCTTCGTAGAGAGCTTTGCCGATGATGACGGAATCAACGCCGAACCGTTCCAGCAGCCTGAGTTTGTTCAGGTCTTCGGAACTGCTGACACCTCCGGAGGCGGTCACCTTCATGCCGGCCTTTTCGGCAAACGCTCGGGTTGTTTCGTAACCGACACCCTGCAACATACCGTCACGCGTGATATCGGTGTAGATGATCCGCTCGACCCCGAGTTTTTTCATCTCAAGGGCAAGCTCATAATCCTTCATGCCGCTGGCCTCTGTCCAACCCTTGATCTTAGGCTCGCCGTGTTCGGCATCGATGCCTACGACGATCTGGGAAGCACGATATTTCTTCAGGAGATCAACGATGAGTCCGGGATTGGTTACGGCCGCCGATCCGATGACAACTCGGCTGACGCCGATATCGAGGTACTTCGCCACGGCCTCGACGGAGCGGATGCCGCCGCCGACCTGGATCGGTATGTCGAGCATGGTGACGATCTCGCTGATCTTCTCGAAGTTGACCAGTTCACCGGTCAAGGCAGCATCGAGATCAACAATATGAAGCATCTTGGCGTTCTGCTTTCTCCAGATGACCGCCATGTCGCACGGGTTGTCGAGATAGATCTTCTTCTGGGTAAAATCTCCCCTGGTCAATCTGACGCACTTGCCGTCCTTTATATCAATAGCAGGAATAATCAACATAACTTGTAAGGCCTAAACGACTTAAAACTCAGCAAAATTTTTCAGCACCTGCAGGCCCGCTTCAGAGCTCTTTTCAGGGTGGAACTGTACAGCGAAAATACCATTTTTTTCAATGGCCGAGCAGAAATTTTTTCCCGCGAAACTGGTGGTGGCGGCAATGCTGTCGGCAGCATCGGGGCTGCAGTAGTATGAGTGTACAAAATAGAACCACGAATGGTCGGGAAGATTGCGAAAAAGAATCGAATCCTCCCTGCAGATATCTGCGGAGTTCCAGCCAATCTGGGGAATCTTGTCGGTACTGCTCCTGAACTGGAGAACTGTGCCGGGGACTATGTCCAGCCCTTTGTGCGCACCCATCTCCTCGCTGCCCGTCAGGAAAAGCTGCATCCCGAGGCAGATGCCGAGTACGCTCCGCCCCTTGTCGATGTGCTCCCTGATGGCTTCGGTAAACCCGAGCCTGTTCAGTGCCTCCATCGCAGGACCGAAAGCCCCTACACCCGGAATCACCACCTTGTCGTAACCGGAAAGCTCTGAAGCTTTGTCACTGACGGCCGCCTTGACGCCGAGATAATCGAAAGCCTTGTGCACTGAACGGAGGTTTCCTGCACCGTAGTCGGCAATAAATACCATGAAAAAGAGATTAAATCATTCCTGACAGCCGTCCGGGAGCAAAAAAAATATTGTCCCGCCCTGAAAAAGCGTCAACCCCGCTTTTTATTAAGAAGTTCGCGCCGTATTATATAAGATTCTGTGGCTTCCAAATTTTCCTTGCTTCCCTGAAAGCCATTCCAATCCACATATCACGAGAAATCGCAAGAACCAATGTACAGGATTGTTTCCGCTATTTTTTTAGCTGAAAATATTAAAAAAATCGAAATAGAGGCCCCACGGATCGCAAAAAAGCGAAAAGCAGGCCAGTTCGTAATGCTCAGGAATGAGGCCAACGGGGAGCGCTTTCCCCTGACTATCGCCGATTCCGATCCTGAAAAAGGAACCATTACGATCATTGCCCAGGGAGCAGGGAAATCGACCAGGGAGCTTAACCGCAAAGAGGTCGGCGACACGATCGCCGATGTGGTCGGGCCTCTCGGGACGCCTTCCCATATCGAGAATTTCGGCACAGCCGTCAGTATCGGCGGCGGCGTCGGCACGGCCATCGCCTATCCTACGGCGGCGGCGCTTAAACAGGCGGGCAACTATGTGATCACCATCAACGGTGCCCGCAACAAGGATCTGGTCATTCTCGAAGAGGAGATGAAGGCGGTCAGCGACGAAGCCTACATCACCACTGACGATGGTTCCTACGGATTCAGTGGTTTTGTTACGCAGAAGCTGCAGGAGCTTATCGATTCAGGCCGGAAAATCGATTTCGTACTGGCCATAGGGCCGATCCCGATGATGAAGGCCGTAGCCGAGGTGACCCGTCCCTACAACATCAGGACCATGGTCAGCCTCAACCCAATCATGATCGATGGTACCGGCATGTGCGGTGGCTGCAGGGTCACTGTAGACAACCAGATCAAATTCGCCTGCGTCGACGGCCCTGAATTCGACGCCCATCTTGTCGATTTCAAGAACCTTTCCGACAGAAACAGGATCTACCTGCACGAAGAAAAACAGTCCGACGAAGCCTTCGCGCACAAATGCAGGCTGCCACAACATACATAAGCCCTGCCAACCAGCACAATTCACCGAATTTGCCTGCCCTCCGGTGCCGCTTGAACGGCACTCGGCGGAGCGGCTTGTCATGAAAAAACGTTTCACTGCAAAACAGCCATGATCATGGACGCACGAAATATCACGACCAAAGAACGCCTTGCCATTCCCCGCCAGGAGATGCCGGCCCAGGATCCGGACATCCGGAAGGGCAACTTCCAGGAGGTGCACCTTGGCCTGACTCCCGAACTTGCTCAGATGGAAGCCCTGCGCTGCATCCAGTGCAAAGACCCTGTCTGCATAGCGGGATGCCCGGTCAACATCAAGATTGACCAGTTCATCAAACTGATCGCTGAAGGCAATTTCATGGGCGCCGTCCGGAAAATCAAGGAGGATAACGTGCTCCCTGCCATCTGCGGTCGCGTCTGTCCCCAGGAGGACCAGTGCGAAAAGGTGTGCGTGATAGGCAAAAAACGTGAACCGGTAGCCATCGGCAACCTCGAACGCTTCGTCGGCGATTACGAGCGCCTCACCGGCCAGAGAGTCGATCCTGAAATGGAGCCCCCGACTGGTAAAAAGGTGGCCATCATAGGCAGCGGCCCCGCCGGATTGAGCTGCGCAAACGATCTGGCCCGGTTCGGCCACAAGGTGGTCGTGTTCGAAGCGCTCCATGAACTCGGGGGCGTGCTCATGTACGGCATCCCCGAGTTTCGCCTCCCAAAAGAGATCGTCAGGGACGAACTCGACGGACTGCGCAGGATGGGCATCGAATTCAGGACCGACGTCGTGGTCGGAAGGACCATCACCATCGACGAACTGATGGAAGAGGAGGGATTCGATGCGGTATTCATCGGCGTAGGAGCCGGCCTGCCATGGTTCATGGGCATCCCCGGTGAAAACCTGGTCGGCGTACTCTCGGCCAACGAGTTCCTGACAAGGGTCAACCTGATGAAAGCCTACGCCTTCCCTTCGAGCGACACCCCGGTATTTGACTGCAAGGGAAAAAGCGTCGCGGTGTTCGGAGGCGGCAACACGGCCATGGACGCCGTCCGCACGGCAAAAAGGCTCGGTGCCAAGCACGCATACATCGTCTATCGCCGTTCCGAAGCGGAAATGCCTGCCCGTGAAGAGGAGATCCACCATGCGCAGAAGGAGGGTATCGAGTTCCTGCTGCTGAACATACCCCTTGAATTCATCGGCGATGAAAAGGCCTGGCTGACCGGCGTAAAGTGCCAGAAGATGGAACTCGGCGAACCCGACGATTCGGGACGACGCAAACCCGTTCCTGTCGAAGGCTCAGAATACCTGCTGCCGATAGACATGGCGGTCATATCGATCGGCAACGGCTCCAACCCGCTGATCAAGCAGACCACGCCCGATATCGAGGTCAGCAGGAAGGATACGATCGTCGTCAATGTCAACACGATGGAAACCTCGAAAGAGAACGTCTATGCCGGAGGCGACATCGTCACGGGCGGCGCCACGGTGATCCTCGCCATGGGTGCAGGCCGTACTGCGGCGGCAGCCATCAACGAAAAACTCGCCGGCACGGCAAAACACTATAACGAGTGGTGAACCCATGGGAGACCTCTACCGTTTCGGTATTTCACTCGACAGGGAACTGATCGACTCCTTCGACAGGCATATTGCTGCCCAGCACTACCAGAGCCGGTCGGAGGCGATCCGCGACCTCATCCGCGAAGAGTTGCTGCGAAAAACTACTGCTGAGGGCGGGACCGTTGCCGGTGCCATCGTGATGACTTACGACCACCACAAGCGGGAGTTGGTCAACACGTTGATCGACATCCAGCACGATTTCCACGAGATCATCATCTCGACCCAGCACGTTCATCTCGACCACGGCAACTGCCTTGAGGTGATTGCCGTCAAGGGGAGCGCACCTGAGATCGAGAAGCTCTCCACTGCACTCAAGGTACTTGTCGGTGTGAAGCACCTGAATCTCTGCGTCTCTACCTCAGACTGACAGTGAAGCTCTGATCCCCCTAGACAGCAATGCTGCTGCATTCCTCCTCCCGTGATAGCACATTTATTATTTTAATGCTACCTGCGCATTGACTTGCGATAGCACATTTATTATTTTAATGCTATCAGCAACCCCTAAAGGATAATGGCCATGAAACAAAAAGCTCTTCTTACTGTAGTTGCGATGCTCTGGGCAACACCACTTCATGCTGCCCACCCGCTCATAACTGATGACACCGGCACCCAGGGCAAAGGACGATTCCAACTCGAATTAAACTCCGAATTCTCAAGCGAAACAGAAAAGGAAAACGGCATAAAAATGCAAGAGAGGAGTGGAGAATCTGCCGCAACACTTTCGTACGGATTGTCCGACAACATAGACGTTGTCACTGGTTTACCCTGGCAATGGTTCTGCCTGAAAGAAGATGGCTCGATTGTCACCGATGGCAACGGCATTGGAGACCTCAGTTTTGAGATCAAATGGAGATTCTATGAAAACAAGGATCAAGGTCTGAGCCTGGCCATTAAACCAGGTATTTCACTTCCCACGGGGAACGAAAAAAAAGGATTCGGCAATGGCAGGATTTCCGAGGGAATTATGATGATTGCAACCAGGGAGTGGCAACATGGAGCTTTTCACTGCAATGTCGGTTACACTCATAATTCCTACAGTCAGGAGCAGGATAACGCCTCCCTGAAAAAGGATCTCTGGCATGCATCAGTCGCAACAGAGGTTAAAATGATGGAAAAACTTCGCTCGGTTTTCGATGTGGGCATTGACAGGAACACTGATAAGGCCATGGATGCAAATCCCGTTTATCTCCTTGGCGGATTGATTTACAGCGTCACCGATAACTTCGACCTCGATATCGGTGTAAAAAAAGGGATGAACCATGCAGAAAGAGATAAAACGGTTCTTGCTGGTCTTACAGCAAGATTTTAATGACTTGTTTTCCGGCGAAGGTTTTGGTTCAAACATCTATCCGATATTTAAAGGAGCAAACACATGCACATACCTGATGGATATCTAAGCCCGGAAACTTGCGTGGTTTTCGGTGCGGTAATGATCCCTGTATGGACTGTCGCCTCAAGGGCTGTCAGAAAAACACTGAGCGTGAGGCAGGTGCCGTTCCTTGCCGTCGGTGCCGCGTTCAGCTTTGTGATCATGATGTTCAATGTGCCTATCCCGGGAGGATCGACGGGTCATGCTGTCGGCGGCGTGCTTGTCGCCATTCTTCTGGGACCATGGGCTGCCTGTATCGCCGTTACGGTCGCCCTGGTGATCCAGGCGCTTTTGTTCGGTGACGGCGGTATCACCTCGATCGGAGCGAACTGTTTCAACATGGCGTTCGTTCTTCCTTTTGTCGGTTATTATGTCTACAGATTGATCAGTTCGGGCAGCCCGGTTGGATCAAACAGACGTATAATTGCTGCTGGAGCTGGTGCTTACGTGGGGATTTGCATAGCAGCGCTGTGTGCCGGCATCGAATTTGGCGTTCAACCTTTATTGTTTCATACGGCGAACGGCCAGGCGCTCTACTGTCCTTACGGATTGAATATTGCTGTTCCCGCGATGACGGGGGAGCATCTTCTGATTTTCGGATGGGTGGAGGCTTTGGTTACGGCTCTTGTCTTACAATTTTTGCAGAAACAGGAATCACTTCTTGTCGAAGGAGGCATATCATGACGTTGACCAGAAAATTATGGATAGGGATTGGCGCATTAATCGCCCTGTCTCCATTGGGATTGATTTTGCCAGATCATTTCAAGGCCGGATCAGCCTGGGGAGAGTGGGGAACGGATGAAATCCAAAAAATGACAGGCTATGTCCCCCAGGGTTTTCAACAACTCTCCGAACTCTGGAAAGCTCCAATGCCTGATTATGCGTTTCAGGGATGGGAGGGAAAGGATATTATTCAACTGAGTCTGGCCTATGTCGTCTCTGCGGTTGTCGGAATTGCAATCATTGCCATATTTTCTCTGTTAATCGGCAAAGGGCTTGCTAAAAAGCATGTATAAACCATCGCACCGGAAAAGTGATTTTATCGAACGTTCAATCCTGAGCGCACTCGCTTTTTTAAAAGATGCGACCCTTTCCGAGGAGTATGCCAATCGCAGAGGTTTTCTGCAATCGCTGGACCCACGTATCAAAACCATCTCTTTTCTGGCTTTTCTGGTCACATCCATATCCCTTAAAAGCGCTGTCCTGATCAGCGCCCTCTATGGACTTTGTCTGATTCTCGTTATATTTTCCGCCATTCCGGTCGGCTACTTCCTGATGAGGACATTACTTTTCATCCCGTTGTTTTCCCTATGCATCGTGCTGCCCACCCTGTTCAGCGCAGTCACTCCCGGCGAGCCGCTCTGGACGTTTCATCTCTTCGGAATAAACGCTATCATAACCCGACAGGGTCTGGGCGGAGCTGTATTATTCGTGGTCAGGATCGCAACCTCGGTTTCGCTGGTCGTGCTGTTGTCTTTGACGACCCGCCACTCGGAGTTACTGAAGGTGCTGCGGTTTCTGGGAGTCCCGCAGATCTTCGTGTTGACGGTATCGATGTGTTACCGCTATCTGTATCTTTTTGCGACGATGGTCGAAAATATCTTCACGGCCATTAAAAGTCGAGTGGGAGTGGTGTCACAGCAGCAGCAGGGACGACAGATTGTGGCGTGGAATATCGCCAACACCTGGAACAGAACGACACAAATGAGTGAAGAGGTCTACATGGCGATGCTTTCGAGAGGCTATACCGGCGAGCCCCGACTGTTGTCTGAATTTCATGCGATGCCCAGAGATTGGGCCTGGCTTTTCTGTGCATTGATCGCTTGCGCAGGCCTATTATACAGAGGACATACCTTATGAGCGATATTGTTTTTGAACTGACGGAGGTTCATTACTCCTATCCGGGCAAATTCCCGGCCTTGTGCGGCATCGACCTGACCGTTCGGTCGGGTGAAAAAATTGCGGTCATCGGCGCAAACGGAACCGGAAAGTCTACGTTGCTGCAATTACTGGATGGACTTATTTTCCCTCATAAAGGCCAGGTGAGCGCATTCGGGGAAAGATTGAGTGAATGGGCCCATACAGATGAAAACGCCGCACATAGGTTCAGAAAAAGGGTTGGCCTTGTATTTCAGAACGCCGATATACAGCTTTTCTGCCCCTCGGTAAAAGAGGATATCGCCTTCGGGCCGCTGCAACTGGGTTTTTCGACGAAAGAAGTGGAGAGACGTCTTCTTGAGGTCTCCGGTGTTCTGGATATCCGGCATCTGCTGGACAGGGTCCCCCATCAGTTAAGTATCGGGGAAAAAAGACGGGTTGCGATAGCCTCCGTCCTTGCCATTGACCCCGATGTCTACCTGTTCGATGAACCTACCGCAGGGCTCGATCCTTCTACTGTTCGACATATCATTGATTTCATCGTCGAAGCCAACCTGCGGGGTAAAACCATAATTACAGCTACCCATGATTTGCATATCATCGGGGAGATCGCGGATACGGTCTATGTATTTGGCCGAAACAAACAAATCGTCAGGGAAGGGGCTCCGGAATCTGTCCTGAGTGACCGGTCATTCCTTGAGGCAAATAACCTTGTACATATACACCGCCATCACCATAACAGCAAGGAACATCTTCACCAGCATATGCCCCTGGAGCCACATGAATGAGTTGCCGCTGCGTCTTCAGGGTACGCTCAGGACCGACTGCTGAATCCGGCTCTCAGTTGCTCTACCCTTGCCCTGTTCACGCCAAGGTCGGAAAAACCGAGACGCGATGATGACCGGACATGGATCACCCCGGCAGAAGCGTCGAGCCTGAACTCCACATCGTCTGTAAAGCCGAAAACGGGCACCACGAAGGTCGTCCAGAGGTAACCTGCCTCTTCATTGCAGACGGTGCCCCCCATTGAGGCAACGACCTGCTTCAGAAGCTCCCATGCCTTGTCAGGCGAACCTTTGACAGAGAGGGGTTCTACATGCTCCCCCGGTTTTGCGCTTTCGCTGCTGACACAGTTCGGGGTTCCGGGACAGGGACGAAGCTTGCCGTTGACCAGATGCAGTTTTTCGGCAGGATGCGGCCATAAGCCTGACGCAACGCCCGTTACTCCGCCCAAAAGATCGTCGATGATGCTCATTATAATGTCTCCCTTGAATGGTAATTGCAGAAAAAAATGTTGAGGGCGATCCTGTCCATAGTCGCAACCGGATGGGCACAAGGCTGGCGAAGCGGGGAAAACGCAAGGGCGAACTGTTTTGTCCGCCCTTCAGTTTTTTCGAACCCGAAATGTCAGCATCTGCCAAGCCAATAGAATTGCTGAACAGATAAACAGAAGCCTCCTTCAGATAATCAACACGCCATTCCCGTCAACTGTTCCTGCATGACCAGCTTCGTGACCGGGAGTGCTCACTCCCCAGGGGTCAACACAGGTTCGGAAGTTCCCGTACCGGATGGGGTCGACGGATTTTCGACTTCAGGCTTCCTTCTTGCTGGCCTCCGGGGATTGCGTTTCGGCCTGGCTTGAGGCTCTGGGGCTGGCGCAGATTCGGAGGTCTCGGGTTTGGAGGGAGCTGGTTCCGATTTTGCCGGCCTGGCAGCAGGAGATTTAGATGGCGCGGCTCTCTTGACCGATGGTTTCGGCCTGGACGGTTTCGCCGGTTTCGTAACCAGGAATTCCCTGGCCTCCGGTTTCGTGATCTCTGGTTCCGTAACCGCCGGTTTGGTGACCAGGAACTCCTGGGGCTCCGGTTTGGCAACGACTGGTTCCGAACTTGCCGGTTTGGTAACCAGGAACTCCTGGGACTCCGGCTTGGCAACGGCTGGTTCAGGAGTCGCCGGCCTGGTATATGCAGGTTCCGAACGGGTATGCCTGGTAAAAGGAGGCTCTGAACGTACCGGCTTGGTAAAGACCGGTTCCGTAACGGCCGGCCTGGTAACCAGGAACTCCTGGGACTCCGGCACGGAAGCGGCAGGTTCAGGAGTCGCCGGTTTGGTATATGCAGGTTCCGAACGGGTATGCCTTGTATAATGGGGTTCAGTACGCACGGGCTTGGTAAAGACGGGTTCCGCAACCACAGGCTCTGACGGTACAGGGGACAATTCGCCCTCTGCCCCCCCATTCTCAGGCCTGCGTTTACGCCTGTCACGGATGTAAAGCTCGGAGTTGTTGTTCCGGAACTCGCTTTCGAAAAGGTCGATGGCACGGATCAGGTCTGAAAGACGCTTGAATCCGTAGTTTCTCGGATCGAATGAGGCCTGGTTTGAGATGTTCTTGCCGATCTTGGCCAGGTTTGACCAGCCGTCCTCCTCCTGTGCGCTGTCGACGGCGTTCCTGACCAGGCTGAGGAGCTTGCTGTCGCTCTTGAGCTCCTGGGGAGATTTGCGGCGTCCGCCTTCGCTTCTCGATCGCTCCTGGGCCTGTCCTCCGAACGATTCGAGGTAAAGAAAGGTTGAACAGGCATTCACGAAGGGCGAAGGTGTCGATTTCTGGCCGAATCCATAAACGTTCAGCCCTTCGGAAAGGATTCGCATCACCAGCGGGGTGAAATCACTGTCGCTCGACACGATGCAGAATGCGTCGAGCTTGCTGCCGTAGAGAAGGTCCATCCCGTCAATGGTCATGGCCATGTCTGTGGCGTTCTTGCCCTTGGTGTAATCGAACTGCTGAATCGGGCGGATTGCATAATCGTGAAGTTTGTCCTCCCACCCTTTCAAAGAGCTGCTTTTCCAGTTGCCGTAGGCCCGGCGGATGTTGACCACGCCGTACTTGGCCATCTCGGCCAGGATAAAATCAATTTTGTCGCTCGGGGAATTGTCGGCATCGATAAGCATCGCTATCGTTTCCTTGCTGTGCTCCATAGTAGTATTCTTGTCGTTGATCCCGGCTGTTGGTTCACAGTAAACCGGCCGGAAATATTCGGAAATTGCGATCCTGACGGCATGGCGGGTGTTCACACCGAAGGACTGCCTCTCAGGCCCTCATGAAGAAAAACGTTGAAAAACCTTCATAAGTGACCCGCTCATGTTTTCAATATACCTCGTTGATAGCATGATTCACATGACATCGCTCCGCGAAACACCGGAAAAAGCAATAATCTGCGAAGCAGCCGAGGCTACCCTGCCGGCAAGGTAAGCGGAAAAGGCATGAGAATCGTTCAGGCAGGGTATCGATTCGACCTTGAGGGTCGGCGATACGGCGGCCAGGTGGGCTGCCTGATGAATCGTTTCGTTGCCGTCTGAAAAATAACCTGCCGCAAACAGCGAAACGTGCCGGCATCCACTCCTGCCTACCTTCATGCAGACCTCGCCGAAAGAGGGAGTGCTCCACTCTCCTCCGACGTCATGGTTCAGGAAGGCGGTCATGATATTGCCCCATGGACTGCGAGGATCGGATTCGATGGCCGAGGTCAGGTGCGCAGAAAAAGCTTCTGTCTCTTTATGGCCTGTATGGAAGGATGGAACGGCTCCATTGCTGTCTTTGATGATCGTGCCGTGGAACAGCAGCATCAGCACGTTGTGCTCCCTTTTCGAAACAGGCATGGCGCGCCCGCTCTCGAACAGATGCTCCATATAGGCCCGATGCAGCGCTCCGTCCGTCCATAGCCGACCGATCACCCTTGTCCTGGAAAGCTCCAGGGAGGTGCTGGATCCGGCGAGATGAGCGCAAAGAACACCACAAATCAAGGCGTTGTCCACCGGAGCCATGGGCACCACTATCCGCCCGTCATATCCCCTGGTATCGGCAAGCACGTCCTCGACATAGGGTTCTGAGGCCGAATAAGCCGCCCTGACCTCGAACCTGATGCCTGGAAATGATGCCGTATGGCGGTCGAGACGCTCCTGGAGGGTTACAGCCTGTGCGCGGGTAAGCTGGTTTTGGGGAGAACCGGCAGCCAGGCCGGCACGCATCTTTTTTTTCAGGGAGGAGCTCACCGATATCACCTGCCGGAGCAACGGCGGAATATGCATCACGGTTGATGCCCGATCGAGCGTGTGTCGGCTTACGCGGTAATTTTCGAAAAAACCTGAGGTTTCTGCTTCACCATGGGCGACCAGAACCACCGCTATCGTTTTTACTGCCATGAACTTACTGCCATATAATACTGTAGATGATTCAGCTCAGGACTTGCCTTTTTTGCTGTTGACCAGACGGGCCTCCATACCCTCCCTGAATTTCTCCTGGGGTGAAATTACGACCATATCGCCCGGGGCCAACCCTTCGAGAACCTCGACATAGGTAAGATCGCTGTCGCCGCTGCGGACCTGCTGTTTTTTCAGCTTGCCTTTTTCGACCTTCCAGACGAAATTTTTCCGTTCCTCTTCGAAAACCGAACTTTTCCGGACCAGAAGTGCACCTTTCCTGGTGTTGTAGATGATGTTCGCCGTGGCCGTCATACCACCCTGCACCGTCGGAACCGCCTCGTTCAGCTTAAGATAGACGCGTGAGGTTTTGGTAACCTTGTCTGTCTGGGGAACAATCCTGCTGACCGTGGCCTGAAAACGTTTCTCAGGCATCGAATCGAACGCTATAACTGCAGCCATGCCGGTCCTGAGGCGGGGCACGTCAAGTTCGTCAACCTCTACGGTCACCATGTATCCGGTCGGATCGGTCACTGTCGCTACTTCGGTGTTGGCCTTGACGAAATCTCCGGCCTTGACGTTCTGCAGGGTAAGTATCCCGTCGAAAGGAGCAACAACCGCCAACTTTTTCAGGTCGTCCTCACGGCTTTTCAGCTGCAACTGCTTCTGGCGAAGCATTTCGAGCGACTGCGTGCTGTTGCGCTGCGCTTCATCGAACTGCTGGCGGGAAACGGCACCATCCTTTAACAGCATTCGATTTCTTTCGAGTTTCAGGCTGCTCTCCTTCACCGTGGCCTGCTGTTCGGCGACTGCAGCACGGGCCTCATCGACCGACAGCCCCGGTTGTTTACTATCGAACACGATGACTACCTGCCCTTTACGGACAGGCTGACCTTCGAGGGCGCCAATCGAACGAACCGTGCCGGATGTTTCGGAACTCAGGTTGGCGATATTGATCGCTTCGACAAAACCTGTCGCGTAAACAGCTTCGACAAGTTCGGATCTCGAAACCGCTGTGGCCTCGACATTGACCGTATTGCCACGGGTAAGCAGATATCCGACAGTAACGACAAACACTACACCGAGCGCTATCGAAAACTTTGGAAGCATTTTCTGCAGGTTCTGCATGACAGTCTGGGGATTAACGTTTAAAATACTACTCGACGGTTACAACCTATGATGCCATATTGAAGCCTCTTTGGCAGTTTGCCATTTTTTCTCGGGTGCGACCTTGGTTTTTCAATATTTTTATGAATCTTTAGGATCTCTTCGCCGGTCGTCTGACGATGGAAAAAATAAGCATAAATCGCAGGCTATACGGCAAAAATTCTAATCTACAGCTTCAATGAGCGAGAATCAAGATACACAGAAGAGCTTTCTTGAAACGGTAAAATTCGATGAGAAAGGGTTGGTACCCGCCATCGTGCAGGATCATGAGACCGGAAAGGTCCTGATGATGGCCTGGATGAACCGTGAAAGCCTCCAGATGACCATCGAAAAGAAAAAAGCCTGTTACTGGAGCCGCAGCAGGAAAGAGCTCTGGCTCAAGGGCGAATCGTCGGGAAACATGCAGGATGTGCACGACATCCTCATCGACTGCGACGGCGACACGCTGCTCCTCAAGGTTTCACAGACTGGCGGCGCCTGCCATGTGGGATATCACTCCTGCTTCTTCAGGAGAACAACCGACGGGCAATCAATGGAGATCTGCGATACGCTGATGTTCAATCCCGAAGATGTTTACGGCAAAAAAAGCTGATACACGATGCGTAGTTCAAAAGAAACGGCCAAGTCGCTTATCCAGTCAAAATCGCGCTCCTCGATCAGGAACATGTTCGACGAGGTCGCCCCGACCTACGACTTCCTCAACCACCTGTTGAGCCTCGGAATCGACAACTACTGGCGGTCGGTTGCCTCCGGAAAGGCACGGGAACTCCTTGGCGGGGTCCGTGAACCCAAAATCCTCGACGTGGCCACAGGCACCGGCGACCTGGCTGCCTCGATGGCGAAAATCAAGGGCGCGAAGGTCACCGGTTTCGACCTCTCGCCTGAAATGCTTGCCATAGCGCGGAAAAAATATCCCGGCATCGAGTTCATCGAAGGGTATGCAGAAAAGCTGCCGTTCGAGGACAGGAGCTTCAATGTGGTCAGCGCAGGATTCGGGGTCAGGAACTTTGAAAACCTCGAACAGGGCATGCGCGAGTTTCACCGGGTCCTCAAACCCGGCGGCTGCGCCTACATCATCGAGCCGATGATACCCCGCAACGCCGTCATGAAAAAGCTCTACCTGATCTATTTCAAGAAGGTGCTGCCAAAAATCGCCGGACTGTTCAGCAAATCGACCTTCGCCTACGATTACCTCCCAAACTCGGTTGAGCAGTTCCCGCAGGCCGAGGCGTTCACGAAAATCCTCAGGAACGCCGGCTTCAAAAAGGCCGAATACCAGCCGATGACCTTCGAGACCTCGATCCTCTATATCGCGACGAAATAAGATAAAATTTCAGGGACCAAAGGGACTTAAAGGACCAAAAGGAGATAAAGTGGGGCAAGAAAGAAGGATGAGACAGCCTCTTATTGTCAACATGGTACGAAAGGGCGGTTCGCGAACCGCCCCTAAATAAGAGAGAGAAGCCATTCCCGGGTTTCAACCTCTTACATTCGAGGAGTCCCGACTCGTCGGGACGACGGACATTCAAGATATTCTCCCTCCCCAATTGCCCCGGACTTCAGTCAGGGGGGTTAGAGCTCTAAAATAAATCTTCGGGCTTCAGCCCAATTTCTTCATGCCAGGTTCTCAGCGGGATCCTCGCCCCGATTTATTTCACCAGCGCGAAGACTCCCTCGAACTTAACAGCCTCTTTGCCCTTCTCGCCGACGACCGCGTTGATCACGATCTTTGCCATCCCTTTCTGCTCGAAGTGTTCGAGAAACCCGTTGAAATCATCTTCCGGCGGCATGGTGCCCGTTGCGACGATGTCGCTGGTGACAGGGCGCAAATATTCGACGCTCCCCTTGCTGATAACAATACTGCCCTTCACCCCTGCCTCCCTGAGCCTGAGGAACAGGAGTCCCCACGACGAGAGCACCGCCGCGATATAGAGGCTGCCACCGAAAGCCGTGCCGAGATGGTTGAAGTTGTTGGCAAGCGGGGCGATGATGGTCAGCTCCTGCTTCGTGTAGCGCTCGACAATGATTCCCATGGCCTGCGTCAGCGGAATCGCCTTGTTGAGGATATCCTGGAGTTTCTGTTCCATATTGAATGATTGATGCGGCGTGACCGTTCAGAAACGGTCGCGGTCCCTGATTTCCACCCTGTACTGGTTAAAATTCCTGCAGACATGCTCCTGTTTCGACCGGTCCCTGTGGATTCTGACAACCAGGTCGACCACATGGGCAGGCTCCATGACGTGGAATATATTGTGCATCTCATGCCTGTCGAACAACCTGCTCTGCATCACCTCGGCCTCAAGCCAGGTGAGCATGTTCGTCCAGATCCCGCCGTACAGTATGATCGGGGTTTCACAGAGCTGGTGCACCTGGGTGAGCTGCCATGTGTAGAACAGCTCCAGCAGGGTGCCTATGCCTCCTGGAGCCACGACCACCGCGTCGGACAGCGCCATGAAGGCGTCGATGCGGTTGCTGAAACGATCGAACTCCTCCTTTATGTCGAGATAGGGGTTCGGATGCTGTTCGTGGGGCAGCTTGATGTTCAGCCCGATGGACTGACCGCCCTTCGCTACGCTCTTGGAGCCGGCGTTGGCCGCCTGCATCAGGCCGGGGCCGCCACCGGTAACGATATCGAACCCCTCCGCCGACAGGCCGCTGGCGATCTCGAATACATCGCGGTACGAATCATCCCCTTCGTTGATCCTGGCCGATCCGAAAATGGCTACCCGGTAATGAGGTTCCATGGTCTGTCCGAAATTTGGTTGCACCTGCCGTACGCCGGCAACCGGCAACGCAGGCATTGAAGTCGATCACTTTGCTGCCGATGCTCCATCGCGCTTCCACGTCTCCGTCCGCCCGAAAAGGGATATGCCGACAAATCCGCGCAGAAGCAGCGTGTTCCTGTCTGCGCCCTCTTCAGCCAGCTTCATGGATGCACTGTAATCGTGGCCGCTATCGGGATCGTAGATGTGGCCGCTCTTCCACTTGTTCTCGCCACCGTAGATAAAGTCGCGCAGGATGACCTGGCCCAGCAGGACCTGACTCCTTTTGGCCGGATCGGGATTTTTTGCGTCAAGGAGCCCCGGATGCTCTCCCCAGACAATCCGCCCCTCGTAGGTATTTTTTTCGCTCCTGTAGATCTCGATCGTAGAGCGGTGGCGGCCATCCTTGAAGGTCTGCCATTTTCCGACGACATCTTCTGCCGCCACCGTTCCGGCGTTTGCAGGCATGGCTGATGCCAGGCAGAGCAGCAAAGCCGTGAGGAATGAAATCGCGATTCTGTTCATGGATTAAACTTTTTTTGTTCATGCATCTTTACAACATCCCCTCGAACTCATCCTCGCCAATGACTTTGACGCCGAGCTTCAGCGCCTTGTCGAGCTTGCTGCCCGCATCGCTGCCGGCCACCACAAGCCCGGTCTTTTTGCTCACCGAGGTAACGATGCGCCCGCCGCGTTCGAGCACCAGCTCCGAGGCCGCCTGGCGATCATGGCGCTGGAGCCCGCCGGTGAAGATGACGCTGAGACCCTCGAAGTTGCTGTTTACCAGGGCCTTCGGCGCGTCGGCATGCATCGGCATACCCGCCTCTTCGAGTTTGCGGAGCATTTCTGGCACCCAGGGTTTGGAGAAAAAATCGCGGATGCTCGCTGCGATCACCGGCCCGATGTCCGGCACTGCCGCCAGCTCATCCTGGCCAGCCTGGCGAAGCCGCTCGATGGATGGGCAGGCCCCTGCCAGCTCCCTGGCCGTTGCCCTGCCGACATGGCGGATGCCGATGGCGTAGAGCAGGCGTTCATATCCCCGCTTCCGGCTTTCGGCAAGCGCATCGAGCACGTTCTGCGCTGATTTCTGTCCCATCCTCTCCAGGTTTTCGAGCTGCTCCCTGCTCAAGCGGTAGAGATCGCCGGGATCCCCGACTAGCTCCCTGCGAACCAGCTGTTCGACGAGTGATGCACCAAGGTTCTGGATATCCATGGCATTTCGGGATGAGAAATGGAGGATCCTTCCTGTCTTCTGTGCCGGACACCCTGCTTCGTTTGAACAGTACCAGCTTACCTCACCCTCGGGTCTGTCGAGCTTTGCTCCGCAATCGGGACATGTTTCGGGAACCTCGATCGTCGCCGTACCCGGAGGACGTTCATCGAGCAGGACGCTGACCACCTTGGGAATCACCTCGCCCGATTTCTCGATCATGACGTGGTCGCCGAGCCTGACACCGAGCCGCTCGATCTCGTCAAAGTTGTGCAGCGTCGAACGCGAGACCGTCGATCCCGCGAGCTTCACCGGCTTCAGCTCGGCCACCGGCGTGATGGTGCCAAGACGGCCGACCTGGAAAACGACCGACTTCAATACGGTTCTGGCCTGCTGCGCAGGATACTTGTAGGCGATCGCCCAGCGGGGACTTTTGGCTGTCGCGCCAAGCCGGTCCCAGAGGGAGGCATCGTTGAGCTTCAGCACCACGCCGTCGGTCTCGTACGGGAGCTTCAACCGTTTTTCGGACCACTCCCCGATAAAGGCAGCGATCTCATCCATGTTCCTGCAAAGCCGGTAATGGCCGCCGGTCATGAATCCCAGGGCTTCAAGACGTCTGAGCCGGGAAAATTGCGACATCGACTGATCGTCGAGCCCGTTGACAAAATAGGCAACGAACGACATCTTCCTCCGGGCGACCTCGGCAGAGTCCTGAAGTTTGAGCGTTCCGGCCGTCGCGTTCCTCGGATTGGCGAAGCGGTCCTCCTCGGTACGGTCCTCGTTGAGCTTTTCGAAATCCTCCTTGCGCATGAACACTTCACCGCGCACCTCGACCTCGCTGCCCTGCGCGCCGAACAGCGGACCGGCTGAAACGGGAATGCTGAGCGGAACGGTCGGGATGGTCCTGAGGTTGGAAGTAATGTCGTCGCCCCGCGTGCCGTCGCCCCGCGTAGCTCCACGCACCAGCAGGCCGTCGCGATAGAGCAGGCTGATGGCCACCCCGTCGAACTTCAGCTCGGCTACGAACTCGGGCAGCTGTCCCCCTTCGGCCTCGACCAGCTTCTCGACCCGATGGTAAAAATCGGCCACCTCGTCGATCGAGTAGGTGTTGGAAAGGCTGAGCATCGGTTCTTTGTGGACGACCGCCGGGAATATTTTGGTGATCTCGCCGCCCACTCGCTGCGTAGGGCTGTCGGGGGTAACCAGTTCGGGAAACTCCTTTTCGAGTTCGATGAGCCTTTCGAGCAGTTTGTCGAACTCAAAATCGGAGATGACCGGCCTGGCGTCGACGTAATAGAGTCGGTTATGCCTGTCGATCTCACCCCTGAGCCGTTCGACCTCCCGCTTTGCCTTTACGCTGTCCATCGTTCAGGAGTGCTGTTTTGATGGTGCCATAGCCCAACCGGCAAGGTTCTTCAGGAATCCGGCCGACCCCGACACTCCGAGTTTGTCCAGGGTCGCCTTAAGAACTCGCGGGTAACGCCATGCAACCTTGAGCATGACGGTCACCAGCTCTTCGATCTTCATCTCGTCCCGGAACATGGCCTGCCGGTAACGGGGAGGCAGTTCGTCAAGCACGATCATCACCTCATTCATCAGTTCATTCACGAAATTGGGCTGGTCGGTGTCGGGGTCGTAGCACATGTACTTCATCAGGTTGGCCATTGAAGCCACGTTCGGCTCGTAGGCGCTGATCTCACCGAGATCTTTCCTGCCCAGCCGGTTCTCCTGGATGGCACGCTCTAGCCCTGCGGTCACACGACCGAGGTTCCTGACCATCGAGCCGAAGCCGCAGAAGGTAAGCGGAGAGGAGAGCGAAGCCGAATCACCGATCATGACGATGCGGTCATCCGAAACCACCCTGGTGCAGCCGACCCCATCGTGGAACCAGGCTGGAATGATGCCGTATACCGGCCTGTGGATCGTGAAATCCGGCCCCGGTTTCTTGTAGTCGGGAAGCTTGCGGAAATAGGTTTCGAACAGGCTGAGCAACGACTTGTCGTTCAAGGAATCAACCTTGTCGTAAAAGAACAGATAGGTAATGTACTCGCTCCCTTTCGCTGGAAATCCCTCCCAGATGAACTGCCGCCCCCTGCCCGGGGAAGTTTCAGCAGGCTCGGTGCTGGCAAGGATCTCGCCGACCTCGAAATCGACGTTCTCGAAGCCGCTGGCTATCGTGCCGACCGTGGGACAGACATGGGTCTGGGGCCGACCGCCATTGAGCTGCATTGCAACCGGGGAGAGGATACCCATCGCGTCAGCCAGAACCTGCGCCCTGAAAAAGAGGGGCGTTCCATCCCTATCCCTGGCCTGGACAACCAGATGGTCGGCAAACCGGTAGCAACAGACGAATGAGGTTTGGCCCAGCACCATTGACCCTTCGACTTCGAGCACCTTCTGCCTTGCCAGACCGAGCAGAAGGTCGGCATCAACCGCGCAATCGAGCACATCGTCGATGTACAGGCGTTTCTGACGACCGTCAGGCATGTAAAACTCCACCCAGCCGGTCCTGTAGCTCCTGACGATGGTCGACTCAAGCTCGGCGGTGGTAAAAACCCCCGTTTCAGCGAGCCGATGCAGTTCGCTGCGTGAAATGTTCCAGTCCCGGGTGGTACGACCCGGTTCTCCCCTGTCGATCACCAGCACCTTCCGTCCGTATTGTCTCGCCATGACTGCCGCATGGAGCATGCCGAGCGTGCCGCCGGCATAGACGATATCGTAACTGTCGGAGATCCTCGTGCCGGGCGAAAGCCGGGAGGCATCCCTGATAACGCCAGGAAGTGGATGCATCAAGTCATCCCAGTAACGGTCGATCGACAGGATAGCCTGAAGATGACGCTCACCATCTTCCATGGCGCTGAACCGGCTATAGACGAGGGGGTGCGTGTTCCTGATCTGCTCGAGCATGGATTTTATTGGATGGTGAAGGTTGATTGATCGGGCTCCGGCGACGTCACGCCAACACCGGAACGGTCGAACCAGAGTCGCTTGCAATCATCCCGTCGACCAGGTGGATGCGGCGACCGGCCCGGTTCGCGAACTCCTCGTCATGGGTAACGACGATCACTGTCTGGTTAAGCTCCCTGTTCAGACGGTCGAAAAGCTGATAGACGTTATCGGCTGATTTCGAGTCGAGGTTTCCTGTCGGCTCGTCGCCGAGCAATACCTTGGGCTCATTTGCCAGCGCCCTGGCGATGGCTACGCGCTGCTGCTGTCCACCTGAGAGCTGGTTCGGCTTGTTGGTGTACTTGTTCTCGAGGCCGACCATATCGAGCAGCTTTATGGCACGCTCCCGTATCTCTTTTTTCCCGAACTTACGGCGGATCAGCATGGGCAGGCTTACATTCTCGATCGCGTTGAATTCGGGCAGCAGAAAATGGAACTGGTAAATAAAACCTATCTTCTGGTTCCTGATGACGGTCATCTCGGCCTCGTCAATATTGGTAATGTCCTCCCCGTCAAGCCATACCTTTCCGAACGTCGGCTGATCCAATCCGCCCATGATATAGAGAAGTGTGGATTTTCCGGAACCGGACGGCCCGGTGATGGCCACAAACTCCCCCTTTAAAATATCGAGCGAAAGGTTGGGAATGATCGTCTGCCGGACATCCCTCGACAGTGCCAGCTCCTTGCGGATACCCTCAAGACGTACAATCGATTCAGCCATCAGCCTCAGTTTTCGTTCATCGTTGCCAGTTCGCCGGACATATTTGCCCGGACCGGCCACGACCGGCCGGCACTACTAACTAAAGTATAAGAAAAAAGCCCCTAATGAGGGAGCCGGATCTGGGCAGCGCATCCATTTATTCTCCCGTTCGTTATAAAACGGTTGATATGATCTGCCGGAAGATCTTTTTCATTTATTTTCGTTATAACCTATATTACATATCGTAACAGGTGACAACGATTACCCGCCTAAGGGCTGAATCGACACAAACGTAGATAAAACAAGTGGCGAAAGTGTCGTATATCTGATTTATTTAGGGCTTTTATTATATTTTCCTTACTTTATTAGGCGTGTGGCGGCGATCAGCAATCAAATCGGAGAACCGTTACCCTGACTGATGCCATGGCAAAAGGGAGCCGAAAAGAGAAATAACCGCGCCTGACGATATAGCCTTAATAACATAACGACCGTACTTTATCAAGATGTATTACCCGATTCCCGACATAGAAATCGAACGATATCTCGAAGAGGATGTTCCTTACGGCGACCTGACGACCAGCCTGCTCGGCATTGGCGGCAACGAAGGCGAAATAATATTTACGACACGCCAGCGAACCGTAGCCTGCTGCACCGAAGAGGCCGGGCGTGTGCTGGAGAAATGCGGGGCGCAGATCATCTATTCTGTCCCCTCGGGATCCGTCGTTGAACCCGGCACCCTCATCCTGAAGGCCAAAGGCCAGGCAGGAGCCCTGCATGGGGGTTGGAAAGTCGCACTCAACCTCCTGGAGTACGCATCAGGAATAGCGACCAATACCGCAGCCATCGTTGATAGCGCACGCGCTGCCAACCCGGAGGTCAGTGTCGTTACGACAAGGAAGTCGTTTCCCGGAAGCAAAAAGGTGGCTATCAAGGCGATCATGGCGGGCGGTGCGCTGCCCCATAGGCTTGGCCTGTCGGAATCGATTCTCGTGTTCCCACACCACACCGTTTTTCTCGGCGGCCTCGAACCGTTTCTCGACAGCCTCGCGGCTTTGAAAAAGAGAGCCCCGGAACAGAAAATAATCGTCGAGGCGGAAACGCCTGAAGAAGCTCTGCTCATCGCAAGGGCAGGCGCCGATGTGGTGCAGGTCGACAAGATCTCCATCGCGGCGCTGTCGAAACTGGTGCTTGATATCCGCGCCACCTGCCCCGGCGTGGCAATTTCCGCCGCAGGAGGGATCAACGCCGACAATGCAGCCGCGTATGCAGCCACAGGCATCGACATCATCGTACTCTCTTCGGTCTATTTCGGCAAGCCGTCTGATATTTCAGCAATCATCAACAAACAACCATAACCCTAAACAAACGATCATAGCAATGAAATACTCATTCCAGCGCATCATCGTGCTGCTCTGCACATTCATGGCAACGGCACTGCCCGCCATGGCCGGCCAGCTCAACCTTTCGGCGGCGGCAAGCCTGAAAGAGAGCCTCAACGAGATGACCGACAAGTACACGGCAACCCATCCCGGTACTACGTTCGTCAAGAATTTCGGGGCTTCGGGTGCCCTTGCAGGCCAGATCGAGAACGGCGCTCCGGCCGACCTGTTCATTTCGGCGAGCACTGAATGGATGGATTACCTGAAAAACAAAAAACTGGTGGACGCGGCAAGCGAGAAGAATTTTGCCTACAACCTGCTGGTTTTTGCAGGTTCTACAGGTAAAAAAGTCACCGGTATGAACGATCTTGCAGGAGTCGACAAGATCGCCATCGGCAGCCCTAAGAGCGTACCGGCAGGCGATTACGCGATGCAGGCCATCAAAAAATCCGGACTCGACCAGAAGCTTGCCGGTAAACTGGTCATGGGCAAGGATGTCAGGGAGTGCCTCATGTATGCCGAACTTGGCGAAGTTGACGGCGCTTTCGTCTACAGGACCGATGCGCTCCAGGCAAAAAAGGCGAAAATCCTTTTCACCGTACCCGCCAATCTCTATTCGAGAGTCACCTATCCTATGGCATTGACTTCAACTGCCGCCAAAAACAGCGAGGCAAAAGCCTTCATCGACTGGCTGCAGGGTAGTGACGCCAAATCGATCCTGAAAAAATACGGTTTTGAACTTAACTGAGTTACAGGAGCTACTGAATCGTGCAGTTAATGAACCTTTCGCCCTCGGATATCGAGGCTATAGCGCTGTCGATGAAGATAGCCGTTTCGGCTACGCTCATCTCCCTGCCGACAGGTTTCGCCGTAGCCGGGCTGCTGGTGTTCGGCAAGTTCAGGGGCAAAGTACTGCTCGAAGTCCTTGTCAACCTCCCCCTGACCCTTCCTCCGGTGGTGATCGGCTATTTCCTGCTGCTCCTGCTCGGCAAACACGGCTGGGCGGGCTCGGCGCTCAGGACAATGGGCATCGAGATCATCTTCACCTGGAAGGCCGCCGTCATCGCATCGGCGACCGTCGGCTTTCCCCTGCTCGTGCGTTCGATACGGCTCGGCATGGAGTCGATCGACCGGCAGCTCCTCCAGGCTTCCCGTAGCCTGGGAGCCCCATGGTACGACACCCTGGCGACCATCGTCCTGCCGCTCTCATTCAGGGGAATGCTTGCAGGCTCCTCCCTGATGTTCGCCAGAAGCCTCGGTGAGTTCGGTGCGACCATCATCGTAGCGGGCAATATTCCGGGAGTGACCCAGACCATTCCGCTCGCCATTTACGAATATGCAAGCTCACCGACCGGCACATCCATGGCCCTTTCGCTCTGCCTCGTCTCCGTCATTCTTTCAGTCGCAATCCTATTCGTGCACGAGGGGATCGGCAAAAAACTTGAACACGGGAGGGGCTCATGATCCTTCGTATCGACATCGAAAAAACGCTTGGAGAGTTTTCGCTCAAAATGAAAAGCGAGATTTCGGGTGAGCGTATCGGCATATTCGGAGCTTCCGGAAGCGGCAAATCTACCCTCGTGCACCTGATAGCAGGCCTGCTGCATCCAGACTCGGGGGAGCTCTATCTCGATGACGCATGTCTTTACAGCGGCAGGAAAAGCATCAACCTCTCTCCTGAACAGCGCCGTATCGCCCTCGTCTTCCAGCAGGCGATGCTCTTTCCGCACCTTGGAGTCAAGGCGAACCTTCTCTACGGCTACAAGCGTTGCCGCCCTGAACACCGGAAAATCACCCCGGAGGCGCTGACAAAGGTGCTTAACCTTGAACACCTGCTTGATCGCGGTGTGGGCAACCTCTCCGGCGGTGAAAAACAGCGCGTCGCCCTCGGCAGGGCAGTGCTTGCCAACCCCCGGCTCCTGGTCATGGACGAACCGCTTTCGGCGCTCGACGACTCGTTGCGTTACCAGATCATTCCCTACCTGAGAAGCGTCAGCGAAGAGTTCAGGATTCCCTACATCTTCATCTCACATTCGATCACCGAGATGCAACTGATGACCGACAGGGTGCTCGTGGTGCAGAATGGGCGGATCTCCGGCGTTTCGACACCCGACGAACTGGCCCGCGCCAACATGTCTGTCAGCCCGCACGGTTACATGAACCTTCTGCGCCTGAAAGATCCCGTCATGCAGGAGGGTCTTTTCCACTACCCATGGGGAAACGGCTCACTGATCGTTTCGTACGGCCGGCTGGAGGGCGAATCGCTGTTCGAGCTCTCGTCACGCGACATCATCCTGTTCAAGAAAAACCCTGAAGCGATCAGCGCACGAAACCTCATCGAATGCAGGGTTGCGGAGATATTCGACTCGGGAGGCAGGAAAGGAGTCGTACTTGAATCGGGCACCCAGAAGCTGGTCGCCGAAATTGTCCGCACTGCTGCTGAAGAGCTTGAAATATCGCCCGGTGCAACACTGTTCGCCGCAGTCAAAGCCTCGTCATTCAGATTGCTCGGATAAAAAAAGGACACCTCTGTCCCGGTTGTTACCGCAAGGGGGTCAAGCGGCAGAAGCCGGACCGGTCCTGCGTTGCGCAGAAGACCGGCTAAAACAGAGATGTCCGGAAACCATTATTTCACGCCGGACGGAATTTTCGATATTTCAATACTCCGCACCAGTTTGACGTGCCTGGGTCCGCTCTGCAGGTCAATGTCGCAGAAAACAACGAACGGGCCGTCCTTCCCTATCGCTCGGCCATCCTCCTCGATAACGAGCCAGGTAGCATCACCTGCCGCTCCGTAACAGAGCTCGTTATAGGAAAACAGCACGTTGTAGTCATCCTCCGAACGGACGAGCACATAATACTCTCCCCGCCTGCGGGGGTCGGGCATCGTGACCACGGCAGCATCGACGATGTCGCGCAACAGCACCCCCCGGAAGCTTTTCAGCGCATGTTTCGTCTCTCCGGATCCGCACACGATGTTCGTGTTCCCTTTTTCGACAACCTTCATCTTTCCGAGCGCTTCGACCGAAAGGTCAAGAGGATGCTCCACCAGCCCCGAGACCTTCAACGTTACCGGAGCAACCTTCCCGGCATCGGCATATGCAACAGAAAAAAGCGGAATGCATAGTGAAAAGGCAAGAATGACGAATCTGGCAATTCTTTTTTTCATGACATCGGTATCTTTTGGTTACAGGCGATAATTCAGACCGCCATAGAAATAGGTGCCGGTCATACCGGCTCCTTCGTTGTTGCCGTATCCGGCACTGGTATCCTGATTGAAGAGGTTGTCCACACCGGCAAACAGATCGGTTCCTTTAAAAACCGTTTTTGAGATGAAACAGTTGAGCAGGGTGTATCCTCCGGCCTTCTCGCTGGCCGATATGTACTGATGGCCCGTAGAGATCACCCTGATGTTGCCCTTCAGGCCGATGGCGGCATCGGCATAGGAGAGCTTGACCATGTTGGTGAAGTCGGGTGCGAAGAGCAGCTTGTTGCCGGTCGTCTCGTTTTTGGTATCGAGGAACGAAACCTGGTCGGAAAGCGTCCACCCATGCTGCAACTTCAATGAGCCCCTGAATTCGATACCACGGGTCACCGCCTCCAATACGTTTTCGAACCTGTAGGTCGCAGGTGTCGTCGTCGCATCGACAAGAGCCTGTGAAATCATGTTCTTCACCTCTGTCCTGAAACCGGTAATGCCCGATTCGAAAACGCCGGATACTAAGTCGGCTCCAAGTTCGAAGCTTCTCGATGTCTCGGCGGCGAGATCGGGATTGGCCAGTATGATGCTTTTCCTGGACTGGACCGATCCTGTGTAAAGCTCATAGAGTGAAGGCGCCCTGAACCCCTCGCCATAAGTGGCCCTCAGCTTCAGGTGCTCGTCGATCCTCAGGACTGAGGCGATTTTTGGACTGAACTCTGACCCGAAGTCGGAATGGTCGTCGAACCGGACTCCTGCAATGAAAGAGAGCGGTTCGGAGACATGGAACTCGTCCTGCGCGAAAAGGCCGAGGTTGGATGAATCGTGCGAAAGCCTCGACAGATCCGTCGTCGAGGTGGTTGTCGGACCGCTGGTTATCACCCCGGTCGACACATTGTTCTTCGTCACGACCTTCCTTGTCGTCGTTTTACTGTAATCCTCCCTGTTTTCGGAGCGGTATTCCACCCCGGTCGTCAGGCGATGGGTGTCGGAAAGCATTCCCGTCCACTGCGCATCGAACTGGGAGGCATCCTGGGATACCTTTGTCAGCGTCGAGGTGTAGTTGTTTGTGGTCGTCTTTATCCCTGAGGCGATCGCCGTGGTGACGTAAGGCAATCCACCCAGATTATTCATATCCGAAGACCAGTCATAGGTGCTCCTCGAAACTCGCAGCGAAAGATTCGATACCGTGCCGGTCCTGATTTCGGCACCGGCATATGCCATCAACCTGGTGCTCTCGACAAACCTGTCGAAATTACCTGTTGCCTGCGCACGGATTCCATCGAGCGTGTTATAGGCATAGATCGTGCCCGATGTCAGCTTCACGTCGGGTGTCAGCGCATAGGTCAACGCCACAGAACCGGAGGCGATGCGCTTGTCGTCGCCATCGGTGGTCAGGTCACTGGTATCCCGATCATACCGGCCACGGTCGTACCAGGAACCGGCGACTGCATAACCGAGCCTGCCTGTCGTTCCGGTCGCCCACCCGTCAGTCTGGACGGTTCCAGCCTGGCCGTACCGGCTTCCACCGCCCGATACCGTCAACCCCGCCTGCGCCTCCCGGCCCGGCTTCCGCGTTATCACGTTGACCACCCCGCCAACGGCATCGCTGCCGTAAAGCGCCGACCCGGCCCCTCTGACGATCTCTATCCGATCTATTATTCCCGAAGGGATTTCGTGAAGGTCGATATAGCCCTGGAACCCGGAAGTAGGCCGTACTCCATCGATGAGAACAAGGGTCATGCGGCTGTCCAGCCCCCTCATCATCGCAACGCCGAGCCTTCCGTTGGTCGGTTCCACGGCATTGACATCCTGTGCCTCCGCAAGTATATCAGCAAGGTTCAGCGCTCCGCTCTCTTCTATCTGGGCTCTTGTGATCACCTCGACGGCCAACGGCAGCCGGGATACGGGATTGGGTGTGCGGGTGGCGGTGACAACGATCTCCTCTCCCTGGACTGCAGGGGACAATCCGGCAGCCTGGATATTACCGTTAACACAACCGATCGCTGCAGCACCCATGAGCAGGCTGCAGGAATGTTTTTTCAGAAGCACCATATCGTTATGTATTTGATGTTATAATGATGAGCAATAAACAAATGATCCCACAAGAATTTAACCGCTCAGGGGACCTCTTCGATCAGCTCGCCGTTCCGCAGGCGGGTACGAAGGGCGAGCAACCTGTTATCGAACGATTCGAGCACCGTCAGGTTCTCTTTCTCCCTCTCCGTGGTTGTGATCACCCGGTGGATCCCGCCGTTCCTGATCACCATGCGCTGATCGGCCATCAGGGCGAGTATCGGGTCGTGCGTTGCCATGAGCACGATCTTCTCTCTCCTGACCAGCAGCGACAGCGCCCGTTTCCGGTCGATTCCCGCGTTTTCGATCTCGTCGATCAGTACGACCGGCGAGGAACTGAGAAAAGCGGTGTCTGCGATCATCAGCGCCCTCGACTGCCCTCCCGAAAGCGAAGTGACCGGGGTGTCTGCGCTGAAAGGTTCGCCGGCAAGCTGGTTGGCCTGCATGATGATCTCTTCGACCACACCGGCGATGTTCTCCACCATACGGCTTTCGGCGTGCATCGCCACAAACTCGGCGACCGTGGTGTCCATAACGAAGTTCATGTTTTGTGAAAGCTGGGCGACCAGTTTGTACTCGAGCGAAAACCTCAGTTCCGGATCCGGTTTTTCACCGTTGACCAGTATCGCCCGACCAGTCGGCGTATCGCACTGCGCCATCCATTCGATGTCGGCCAGCAGGCGGCTCTTGCCCGAACCCGTAGGGCCAACGATACTGGTGACCGATCCGCGTGTCAGTGTCAGCCGCAGCTGTTCCGGAGTACCGCTCTTGTCACGGCCGCCTATGACCGTAATTTCATTGACTACAGGAAGATGGCCACTTTGAAGCATCAGTTGCTGAAGGAGGTACTCTTCGAGGTTTTCGACAAGACCCTGCATGTCGATGCCGATATCTTCGTACATCTCATCGGGAAGCGACTCCAGCCAGAGGCCGAGCGTAATGCCGCGCTCAAGGGGATCGAGACCGTAATCGCCCAGGAAAAGCGCGACCTGGGGCATATTCTCGTAAAGGTCTGCTATGGTTCTCTCAAGGATGTTCATGCAATCGGCTCCTCTTTCAGTTTGATCCTCTTGATGTTCCCGAGCTGATGCTCCATGCCGATCCTCGTTTCCCCGAGGCAGTAGGAGCAGAGTGCCGCCGGCATCGAAAAGCGCAGGCGGGAGCCGTCAAGGCATGTGGTTTCCGGTGCGTTCAGGAACTGGGATGCCAGTTCGGCCGCACCCTGGCCGGTAATGCCGTTGACATGCATGATCCTGGCCTTCGGGTTGGCCCGCCTGACCTGGAAGGCGAAAACCTCTCGCTCAGCCTGGGAGACTATGTCCCCCTTGGTGATGACCACGATGTCGGCATACTTGAGCATTGGCCCGATCTTCTTCGGGGTGGTTGCGCCCATGAGGTTGTCAATGACGCAGACTGCCAGCACCCCCTTGATATGCGGAGCGCAACGGTTGCAGAGGCCGGCGCTTTCGGAGAGCAGGAAATCCAGCCCCTGGCTAAAACCCCAGTCGAGGCATTCCTCGATATTGCTCACAAAGTAGTGGTCCGGACAGAGGTTGCCCGACAAACCGGTCTGCACGGGTACGCCCAGCGATCGGAAAATGGCATCGTCATCCGTGGTCAGACAGTCGTACTTCAACGCTCCGACCTTGACGCCCGAAGCGATCATCGAGCGGATGACCCCGGCAAGAACAGCGGTCTTTCCGGATGAAGGCGGACCCGATATAGTGACAAGTTTCATGATTGATCTCAGAATTCAGTCAGGTTTGAAAAACATCAGGGCGAAGCCCTTTTTTCAGTTCGGTGTTTAGCGACTCGGTCATTGCCTCGTAGTCGCACTGCAGGAGAAAGTCCCACGACGGGAAGCAGAATGGCTGCGTCCAGTCGAAATCGTCCGCATGGTGGAAGTCGCCCCTGCGAAGGGCCTGCCGCATGATATTGCTGTGCATGAAGTTGATCAGCGGGCGGCACTCCTCCATCCTTGAGGCCTTGACATACATGAGCATGGGAGCGAGAATCGGCCCATCCTCGAACTCGAGAATCGCTCCCCGCTTGTTTGAAGGCATCTGCACTGTGGCGGCATTTGGCAGCAGGTTGAACGGTGTACGCCTCGGCTCGGACGAATCGATACGCTTCAGGATCTCGGCGAAATGCCAGACGTTGCGGATATTGGCGGCAAAGTCCGTAATGGCGCTGCTGCCGAGCTGCTCCCTGAGCAGGAGAAGCAGGGAGGCGATGCTCGCCTTGCCGTTGTAGCCGTGCACCGTGATGAGATCCTTGTAGCGCGGATCGACCAGGTCGACCCATCGCCCAGGATAGGGCACACCGGAATCAAGGGAGAGATCGCATACGACGCTCCAGAATCCCGTGCTGTAAATCCCGATGTTATGCTGTGATACCAATTGGCGGTACAATTCGGGCATTTTGGCGAGAGCGGACTCGCTGGTGACCCCGCGGTATACGCCGGTATCGATGAAGCGCTCCCTGAACCCTTTCGAAAGGACCGTATGCAGACCGGAAGCGATAAGAACCTCGGGAAGTTCGTCCTCGGTCATTGCCGCCTTGAGCTCCCCTTCAATGCCTTTCGAGTCGCCGTCGAGAAGCATCGGAGAGTATATGGGCACATCATGCGAGCTGTTGTAGAGCGCGGCGAATTCGCCGATCACCATTTTGCAAACCACCTTGAGGGGGCATGGCATGTTCATGTAGAGGTTGATAGCCCCTTTTCTCAGTAACGGCACCCCGTTTCCGGTGGCTTTCCGATGGAGCGGCGGAGCTCCGCAGTATGCAAGAAGGCTGCCCTCCCTGTCCGTTTTATCGACTGTGTTCATAATGTCCCTCAGGTTTATTTTCGATCTGTCCCTTACGGCTGCCCGCTGGAAGATGGGTATCCAGTACCTCCTTCAGTTCGGCATCAGATAGATCGCGGTGAAAAAAGAGGCTGAAATACTCCTTCACAGCCCGCTCAAGATCGATATGATACACATCGGGATAGAGCAGGTCGGCCAGCCATATAGCCCCGAGAATCCTGTTGGTTCCCGGAGGCCGGTCGAACCAGCCGAACGGTTTGCAGGGAATCTGGTACATCCGGTGATCCCTGACGGCAGGAACCTTCGCCCACAGCGGATCGCCGGAGATGTTCCGGTATGTGGTCAATTCGGGTCCCATGCCGGTCCAGACGATGACGACATCGGGGTTCCACTTCAGGATCTGCTCCATCGAAACCGCGCTCATCCCTTTCCCGGACATGAGCTGGACCTTTGCCACGTTGGTTCCACCAACCAGGTCGATCACCTCGCTGTGGAACGACCCCGAGGGATCGGTATTCAGCCCCATGCCGCCCTCGGCGTAATAGATCTTTTTCCTGCTGCTGTCGGGTATTTGCCCGGCCTTGTCGAACACCGGGGTGAGCCATGTATCGATGTATCGGATCATCCTGTCGGTCTGTTCCCTGCGGCCAAGCAGCTCTCCCATCGCCGCGAACGACTTCGTATAGCGCTTCATGTCCATGTCGACCATGAAGACCGGGACACCGGTTTTGGCACTGAGCCGGTCAGCCTCTTCTATCGACTTGGGGTTGATGTTGAAATAGGAGATGATAACGTCCGGATGGAACTTGATGATCTCTTCTGCCGACCCGTCCGCAAAGGGCAGCTTCAGGTAGGCTTCGCTCATGAACTTTTCCGATCCATCGGTCATCCAGAGCGAACGGTTCACCATAAGGTCCGGTGCGACAGCATAGAGCACCACGCTTCCCGGCCTGGTCGAGTAGACTTTCTTTATGACGGTCGGAACTGCCATTTTCCTGCCGGCCATATCCGTGACCTGTCGCGTGTCGAGGCGGGTTTTGCCGGCTTTGCCACACGCGCAGAGCGTCAGGAGCAGCAGCGGCAAGATCATCCGGAGAAGACGGTATTGATTCATAAAGTTTCTTTTCATGGTTTTACCTCCTCGGGTTTGCTGAATATGATCCAGGTGCCGGCCTCTTCGTGCTCCACCGTCCCGGTGATTCCGAGCCTTTTGAGCAGCGCCCGGTAATGCTCCGGAGGGTTCTTTGTCATCCGCTCCTTTCGTTTCCGGCTCCATTCCGGATCGTTCGCCCTGAGTTGTTCGACCTCGCGGAGCAATTCCAGGGTTCCGAAACCACCGCCTATGAACGCCCATCCTCCCGGCCTGAGAACACGGAATACTTCGGCAAGCCCCTGTTGCTGGTTCTCCCAGAAAAAGATCGATCCCCGGCTCACGACAAGATCGATCGATCTATCTTCGAAAGGCAGCTCCTCAGCCACCCCCTGCATGGCATCGACCCGGTGCCCGTAGCCCTCTTCAAGGCTGTTCTGCCGCACCAGCTCGACGCACTCCTGCATGAGGTCGACCACCGTCACGCGAAGCATGGTGATCTTTGCAATGGAGATACCGAGCATCCCCGGCCCTCCGCCCAGGTCGATGCATCTGCCGGTGATCACGCCGGTCCGGTTGATGACCTGCCTGGCTATCTCCGGATAGATTTTCCGGAAATGCCCCTTCATGACCTTCTCGTTGAACTCAACCGCATCCATGGTATACATCGCGTTTCTCCTCCGTTATCTCTCTATTGTTAGTATCGTTCTCACCCCACCACCGGTGCACAGACCTTTCTTGTACCCGCGCCATCGTCCGGCGCGTCAAACACCTGGACATCCACTCCATACACGCTCTTCAGTGTCTCGGGAGTCAGCATCGCGTCGGGAGAACCTTTGTGGCTGAGCCTCCCGGCGGCCAGCACGGCGACCCTCGAGGCCGTCATGAAAGCATGATCAGGATGGTGCGTCGCCATGAGGATGCCGATCGAACGACCGGCAAGTTCCCGGATCTTCCTGATGACCCTTACCTGGTTGCCGTAATCGAGGTTCGATGCCGGCTCGTCGAGAATCATAAAACGTGCCTCCTGGGCAAGTGCCCTTGCGATGATGACCATCTGGCGCTCGCCTCCGCTGAGTTCGTTGAACGACCGGTCGGCAAGGTGCGCCATTTCGAGGATTTCGAGACACTCAGCAGCGATCGAACGGTCTTTCTTTCCCGGCGCCGCGAACAGGCCGAGATGCGCTGTACGGCCAAACAGAACGACATCACGTACCTTGTATGAGAACGGCATGGCATACGATTGCGGCACATATGAAACGAATCCGGCCACCTCTTTCGGGGAAAGGCGCGACAGATCCCTGCCGTCGACGCTGATCGTGCCATAAACCGGCTTGATGAACCCGAGCATCGTCCTGAACAGGGTCGTTTTGCCGGCTCCGTTCTGGCCAAGAAGGCAAAGAATGTCACCCGACCGGATCTCCAGGTCGACATCATGCACAATGGCCTTGCCGTTGTAGCCCAACCCCGCCCCTTTCATTTGAAGCACAATGCCGTTACTGTTCACCATGAGTGTATCGATGATTTTTTCATGACCCATATGAAAAAGGGAGCACCCGCAACCGCCGTGATGATGCCGATCGGAATCTCCACGGAAACCGCCGAACGGGCAACCGTATCGACCGCAAGCATAAACGCCGCTCCGATCAGGAACGAGACCGGTAGGAGCATTCGGTGATTCGGGCCTGCCACGAACCTCGATATGTGGGGCACGACCAGCCCCACCCAACCAATGATGCCGCACACCGAAATCACGCTGGCCGTCACCATTGTCGCGCAAACGATGACCACAGCGCGCATCATACCGGTGTGCAGGCCGAGCGATCGGGCCTCCTCCTCGCCAAAAGACAGAACGTTAAGCCGCCAACTTACCAGCATCAACGGCACGGCTCCGGCTGTGACCATGAAAAGCACCGTTTTGAGCTCCCGCATACGGATGTCGGCGAGGCTTCCCATAAGCCAGTATGTAATGGCAGGTAGCTTGTCGAGTGGGTCGGCCACATACTTGAGCATCGACAGCAACGCGCCGAACAACGACGAAACAACGATACCGGAAAGCACCAGCACGAGCACCGAATCGTTTCCCTTGCCGATAGCCCGACTGACTGCAACGGCAACAAGCACCGCGGATATGCCGCCCGTGAACGACATGATCTGGACAACCGCCGCTGGCATCGATAGCAGGATGGCGAGCGCTGCCCCGAAACCAGCTCCCGAAGAGACTCCTAGGATGTCGGGGCTGACCATCGGATTGCGGAAAAGACCCTGATAGGCCGCTCCTGAAATCGCGAGCGCCCCACCAGCAGCAATGGCAGCAATCAGGCGAGGCAGCCGAATGCCTTCCATGATGAGCGGTACGTTAACATCTGCGATCCCCCCCGTTATCAGCCATGAGATGATCGTGCCCGGTGAAACCGGATACCGGCCGATTCCGAGGGAGAGGATGCAAATGCCTGCAAGCACACACATGCAGAGCAGGATCAGGGAAATACTTTTCATGGTACATCAACAACTGGTTGACCGACATCCGGACCCGAGAACTTGCAAAAGGCTGAGCCCGGATCGCCATTGATAACTGCCGTGAAATCAGAAGGCATAAGCCATCGAAATCACATAGGTCCTTCCAGGTTCCGGATAGCCCTCAGCAACCTGATAGTTCCTGTCGAAAAGGTTTTCAACAGCCGCCTGCAATGACAGTGCGCTGTTAAGGCCCAGGCTCCCCCTGAGATTGATCAGACCATGACCTCCAGCCGAATAATTGCCGTTGCTCGTGCTGTAGCGCTTCGAATCATACTCGCCCTCGACAAGTGTCCATGTTTGTTTGTCATGCAAGAACTGAACAGCACCATTGAACTTCTGCTTCGGTACGTCGGTAAAATAGAGCGATGGATTGCTGTCGTTCTTCCTGTCGATATAACTGTACCCACCAAAAACCTTGATCCAGGATGCTGGCGTCCATTCAGACGACAGATCAAACCCCTTGTAGGTCGCTTTTCCTGTGTTCTGATACTGGTAAACCCATATGCTGTTGACATAAGCGACATTATCAACCTGCTGGATCACATCGCTCAGTTTGCTCAGGTAAACCGAAGCTGTTAATTTGAGCTTTTCAGCAGGCTTGAATGAATAGTCTATCCCGTAGTTCCAGCTTTGTTCGGGAGCAAGTGACGGATTTGGCAAGGCGCTTCCCATACGGTAGGAATAGCGGTCTTTCAGCGTCGGAAACCTGGTCGTCCTTGCGACATATCCCGTCAACTCCTGATTTACACCGGGATGTCCAACAACGGCGATCTGATAGTTCGTTGCGGAATTGTCGTCAAGCGGGAACGAGGAAAGCGATGTACCCTGCAGATCCTGCGCCCTGATCGTTTTCCTGAAATCCTGCCTCACTCCGACAATCACGTTGACATCGTAGGATGCCGTCCATGTATTTTCAGCTGCGATCGAGAACGTATTGTCTTCAAAATGTTTCGCTGTCTGCCCGACGTTGTACTCGCGATGCATGTCGTGCTTCTCATGGAGGGCCAGCTTCAGGATATCGTCCTTGGCGATCTCTGTTCCAAGCTCTGCAGATGCCCCGAATGTCTTGTCGTCATAGATACTGGTGAACGACGATTTTTTCTTCTGCGTAGTATAGGTGGCGTCGTCATAGCTGTCGAGCGCATTGTAATAGCCGTCGAAATAGGCTTTTGTTTTGAGATACGTTTTGCTGCCCAGCATGGTCTTTCCGATGTAATAGATGCTCGACTTGTCCCAGTCAGTGTATTTCCAGTACCTGATGGCACTGGATGGATTCGACCCTGTGTAAACCGGTACCCCCTTGCTGGAGCTGATCCCGTTGAACGACAGGACGTATTCATCTGTGCTGTTTGGTGTAAAGCCTATTTTCAACCCGCCGGTCAAATCGTCTGTCTGTGAATTATCCCTCTTGCCACCGTTTTCATATCTCTTCGGAGTGAACTTTCCCGACAATGGCCAGAATTTCCGGTTAAGATCTGAAATGCTGCCCTGGACATACCACGTCCCATGATTGGAACCGATATTAAGTGCACCATACTCTGAAGCGAGTTGTTCATCGCCGAAGGTAATTCCCGACCGCAGGCTTCCCTCGAATTCCTTTTCCGGCTTCCGTGTAACAAGGTTAATAGCACCACCAAGGGTATTCGGACCGTACAGAACTGATGAATAACCTTTTGAAACAGTAATCTGGGACAATTCGAACGTCGTGAACCGGTTGGGATCTACATATCCGTCATAAGGTACGTACTGCGGCACACCGTCCAGGTAGAGCGGGACCTGCCTCATGTCAAAACCCCTGACATAGATCATACCTTCGTTCCGGGCCCCGACATTGCCGAAGTTCACTCCTGGCAGGAGATTTACCGCTCGGGCTATGTCGGTTTTATCAAGTTCCTCAATCCGGCTCGATGAAACCGTATTGGCAGGGGTATCTTTCTTGCCAGTTACGACAACCTCGCCTGGTGTAAATACTCTTGCAGAGCCCGTATCGGCTATCAAGGGGGCCTCTGCTGCCATCGCCGGCCGGACTGCGGCCAGCAATAAAACCATCAATATCGTTTTTTTCATTGGATCTGGTAGTTGCGTTATAACTTTCACTACATAACTGTTTTCAAAAAAAGGGGTCACTCTGCACATTTCAAGAAAATGGCAGAACGGTTCCGGGATTCAAATGGCGATCTCCTCACCCTCACATATCGTCCGATAGTGAAGACCACGGGATCGTTTATCCCCAGTGAAAACCTTTCAGCTCCCATCGCGCCCAGCGTGGTTTCAACCATGGCCTCTTCAGGCCAGCCAGCCTTGCTGACTGCGACAACCGGAGTATCATCCGGAACCCCTTCTTCAGTGAATATCCCAAGTATGAAGGGAAGGTTTGCAGTAGCCATATAGAGTACCATGGTAGCACCATGTCCGAACATTTTCGCCCCGTTTCGGAGATGATGTTCGAGATCATCGGTTACTTCGTTGGCAATGATGTTGACTACGGCATCGCACTCGAATTTGCGGCTTATCGGCATGGCGTAAGCGCTGGCCGCAGCGGCTCCGGCAGATACTCCCGGTAAGATCACATAGGGAATACCGATCTGGTCGAGGACGTCACACTCGTCCACTTCGCCTCCGAACAGTGTCGGATCGCCGGCCTTCAGGCGAACGACCTTTTGTCCTCCGAGATAATGATCCCGGATAGACCTGATCATCGGCGTCTCCTCGCGGCACCCCTCACCATTTTCGTACTGCGAACGTTCAACGGCAATAACGTTTGCGGTTTCGGATGCGACACGCAATGCAGGCTCGACCGTTTTGCAGTCATACAGGATTACTTCGGCATTGCGGATCGCCGAAGCCGCCTTCACCGTCAGCAGTTCGGGATCACCGGGGCCTGTGCCGACAATCAATACGGTGTTTTTCTGTTTGTTTTCTATCATGATGACTAACTTTTTAAGTTCCACTCGTTATAGTTGTACCGTTATAACGATAATCAAAAAAAAGAGAAGCACAATCCCTATGAATTTCCGATTAATAAACTAAAAAAACAAATTTTATTTACATTTTAGTATTAAAATCTTGTACAGAAAAAGACGGTAACCTAAATTTTGAAGGCGCAACTTAATTTTTCATGGGCATGATCAAAAAAAAACAAATATTTACTGCTGCCGACGGCAACACTATACTGAAGGCATGAATCGATTGAAGAATATGAATATCTACGATCTCTCTTCTCCATCGTCATTTTTTGCGGAATCCAGACACAAATCACCTCTTACGGAACCTTCTGTCGAAACACCACATTCCATTAACGTCAACAGCGCAACCATCAACTAAAGAGTACATACAATCATGAACATCAGCGCACGCAACATCTTCAAGGGCACAGTTTCATCAGTAGTAAACGGCTCCGTCAATGCCGAGGTCTCGATCACCCTTGCCGATGGGACACAGATCGTTTCGGTCATAACCAACGGGGCCGTTGAACGGCTTGGGCTGAAAGAGGGTATGGTCGCCAGCGCAATCGTCAAGGCCAGCTCGATCATCGTCGGCACCTTCCTGCTGGACGCAAAACTGAGCGCCAGGAACATCCTCAGCGGCACAATCACCAAAGTGATCGAAGGGCCTGTAAGCTCAGAGGTCGATATTGAAATCGGCAGCGGCAACATCCTGTCGGCCGTCATCACCCACGGCAGCTCAACCAAAATGGGGCTCGCAGCCGGCAGCAGGGCCTGCGCAATCTTCAAGGCCTCCAGCGTCATCATCGGCGTAGACTGAGCCATTCCCGCCCTACATCCACGGTGTTTTCCTGACCGATAGGGGCGCCCCTACGTTCATTCCGATCATTCCGATCATCCCGATCATTCCGGCCATGCAACGACCAACCCGGAATCTGAACAATGGGCAACCGCAAGGGGCGCCCCTACGGTTGGCAATATCATCGGGGCATATAAATCATTATGCATCCATCAGGGGTTGACCAGGATCGAACAGGATTTCCCCGGGCGAACATTGGGTAAATTGTGGCAACGCAATTACTGGGAACACATCATCCGCAATGAACAGGATCTGAAACGAATCCGGGAATATATCTGTACCAACCCATCCCGATGGGAACTGGATACCTTGAATCCCTTTCAAACAAATGGTCCATCAACAGCGTTTTCGTCGTGATTTTGACTTACCTTTCGGTTGAATAGGATATCCGGAAACATTCCAATAGAAAACATATGAGCGCTTCGGGCAAAAAGGTCTGCTTCATGACCGGGGCTTCAGGCAAGCTCGGCAGCGAGATCGCACTCGCCATAGCAGGGCAGGGGTATTCGATCTTTTTCACATGGAACTCTTCGAGGCAGAAGGCGGAGGAGACGCTGGAAAAGATCCGCTGGGTCAGTCCCGAATCACAGATGATCCAGTGCGATGTCGCAAAAAAGGTTGATATCGATCGGGCATTCACTGAATTCAGCAACCATTTCGACCGGCTCGACCTGCTGGTGGCCAGCGCATCGAACTTTTTCCGCACCGACCTGCTTGAGGTCACCGAACCGGACTGGGACAGCCTGGTCGACACCAACCTCAAGGGCACATTCTTTACGATGCAGTCGGCCGCACGGATCATGCTGAAACAGTCCTACGTTTCCCGCATGATCACCATGTCCGACATTTCGGCCGGACTTGTCTGGCGAAATTATGCCCCCTACACCGTTTCGAAGGCCGGCATACAGCATCTGACGAGGATATTTGCCCGTGAAACAGCGCCGCGGATACTGGTCAACTCCATCGCGCCAGGAACCGTCTCTGCATACCCTGGCCGGGAGGAGGAGCCGGAAGGGGATCTGGTGAAGAAAATCCCGATGAAACGGCTGGGAGATCCGATGGATATCATCATGGCCGTAAGGTTCCTGATGGAAAGCGAGTACATCACCGGCCAGGTCATCAATGTAGATGGCGGCAGGCTCCTCTATTGACAGGACCGTATCACCGTTTTTTTACCTGGAATGAGGGATACGATTTTTCATATATTTACCTGAAAGCAGGTGTCTTCGGGTCAATGCCATCGGCTATAGCAAGCGATGAACCTACAAGGCCGGCAACGCAGGGAATAGGTTGGGCATATTGACCTTCAACCAGAATTCATCGAGAACAATGGAACAGCAAATACCGATTACCGACATAACTCCGGAACTGCCGAAAGTGACGAAAGTGACGCCAACTGTCCGTGAAGAGCTGCCTGAACCGATCAGGGAGGTCAGCGAGAAAGTTTCAAAGGCTATCAGGGAGTTCCAGGAGAGCGAAACCTATGAAAAGATCCTCAACGCGAAGGATAAGGCCGGCAACTACATCAAGGACAATCCGGTGAACTCTTTCTTTTATGCTCTGGGTGCCGGCCTGTTTCTCGGCCTCATCCTGAAGAGGAATAAATAGAAACAGGAACGCATGAGCCGCAATAAACAGGAGATCGCCTCCTCCAACTCCCGAAAAGAGCGACCGGAAAAGTCAAGGACAGGAATACCCGGATTGATCGACGATACGGTGAGTTCGACCTACGAGGACCTGATGGCTATCATCGAGGCCAAACTGGAGCTTCTCAGGATAGAGCTGACCGACAAGGTGGCCCTGGTCAGTGCGCTGGTGATCCTGGCGGTCATCCTCATGATCGGTACAGCTTATCTGATCACTTCGATCGCCCTGATGATCGGGGAGCTTCTCGGACATGCCTGGCTCGGCTACCTTGCCGTGAGCATGATCTTCCTGATCTGTTTTGTCGTATTCACGAAAGTCAGGCCGGAGATGCTGAAAAATTTCATCCATAAAATCCTTCTTTCCGCCAATGACTACCGCAAATGACCCGATAAAAAGCATCCAGTCGAGGATTGACGAACTCGAACAGACCATCAGTGAAAAGGGTGAGCAGATCAAGTCGCGGACAAAACAGCTGAAAGAGGAGCTTCAGGATGAGCTGTCCCCTGCTGAACTGATCAGGAAGCATCCATTAGAAGCAGCCGGAGCCTCCTTTGTGGGTGGGGTGATTCTGGGGCGTGTGATCAAGGCAGTCGTTTCTCCGTCACACAAAAGCCATGCGGTCAAACCACTGCCGGCTGAGAGATCGAACTCCACGCTGAGCGCCACCATCGGCATCATTGGGGTTGAACTGCTCCACACGGCCAAGGATCTGGGCATCGCCTGGATTAAAAGCTACATCGAAGAGAAGAAGAAAAAGCCCTGAGGCCGGCACCTGCCTACCAGTTCGAAATCATCCTGTTGAACATTTCATCGACGGCCTGGTTCAATGCACTCTGGATGGCGCTCTGCTGGGCAGAGTAATTGCCGACCGAATAATCCGCAAAGCCGACGAAAGACTGGGAGAATATCCTGGTGTGCTTGACCCGGTCATCGAAATCGCCCCTGATGACGATCGTGATCCTGTTGGTAACGGCGCGCTCTGTTGTGCCTCCCAGTTGGCTCGGTTCATCGACGTAGGAAACAATGGTACCCGTCAGTACGGTGTTGGCGCGAGCCGGATCTGGCTCCAGCAAAAGGCTGGTCTGTGATTCGATCTTGTTGATGATGCTACGGGTGATCGACTCCCTGAACTGCGCAATGCCGGCCTGCGAGGTGTCGTTGAACAGCGGTACCGAGACGCTCTGTATGTGCGACGGGAACGAAGCGCCTGAAAAGCTGTAACAGCCCTGAAGGAGAACAAGCACCATGGAGAGCAGCAGCGTAACGGTTCTGGTCATCTTCAGCATATCGTTCCTGATTAATAGGTTCGGCGATCGATTCTGTTCATCAGTTTACGAAACGGATAGCTTAATAGCATGAGCTTCCTGCGTTTTCCGTCGAGCGCGGAGAGATAGAGGCCCGATTTGCCGTCACTCCAGGATGAGGCCATCTTCACCGCGTAACGGGCCGCCCGATCGGGACTCTGCGAAAAGATGTCCTGGATGATGTTGAAGGTCTTGAGCTGCTTTTGCAGTTCAGGAGTCGGATGATCGGGATTGATCATGCCGGTCCTGACGAGGCCCGGGTGCAGAAGCATGATCGAAACCGGACTGTTGCCGCACTCTGCAGCCATGGCGAAGGTGAAGCGGGCGATGGCCGATTTTGTGGAGCCGTATGCGGAAATGAAGGGAGTGTTTGAGCGCTTGTCGGTACCGGATCCCGCCATGTTGATGATTTTACCCGCCTTCCCCTCCGCAAGGAAATATTTTATGGCCGCACGGCAGCCATAGTAGGTCCCCTTGAGGTTCGTGTCGATCACCCGACCCCACTCTTCAGGGTTGCTGTCGGATACGCTGGTGAAGGACTCGGAGATGCCTGCATTGTTGATCAGGCAGTCGATGGTACCGAACCGTTCAACGGTTGCCCGTATCAACCCCTCCATTTCAGCGTACGACGAGACATCGCAGACATGACCATAAACCGTTCCCGGCCCTTCGGAAAACTCGCGAACTGCTGCATCCACGTTCTCCCTGCGACTGGAGGTGATGACCACCCTGGCCCCCTCCCTGACGAACTCGTGGGCAATTGCCCTGCCGATTCCCTTGGTCGATCCTGTGATGATCGCGACCCTGTTTTCAAGCTTTTTCATGATGAGCTGATGGTTGGGTATCCGGCGAACGACCGGGTCCCGTTACCGATATGATTCCGGTTTATTTCCTGGCAACTGCCAGATCAAGCATCGCCTTGAGTTCCGGGTGGCTCTGGGAGTAGCTTTCAATCGAAACGCCTTTTTCGATGGCCTCCCATGCCTGCCTGATGCTCATTGCACCGGCTTTTGGTCCCATGGGATGACCGAATACGCCACGACCGGGCACAAAACCGAAATCGACGTTACCAACCTTCCTGTATACCGTTTCAAGGGTCAATGCCGAATCGCTCCCTCCGGGCACCGGAAGGCAGGGCTTGATATGCCCCATCGGCTTGGTGCACTCCTCTATATTTTCGACAACCTCCTCCTCCGGCGTCATCATCCTGTCGCCGAAGCCGGGCATGATGACGGCATCGAGGCCGGCAAGCCTCTGGAGCTTGGTCATCACCCTGGAGTGAATACCGTATTTTTCCATCCTGCTGAAGGAGGCGATAAACGGGAAGTGGCCTATCAGGGGCACCTGGGTGTAGTTGCTGAGCATCCTGACGGCACTCAACCCTACCGGCAAAGCGTTGAGGAGCAGGGCGTTGGCGCCGTTACGCACAGCGACGTCGTGCTTCTCGATCAGGCTGTCAACCTCATCGGTGATGTTGGCAAGGTAGATTTTGGGTTCGCCGGTCTCGGCTTCGGCCTTGCGCCTTGCCTCTCCAAGATGGGCGGCGCGATCGGCCATTGCCGACCAGGTTACATCAGCAAGCATTTCATCGTCCTTGGCGATATCAAGGCCGCCCAGCCAGCTCTGGTGGGCAATCTCACAGAACTCTTCCGGGCTGAGCCCGATATTGGGCTTTACGACGCCGAAGAATATGGGACGGCCGTGTGCATGCAGGATGTTGCGCAATCCCTCGATGCCGAAGCGCGGCCCTTCGAAATCGGCGAGATAGGTATCTGGAAACGCAATGTCCATAAGCTTGACCACCGGCACGCCGGGAGTAAAGAAGGTACCCTCCCCGCAAACCGCCGTCAGGAGATTGGGAATCTTGGGGCCGAAGTTGCAGTGCGGATGGGCTATGGTCACACGGCACGCATGGATTTTCCCGGTTTCGGCGTGTTTTACAGGATAGCTCAACTGCGACAGCTCTTCAACGATTTCAAGTCCTATGACTTTGGCGGCATGAACCGGCCTGAAATCCTCGTCGATACCGACCCTCTTCCACTGGGCGGTAGACTGTTCACTGCAGAAATGGGCAAGGGCTGTCTCAATATCCCCGACACATTCGAGGTAATAATCAAGAACAAGGTATTGCTCCATATCGAGCGTGTCCCTGGAAGCAAAAAACCCTTTGACGTCTTCAGCATTCATAATTTGGTCCATCAACCGCAGTAGTTAGAAAAAAGAGGGAGGCAGCGTCGACTGCCTCCTTGTAGACAGTGCAGGCAAAAATACCTGCAAACAATCTCAGGCCTTGGCCTTGAGAGCGTTGAAATACTCGAACGCTTCGGCAGGGGTATAATTCTCGTGAACGATCTTGTTGACCGCCTTCATCATCTCTTCAGGTGCATCGCTCTGGAAGATATTGCGACCCATATCCACACCCGAAGCTCCCTCCTGAATGGCGTTGTAGGACATGGTCAGGGCTTCAAGTTCCGGAAGCTTCTTGCCGCCTGCCATGACGATCGGCACAGGGCATGAGGCGACGACCGTATCGAAGTCCTCAGGTACGTAGTAGGTTTTGACAATCTGTGCACCAAGCTCGGCACAGATGCGGCAGGCCAGACGGAAATATTTTGCATCGCGCACCATGTCCTTGCCGACGGCCGTAACAGCCATAGTGGGAATGCCGTAACGCAGACCCATGTCGACCAGTTTGGTCATGTTGTGGATCGAACGGGTCTCGTACTCGCCGCCGATGAACACCTGAAGCGTAATGGCCGCGACATTCATCCTGATGGCGTCCTCGATATCGACGGCCAGCTCCTCGTCGGAGAGCTCCTTCAGGATGCTCGGGCCGCCGCTGCAACGCATGACCACTGCCTTGGTGAGGCTCGGCGGAACGGTCGTCCTGAGGATACCCCTGGTCAGCATGATGGCGTCGGCGTGGGGCATCAGCGGTACGATGTTGACGTCCGGACGTTCGAGGCCGGTTGTCGGACCCTGAAAGTAGCCGTGATCGATGGCGAACATGACCGTCCTGCCGGTATCGGGCCTGAAAATCCTCGAAAGGCGGTTCTTCATACCCCAGTCGAGCGAATGGGCTCCCTTCAGGAAAAAGCCGTAATTATTGAAAGGGATGTCGGTATAGTACTCTTTTGCCTGTTTGTCCTTATCGTATTCCGCCATCGTCGTGATCTCCTGGTTCGGTTGTTGAATTATAAAAGTGGGCGTTGCTCATCGAAGAGCGGCTGCAATGTTGCCGCCGTCGACAGTGGTCACCGACCCGGTCGTTTTGGTCTCGAGGGCGAGATGGACGAATGCGTCAGCAACATCCTCGGCCGTCACTTCCAGGTTGAGCAGATTGCCTGACATGTACTCCTTTTCGCTCAGTCCGCGAGCCGTCGAGCGCGCCTTGATCATCTCAGGGGTAAGAAGGCCGCTGCGAATCCTGTCGGCGTTCACGCCGTTGGCCCGGATGCCGTCTCGTCCGTGGTCGAGGGCGTACTGCCTGAGGAGGAAAAGGGTCGCCGCCTTGGGCAGGCCGTAGGGGCCGAAATCGGGGCCGGGGTTCACGGCCTGTTTCGAAACGTTGAAAAGCAGGACTCCGCCCGTACCCTGCCTGCGCATAACCTTGACCGCGTTCTGCGCGATCGTCTGGTGCGAGAAAAAGTTGATCTCAAAGCTTTTCCTGAGCAGTTCGTCGGAAACATCCCCGATCCTGCCCTGAAGGGCCACGCCGACGTTTGAAACAACGATGTCCAGCCCGCCGAAACTCCTGCAGACCGTATCGAAAGCCCCGCGCACCGCATCCCTGTCGGTCACGTCGCAGGCGATGGTAAGCGTGCCGGCGCCAAGCTCAACTGCCGCCCGCTCAAGGGCCGACGGATCGAGGTCCATGATCACGACTTCCGCACCCCTCTGTCTGAATGCCTTTGCGGTCGCAAGGCCAATGGCGCCTGCTCCGCCGGTCACCAGGGCAACCTTTCCAGCAAACTCTCCGCCGTTGCGGTTCCTGCGGACCTTGGCCTGTTCCATGTCCCAGTACTCGATTTCGAAGGCGTCTTTTTCGGAGATCGATTCGAAGCAGCCCACCGACTCGGCATCAAGCATGGCGATCGCCGAGTGCTCGGCGATATCGGCGGTCAGCCTTGCGTCGGCTCGGGAGCGCCCTAGACCGAAAAGGCCAAGCCCCGGTACCATGACAACCCTCGGCATCGGATCGATCATCGAAACCTGCGCTCCTGTCGCCTCCCTCTGGCGTTCGAAGTATTCACGGTAATCCTCCTTGAAACGCTCCACACGATCAAGGACGGCCGCCCTGAATCCTTCGAGGTCGGCTGCATCGGGAGCAGGCACAACCAGCGGATGGTTCTTCGTACGGATGATGAAATCCGGGGTCATCGCCCCCTTGCGGCTGAACGACTCCAGGTCGGCGGTATTGAGATATGCCATGAGGGCAGGTGAGCTCCTGAATTCGAGGACGAATCCCTCATAATCCTTTTCACCGGGCGTTTTCTCGAAAAAGCAGGCTCCCCTGACGATCGGCGCCACATCCTCAATGCTCGCGATGGAAGGTGGCAATGCAGAAGAAGGAAAAGTCTTACGGTCAGTCGAAGCGATCCTCTCCTCAATGCTGTTGACCCCCTCGATCATACGGTCATACGCTTCCCTGGCACTGTCGCCGAAGGTGACCAGGCCGTGCTTGTGCAGAACCATGCCGTGGATCGAAGGGTTCTCTTCATAGGCATTCAGCGAGAGCTTGGCCAGACCGAGGCCGGGCTGGATGTAGGGAACCATGCCGAACCCGGGGCCCAGTGCCTCACGACAGAGGCGGTCACCCTCGGACTGGTTGCTCAGCGTCAGGAGGGCAAGCGAATGGGTATGGAAAATGTAACGATGGGGAAGGAACGCGTGCAGCAGGGTTTCAATCGAAGGACTGAGCGATCGGCTGACCATCTGGTCGGTCAGTGAGAAGAGGTTCAGGTAGAGGAAGTTCTTGAACTCCCTGGTAGAAAACCTCCTGATGTCCTCTTCGCTGTGCCGCTGGCCTGAAGCATACATCTTCTGCAGCTTTTGCAGCGGATCGATCCGGACAGGGGTGAAATCGTGGACGTCAACGGAAGCGAGGTTGACGCCGCTGGCCTTGATGAATATGACGTTGGAGTGATTGCCAATGAAATCGGTCAGGACGCTTTTGACGGAGGTGTTCCCGCCACCGTGCATGACCAGCCGGTCATCCTTGCCGAGAAGCCTTGAAGCATAAACCAGTTCAACAAGTTCGGCGGGGGTATCGGCAGCATCGATCCTGCCTGCCGCCGTCGATTTCAGATCAGACTCGTTCCAGAGATTCTGCATAGTAGGGGAAAAGTGCTCAGGTGAGCACGGTTAAGGTACAAAAGTGAGCTCAGGACTGCTTGTCCCGCATTTTCTTCGTATGACTTTTCTCGATCAGGAATCCTGAAACATACATCAGGATAAATCCCGGAATAACGATTGAGAGAAACAGGTAATGTTGAGCCTCAGTCTTAAGCTGACCGGAGGTCCAGATCATCCAGGCAAGTGCAGCCCAGAGCGGTCCGACAGCATAAAAAGTCCTGTTCCAGAGAGTTTTGAAACTGTAGTTCATTGTCGTAATTCCTGTTTTGCTGACGAAAGGGAAAACCGGCTCGGTCAGAGCTGACCCTGGAGAATCAGTTTTTTCTCGTTGCGTTTTTCAAGATAGATTCTGGCAAGGTACTGAAGCGCATTGATGATGTAGCTGAGATAGGCGACATAGCCAGCCGTGACGAGGACATTCTCTGCCGTACCCATCCATGAGAGCACGAAATAGAGAATATGAAAAAAACCGGCGACCGTACTTCCTACATCCTCCCAGAAAAAGGCTTTTGAAAATACCCAATGGCCAAAGATCTCTTTTTCGAAAAACATGCCCGTGATAAACAGAATGGCAAAAAAGAGTGTCTTGAACAGGATGGCGAGACTGATCCATATAAAATCTATGTTCGCGATGTGGTTCACATAGAGGGTATTGAGGACTACGCCTGTAAGGAAAATCAGGAACTGCACAGGTGCAAGGAGGATCTGGAGATAGGTCCAGACCGATGCGTTGCGCATGGCGAGCTGTTCAGGTGTGTAACGGGCCATAACTTGGTGGGCTTACATCTTTGGAGGATAAATCAACCTTAAACGACTGAATTAAACAGAGAATATAGCAAAATCCGGATAGCCTTAAAAACCGTTAAGCGCTGAAATAATCATCTTCAATGGGCATTTTTTACGTCATGGGCGTAAATAACCGCAATAGAATGTTTTGGGAAAATCTTAAGGTTTTGTAGGTTTTACCTGTCAGGTTCCCTGTCCTGTATCTATATTCAATAAATACAGGGCAATCCTGTTCAAATGAGCAATGGTTTTTTCGAAATATCCGGTAGTTCACCTGAATGCAATTTCCTGACCCGGCATCAACCCGCCCGCTGAAAATCCTGCTCGTGTCGCCGCAGGGGAAAATGGATGACGACAGCAATCAGAAACCTCTTTTCCATATGGCTTTGGGCGTGCTTGCCAGCCTCACGCCACCCCAACACGGGCTTGAGATTGTTGACGAGCACTTCCACGATCCACTCGATTACGACGGAGACTACGATCTTGTAGGGATCACCTCGAGAACCCTTGAGGCGACTCGAGCGTATGAGATCGCCGACGAGTTCAGGAAACATGGAAAAACGGTGGTACTCGGTGGCCTTCATATCTCATTCAATCCCGAAGAGGCCGCCAGGCATGGCGACTCAATCGTCGTGGGTGAAGCCGACAACCTCTGGACGACGGTGCTCGAAGACGCCGCCGGCAAGCAACTGAAGCCTCGCTACGATGCCAAGGATTTCCCGCCGGTCAAAACGATCGTACCGATAAACTACGAACGCGTCGCAAAAGCCTCGAAACGTGGCAAAGTCGATGGAACCAAGTCGATTCCCATCTTCCTCACCAGGGGTTGCCCGTTCAACTGTTCGTTCTGCGTCACGCCGAACTTCACTGGAAAACAGTATCGCGTCCAGGATCCCGAATCGCTGAAAGCCCAGGTTGAGCAGGCAAAAAAGTACTTTTTCAAAGCCACGAAAAAGAGTTCAAAACCCTGGTTCATGCTTACCGACGAGAACCTCGGCATCAACAAAAACAAGCTCTGGGAGTCGCTCGACCTGCTCAAGGATTGCAATATCACCTTCAGCGTCTTTCTCAGCGTCAACTTCCTTGAAGATGCGACAACCGTAAAAAAACTGGTTGACGCAGGATGCAACTTCGTGCTCGCAGGCCTCGAATCGATCAAGCAGAGCACCCTTGAAGCTTACAACAAGGGGCATGTGAACTCTGCCGAGAAGTATTCGAAGATCATCGACGATTGCCGCAAGGCCGGCCTGAACATTCAGGGCAATTTCCTGTTCAACCCGGCCATCGACACCTTCGAAGATATCGACGACCTTGTGCATTTCGTGAAGAGCAACCACATCTTCATGCCTATTTTCCAGATCATCACCCCATATCCCGGTACCCAGATGTATAAGGAATACAAGGAAAAGGGGCTGATCACCGACGAGGACTGGGAAAAATACAATGCGCTCCACCTGGTCATAAAATCAGACCGCTACGACCCGCTCCTGTTCCAGTACAAGGTGCTGAAGAGCTATGTCAGCGTCTACTCCTGGCAAACCATTTTCGGCAGGATCTGGAATAACCCGAAAAAGATGATCAACTTCATCACCAGCTTTGCCTTCAGGAGGCTCCTGACCTCCGAACTGGCGACGTTCGAACGCAGCCACAAGATTAACCCCGGTATGCTGGTCGGAGTAAAACCCAAGGGAGATGGATGAGAAAAAGTGGGTGGCTGCGCTCAATCAGGCGGTCAGACTCCTGGCAGTCAGGGCCCACAGCCGAGCGGAGCTCGAAGGTAAGCTGAAGGGCAGGGGATACGAGCCTGAAGCCATATTGAAGGCCATGGAAAGGCTCGAACAACTCAAGCTGATCGATGACAGGACCTTCGCCGGAAACTGTATGGAGAGCCTTGCGCGTCGCAGGCCCGAAGGCCGGATCAAAACCCAGGCGAGGCTGAAACAGAAGGGACTTTCCGAAGAGATTGTCGACGAAATAATGGTCGGTTACGATCAGTTGAAACTGTGTACAACTGCCGCCGAAAAAAAAATGCGCTCCCTGTCGGGAACGCCTGAAGCTAAAAGGAAAAAACTCCTCACCTTCCTCAAAAACCGCGGATTCGACTGGCCGACAATCAGCCAGACCCTCTCAAAACTCGGTACCCCACCTGAAGAACAGGAAGATTATTAGACCCTGTCTCAAGCAGAAAGTCTCAGACCAGAATGTAAGAGATGGACGGTATGGACATGATGGACAGGTGCTATGGTAAACGTTCAGGATACTGGTAGATTTATTTTCTACTGTCCATTAAGTCCATTTCCCAAATTCGTCCATTCCGTCCATCACGTCCATCTCTCCTATCCTCTCCTTTTCTCTCCTTTTCCCGCCTAGACCTGCCCCTCTTCGACCTGCACCAATGTGCCGATCGCCTCACCCTTGAGCAGACGGGTGAAGTTGCCGTTCGTGTTCATGTTCATCACGACGATGGGGAGGCTGTTCTCGCGGCAAAGCGTGATGGCCGTCATGTCCATGACCCTGAGGTTTTTCCTGAGTACGTCGATATAGGATATTTTCGGGAAGAATTCGGCGTCCGGGTTTTTTTCGGGATCAGAATCGTAAACCCCTTCGACCCTTGTGCCTTTTACGATAACATCGGCCTCAATTTCGATCGCCCGAAGTGACGCTGCCGTATCGGTAGTAAAATATGGGTTACCGGTGCCTGCGCCGAAAATGACCACACGCCCCTTTTCGAGGTGACGGACCGCCCTGCGCCTGATGAACGGTTCAGCGATCTGCTCCATTTTGATGGCCGTCACAAGACGGGTATACATGCCTTTCCTTTCCAGTGCATCCTGAAGGGCCAGTGAGTTGATGACCGTGGCCAGCATCCCCATGTAATCGGCCTGGACACGATCCATGCTTGCCGCCGCCGTCGAGAGCCCCCTGAAAATATTTCCTCCACCGATCACCAGTGCAATCTCTGCCCCAAGGTCGCACGCCTCCTTGATATCATCGGCAAACCTTTCGAGGACAGTGGCATCGATGCCGTAGCCTGCAGCTCCGGCAAGAGCTTCACCGCTGATCTTGAGCAGGATCCTTTTGTACTTTAACATGGCTGTCCCCCTTTGCTGATTGGCTGTATCATCAATGAAAATACACAAAAAAAAAGCCTCGTTGGCAACGAGGCTTTTTTAAAGTTTTACGCTCCCAACTGGTAGCGGACAAATGCCTTGACTTCGGCCTGCGCCTGGTTCTTCTTCCTGAACTCGTTCAGCACTTCCGATACTCGAACATTCTGGTCCTTGATAAAGACCTGCTCGGTAAGCACAACCTCCTGGTAATACTTGTCCATTCGCCCGATGACGATCTTTTCGACAAACTGCTCAGCCTTGCCCTGGGAAAGAGCCTGCTGACGATAGATATCCATCTCCTTTTCAATATAATCTGCCGGCACTGAAGAACGGTCGACCACGATCGGAGCCGAAGCTGCGACCTGCATGGCGAGGTCCTTTGCAAGAGCCTTTGCCTTTTCAGGCTGGTCGCTTGAGATCGAAATAAGTGCGCCAAGCTGCGATCCGGGGTGAATGTATGATTCAAGCACACCCTCTTCAGCCGTGAGCAACGCCATACGTTTCAGCTCAAGTTTCTCCCCGAGTTTGCCGGTCATTGACTTGAGAGCCTCTTCGACGCTCTCTCCACCGTATGCTTCGCCAAGTTTCACGGCAAGCAGTTGCTCTCTTGAAGAGCATTTCTGATCGAGGGCAAGAGTTGCAAGCTCGTTGGCAAATCCGGTAAAGACTTCGCCACGGGCCACAAAGTCAGTTTCGCAGTTCAGTTCGAAGATGACGCCTGTTTTCTGGTCGTCACTGATCCTGATGCAGATCGCACCTTCGCCTGCTTCACGGTCGGCTCTTTTGGCCGCCATCGCAGCGCCTTTCTTGCGAAGATATTCAATGGCTTTCTGCATGTCGCCGCCGGTCTCTTCGAGGGCTTTCTTGCACTCCATCATGCCTACGCCGGTGGTATCCCTGAGGTCCTTGACGTCTTTGGCTGAAATCTGGCTCATATATCTATCTGGAATTATCGTGGATGTTTAACGGAAACCCCTGCATACCCGCTTGCGAGATACAGAGGTCCGATACTCTTAATTTCAGGCCTTCTCTGCGCCCTCTGCTTCCTCTTCGGCCGGTCCCTCTTCCATCTCGGCAAGAACCTCCTGTTCGACCTGCAATGCACGGGCATTGATGATCGTATCGGCAACTGCCTTGACCATGAGGTCGATCGAGCGGATGGCATCGTCGTTTGCCGGAATCACGAAATCGACTTCGTCAGGATCGCAGTTGGTGTCGACCATGGCGAAAATCGGGATACCGAGTGTGCGGGCTTCCTTGATGGCGATGTGCTCTTTCTTGATATCGACCACAAACAGTGCCGCAGGCAGCCTGTTCATGTTGGCGATACCGCCGAGGATTCGTACGAGCTTGTCTTTTTCACGAAGGAGCATGAGGCGCTCTTTCTTGGTGATCATGTCGAAGGTTCCGTCCGTCTCCATCCTGTCGATGGAGTTCATGCGCCTGATGCTCTGGCGAATGGTGGAGAAGTTGGTCAGCATGCCGCCAAGCCAGCGCTCGCAGACATACGGCATTCCTGCGCGTTCCGCCTGTTCCGAGATGATGACCTTGGCCTGCTTCTTCGTGCCGACGAGCATGATTTCCCTTCCGGTCTGGGCAATGGCTTCGATTGCCTTTATGGCCTCTTCGGCCATGACGAGGGTTTTCTTGAGATCGATGATGTGAACGCCGTTCTTCTCCATGAAGATGTACGGCTTCATTTTCGGGCTCCAGCGGCGGGCGAGGTGACCGAAGTGCACGCCGGCCTTGAGCATTTCTTCAAGCTGAAAGTGTGACATTGTCATCCTTTTATTTTAGTTGTTACCTCTACCCTGTCTCTGTCCATGGGTATCCGGCACCATGGTGCCGGACACTTCCCCTGAACCTCATCCGAATAACCGGAATAACAGGATATGCGATTTGAGTAATGAAAAAACGATATCAGCGTTTCGAGAACTGGAAGGATTTACGAGCCTTCTTGCGGCCGTATTTCTTTCTCTCGACCATTCGGGGATCTCTGGTAAGGAGACGGTCTTTGCGGAGCAGTGCGCGGATCGATTCGTCGAATTCGACAAGAGCCCTTGCGATGCCAAGGCTGACTGCGCCGGACTGGCCGGTAACACCGCCGCCACGCACGTTGACCTTGATATCGAACTCGTTGAGTTTTTCGGCGGCAACCAGCGGTTTCAACGCCTGGCTTCTTTTGAACTCATCCTTGAAATACTCTTCGACCGGAAGCTTGTTGATCACGATCCTTCCCTTGCCCGGCGACATAAATACTCTTGCGACCGAGGTTTTACGGCGGCCTACAGTATCGATAACCTCTTTCATCAGTATAGGTTGTGTTTATTGATTGACTTTCATTTCCACCGGGCACTGTGCGGCATGCGGATGCTCTGTGCCTGCATATACTTTCAGTTTCCTGAACAGCTGCCTGCCGAGGTTGTTATGCGGAAGCATACCCCAGACTGCGTGCTCGATCACCTTCTCCGGTTTTTTACGAAGCACATCCTTCACCTTCTCGATCCTGACACCACCCGGGTAATGGGAGTGCGAGAAATAGGTCTTGTCATCCTGCTTCTTGCCGGTCAGAGCGACCTTCTCGGCATTGGTCACGACCACAAAATCACCGGTATCGATATGCGGGGTGAACTGCGGCTTGTGCTTTCCTCTCAGAACGGTTGCTATCTGAACGGCCAGCCTGCCAAGCACCTGGTCCTCCGCATCAATGACATACCATACCTTTTCCACCTCAGTCGGCTTGGCTGAGTATGTTTTAAAACTTAACGTCTTGCTCATGCTTCTCTATGGGATTAACTGGTCTATTCCGAAAAATAAAGTTGAGCAATGTAATTTATTTCGATTAATTCTACAAACTATTATACCTTGTTCTTCTTGCAGAACACCCAACCGAAAGGAAACAGAGCCGCAGATGTGTATGCTGCGGACGTTTACGATGCTTAAGACATGAAACCACTGATCGCTCTCGTAGGCCGACCGAATGTCGGCAAATCAACCCTTTTCAACAGGATTCTCAGGCAGCAAAGCGCCATCGTCGATCCAACGCCCGGAGTGACGAGGGACAGGCACATCTGTCCGGGGGAGTGGCAGGGTAAGCAGTTCCTGCTCATGGATACCGGCGGATACGCGCCGGAGAACGACACGATGAGCATTGCGATGCTCGAACAGACGATGCACGCGTTCAAGGATGCCGATGCGATCATATTCGTCGTCGATGCCCGTTCGGGACTCACCTATGTCGACCTCGACATCATCAAGCTCCTCCAGAGGACATTCAGCGAAAAGAAAATATTCTTCGTGGTCAACAAGGTGGACAACCCGCAGGTTGCCCTCGAAGCCGCAGGCCTTGTCAGAAGCGGATTCACCGACCCCTATTACATCTCGGCCAGGGATGGAAGCGGCGTGGCCGACATGCTCGACGACGTGCTC
>JAAXXK010000075.1 GCA_013334525.1 Chlorobiaceae bacterium
AAAAAGAGCTAAAGTGAAATACAGACGATTTTAAAAAAGCAGGAGTATTAATAGATGAGAAAAGTAATGTCATACCGGGGGATGCACCCGGATCTTCATGAGACGGTGTTTATTGCCGACGGGGCCTACGTGATCGGCGATGTGACTATCGGAGCGCATTCGAGCATCTGGTTCAACGCAGTCGTCAGGGGCGATGTCTGCCCGATCATGATAGGAGAGAAGACCAGTATCCAGGACAACGTGACGCTGCATGTGACGCACGATACCGGGCCGCTCGAGATAGGCAGCAACGTGACCATCGGCCACGGGGCCGTGCTGCACGCCTGCAAGGTAGAGGATCATGTGCTGATCGGCATGGGCGCGATCCTGCTGGATCACTGCGTGATTGAGCCATGGTCTATCGTGGCCGCGGGATCGATGGTGAAACAGGGCTTCCGTGTGCCTTCCGGCATGCTTGTCGCCGGTGTTCCGGCCAAGGTGATCCGTCCGATCACCGATGAGGAGCGGGCCAACATCGCAGAGTCTCCCGAAAACTATGTGCGTTATGTCGCCCATTATCGCGAAGACGGATACGAGGGGCGATGAACTTTTTTGCCCGGCAGGATTTGTGATCATTTCACTACATTACAACTCAATTTGTGAGGGGAGGCCGTCAGGGTCGGATTGATGCTGATGGAATCGGTTTTTATCATTCGATAACAATTTATCTTTCTCATGGCGCAAAAAGAGGTAGTCATTATCGGCGGTGGCATCAGCGGTCTCAGCATGGCGTTCTACTGTTCGCAGGCCGGCATGAAAACCACATTGATCGAAAAGGACAAAACGGTCGGAGGCTCGTTCGCCTCCCATCAGTACTCAAGCAACGGCGACAACTTCTGGCTGGAAATGGGTGCCCACACCTGTTACAGTTCCTACCAGAACCTGCTTGGAATTGTGGAGACATGCGGGATCGCCGATACGATCATTCCTCGTGAAAAAGTACCTTTCAGCCTCCTGAAAAACGGAGAAATAAAGTCGATCATGGCTGGTCTCGACCTGTTCGAACTGATCCGCTCGGTGCCTAACCTGTTTTTCCTCAAGAAGGAGAACCAGACGGTCCAGTCCTACTACTCGAAAATCGTCGGCGAGAAGAATTACCGCAACACGGTGAGCCATTTCTTCAACGCGGTTCCCTCGCAGCTTACCGACGAGTTTCCTGCCGACATGATCTTCAAGAGCCGCCCGAAACGCAAGGATGTGCTCAAGAACTACACCTTCAAGGGTGGACTGCAGAGCGTGGCCCATACCATCGCGGCCCTCAAGGGGATCGAGGTGCATACCGGTTCGGCCGCTGAAACAGTCATAACATCCGGTGGCAAATACCTGATCAGGACAGAGAACGGCCAGGAGTTCTCTTCCGATGTGCTGGTGCTTGGCCTTCCTTCGGCCTCTTCGGCCAAACTGCTCCAGAATGCGAACCAGGCGGTGGCGTACCATCTCACGAAGCTGAAGTATGCCGATGTCGATTCGGTCGGCGTTGTGGTCAGGAAAGGGAGCGTGTCGCTCAAGCCTCTGGCGGCAATAATCTCCCCGAACGACATTTTCTACTCCATGGTGTCGAGGGATACGGTCAAGGACGACAACTTCAGGGGTTTCGCCTTCCATTTCCGCCCCGGGATCGACGACAACACGAAGTTCAAGAGAATTACCGAAGTGCTCGGCGTCAGTATGCCGAAGATCGAACATACCTTCACGAAAATGAACGTTGTGCCCTCCCTGCGGCAGGGTCACCGTGAATGGGTCAAAAAAGCCGACGATCTGCTCGGTGGTGCACGCAACATGTTCCTGACCGGCAACTATTTCGGTGGCATGGCCATTGAGGATTGCGTCAGCAGGTCGCGTGAGGAGTTCGACCGCCTGGTGGGCATGCGCTGAACGCTTTTTCCAAAGATTTTTCTGACGTCCCGGCAGGCCATCCCTTCCGGGACGTTTGCATTTGTACTCAGCCTCCTTCATCGTACCTTTAACAATGACGGCGTATGAATGTGACCCTGAACCCTCAACTGAAAACGATGAACGGAGCCCTCTTTTCCGAACTCTGGATGATGCCGGCAGTCGTGGCTGTGATTGCGCTGCTGCTCTACCTGTTCGGCAACTCCCTGCTAAAGAAATACCTCGATCGCATACGCACCTCTATCATCGGAAGCGGGGTTCCTTTGGGCTTGCTCATACTTCCGATCAGGCTGCTGTTCCTCCTGATCGCCGTTGCCGGAGTCATTCATTACGCCAAAGTGTCCGCCGAGCTGAAGGAGCTGATGATCCATGTCCTTTCGATCGGTTCGATCATCGGAGTCTCGTGGTTCATCCTCAGGATGTTCGCGGTTGTGGAGGGGGTAATCCAGCAGCGCTACAAGGAGGCCGACAAGGGCAACATGGAAGCGAGGCGGGTGGCCACCAACGTGAGCCTCGTCAGGAAGATCATGAACGTGCTGGTCATCGTGCTGGCCATTTCGGGGGTGCTGATGACCTTCGATACGGTTCGCCAGATCGGCGTGAGCATTCTCGCTTCGGCGGGGCTTGCCGGTATCGTTATCGGTTTTGCCGCCCAGCGCAGCCTCCAGACCCTGATCGCCGGAATCCAGATCGCCATTTCCCAGCCGGTCAGGCTTGATGACATCGTCGTGGTCGAGAACGAGACAGGAAAGGTCGAAGAGATCACGCTGACCTATGTCGTGGTCTGCCTCTGGGACCAGCGTCACATCATCGTGCCTATCACGTGGTTCATCGACAAACCCTTCCAGAACCTGACGCGCTCCTCTTCGGAGCTGACCGGCGCGGTCATGTTCAACGTGAGCTACAGCGCTCCGATCGAGCTTATCCGCAAGGAGCTTGAAAAGATCATTACCTCAAGCCCGCTCTGGGACAAGCGCCTGGTCCGGCTCGAAGTGACCAACGCCGCCGTGGGGTTCGTCGAACTTCGCGCACTGGTAAGCGCAGCAAGCCCTGCTGAGCTCTGGGCGCTTCGATG
>JAAXXK010000076.1 GCA_013334525.1 Chlorobiaceae bacterium
CCTTGCGGGACGTTCCTGAAATCATGAACTTACGTCCATCCCCTCCAACCCCGCGACCTGTTCAATCGAACTCCTGGAAGCACGGCGACAAACTCAACTATCAATGCAGACCACTGGCACAGGTCGAGCCACCAACCTCCTCCATATCCTTCCGATCAAACAACAAGAATCGCGTTACTAACGCAAGTCATTGTATCGCTTCAAGATAAACCGCGATTCCGTCGTGGTCTCCTGAACTCTCGGCCGCCGAGTCGACAATAACATTGTCGAGGTTGACAAACTTTCTGACCCTATAGTAGGTGCCCCTGTCAAGCTTCCAGGCGAAGTTGTCTCTCGCCTGGTTGAAGGATACATAGTAATGCCCGACAGGTTTGATATGTACTTTTTCCCTGCTGAATGCCGCGACGAACCAGTACTTGCCCTTGTATATGACCGGGCCGAATATCCGCCCGTGATTATTGGTTGCAATAAATACCTTATCGGAGAACGAGTGCTTTTTAACCCTGGGGTACTGCCCCTCAAAGTTACCATCGACATAGGCGAGATAATCCGATGAATGGCCGTATCTGTCGAGATAGTCGGCTTCGATGCATGCTCTCATGAGCTTTGCCTCGGCCTCTTCCCTTGAGCTGGAAAACCCGTCACCGATAAGGGGAGGAACCTAGGGGACATTCCTGAATTCATCAACTTCCGAAAATTCGAATCAATTACAGAGATATACTACTGTTTACTGCTCGCATGTGAGGGAAATTCGTAAGCCTGGCGACAGGGCTTACATATTCTATCTCCGAATGATGCTTCCGATCTGCAAAAGAAAAAGGTCGATGAAACAGAGGTCTTGAAAGAGGGTAAGGGGCTTGCTGGCTGGCTGACCGCGCTGGCAGTCTGTGCGGATGACGATCCGCCAGTGTTGGTAAAAAACTTGGGGGCGTTGTCCAGTAACGAAAACAACCTTTATCGAAACAAGGCCACGGTCGTTGTCGATAGGTACAAATTCAGAACAGCTCATGAGGTTGCAGGAAGCTATAAACCTTCATAAGGGTATCTGCAGGTTCGAGAGTAAGGCTAAACGGAGTAGAGAAACAGATGAAACGATCTCTGTGAATCGCACAATACAGTCACCCATCATACGGCATACCGGGTGTCCCAGAACTTCCAACGCGGTTTCTTTGGGGTGACCGCCGCCGGGTAGGATGGCAATATCAACATACAGCCATTTGCAGCACCTCCGTCAATGACCCGACACCGTCCTTTAACGGCAGCTACATAGTCATTGTTCTCTATCATCTTTCCCTGGGCTTCGATGTTAGCAAGCACATCCATCAGCCGCGTTGGATTTCGCGTTGCTTCAAGATCGGCTAACCATATCGCGTGAACAACTCCTTGATCGTCGACCGCAGTGCCCCATTTCTCGTTTGATTCCAGTATCATGTTAAATCCTCGTCAAAGAGACTTTGAATAAATAAGCAATGAAACTCGGCATCGGTAAAATTGGTACCGTATTTCCGGGTGCATCGCTCCTCCGGTAGAATGAAGGAGGCACAACATATAAACATCTGTCTGCGGTCGGCGAGTTAAATACGGGCCTGATGTGAAGTCTGAGGTGCATTGGCAATCAGGGTAACCGCTTACAGCTCCTTGATACCATCCTTCATTCACCAACAACCCAGGTAAACCGCAATGAGCAGCTCAACCAATCCCCGACTAAAATCTGTACCACTGATTACTGATGCCGCATAGGTAGGCAATGCATAAACCCGACAGCCGGGTTTATTTTGTATATATAATAAGTATACTCCTGATATGCAAAAAGAAAAAGCACCTGAAACTGAGGATCGGTGAAGAGCGGATAAAAAGCGGCTTGAGAGGAAAACCTTGGGAACAATCGTTAATTCATCAATTTACTGGAATTCTGAAAATAGAGCAGGGGGTCCACCCGTTAGTAACAAATATCAGCTCACAAGTGCTCTGTAACCTTCTTCCGTAACTCAAATAACAGAACAGGATGTGGCTGAAATTCAGGCGGAAATCGGAGAGATAAGGGAATAGGCCTATCAGCGGGATCACGTCAAGAGCGAGAAATGCTTAAAACACCTCGCTCCGGAGTGAAAAATTCAGGTCAGGCCTTGACGATGCTCTCGCTGGGGCAAATCGCCACACAGGCTGGTGCGTCATTGTGGCCGATGCAATCGACGCATTTGGCTGCATCGATAACATAGGTATCGTCGCCGGATGAAATGGCCTGTACCGGACATTCTGGTTCGCAGGCACCACACATGATGCATGAATCGATAATTTTATGTGCCATAGTTCGATCGGTGGTTATGTTTATAGTAATGCAAGATATTGCTATTCAATAACTTGAATGCCAATATAGCATTAGTTACAACAATTCCGAGAATGAGTTGGGAACACAAAGTGCGAAACCTTGGGGTCGTTCATGAATTCATCATCTCAGGTGACTTGAGGGACAACATGTGTACATCCTATTGCGATTTGTTCCGTTAGCTTCTTACGAAGAGAACCCTTTGATAACGGTTTCGATTACCGCTAAAAGCAGGATTGCCAGTATACCCGAATAAGTTATCAGTGTTGAAACAAGGCATCGCCGGCCGTCGGCATTTCTTTTCCAGTTATAATAGGACATGATAGCGCCAACGATCGTAGGAAAAGGATAAGCCAGTACCAGGTAATATGAAGCCCAGGCCAGAGGGTTGTTTTCGGAACCAGGTGCATCAAAAATCATCGGCGACATCATGGCTGCAAATGGCCAGACAATCAAACCGAGCAACGGCAGCACAGTCAAAAGCATTATCAATCTCGCAGGCCGATTACGCATCTCAATACAAAATTGTGATTAAGGAAACTCAGGCGTTCACGCCCTGTGGTTTTGCTTCTGCTCAACGAATGAGCGAAGAACAGCATTTTTTTTTCTGATAGCCTAGGGACGCGGAAGCTCTCCCGAGGCAGTTGACCAATCAATCTGCATTC
>JAAXXK010000058.1 GCA_013334525.1 Chlorobiaceae bacterium
GGAGCGGTGGCGATGCAGGGCTATACGGTGACGGTAACGGGAGCCAACGACGCGCCGGTGTTTACTTCCGGAGGAACGGGCACGGTGGCGGAGAACGAGCCGGCTTCAACAGTCATCTACACGGCACATGCCGGTGATGTCGACGGCGATACCATTACCTACTCGCTGGGCGGCACGGACGCATCGCTGTTGAACATCGACAGCTCGACGGGTACGGTGACCCTGAAGAACTCTGCGGACTACGAATCGAAGACGACCTACAGCTTTGACCTCCTGGCCGACGACGGGCATGTGTCACATGAGGTCAGCAAAGCCGTGGTGGTCAGCATTACCGACGTCAACGAGGCCCCTTCGAGCACTGACGACAGCGTGACGATGTTCGACGACGTCAACAAGGAGTTGTCGCTGAGTGATTTCGGTATCTATTCCGATCCTGAAAGCGTAGCGATTGTGGATGTGAAGATCATCTCCCTGCCGTCAGAGGGGACGCTTGAATATTCCCTTGACAAAATAACCTGGAATCCTGTCCAGGTTGACGACCTTATCCCTGCTGCCGATATCACGGCAGGGAAGCTGAGGTTCGTGCCGGTAAGCGGCATGCACTCCGTCACGGTAGGGTTCCAGGTAAGCGACGGCGTATTGCTGAGCAGTTCGACCTATACCCTGAACATCATTCCGGAACATGCGGTAACTTTGCCGACCGGTACCGACACGGTCACCAACGGGAGTGGCGCTACGATTTATACCGTGGATATACCGGCTGGCATTACCTTTGTCAGCGAAGTGCTGACGGATACGGGGCTGAGTGTGGACGAGCAGCTGAACGGTTTTGCGGACAACCTCATCACCGATCCTGCAACATACGAGCAGGTGCACGATGAGATCGATTCATACGTCGCCGGCATCGGCAGCACGACAGTAGAGGTCCGCTCGATCGCGCTGGATGATTCGTCAGGGTTCGACCCATCACATCCGGTAGTAATCAATGGTTCTGTCGGCGGCACCGAGGCCCTTGTCATCGATGCAAGCAAACTTCCTCACGGAACCATAATCGACCTGCACAACGTCGAATTCGCGATCATTATCGGCCCGGCGCATTTAGAGGGCGGTTCGGGCAGCAATATCATCATCGCCGACGGAGCGGACCAGTATATCATGCTGGGACCGGGGAACGATACGATCCAGGGGGGTGGAGGTAATGATAGTGTAGGTTCCGATGGCGGTAACGACAAGGTCTACGGTGATGAAGGAAACGACTTTGTTTATGGGGGTCCCGGTAACGACTCTCTTTATGGAGGTACGGGAAACGATACCCTCAGGGGCGATATCGGCAACGACTTCATCGATGGTGGGGATGATGACGACACGGCAATCTTCAGCGCAAACCATACGCGCTACAGCATCTCCTACGATGCGGGCACCTACACCGTGGTCGATACGGTTTCAGGTGGCGGTGACGGAACCGACACGGTGACCGGCGTGGAGCATTTCCAGTTCCTTGACGGAACCTTCGATCCAGCGGCAATCGTCGATAATACGCCTCCTGTCGTGTCGTCCATGAGTCCGACTGACGCCGCGACCGGAGTAGGGGTGTCGGACAATATCGTGTTCAGGTTCAGCGAGGCGATCGAACGGGGAACCGGGCTTATCGAAATCCACAGCGGAACGGCGGGCGGAGCGGTGGTCGAGAGCTACAATGCATCGAATACCCACGTGACCATCACCAGCGATACGCTCACGATCGACCCGACGGCAAACCTTTCGAACGGAACCGATTACTATGTGACGTTCGCAAGCGGTAGCGTACACGATTTTGCTGGCAACAACTACGCCGGCACATCAAGCTATCATTTCAGCACTGTTGCCGCCGCCGTTGCCGCGAATGGAGGATCTTCCGGCGGTGGCGCGGGAGTGGTCCTCGCGGGCGTTGCCGGCATTGGAATTCTGGCCTGGCTGATCCTCTGATCTCCTGACCGAAAGGGTCGGCCCCGGAGTTTTTCCGGATGCGACCACTGAGCCGGTTGCTGCTTCAACGACCTGATTGCAGCAACAAAGCTTGGTGGTCGCCGGTTTTTTGACGGGGCCGGCGGTAAAACCGGGATGCAAACAAGCAGTTCAACAGGTTCATATGCGAATACTCTTTATCCACCAGAATTTTCCCGGTCAGTTCAGGTACCTTGCCCCGGCCCTCATCAAGCGAGGGCATGATGTGACGGCGATGACCATGATGAAGGCTCCTCCCGCCAAATGGCAAGGGGTGAAGCTGATTGGTTACCGGGCGCTCAGGAGCAGTTCAAAGTCGATTCACCCATGGGTTGCCGACCTTGAAACCAAGACCATAAGAGGGGAGTCGTGCTACAGGGCAGCCCTGCAGCTTAAGGCCGGCGGATACTCTCCGGACCTGGTGGTCGCCCATCCCGGATGGGGAGAGAGCATGTTTGTCAAGGATGTCTGGCCGGATGCGAAACTGGGTATCTACTGCGAGTTTTATTACAGCCTCGATGGTACCGATGTGGGCTTCGATCCTGAGTTCCCGACCAGGGACCCCCAGAGCGACCCGTGCCGGATCAGGATAAAGAACCTGAACAACCACCTCCACTTCACCCTGGCTGATGCCGGGCTGTCGCCGACTAAATGGCAGGCCGACACTTTTCCGGAGCCATTCCGCTCCAGGATCACGGTAGTCCACGATGGAATCCATACCGGCATGGTCAGGCCGAACGATTCGGTTTCATTTTCCATCGGAAAAGGAGAGTCGCTTTCCCGGTCAGACGAGGTCATCACCTTCGTAAACAGGAACCTCGAACCTTACCGCGGCTACCACATCTTCATGCGGGCATTGCCCGAAATCCTGAGACGCAGGCCAGTGGCGAGGGTGTTGATCGTCGGTGGTGACGAGGTCAGCTATGGCTCTAAACCCCAGGACGGCAGGAGCTGGAAAGAGATCTTTGCCGAAGAGGTTCGTCCCCAGATAAGCGAAGCCGACTGGAGCCGGGTGCACTTTCTCGGCAAGCTGCCTTACGACCGCTTTATTGCCCTTCTCCAGCTTTCTTCTGTTCATCTTTACCTGACCTATCCCTTCGTTCTCTCATGGAGTTTGCTTGAGGCCATGAGCGCAGGATGCGCCATTGTCGCCTCGGATACACCGCCGGTACAGGAGGTGATCACGCATGACGAAACCGGACGTCTCGTCGATTTTTTCGATATCAGGGCTCTGGTCCAAGAACTCTGCTCGCTTCTCGACGACCCCGACAAACGCTCCGCCCTCGCGGCCGGGCCCGTCAATTCGTCCAGCAGCGATACGATCTGGAAAGAGTCTGCCTGCCCGGCCAGATTGCCTGGGTCGAGCGACTTTTTAAATGATTTTATGCTAACTTAAGAACAGTGTCTGTTTAGGAACGATTTGCGTGTTTCTGCGTTTTTTATTATCATATGAGTGGCTGTTCATATGTCGGGTTCGGAAATGAAAAAAAAAGAGGCTGAGCTTTGCCAGCACACCTGCGATCACCCCGATGTGGTCGAAGAGGTGCGTAAGGCGATGCCGGGGGAGCAACTGCAGCAGGATGTCGCACAGCTCTTCAAAGTACTTGGCGATCACACTAGGATCCGGATACTGAATGCGCTATACCGCTCCGAACTGTGTGTGTGCGACCTGACATCGATTCTCGGCATGAACCAGTCGGCCGTATCGCATCAGTTGAGGGTGCTGAGGGACGCCAGGATCGTCAGGTCCCGCAAAAAAGGGAAGAATGTCCTCTACAGCCTCGACGACAGCCATATATCAGACCTTATTCGCCTCGGGTTTGAGCATGTACAGCATTGAGAGGTGTTTTTTTTTTGTTCAATTATATGAACAGTTGATCATACATTAATATATATAGGGCAGTAACGGGAGTAGTATCATGCAGGAAGCAGCAGCAGTTTTGTACAGTATCATCAAGGCGTCCTGGAGCGTGCTCCTCGATGCGGCACCATTTGTGCTGATCGGATTTTTCGTGGCAGGGCTCGTCAAGGCCTTCGTGCCTGAAAACTTTGTGGCCACCCATCTTGGCGGTGGAATAGGGAGCATCTTCAAGGCATCGGCAATCGGTATACCCATTCCGCTTTGCAGCTGCGGTGTCGTTCCTGCTGCCGCAGGACTGAAAAAGCAGGGGGCAGGCAAGGGTGCTGTCGCCTCGTTCCTTGTCTCCACGCCGGAAACGGGAGTCGATTCCATAGCGGTTACCTATGCGCTGCTCGATCCGGTGATAACCGTTTTCAGGCCAATCGCAGCCATCGTTACAGCTATCGCCGTCGGTATATCAGTTTCGTTCGCTGAAAAATTTGGCGGCCATGAGGCGCCTGCCGAACCGGAGGCTCCAAAAGCCACCTCTTCCTGCTCATGCGGTTGCAGTCATTCTGCTAAACCAAAGCCGAAACCCGGGGTAGCTGACAAGTTCAGGGAAGGGATGTCGTTCGCCTTCGGCGACCTTCTTGGTGATGTCGGTGCCTGGCTTTTCGTCGGCGTGCTGCTCGCCGGCATTATATCGGTGTTCGTTTCTCCACAGCTGATCGAGAAGTACCTGTCAAACGAGTTTCTTTCCATGGCCATGATGCTGGCCATCTCGGTGCCGCTCTATGTGTGTGCGACATCATCGACGCCCATCGTTGCGGCGCTCGCCCTGAAAGGCATATCGCCCGGTGCGGCACTGGTGTTCCTTATTGCCGGTCCGGCGACCAACGCAGCCTCGCTTCCGGTGATCTCGAAACTGCTCGGTAAGCGGGCGACCTTGGTCTACCTTGCGGTAATCGTCGTGATGTCCTTCTTTGCAGGCATACTCATCAACAAGCTTTACGCATACCTCGGGCTGGATATCAGGAACTGGGTACGGACCGGAACGCATGAGGAGGGGGGAATTATCGCCATAGCCTCTGCCATTGTGCTTACAGGGCTGGTGCTGAAATCATACCTGGGTGCACGTTTCAGTAAGCACGGAGCCGGCGAACATGCCCACCATCATTAGGAGGGCGGTGTGATCTATCGGTTACGTTTTTCGTGGTCGTCCTGGATCAAACCGGCAATCTGCCGTTGAACCAGCTCCCGTTTGTAACCCTTTTCGAAAATGGCTTTGCCGTTCTCGCCCATCGAATGCCTTAACCCATGTTGGGTGATAAGCTTTTCGAGGGCTTGTGTCCATTCGGAGAGATCGTCGACAAGGAAACCGTTGAGGCCATCTGAAACCACATCCCTATTGGCTCCGACATCGGAGGCGACGACTGGTTTGCCGTAGGCCATGTATTGCAGCAGTTTGAAGGCGCATTTTCCCCTGCTCCAGTCATCGTCGGTCAACGGCATGACTCCTATGTCGATCGACGAAAGCCAGGTTTTTTCGTTTTCGGAAGACCATTCGCTCAACTCCCATTCAGTCTTCAGCTCCTCGGGCTTTTTCCCGCTCATGACCGAAAATCGCACATTGGGATATTTTTCCTGGATATGACGGGTGGCCTGGTCGATGAGCCAGAGGAAAAACAGGTTGCTGTTGACGCCGATCCATCCGATGGTGACAACATCGCTTTCTGGCGCCTGCCCATTTTGAACTGCAGGTATGTCGAGTGAGGTCGGAATGATATGCACGACAGGGTTGAACCTGTCTGCGTATGACTTGAGTGTGGCATTTCCGGCAAGCACCATCGCCGATTTTTTCAGGGTATAGTGGAACCTGCCGATTTTGCCCCTGTTTTGCGGGTTTATTGTTTCCGTGGTCATGCACTCCCTGGCATAGACCGCATCGTCGAAATCATAGATAACCCTGGTGCAGAGGCTAATGAATTTGAGGATTACGACGGGTAACGCTTTTCGCTGGATCCAGACATAATCGTACTCTTTGTACCTGAGCATGTACCTGAAGAGGTTGATCGTCTCTTTTCCTGAAATACAGACCGGATCCAGCGATATTCCGTACTCGGGCCAGTATGGCAGAAACTGCTTCACGCGATAACGATAACTCGGACGACGAGGAGAAATGTGAAGGCACAGGATCTTTATCATGGTGCTCAAGGGGCGAAAACGATGGAAAAGGCGAAACGATAATAAATCAATGGTCACGCACCGGATTGGGCATCAATATCGATCTTGCCAGACCATGCAAGATTGAGTACAATGAACTCCATTTCGATTTTGGGAACGGTCGGAACCTTGAGGAAACAGCGTATCAACGCCCCATGCAGTTCCATTGATGATCGATAGAAATCCTTAAAGCGCGTGATGGGATATCGGGGAAGCACGGCAGGGCGCCGGGTCTGAACATCGTATCGTTTTCCGGTGCGTCTGTCTCCTGAAGAGATAAATGCACGAGGGTGTGTCGTCACACATTGTTGATTAAATCATATGGCTCCCAAAACGCATTGGCCTGGCTGAAATAATCGAGTAATTGGATGATAATACTATTCGCTGAAACGGCAAACATGCAGGCTAATAAATAGCTGCCGGCGGCGGCTTCAGCCGTAGCAATTAACCTTTTGGAAAACGGCCGGCCGATGTGCCGGGCCCATAAGCGGCAAGCGCTTACAGCCTCTTGCCTACGGGCGCAAGGTATATGGTGAACTCCTCCTCTCCGTCAACCTTCAGCAGCTTGTCCATCTCCTTCTGGTCGTAGGCCGCGATGGCGCATGTCCCTGACCCGATGGCTTCGCAGGCCAGGTAGAGGTTCTGGCATACGTGGCCGGCATCGAGGGCGATGACCTTATGGGCGGCAAGGCCGTATCTCCACTCCATGCGGTAGGGGATCACGGTCCAGATGAAGGTGACTGGGGCGTATCCGGGATATGGCTGGCCAAGGGATGCCCGGACGATTTTCCGTTCGAGCTCCTCGACCTCAAATTCGAACAGGAGCTGGTGTTCGAGCGGGAGGTAGCGATAGACACCTTTTTCCAGGCCGGTAACGTTCAGCACGCAAAGGTAGGTCTCGAAAGCGTGACGGCATCCTGCGGAGGGTACCGTACGCAGCGCGTGGCCGGCATCGAGTTTGTGTTTGACTCCCTGTGTCGCCCAGAGCAGGAACGAGAGCTCTTCGAGGCTCAGGGGGCTGTCGCTATAGACACGGCAGCTTTCCCGTTTCTCGATAGCCGTCCGGAGGTCGATGTGGCCGGTCCCGGCCAGTTGCTCGACTGGCGGAAGCTGCGTCCGCCTGGCGTCGGCGGCAAAAGGCTTTTCGATGGGAGGCGGCGGCACCCTGCGGCTCTGGTCGGTCTGGGTAAAATCGACTGATGAGCGGATTTCGTCCTTGAGGAATGAACGGTACGAGTCGAGGATATTTTTGTCCATGGGTCAGAGTTTGGCGGTTTTCAGGCGCAGGGAGTTGGTGACGACAGAGACGCTGCTGCCGGCCATGGCGATACCTGAAAAGACCGGGTTGAGGAAGATACCGAGCAGGGGATAGAGGGCCCCGGCGGCAAGCGGAATACCGATGACGTTGTAGATGAAGGCCCAGAAAAGGTTCTGGCGGATGACGCTCATCGTTTTGCGCGACAGGGTGATGGACTGGGCGACTTTCCTGATGTCGCCGTTGAGGATGGTGATGCCTGCCGATTCCATGGCGATCTCCGTGCCGGTGGCCATGGCGATGCCTACCTCCGCGATGGCGAGGGCCGGCGCATCGTTGATGCCGTCCCCGGCCATGGCGACCTTATGGCCCTTTGCCTGGAGATCCCTGATGAGGTCGGCCTTGCCCGAAGGGAGCACTTCGGCGACCACCTCGTCGATGCCCGCCTGTGAGGCCATGTAACCAGCTGCCGCACGGTTGTCGCCGGTGAGCATGATGACCTTTATTCCCATGCTTTTCAGGGCGTCGACCGCTTCGCGCGACTCCTTCCTGATCGTATCGGAAAGCGCGAGGACGCCCTTGACGAATCCGTCGACCTCAAGCATGACCACCGTTTTGCCCTGTGCCTGCATGGCTTTAACGTCGGGCAAAGCGGCCTCATCTCCGCCCGGTTTCCTGATCCTGACGACAGACGCACCTATGGTTCCCGTCACTCCAATGCCCTCAAGCGCCACGAAAGCAGTTACCTCCTGCAATGGTATCGCCCTTTGCCCTGCCGCCTTTACGATTGACCTTGCCAGCGGATGTTCGGATCGGTTCTCCACGCTTGCAGCAAGCTGCAGAAGCGTTTCTTCGGTCATTGACCCATCGGCAGGCCTGATGTCGGTGAGCTCCGGCGTGCCGTTGGTGATGGTGCCGGTCTTGTCGAACACCACCGTGTCGACGGTGCTCAGCGACTGGAGGCTCTGGGCGTTCCTGATGAGGATGCCGTACTCGGCCCCCTTGCCGATGCCGACGATGATGGCCGTCGGGGTAGCCAGCCCGAGAGCACAGGGGCAGGCGATCACCAGGATGCCGACCATGCCCATGATACCGAAGGAGAGTGCAGTGGAAAACCCGAGCATCGCGGTGCCGATGGTGATCCATGCTACAAAGGTCAGGGCGGCCAGTACCAGCACGGTCGGCACGAAAACAGCCGCGACCTTGTCGGCGATATCCTGGATGGGTGCCTTGGAGCCCTGTGCATCCTCGACCATCCTGATGATGCGCGCCAGGACGGTATCGCGACCGACGTTCGATGCTCTGAAGGTGAAGGAGCCCTGTTTGTTGATGGTACCACCGATCACCGAGTTCCCGGTTTTTTTGTCGGCAGGTACCGGCTCCCCGGTCACCATCGATTCGTCGATCGAGGAGAATCCCTCAGCGATGGTGCCGTCCACAGGGATTTTGGCCCCCGGCCTGATTACGACGACATCACCTTTCCTGACCTGATCGACAGGGATTTCAACCTCTTTGCCCTGCCTGATCACGATGGCCGATTTCGCCTGCAGGCCAATCAACTTTTCAATCGCCTCGCCGGTTTTCAGCTTCGAACGGGCTTCGAGGTATTTACCGAGCAGCACGAAGCCGATCACGACGATGGCTGCGTCGAACCAGGTGTCGTGCGGCAGGCCGAGCCAGTCCCTGAGGCGGGGAAAGAGGGTGACGAAGGTGCTGTATGACCAGGCGACAAGGGTGCCGATGCCGATGAGTGTATCCATGCTGGCAGCACCGCTCCTGACGAACATCACGATGCCATGAATGAAGGGTGCGCCCATGCGGAACACCATGTAGGTGGAGACGATGAGGGCGATGGAGTCCAAGGTCGCCATGTCGATCGGGATTGGCGGGAGTGCGCCGGTCGTTTTGGCGGCCATATCCCACATCATGGCCAGGAAGAAAAGAAGCGCAACCGGCAACGCCACCAGCACACGGTTTTTCTGTTGCCTGAGCTCCTCAAGCTTTTCCTCCTTCTGCTGCGAAACGCGATTGGCGGCCGTCGTTTCGGAAGGAGCTTCAGGCTCGGGGCCATTTTCTTCGACCAGTCCGTAACCGTATTTGCCGATCAGACCGTTCAGCGCCTGCTCGGTCATACCGTTGCCATCGAACTCAAGCTTCGCCTTTTCGGTGGCAAGGTTGACATCGACATTGGCGATGCCTTCTGCTGCCGAGAGTTTCTTCGTGATGATGGCCGCACAGCTCGCGCAGTGCATTCCCTTCACCGAATAGGTTTTGCTGGTCATGTGACGCGACGGGTTATCAGGAGGCTCGCTTTACATCTCAATACTACCGGAAGCAGCGGGCAAAGGTTCCCTCCGGCGCCTCCTTATCGTCCAACAATCGAAGCGTTTACGAGTCGGCGCCTTCTGTCTTGAACTCGGATGTCAGGTGGAACTCGATCTCGGGGAAGTCCTCCTTTGCGATCTTGAGCATCCACTCCGTTTCGGCGAAGAATACCGGGTGCTCCTCCTTGTCGAGGGCGATGACGGTCGATTTGCGGCGGAGGAATTCGTCGAGCTGGGTCTTGTTGTCGCTGGTGACCCAGAACGCCTTGTGGTAGCGCAGCGGCATGAAGGTACACTGTGCGCCGTACTCGTGTTCCAGGCGGAACTGGATGACGTCGAACTGGAGCTCGCCGACCGTGCCGACGATCTTTCGCGTGCCGTACTGGATGAAGAGCTGTGCGACCCCCTCGTCGGTGAGCTGGCGGATTCCTTTCTCCAACTGCTTGGTTTTGAGCGGGTCGCGGTTCTCCAGCACCTTGAAGATCTCGGGCGAAAAGCTCGGTATACCCCTGAAGTGCAGGTTTTCACCTTCGGTCAGCGTGTCGCCGATCTTGAAGATGCCGTTGTCGTAGAGGCCGATCACGTCTCCAGGCCAGGCTTCGTCGATAACGCTCTTCTCGTTGGCCATGAACTGGGTAGGGTTGGAGAAGCGCACCTTTTTGTCGAGGCGGGTGTGGTAGTAGAATTTGTTCCTCTCGAACCTGCCGGAGCAGATTTTGAAGAAGGCTGTCCGGTCGCGGTGGTTCGGATCGAGGTTGGCGTGGATCTTGAATACGAAGCCTGTGAGGGGCTCTTCGGAAGCGTTCACCATGCGTTCGGATGCCTCGCGCTCGTGCGGGCAGGGGGCAACGTCGATGAAGGTGTCGAGCAGCTCCCTGATGCCGAAGTTGTTGACGGCGCTGCCGAAGAAGACCGGCGCGATCATCCCTTCGCGGTAGAGTTCCGTGTCGAACGGTTCGTAGACCCCTTCGATCAGCGCGATGTCTTCGCGAAGTTTGGCCGCGTATGCGGCGCTTACCCATTTATCGAGTATCGGGTCGTCGAGGCCGGTAAGATCGGTCAGTTTCTCCCCGATTTTCGAAGCGCTCGATTCGAACAGGTTGAGCTTTTTGTCGAAAAGGTTGTAGACCCCCTTGAAGGTCTGGCCCTGGCTGATCGGCCAGGTCATCGGGCAGGTGCTGATGTCAAGCTTCTGCTCAAGTTCGTCGAGCAGTTCGAACGGGTTGCGTCCTTCGCGGTCCATCTTGTTGATGAAGATGATGACCGGCGTATGGCGCATACGGCAAACCTCCATCAATCGTTCGGTCTGCTCCTCGACGCCCTTCATGCTGTCAACCACCAGGATGACGCTGTCAACCGCGGTCAGCGTGCGGTAGGTGTCTTCGGCGAAATCCTTGTGGCCCGGCGTGTCGAGGATGTTGATCCGCTTGCCGTGGTACTCGAAGCCCATGACCGAGGTCGCGACCGAGATGCCACGCTGCTTCTCGATCTCCATGAAGTCACTGGTTGCCGTCTTGCGGATCTTGTTGCTCTTGACCGCCCCGGCTGTATGGATGGCACCGCCGAAAAGCAGCAGCTTCTCGGTCAGGGTTGTCTTACCCGCATCCGGGTGACTGATGATGGCAAACGTTCTCCGCTTGGCGATTTCCTTCTGCAACTCCATA
>JAAXXK010000059.1 GCA_013334525.1 Chlorobiaceae bacterium
TCTACACTGCCAGCCTCATAAAGCAGATTTATCCCCTTCCGGGTTCGAGCTCGCGCTTGAGGGCTTCGCGTTCGATTTCGAGGCGGCGGAGCTCGCGGTTGATGCGGTCGAGTTCCTCCGGTTCGCTGTCGATTTCGAGCCTCAGGCGGCTCGATGCCTCGTCGATCAGGTCGATCGCCTTGTCGGGCAGGAAGCGGTCGGAGATGTAGCGGTTCGACAGTTCAGCAGCAGCAACGAGTGCAGCGTCCTTGATGCGCACTCCGTGGTGGATCTCGTACTTCTCCTTCAGGCCGCGCAGGATCGAAACCGTGTCTTCAACGCTTGGCTGGTCGACCACCACCGTCTGGAAACGCCGCTCCAGGGCAGCGTCCTTCTCGATATGCTTGCGGTATTCGTCGAGCGTTGTGGCGCCAATGCAGCGAAGCTCTCCCCTTGCGAGGGCCGGCTTCAGAATGTTGGCTGCATCCATCGAGCCTTCGGCCGCTCCCGCGCCGACCAGCAGGTGTAACTCGTCGATGAACAGGATCACATCGCCGTCAGAGGCCTGCACCTCCTTAACTACAGCCTTCAGCCGCTCCTCGAACTCTCCCCTGAACTTGGTGCCCGCCACAAGCGCGGCGATGTCGAGCGCCGCCACCTCCTTGGACTTGAGGCTCTCCGGCACGTCGCCGCCCACGATGCGCTGGGCGATGCCTTCGACAATGGCCGTCTTGCCCACACCGGGCTCGCCGATCAGCACCGGGTTGTTCTTGGTGCGGCGGCTCAGTATCTGGAGCACACGGCGGATCTCGTCGTCCCTGCCGATGACCGGATCAAGCTTGCCCTTGCGGACCAGGTCGTTCAGGTTCCGCGAATATTTCTTGAGCGAGTTGTAGGTCTCTTCCGCATTCTGGCTGGTCACCCGCTGTGATCCCCTGAATGAGGCCAGCACCTTCAGGATGGCGTTACGGTCTATGCCGGCATCCTTCATAAGCTTCGAGACCTTCACCCCAGCCTCGCTCATGGCGATGAACAGGTGTTCTGAGCTGATGTAATCGTCCTTGAGCTGAGAGGCCTCCTTAAGGGCAGCGTCGAACACCTTGCCGAGATCCTGTGATATGTACTGGCCGGTGGCCGATGCCCCGGTCACTTTTGGAATCCGTTCGAGCTCCCTGTCGAGCACCGAAAGCAGGGCGTCAATCGGGGCTTCAAGTTTTCTTGCTATCTGGCAGGCGATATTGTCGCTCTCACCGAGCATGACGGTGAGCAGATGCTCCGGCTCAACCTGCTGGTTCTGCCGGCTGCCGGCCAACTCGGAGGCAGCCTGGAGAGCCTCCTGGGCCTTTACAGTGAATTTGTTCGGATCGAATTGCATGGTTCGTCGGTTCTTGCTGTTTGTTTTCGGTTCTGTATCCAGATCGTCAGCCGCTGGTTCCACTCTTCAAGGCAACCAGCAACCGCATAATATGATAACCCTGAAAAAAGCAAAAACGTCTCACTCCGGATTCCGGAATGAGCAAAATACCCTTATGAACTTCGAATCGGGAGTCGCCGAAGTCCACGGGGAAGCCCGTTGGAAAGTGCGTGAAGGAGTGCCGCTCAGGCCTCGCGTTCGCCTGGTTTGGGCAAATTCTTGAAGAAAGAGCTCACCACAAGCTTGACGATCTGACCGCCGGTAACCAGGAATTCCGCCCCTTTCTCCCGGATGTGGATCTGGGTTGCAACCTGGTCCTTGAAAAAGTCGACACCGGCCGGATCGTAATTCCTGCCGTCCACATAATCGTCGATAAGCTCTACGGCTTCGCTGTAGGGAAGATTGAAAACCTTCAAGCCGAGTTTCGCCCGTTCGATGGGATCAAGGATCCTCTGTCCTGACTCTTGCTGCTCCATATCGCTCCGTTTTGCTATCTGATTAAAAGAGTGGAGAGTACCGCTCCGCCACTGTCTGCGTAAATTTAACAATCTTTTCGACAAGATGCCAGAACCGTGCTTCCGGCAAGCCTTTTCAGACTGTTGTGCCCCTTTTGCCCGGAGTGACCACATCGGTCATCGCTGTTCCGGCAATGCAGAGCAGAATGGCTGCAAGAATGCACTCCCGGTGTATCGGGCGCCGCTGGGCCGGCACCATGATCCATCTTGCGGCGGCAGCCTCCGCCGCGATATCGGACGAAACAAAGTCGTGGACCGGAGCTTCAGGGCGACTGTGATAGAAGTTGCCGCCAGCTTTCCGAACCATCGCGCCAAACACATCGGGCCTGAAACGGGTCATGACGAGCTGCCCCTGCCTGTCCCGCTTCGGTCCGTCAGGCATCGGTATAGCGGCAGGCTCGCCGGTACCCACACCAATCGCATGAAGATGGATCCCCTGGCGTTTGAGAACACCGGCGACATCCTCGAAATCCTGGCCATGGTCTTCACCATCGCTGGCAAGCACAAGCACCATCTCGCTTCCCGAAGACCTGTCGGCGTTGCCCAGCCGGATTGCGGTCTCGAAAGCACGGCGGTAATCGGTGCCCTGCGGCCCGATCAGGTCCGGCGAGGCCATGTCGAGCAGGGTCTCAAAACCATCCTGGTCACTGGTCAGTGGGCACTGCACCACCGATGCACCGGCAAAAAGCAGCAACGCCTTCCGGCCTTCGCCGAGGCTTCGGCTGACCTGCAGCAGTTCCGATTTGGCCCTCGAGAGGCGGTCAGGCGCAACATCCCTGGCAAGCATGCTGTTGGAGACGTCGAGCATGAAAACGACATCGACCCCCTTGCGACGCAGCGGCCGCTGACCGTTGCAAAGCTCGGGACCCGAAATGGAGAGGATCAGCAAACCTGTGCCCAGGCACAACATGCCCCTTCGGGCGAACACCTTCAGGAGGTCGATCCGGGGCAGAATGCTCGAAGAGGCGGCACCACCGATCTTCCGGCGTGCTTTCAGCTTTCGCCGTGCGCCAAACACCGAAAGTGCGATCACCGGAATGACCAGCCAGAGAAAAATGAGGAAGTCGGGCCTTGCGAAGCACATGGTTATGGGATCCTCATGAAACGGGTGGCCAAAAGCGACTGTTCGACAACGAGCAGGATTACCGCCGACATGAGCAGCCATGGATAAAGCTCCACGGAACGTCCCGGCATATGGCTCTTCAGGCGTGTTTTTTCGAGTCGATCGATATCCCTGAAGCTCTTCATCAGGCCGAACAGGTCTCCTGCATTAAACATTGCGCCTCCGCTGATCCTTGCCACCTCGGCAAGCTCCTGCCTCCCCTTCATGCTCAGGGCAGGAGACTTGCCTGCCTCGGATGACTGCGCATCCTTGCCGGCAAAGACCGTATAAATCCTGATGCCGTTCTGGGCGGCAAGCCGGGCTGCGGTCACCGGGCTGACCTCACCAGTGTTGTTCTCGCCATCAGTGAGCAGCACGAGCACCTTCTCCTTCGACCTGGTAGGTTTGAGGCGGTTGGTGGCCGTAAGTACCGCCGTGCCTATGGCCGTGCCGGGCTCCTCAAAAAAACCGGGGGTAATCGTTTCTGCCAGCCGCCCGAGGACCTCGTGATCGATAGTCAGGGGGCAGCGGGTAAAACTCCCGCCGCTGAATACAATCAGGCCGATACGATCTGAAGGCCGGTTATCGATGAACCTCATTGCGGCCTCCCGTGCGGCCGAAAAACGGGTTTTACCGCCGAAATCGGTCTGCTTCATCGATTCGGAGACGTCGAGGGCGAGCATGATGTCGATGCCTGTCGTATTGCGGTCAGAGGCGGGAAACGGAGCCCTTGGCCCGGCCAGGGCGAGCAGGGCTGCATAAAGGGCCAACCAGCGGATGCCGACAGGCAGCATCGATATCAACGGATTGGCGGCAAATCCTGCGTAACGCACAGCTCCGACCGAAGGATAGAGCACCCCCGGCAGCTCTTTTCGCCCATAGAACCACATAAAGAGCGCAAGAAGCACCGCAACCGGCAGCAGCACCAGCCACCACGGCTCATCGAAACTTACGCCTGAAGCGATCCTGAAAAAATCCATCATCATTCAAACTATATCATTCGTGAAAATCCATAAGCACTCCAGCCTTTCCATCGCTATTGTGCGGTGTCGCATCATTTTCTCGGCAAGAACGCGTTGTTGAATCGACTGGTAAAGCACACGGCCAATCAAACATTCGACATGAAAAAAATTAAAACAGCAGCAACCGGATCCCCCTTGATTCCTTAAACGATTTGCATTGTGATAATCAAGGCGGAAATTGAAATCGTGCCAAGTCCCGGATCATCATAAAAACAGTTCGACACACAATCCTCCTCATGCAGAAGAGGTTGCGCTGCCGACTGCTCACTCCTCCATAACAGAACTGTCTGCCGTATCGTCCACCGCTTCCGCTTCGCCGGCGGAGCCTACCAGCACTTCGGCGACCCTGAGTGAGCGGCGGCACTCTTCGATGTTCGGGCGGCTGTCGGCGAATTTGACCAGATCGGCCCTGACGAGCAGCTGGAGCAGCGCCTCGCGGATGTTGATCCTTCGGGCGGCAAGCTCTTTGGCGATCTCCTGGGTAACCATCTCCATAGCTCCGAATCCGTACCGGTTCTGGAGAAATTCGCGCAGGATGTTGCTCAGCGCCTCATAGCCCTCGGCTGGCTGCATCCCTTTTGAAAGCTGCCTCCTGATCGAGCGGAGCTTGTTACGGGCATTTCGTACCGGATCGTCGAGATGGGTGCGAAGTGCGATATAAAGGCGCCTGACGGCATAACCGGCGATAAACAACAGCAGCAGGAGGGTGATAGTCGGAACGACAATCCATGAAGGAAACGGTGCTTTGACCGGTGGCACGACAGGGCGCATTTCCGTCATGGTCGAATCGGTCATGCCCATCACAAAGACCGAGGAGGGTGGTTTGACCTCCAGCTTTTCCTGCCCTTTTCCGCCACCTTCCTGCGCCGTCACCGTAAAACCCGGAAGCTGCTGCCGGCCGGAGCCGAAAACAGCAAGTTCCGCATCCATGCGAAACTCCGAAGTGCCGTCAGGGAGCTTCTTCGTGGTGGATTTGCTGCCCGCAAGCTCGAACGATGAGCCCTGGCCGGTTTCGAGCGCTCCTACCGAGATCGCCCTGCGGCCATCGTGACGCACGGCGATCACGTAGTGCAGCCGTTCGCCGGCAAGCAGGCTGTCGGGCGTGGCGCTGACGACCACATCGGAGGAGCGCAATGCGGCTCTTGCCGATGCAGGTAGCGCGGCCGTCATCAAGGCAATGATGAGGGAGCCAACGATCCTGATGAAGCTAAATCTTCCGTTCACGTTGTCTGAAGAATGCGTTCAGGCCGCCGATGATCGACTGGCCTGTATCGAGAAAAACAGCATCGACCTTCATGCGGCGCAACTCCCGGCGAAGCTCTTCGCGCTCATGCTGGCGGGAGGCTGCGTAACGGGCCACAAGCCCCCGGCTCCTGGTGTCGACGGTGATCCTTTCGCCGCTCTCCGGATCGACGAGGTCAAGCAGGGCTGAGCGGGGAAGTTGCAGGTCGAGCGGATCGCCAAGGTGTATAAGCACAAATTCATGGCGCATGTTGAGCAGTTTCATCCCCTGCTCGTAACCTGAACCGAGAAGATCGGTCAGAAGGAATACGATCGTCTTGCGCTTCTGCGTACGACGGACGAAAGAGAGCGCCGCATCAATGTCGGTCTTGCGTCCGCTCTGCCTTACCGAAAAAATCTCGTTCAGGATGACCAGGGCATGTGCGCGACCCTTGCGGGGCGGAATATAGGTTTCTACCCGGTCGGAGAAGACCAGGAGCCCGACCTTGTCATTGTTCTGGACAGCACTGAATGCAAGAATGGCCGAAACCTCGGCAGCCAGGTCCTTCTTCAGAAGATCGCTGCCGAAGAGCATTGAGCCGGAGCCGTCGAGAACAAGCATCATGGTGCGCTCGCGCTCTTCGGTGAACATCTTGACGTAAAGGTCGTCTTTGTGCGCCGAAGTGTTCCAGTCAATAGTCCTCACATCGTCACCGTACTGGTACTCCCTGACGTGGCTGAACTCAATGCCCCGGCCCTTGAACGACGAATGATACTCTCCGCTGAACAGTTCGTTGACCAGCCGCCTCGACTTGATTTCGAGCTTGCGGACCCGCCTCGACATCTCTTTGGGATCCTGGAGGTATCCGGCGCCGTTTACGGCGTCGTCGTCAGGGAACCTGGACATGTTCGAGAATGCTCCTGATGAAATCCTCGGCCTTCATGTTTTCTGCCTCAGCTTCGTAACTGGGCCTTACCCTGTGGCGCAATACCTCATAAACGATGCTTTTGACATCTTCAGGAGTCGCATAGGCGCGCCTTTGCAGGAAGGCATGGGCTTTTGACGCAAGCAGGAGAAAAATCGAGGCTCTCGGTGAAGCTCCGTACTCGATCATGGAAGACAACTCTCCCAGGCCGTAGCGGTCAGGGAAACGGGTTGCCGTGACCAGATCCACGATATATCGCTGCACACGCTGATCCACGTAAATACGGTCGACAAGTGCGCGTGCCCGGAACACCTCTTCAGGCTCCACGACCGCAGCCGCTTCGACAGATGCCTGCAGGGCGGATGCGCGCTGCATGACTTCAAGCTCCTCTTCGAAGGTGGGATATTCAACGATCACCTTCATCATGAACCGGTCAAGCTGGGCTTCCGGCAACATATAGGTGCCCTCATGCTCGACGGGGTTCTGCGTGGCCAGCACCATAAACGGCTCGCCGAGCGGAAAGCTCACGTCGCCGATGGTCACCTGCTTCTCCTGCATCGCCTCCAGGAGCGCCGACTGAACCTTGGCCGGCGAGCGGTTTATCTCATCGGCAAGGATCACGTTGGCGAACACAGGGCCCTTCCGGGGATGGAACTCCATCGTTTTGGGGTTGTAGATCATCGTGCCGATCAGATCGGCGGGAAGCATGTCAGGCGTGAACTGGATACGGTGGAACGTGAGGTTCATGGCCGTGGCAAAGGTGCGGACGATCAGCGTCTTGGCAAGCCCCGGAACTCCTTCGAGCAGCAGGTGCCCGTTGGCGAGCAGGGCGATCAACACCCGGTCGATGACCCTCCTCTGGCCGATGATGGTCGTTGAAAGCACCTCTCGGGTCCTGTCGAGGAATGCCGACTCCTGGACGATCTCCCTGCCCAGGGCCTCAAGGTCTGTCTCCTGTTTCATCATACCGATCCTCCCGAATCACTTGTCGCCCCCTGTGCGCCCTGGCCGGACTAAATTCCGGTGTCAGGCCACGGCAGGAAAGCCATGGTTAATCATTTCCGGTTATTTCAAGACTTCCCGAACACACCCCGCAGCCCAAGCACCAGAAGGGCTATGCCGATGACGAGCGCCGACCAGGAAATCACGTCGCCTATATAAAACATGCTGTTCAGGAAGCCGACGCCCGGCGCCAGCAGCAAAACGAGATCCGCGCCGGCCATGATCAGCAACGCCTTGAAAAAACTGATCCTGACCGCAGGTTTGCTATTCGTCTCCGGATTCTTAGCTTTGGCCATAGCACACTCTTTAATCTTTGAGCGATGAAAATTTTAGGGATTGAAACAAGCTGTGACGAAACCTCTGCCGCGGTATTGTGCGACGGAAAGGTCCTGTCCAACATAGTCAGTTCGCAGCTTTGCCACACAGATTTTGGCGGGGTCGTCCCCGAGCTGGCCTCCAGGGAACATGAACGGCTGATCGTTTCGATTGCCGAAGCTGCCATAACCGAAGCAAATATAACAAAAAATGAGCTGGATGTCATAGCCGCCACAGCCGGGCCAGGCCTGATAGGGGCCGTCATGGTCGGGCTCTGCTTTGCCGAAGGCCTTGCCTGGGCCCTTTCAAAGCCCTTCGTGCCGGTCAACCATGTCGAAGCGCACATCTTCTCCCCGTTCATCAGCGACGAGCCCGGTCATGTCGGCCCGGAAGGCGATTTCGTCTCGCTGACCGTCTCCGGCGGCCACACTTTGCTGTCGATCGTTCATCAGGACCTTGGCTACGAAGTGATCGGTCGTACCATCGACGACGCGGCCGGCGAAGCCTTCGACAAAACCGGCAAGATGCTCGGCCTGGGCTATCCCGCCGGACCGGTCATCGACCGCCTCGCCCGGCAGGGAGACCCGGAGTTCTACCGGTTCCCGAGAGCCATGACCTCCAGCTCCCAGACCAGCAAAAGCTACCGTAACAACTTCGATTTCAGCTTTTCGGGACTGAAGACCTCGGTGCTGACCTGGCTCGGGCGGCACGACAAAGAGCATATCGAGAGACACATGGCCGATATTGCAGCATCTATCCAGCAGGCCATCGTAAGCGTCCTGGTGGAAAAAACCGTCGCAGCAGCGCTCCTGCACAAGGTCAAAACCATTTCGATAGCCGGCGGGGTCAGCGCAAATTCCGGTTTACGATCAGCCATGCAGGAGGCCTGCATCCGAAACGGGCTCGAACTCTTCGTGCCGAAAGCGACCTATTCGACCGATAACGCAGCCATGATCGCAACCATGGCTGAACTGATGATTTCAAGGGGGCGATTCACAGAAAATTCCTACGGCATTGCTCCTTTCGCCCGTTTCATACCGGCAAGAAGAGGCGCTCATTGAAATAATATGGGAAATACCGTATCTTGAGGTTCAAATAAAAGTGCATTTGCCTGAGCGCAGCAAGGCATGCACCCCAGGCAAAGATTACCAACAGCAAGCTATTCGCCATGCAAGACTTCATTTTCGCACTGATGCTTTTCGCCCCTCCGACAGGGGGCTCGACGCCGAACCCGTTCATCCAGCTGGTTCCGCTTGTCCTGATTTTCGTCGTTTTCTACTTTTTCATGATCCGGCCGCAACAGAAAAAACAGAAAGACCGTGAGTCGCTTCTGGATACCATCAAGCGCGGAGACAAGGTCGTCACCATCGGCGGCATCCACGGCACCGTCGCAGGGATCGAAACCGAGAAGAAAACGGTTCTGGTCCAGGTTGCCGATAACGTCAAAATCAAATTCGAACGTTCGGCGATCGCCAACATAGAAAAACAGGAAACCGGCGACAAACTCGCCACAAAGGAGTGACGCGCAGCAATGCAGGAAATACCCGCGATACTTGTTCTCGAAAACGGCTCGGTTTACCGGGGCACCGCGTTCGGCCATACCGGCGAAGCTACCGGTGAAGTCGTTTTCAATACCTCGCTGACCGGCTATCAGGAGATTCTCACTGATCCATCATATACCGGACAGATGGTGGTCATGACCTATCCGCTCATCGGCAACTACGGAATCACGCCGAATGACGACGAGTCGGCAAAAATATGGGCTTCGGCTCTTATTGTGCGTGAAGCATCCAAAGTATACAGCAACTTCGAATCGAACAGAAGCCTCGACGCAGCCCTCAAGGATGCGAAGGTTTTAGGCCTTCAGGGCATCGACACCCGGAAACTCGTCCGCGAGATCCGCCAGAAAGGAGCCATGAGAGCCGTCATTTCGACCCTCACCGATGACGTTGATACGCTCAAAGCACGGGCGGCAGGCATCCCCGAGATGACCGGCCTCGACCTGGTCAAAAGCGTCACGACCGCGACATCATACACTGTAGACAATCCCGAGGCAAAATATCATGTCGTCGCTTTCGATTACGGAATCAAAACCAATATCGTCCGCCAGCTCAGGCTCGAAGGGTGCCGGGTTACGGTGGTCAATGCAAAGACCCCGGCAAGCGAAGTCATCGCATTAAAGCCTGACGGCATCTTTCTTTCCAACGGTCCCGGAGACCCGTTTGCCGTCACCTACGCGATCGAGACCATCAGGCAGCTCATCGATTACAGCCGGAATCAACGGCAGATACCGATCTTCGGCATATGCCTCGGTCACCAGCTGCTCTCCCTCGCATTTGGTGCAAAAACATACAAGCTCAAGTTTGGCCACCACGGAGCGAACCATCCGGTCAAGAACCTGCTTGACAGCAGGATCGAGATCACTTCGCAGAACCACGGGTTCGCCGTCGAAATGGAGTCCCTGCCGGAGGTGCTTGAACTGACCCACCGGAACCTTTACGACCAGACAGTAGAAGGCGTTCGCCACCGCGAGTTGCCTTGCTTCTCGGTGCAGTACCATCCCGAAGCTGCTCCCGGCCCGCATGACTCGCACTATCTGTTCAAGGAGTTCACAGAACTGATGGAACAGGCAAAAAACTGATCACGATCGGTGCAACAGTGCTTGAGAAAGCACGTTGCACCGGCATCTCGCATTGCAACCCCTTAAAAAAAAATGAAAGACCACTCCTGCCATTACCATTGCGCAGAAATGATCTTCCATTGTCAGCGATATTCACCGTATCGTTATGAGCAACGGTGATCGCCCGGTCAAATCAAAACAAAATAGCTCCGCTCACACCATACGTCAACCTCACCCCGTCAGCGGTGTATTTGGTCAAATCAGCGGCGGCGATCGTCACGGTAACAGGAATATTCTTGCTGAGGCTGAACAGGCCCGTCGAGATTCCCGCATTCAGGTTCATTCCGCTCCATTCAACGATAGCATTGGTTGCATTGTAGATCTCATAGGCTGTTGAGCCGAACACATAGGTTCCATGCCTGCCCTTGCCGGCCCTGGTATCGTAAGGGCTCATTTTACTGAACATGCCGTTGCCTACGCCAAGGTTGAGATGCAGTTTCGACTCCTCCGGATTGTAGCCGGATGGGAGCCCCTGAACCGCATGGCTGATGGCGACATAGTAACTTTCGTCTGCATCGGATTTCTTTTTGTCATGAAAAAGGTTCACACCGCCAAAACCTATCGAGGTACCGTCCCCGATGATACGATGAATTTTGAACCCATAGGAAAAGTTATCCCTTTTCGAGACGTCCATCATGGCCACGCTTAACTCCAGACCAAGATTTTTTAACGGGTTTCCAAGTCCGAAACCTGCGCCTGAATCTGCGTCTGTACGCGTTGAGTAAACCTGGGGCGTAGTTGCCCCTCCACCGAAATAAACGATACCGAAAGAAGCACCCCAGCCTGTGGGCGTAAAGATGCTCGTACTGCCGGCATTTGGCCAAAGTGGCGCCGTAATCGGATCTGCATGCAGCATATTGGAAACTCCACCCGAAAACACTGCAATAATGACGGCCAGAAAGGTTGATTTTTTCATAAATGAATTGGGAGATTTTATACGGTTTTTACATTCTGTTTCAAGCACCACATGCAAGTTAATATATATATACATACATCAAACACAAGACGATATTCATTCCAGCAACACACATAAATAATTGCATTTATAAATATATATCATTTTGCATATACAACC
>JAAXXK010000014.1:0-28638 GCA_013334525.1 Chlorobiaceae bacterium
CCATGAAGGATAGGCGTCGGCCTGCCCTGTACTGTAGCGATAAGGCCATCGATCCGGACATCGCCCTGTGGATCAGGCCTTGGAGAAGGATTGATGCGTTCAGGATACTGGTTGATCAGCTTTTCAAGACGATCGAACGCCTCTTTTGCCTGGATAAAGGGTTTCCATACAGAGATCACCAGGTCGAGCGGCTGGAGGGCCTTCGACATCAGCACATTGGCCGCGATCATTCCGCCGGCGCTCATTTTGCCTTCAATGACCATAAGGGCTCCTGCACCAAGCGTGAAGGACTGCATGCAGTAGCGGATAAATTTCGATATCGACTGCTGGCGATGCTGCTTGTGGTTCATCTCCCGGCTGATCTCCATCGATTGCTCATGAAAGTCGAGCCAGCGGTTGCGCAGGTGCGGCGCCATGCCCATGGAGTGCAGGGGCTCGATGTTCCGCAACTTGCCCTGCATGTACCCGCTGCTCCGCTGACCGGCTTCCGCCGCCATTTCAATCTCCTTTACTGTGGCCCGATGGCTGATCCATGTAACCAGTACCTGGATACAGGCGAACAGAATCGACAAACATCCAAGAAAAGGGCTCAACAGGAATATGACCGCGATATAAATCGGCGTCCACGGTATATCAAAAAAGGCGAATATCCCGCTTCCGGTAAGGAACTGGCGGATGGTGGTCAGATCGGTCAACGCCTCGGCGGGATTGGTGCTCGCGCGCTTCAGGTTCTTCTCGTAACTGGCGTTGAATACCATTGCGTTGAGCGACTCGTCAAGGCGAACCCCGCCCCGGACCAGCAACCGTGAGCGAAGCCACTCCGCAACAGCCATAATGGCGTAGAACAGCACCATGATGAGCGTCACGGCAAGAAGCGTCAGTTCGCTCTGGCTTTTGAACACCCGGTCGTAGAGCTGCAGCATGTAGATCGTCGGAGTAAGCAGCAGCAGGTTGGCGATCATGCTGAACACCCCGACCCATAAGAACTCTTTCCTGAAAAGCCAGAGGTGACGTGTCAGGGCGCTTCTGTCAAAAAACTCCTTCGTCATGCCTTCCTCCCTTCGGTTGGTTCTGCCTGTGCCGGAGCCGGCTTCTGCTGCATCGCCGCAAGAACCTGGTCCCTGGGGCCGAACTGCCTGATCTGTCCATCGACGAGGATAAGGAGGTAGTCTATCGCGCCAAGAAGCTGGAGCCGGTGCGTCACTACGATGACCGTGGTACCTGCCGACTTGAGGTGGCTGAGCGCGGCAAAAAGAGCTGCGTCACCGGCTTCGTCAAGGCTCGAATTCGGTTCATCAAGAACCACATATTTCGGCATACCGTAAACTGCCCTTGCCAACGCGACCCGCTGACGCTGGCCGCCGGAGAGAAAGGATCCGTCGTCGCCGATCATGGTTTCGTATTTTTCAGGCAATGTTTCGATGAAGCCCTCAAGGCCGACCAGACGGCAGGCCTCACGCACCTTTTCGGGATCGGGTATGCCGAACCTCGAAACGTTTTCCGCTATGGTGCCGTCGAAAAGCTCCACGGTCTGGGGCAGGTACCCGATATGAGGTCCAAGCTCCGCCTTGTTCCAGGCGAATATGTCGCTCCCGTCCAGGCGAACCTTGCCGTTCATGGGCGACCATACCCCCACAAGCAGGCGGGCAAGGGTTGTCTTGCCGGATGCGGATGGACCGACAATGGCAACCGAATCCCCAGCCGCAACACGAAAGCCGACATTCTTGAGGATTTGCAAGGTAGTGCCGGGGGGGCCTGCCGTAATATTTTCGACCAACAGGTTGCCGTTTGGGGCAGGCAATGGCATGGTCGTCGTTTCTGCCGGAAAATTTCCCAGCAGGCTGTCGAGCCTGGAATATGCGTCGCGGGCACCATCAACCTGTCGCCAGTTGCCGATGATCTGTACCAGCGGGCTCAGGATACGGCCACCGAGAATCGAGCCGACAATCATTCCCGATCCGACCATTTCGCCTTTGATGGTGAGCCAGCAACCCATTCCAAGCATAAGGGAGCTCAACAAAGACTGTGTAAGCTTTGACAGGGCCGCATTGGTACCCGCGCTGTCGGAAGCTTCCGCCTGTTTTGAAAGAAAATCCTTCTGGCGCAATATCCATCGGGTTTTCAAGGCATCGAGCATACCCATCGACTCGATCACCTGGGCGTTGCGCAATACACCGCCGGCATAGATTTGCGCGACCAGCGATCCCCTGTTGGCCTGTTGCAACGGTTGGCGAATGCGACGTTCATTGAAAAAGCCGATCAGGAACTGCGCAACTGCGCCGCCGATGGCAAACCAGCAGAGTATGGGGTTGATCATGAACAGGAAAACCAGCACGATCAGCGCAAGCGGTGCATCGAGAAATGCGAGGATGACATTTGAAGAGATAAAATCGCGCATCAGGCGCAGGTCGTTAAGCGCCTGGCCGGAAGCCCCCGAGGGAAGGTTCCTGAGCCGTGCGGATAAAACCGAATCAAATACCCGTTCCCGAAGGCGCTTGTCAAAATCGCGGCCGGCCTCATGCATTATCGACGAACGAATCCACTCGATGGCTTCAAGCAGGGCGTACAATCCGACGACCAAGAGGGTGAGCATCAACAATGTACGATGGTTCCGGCTGTTGACGACCCGGTCGTATACCTCAAGCATGTACCAGCTCGGAGTAAGCACGAGGATATTGGTCAACAGGCTGAACAAAATCACGCGGTTCAACCAGGGCGAGATCCCGAACAGAGCTTCACGTATCTCAGATTTCTTGTCAGTTTGGATCATTTGGGACTACTCGCGTGAACATCGGCGTTAATCAAGAAATTTAATCATATCGACCATGCAGGGAGGCCTCGAAGAGACCTATTCCGATGCATCAGGCAATCCAGAGGTCGCCCGACATAAAACCAGACAAGACAGGGCTTGAAGGTATCGGGTGTAAATTGCAAGGAACCCGGACTATATGGCCTCTTTCAATGCAGGCCGCTTCATCACGCTCCGGGCATCCTCTCTTTGGGAGCCTGTATGAGCATGTCGTCATTAAGGAGCTGGTTATCGGTCGTTTCCAGTCGTCGGCAAGTGCTGACATGCCGTTTTTGCTAACCAAAAACCGTCACACCGACCATTGCGACATCATAGACCTTCAGTGCAAGTTGACGCAACATACTGTCCACCGACAGGGATGCGCTAGTTGTTTGTATCGAAAAATGTAGTCTCCGGAGTTTCAGGCAGATACTCCATAACATATCCATCCCGCATGAATACGCCAATGGTTGCTTTGCTATATAAATATTTTTCGACTCAGGACAAGAGTGACAGCATCATAAAAATACAGACGAAGGTGAATTATTCTCCTTATTCAGAAGCAATTGCCGGAAATGGAAGCCCGAGCTTCACCGGACGGCAACTTCTGGATGAAATGAAATACCCATGATTTTTCACCCCCTGAATTGACATCCACTTTACATCGCGTGTCGTAGAAAAGCATTGAAATTCCATCAACAATGAAGGGGTCTTGACGGGACCCCTTCTGATGTGAAAAGAAGAATCAAAGTGCAAGAAGCGCCAGAAGACCCAGTCCCGCAATGCCTGCGATGGCCACTCCTGCACCTCCGCCCGACGATCCGCCCGAAGCGGCGACCGCCGATGCGACCGTACTGAAATGGTAGGCACTCGTTCCGCTGTAATGATTGCCTGCGAAATCATGGATACTGCCATCGGAGAAGGTCACATAATAAGTGGTACCGTTAGCCAGGTTGGCTGTTGGGTCGATACTCAGCGTATCTCCGGTTATGGTGAGGTGACTGCTGCTTGCTGCATCGAAGCTCTCCACGAGAGTGCCGCTCGCCGAACCGCTGTGAATTTCAATCAGACCCGTTCCGCGTTGCACCGGCTCGCTGAACTTCAGGTCGATATTGCCATAAATGCCGGCCCCCGTAACGGCGTTGTCAGGAGTATAGGTAACCACCGTCGGCGCAGTAGTATCGATCGATTCCGAGGGGAGCCTGGTGCCGTCGGCGAACTGGAAGTGCTCCACACCGGTTACCGTATCAGTCCCATCGCTGCCGATACCGGAGGTATCAACGACAGTGTAGGTGTCCGAATAGATATCATAGCTGATATGGTAATTGCTGAAATTATTGACGAACCGAGCCGTATCGTCTCCTGCCCCGCCGGTAATCGAATCATTTCCTGCGTCGCCGCGCAAGGTGTCGTTGCCATCGCCGCCATAGAGCGTATCGTTGCCGTCGCCACCGAACATCTGGTCATTGTCACCATCTCCGTAAAGCATGTCATTGCCGCCCAGAGAGCCGACCGTATCGTTTCCATCGCCACCGTGAATCGTATCGTCGGAGGGGCCGAGAACGATATACTGGTCCGACCCGTCTGCGATCACGATGTTGCTGCCTGTTCCTCCCTCAAGGCGCGTTGGGCCGATGATAATGGCGAACTCGACGTTGTGCAGATCGAGCACGGTACCGTGGGGAAGATTGCTGGCATCGATAATGAGTGCCTGCTGTCCGGACGCGCTTTCATTGATGACAATATGGTTCGCCGTATTGAATGCTGGATCGACATCAAATTCAAGCTCCCGCACGCCGACCCCTGACGGATCGGCAACCCCTGCGATGTAGTGGTCTATGGCTGCATGGAAAGCATCCTGCGAAGCCGCATCGTTGGTCAGTTGATCGCTTATGGCCGTAATACGCTCCGAAAGGGTAAGCCCTTCCGTCGGCAGCATATCGGCATATATCGTCATTGATGCCGGTACCGTAACGGTCAGTGTTGTGCCATCGATCGAGCTCCCCGAACCTGACGGCAGTGTCTGTATCTGCTCCGCATAAATCGACATCGTATAGGAATCGCTGCTGTAGAGCCCTCCGTCACTCACCTGGAACCCAATCTCGGCCGAGCTCATGCCGACGACCGGAACAAAACGTAAATGACCAGCGGTGATATCGACACCGGAAACCACCTGGTTCAGGACAACGGGCGTCCAGCTTGTGCCGTCGCTGCTGTATTCGAGGGCTCCCTGGTCGGCCGGCGGCAGGGAAACGATCCTGACTGCACCAAGCGACACTCCTTCCGGATCATTATAGACTCCGAAATCATCGACGCTTAACTCCTTTGTTACCGTATCATGCACCGCAATCGTATCGTTGGTGCTGGTCGGCTGCTCATCCACGTTCTGTACCGATACCACTACACCCCTGGTTGCGTCATGCGCCGCAAGGCCGTCGCTGGCGATAACATTGAAGCTGTAGCTCGACTTGGCCTCGTAGTCGGCCGATGACTTCAGGCTCACCGTTCCAGTCGCAGAATCGATGTTCAGCAATGATGCATCCGTGCCGCCCAGCGAGTAGGTAAGCGCCGTGAGGTTGTCCGCATCCGTCGCAGCCGCGTTGTAGACCACCGTGCTGACAGCCGAGTTTTCGATCACGGTGCCCGTAGCTCCGGAGCTGAACACCGGTGAACTGTCGTTCAGGTTGCTCACGCTCACAACCACCGCCCTGGTCGCGTCATGCGCTACGAGGCCGTCGCTCGCGATCACGTTGAAGCTGTAGCTCGACTTCGTTTCGTAGTCCGCCGACGTTTTAAGCGTAACAGCACCGGTTGCTGCATCAATGTTCAGCAACGATGCATCAGTACCGCCCAGCGAGTAGGCAAGAGAAGTCAGGTTGTCAGCATCACTTGCTGCCGCACTGTAGATCACGGTGCTCAATGCGGCGTTCTCAGCCACCGTACCTGTGGCTCCGGAGCTGAAAGAGGGCGCGTTGTCGTTCAGGTTGGTCACGCTCACTACCACCGCCCTGGTCGCGTCACGCGCCACGAGGCCGTCGCTGGCGATCACGTTGAAGCTGTAGCTCGACTTGGTTTCGTAATCCGCCGATGTTTTAAGGCTCACCGTTCCCGTTGCCGAATCGATGTTCAATAGTGACGCGTCAGTACCGCCCAGCGAATAGGTAAGCGCTGTGAGGTTGTCCGCATCCGTCGCGGCAGCACTATAGATCACCGTGCTCGTCGCGGCGTTCTCCGCCACAGTGCCAGTAGTGCCGGAGCTGAACACCGGCGAGTTGTCGTTCAGGTTGCCCACGATCACTACCACGGATTGAGTCGCTTCATGCGCAACCAAGCCGTCGCTCGCGATCACGTTGAAGCTGTAGCTCGTTTTGGTCTCGTAATCCCCTGATGTCTTCAGGCTCACCGCTCCCGTCGCCGAATCGATGTTCAGCAGCGAAGCATCCGTGCCGCCCAACGAGTAGCTCAATGCTACGAGGTTGTCAGCATCCGTCGCGGCCGCGGTGTAGATCACCGTGCTCGTCGCGGCGTTCTCCGCCACCGTTCCGGCAGTGCTGGAGCTGAATACCGGTGAATTGTCATTCAGGTTTGTCACGCTCACCACGACCGCTTTAGTCGCATCGTGAGCAACAAGGCCGTCGCTGGCGATGACGTTAAAGCTGTAGCTCGTCTTCGTTTCGTAGTCCGCCGAGGTTTTCAGGCTCACCGCACCGGTTGCGGAATCGATGTTCAGCAACGAGGCGTCCGTACCGCCCAGCGAATAGGTAAGCGCTGTGAGGTTGTCCGCATCCGTCGCGGCAGCACTATAGATCACCGTGCTCGTCACGGCGTTCTCCGCCACCGTTCCGGTCGTTCCGGAGCTGAATACCGGTGAATTGTCGTTCAGGTTGCCAACGCTCACCACGACTGACCTGGTCGCGTCATGCGCTACAAGGCCGTCGCTGGCGATCACGTTGAAGCTGTAGCTTGACTTCGTTTCGTAATCTCCCGATGCCTTAAGGCTCACCGCTCCGGTTGCAGAATCGATGTTCAGGAGCAAAGCATCCGTGCCGCCCAGCGAGTAGCTCAATGCCCCGAGGTTGTCCACATCCGTCGCAGCAGCGGTATAGATCACCGTGCTCGTCGCTGCGTTCTCAACCACCGTACCGGTTGTCCCGGAGCTGAACACCGGCGAATTGTCGTTCAGGTTCGAAACGCTGACCACGACAGCCCTGGTCGCGTCATGCGCCACAAGGCCGTCGCTTGCGATCACGTTGAAGCTGTAGCTCGTTTTGGTCTCGTAGTCCGCCGATGACTTCAACGTCACCGCTCCCGTCACCGAATCGATGTTCAAGAGCGAGGCGTCAGTGCCGCCCAGAGAATAGGTAAGCGATGTGAGGTTGTCCGCATCTGTCGCGGCAGCGGTATAGATCACCGTGCTCGTCGCTGCGTTCTCGGCTACCGTGCCCACAGTTCCGGAACTGAACACCGGTGCGTTGTCGTTCAGGTTCGTCACGCTCACCACCACGGCTTTGGTCGCGTCATGTGCGACTAAGCCGTCGCTGGCAATCACGTTGAAGCTGTAGCTTGACTTCGTTTCGTAATCTGCCGATGACTTCAACGTCACCACCCCTGTTGCGGAATCGATGTTCAAGAGCGATGCGTCCGTACCGCCAAGCGAGTAGGTTATAAGGTTGTCATCAGCATCCGTCGCTGTAACGGTATAGATAACCGTGTTCAATGCAGCATTCTCGGACACCGTACCCAGAGTTCCCGAAGTGATGACAGGAGCATAATCATTTACCGCCTGAACGCTTACCAACACGGTTTTGGTCGCGTCATGCGCAACAAGGCCGTCGCTGGCGATAACGTTGAAGCTGTAGCTCGACTTGGTCAAGTAGTCTGCAGGAGCTTTCAGCGTAACGGCTCCTGTTGAAGAGTTGATGTTCAAGAGCGATGCATCCGTGCCGCCAAGCGAATAGGTAAGCGCCACGAGGTTGTCCGCATCAGTCGCTGCGGCAGTATAGATGACGGTACTGATCGCGACTTTCTCGGCTACCGTACCTGTAGAACCGGATGTAAACACCGGCGAATTATCGTTCAGGTTGGTCACGCCCACTACGACAGCCCTGGTCGCATCGTGCGCAACGAAGCCGTCGCTGGCGATAACGTTGAAGCTGTAGCTCGACTTCGTTTCGTAGTCCGCCGATGACTTCAGCGTAACCGCACCGGTTGCGGAATCAATATTCAAGAGCGATGCGTCCGTACCGCCCAGCGAATAGGTAAGTGCGACGAGGTTGTCCGCATCCGTCGCGGCCGCAGTATAGATCAGCGTGCTGGTCGCTGCGTTCTCCGCAACCGTACCGGTTGTTCCGGAACTGAACACCGGAGCGTTGTCGTTCAGGTTGCCAACACTCACCACGACTGCGCTGGTCGCGTCATGCGCAACAAGGCCGTCGCTGGCAATAACGTTGAAGCTGTAGCTCGACTTCGTTTCGTAGTCCGCCGATGACTTCAGCGTAACCACACCAGTTGCAGAATCGATGTTCAGCAACAATGCATCGGTACCGCCCAACGAATAGGTAAGCGTTGTGAGGTTGTCCGCATCCGTCGCCGCAGCGGTATAGATCACCGTGCTGATAGCTGCGTTCTCCGCCACCGTGCCTGTAGTGCCGGAGCTGAAAGAGGGCAAGTTGTCGTTCAGGTTCGTTACGTTCACTACGACAGTCCTGGTCGCGTCATGTGCAACGAGGCCGTCGCTCGCGATAATGTTGAAGCTGTAGCTGGTCTTCGTTTCGTAATCTGCCGATGTTTTCAGCGTCACCGTTCCAGTCGCAGAATCGATGTTCAGCAACGACGCATCAGCACCGCCCAGCGAATAGGTAAGAGCCGTGAGGTTGTCCGCATCCGTCGCCGCAGCAGTATAGATCACCGTGCTGGTCAATGCGTTTTCGACTAACGTTCCGGTTGTTCCTGAGCTGAACACCGGCGAATTGTCGTTCAGGTTACCAACGCTGACTACCACGGATTGTATAGCGTCATGCGCGACCAGGCCGTCGCTGGCTATAACGTTGAAGCTGTAGCTCGTCTTCGTTTCGTAATCCGCCGATGACTTCAGCGTCACCGTTCCGGTGGCCGAATCGATGTTCAGCAACAAGGCATCCGTTCCGCCCAAAGAATAGGTAAGCGCCGTGAGGTTGTCCGCATCCGTCGCGGCAGCAGTATAGATCACCGTGCTCGTCCCGGCGTTTTCGACCACCGTGCCTGTAGTGCCGGAGCTGAACACCGGAGAGTTGTCGTTCAGGTTGCCAACGCTTACCACAACGGCCCTGGTCGCGTCATGCGCAACAAGGCCATCGCTGGCTATAACGTTGAAGCTGTAGCTCGTCTTCGTTTCGTAATCCGCCGATGACTTCAGCGTAACGGCTCCCGTCGCCGAATCGATGTTCAGCAGCAAGGCGTCCGTGCCGCCCAGCGAGTAGGTAAGAGCCGTGAGGTTGTCCGCATCCGTCGCAGCCGCGCTGTAGATCACCGTGCTGGTCGCGGCGTTCTCGACCACCGTACCTGTAGTGCCGGAGCTGAACACTGGCGAATTGTCATTCAGGTTCGTAACGCTGACCACCACTGCCCTGGTCGCATCATGCGCCACGAGGCCGTCGCTGGCGATAACGTTGAAGCTGTAGCTCGTTTTGACCTCATAGTCCGCTGAGGTTTTAAGCGTTACCGCTCCCGTCGCCGAATCGATGTTCAGCAACGATGCATCCGTGCCGCCCAGCGAGTAGGCAAGAGCCGTGAGGTTGTCCGCATCCGTCGCGGCTGCGCTGTAGATCACCGTGCTGATAGCTGCGTTCTCGGCTACCGTACCGGTTGTTCCGGAGCTGAACACCGGCGAGTTGTCGTTCAGGTTGGTTACGCCCACTACCACGGCTTGTGTCGCATCATGCGCAACCATGCCGTCGCTGGCGATAACGTTGAAGCTGTAGCTCGACTTCGTTTCGTAATCCGCAGATGACTTCAGCGTAACCTCTCCCGTCGCCGAATCGATGTTCAAGAGCGAAGCGTCCGTGCCGCCCAGCGAATAGGTAAGTGCGACAAGGTTGTCCGCATCCGTCGCCGCAGCAGTATAGATCACCGTGCTGGTCGCGGCGTTCTCGACCACCGTGCCTGTTGTACCGGAGCTGAAAACCGGCGAATTGTCATTCAGGTTCGTAACGCTCACAACCACAGACCTTGACGCATCATGCGCAACGAGGCCGTCGCTGGCTATAACGTTGAAGCTGTAGCTCGTCTTCGTTTCGTAATCCGCCGACGCCTTCAGCGTCACAGCGCCCGTCGTCGAATCGATGTTCAAGAGCGAGGCGTCCGTGCCGCCCAGCGAATAGGTAAGTGCGACAAGGTTGTCCGCATCCGTCGCCGCAGCAGTATAGATCACCGTGCTGGTCAATGCGTTTTCGACAACCGTGCCAGTTGTTCCTGAGCTGAACGCAGGCAAGTTGTCGTTCAGGTTGTTCACGCTTACTACCACGGCTTTGGTTACGTCATGCGCAACAAGTCCGTCGCTGGCGATCACGTTGAAGCTGTAGCTCGACTTCGCTTCGTAGTCCGCAGATGCCTTCAGCGTAACCGCTCCCGTTAACTCATCGATGTTCAGCAACGAGGCGTCCGTGCCGCCCAGCGAATAGATAATCGTATTGTTATCGGCGTCAGTCGCTGTCGCGGTATAGATCACCGTGCTGGTCGCCGCATTCTCGTCTACCGTGCCCGAGACGCCCGATGTGATGACCGGAGCAAAATTATTGGTTGCCTGAACGATTATCAGTACGCTTTTTGTCACATCATGCGCTGCAAGTCCATCACTTGCAGAGACATTGATGCTGTAGGTCGTCCTTGTCGCAAAATCCGCATCAGCCTTCAGGCTCACCTCTCCAGTCGAGGAGTTGATATTCAGCAGCGAGGCATCCGTGCCGCCCATTGAATAGACCAGGGGAACAAGGTTGTCCGCATCCGTAGCGGCTGCCGTATAGATAACGGAACCGGCAGGAGTACTATTGACTACAACGCCAGTAGATCCGGAGGTGAACAACGGCGAGTTGTCGTTCAGGTTGGTCACACTCACCACGACGGCCCTGATCGAGTCATGCGCAACGAGCCCGTCGCTGGCGATCACGTTGAAGCTGTAGCTCGACTTCGCTTCATAGTCCGCAGATGCCTTCAGCGTTACCGCTCCAGTCGTCGAATTGATGTCCAGCAGCGAAGCATCTGTGCCGCCCAGCGTGTAGGTCAACGCTGTAAGGTTATCAGCATCCGTTGCGGCCGCAGTATAGAGCACCGTGCTGGTCGCTGCGTTCTCAACCACCGTACCTGTAGTGCCGGAGCTGAACACCGGTGAATTGTCGTTCACGTTCGTCACGTTCACAACCACGGCTTGCGTCGCGTCATGGGCAACGAGGCCGTCGCCGGCGATCACGTTGAAGCTGTAGCTCGTCTTCGTTTCGTAGTCTGCCGATGATTTCAGGCTCACCGCTCCCGTCGCCGAATCGATGTTCAAGAGCGAAGCATCCGTGCCGCCCAGCGAATAGGTAAGCGCAACGAGGTTGTCCGCATCTGTGGCAGTCGCAGTATAGATCACGGTGCTGGTCGCATCGTTCTCAACCACCGTACCTGTAATGCCGGAGCTGAACACCGGTGAATTGTCGTTGACGTTCGTCACACTCACAACCACGACTTGCGTCGCGTCATGCGCAACGAGGCCGTCGCTGGCGGTAACATTGAAGCTGTAGCTCGTTCTGGTCTCGTAGTCCGCCAACGTTTTGAGAGTCACCGTTCCCGTTGCTGAATCGATATTAAGCAACGACGCATCCGTTCCACCCAGAGAATAGGTCAGCGCAACAAGATTGTCCGAATCTGTCGCTGCTGCACTGTAGATAACCGTACTCAGTGAAGAGTTCTCGGCAACATTACCCGTCGTGCCTGACGTGAACACCGGCGAATTGTCGTTCAGGTTGGTCACGCTCACAACGACAGCTTGCGTCGCGTCATGCGCAACAAGGCCATCGCTGGCGATAACATTGAAGCTGTAGCTCGTTTTCGTTTCGTAATTCGCCGATGTCTTGAGCGTCACAGCTCCCGTCGCCGAATCGATGTTCAGCAACGACGCGTCCGTACCGCCAAGCGAATATGTCAGCGCAACAAGGTTGTCCGCATCAGTTGCTGCTGCACTGTAGATCACCGTGCTTAGAACAGCATTCTCAGCCACCGTACCTGTTGTTCCCGAGCTGAACACCGGCGAATTGTCGTTCAGGTTGGTCACGCTCACAACCACAGCTTGCGTCGCGTCATGCGCAACAAGGCCATCGCTGGCGATAACATTGAAGCTGTAGCTCGTTTTCGTTTCGTAATTCGCCGATGTCTTGAGCGTCACAGCTCCCGTCGCCGAATCGATGTTCAGCAGCGAGGCGTCCGTGCCGCCCAGCGAGTAGGTCAACGCTGCAAGGTTGTCCGCATCCGTCGCGGTCGCTGTATAGATCACCGTGCTGGTCGCTGCGTTCTCCGCAACCGTGCCCGTACTGCCGGAGCTGAACACCGGCGAGTTATCGTTCAGGTTCGTCACGCCAACTAACACGGATTGTGTCGCGTCATGCGCAACCTGGCCGTCGCTGGCGATAACGTTGAAGCTGTAGCTCGTCTTCGTTTCGTAATCCGCCGATGTCTTAAGCGTCACAGCTCCCGTCGCCGAATCGATGTTCAGCAACGACGCGTCCGTACCGCCCAGCGAGTAGGTCAACGCTGCAAGGTTGTCCGCATCAGTTGCTGCTGCACTGTAGATCACCGTGCTTAGAACAGCATTCTCAGCCACCGTACCTGTTGTTCCCGAGCTGAACACCGGCGAATTGTCGTTCAGGTTGGTCACGCTCACAACCACAGCTTGCGTCGCGTCATGCGCAACAAGGCCATCGCTGGCGATAACATTGAAGCTGTAGCTCGTCTTCGTTTCGTAGTTTGCCGATGTCTTGAGCGTCACAGCTCCCGTGGCCGAATCGATGTTCAACAGCGACGCGTCCGTACCGCCCAACGAATAGGTAAGCGCCGTGAGGTTGTCCGTATCCGTCGCAACCGCAGTATAGATAACCGTGCTGGTCACAGCGTTCTCGACCACCGTGCCTGTAGTGCCGGAGCTGAACACCGGCGAGTTGTCGTTCAGGTTCGTCACGCTCACCACGACCGGGTTGGAGGTGCTGTTCGTACCGTCACTGGCAACTACGTTGAAACTGTAGCTCGTCTTTGCTTCGTAGTTCGCCGACGTTTTCAGTGTCACCGCGCCCGATGCAGCATCGATGTTCAACAGCAAAGCATCCGTTCCGCCCAGCGAATAGGTGAGCGCAGCTAGATTGTCCGCATCCGTCGCAGTCGCAGTATAGATCACCGTGCTCGTCGCTGCGTTCTCAACCACCGTACCGGTTGTCCCGGAGCTGAACACCGGCGAATTGTCGTTCAGGTTCGTCACACTCACCATGACCGGATTGGAGACGCTGTTCGTACCATCGCTGGCAACTACGTTGAAACTGTAGCTCGTCTTTGCTTCGTAGTTAGCCGATGATTTCAGCGTCACCGCTCCCGACGCAGCATCGATGTTCAGCAGCGAAGCGTCCGTACCACCCAGCGAGTAGGTCAACGCTGCAAGGTTGTCCGCATCAGTTGCTGCTGCACTGTAGATCACCGTGCTTAGAACAGCATTCTCAGCCACCGTACCTGTTGTTCCCGAGCTGAACACCGGCGAATTGTCGTTCAGGTTCGTCACACTCACCACGACAGGATTCGAGGTGCTGAGCGTGCCGTCACTGGCAACTACGCTGAAGCTGTAACTCGTCTTGGCCTCGTAATTCGCAGAAGTTTTAAGCGTTACCTCGCCCGTCGATGAATTGATGTTCAGCAGCAAAGCGTCCGTTCCGCCCAGCGAATAGGTGAGCGCAGCAAGGTTGTCCGCATCCGTTGCGGTCGCTGTATAGATCACCGTACTCGTCAATGCGTTCTCCGCGACCGTGCCTGTCATGCCGGAGGTGAAGACCGGAGAGTTGTCATTCAGGTTCGTCACACTCACCACGACAGGATTCGAGGTGCTGTTCGTACCGTCGCTGGAAACTACGTTGAAGCTGTAGCTCGTCTTGGCCTCGTAGTTCGCGGAGGTTTTAAGCGTTACCTCGCCCGTCGATGAATTGATGTTCAGCAACGAGCCGTCCGTGCCTGTCAGGGAATAGGTCAGCGCAGCAAGATTGTCTGCATCAGTCGCGGTCGCCGTGTAGATCACCGTGCTGACTGCTGCGTTCTCCGCAACCGTGCCCGTTGTGCCGGAGCTGAACACCGGCGAGTTGTCGTTCAGGTTCGTCACACTCACCACGACAGGATTGGAGGTGTTGTTCGTACCGTCGCTGGCAACTACGTTGAAGCTGTAGCTCGTCTTTGCTTCATAGTTCGCCGACGTTTTCAGCGTCACCGCTCCCGACGCAGCATCGATGTTCAGCAGCGAAGCGTCCGTACCACCCAGCGAGTAGGTCAACGCTGCAAGGTTGTCCGCATCTGTCGCTGTCGCGGTATAGATCACCGTGCTGGTCGCAGCGTTCTCCGCAACCGTGCCCGTACTGCCGGAACTGAACACCGGCGAATTGTCGTTCAGGTTCGTCACACTCACCACGACAGGATTCGAGGTGCTGTTCGTACCGTCGCTGGCAACTACGCTGAAGCTGTAGCTCGTCTTTGCTTCATAGTTCGCCGACGTTTTCAGCGTCACCGCTCCCGACGCAGCATCGATGTTCAGCAGCGAAGCGTCCGTACCACCCAGCGAGTAGGTCAACGCTGCAAGGTTGTCCGCATCCGTCGCGGCGGCTGTGTAAATCACCATACTCGTCGCGGCGTTCTCGGCTACCGTACCCGTACTGCCCGAAGTGAACACCGGCGAGTTGTCGTTCAGGTTTGTCACACTCACCACGACAGGATTGGAGGTGCTGTTCGTGCCGTCACCGGCAACAACGCTGAAGCTGTAGCTCGTCTTGGCCTCGTAGTTCGCCGATGTTTTCAGCGTCACTGCGCCCGAAGTCGCGTTTATGTTTAGCAGCGAAGCATCCGTGCCGCCCAGCGAGTAGGTCAACGCTGCAAGGTTGTCCGCATCCGTCGCGGTCGCCGTATAGATCACCGTGCTGGTCGCCGCGTTCTCCGCAACCGTGCCCGTACTGCCGGAACTGAACACCGGCGAGTTGTCGTTCAGGTTGGTAACGCTCACCACAACAGGATTGGAGGTGCTGTTCGTACCATCGCTGGCAACTACGTTGAAGGTGTAACTCGTTTTGGCCTCATAGTTCGCGGAGGTGTTAAGCTTTACCACCCCCGTCGAAGAGTTGATGTTCAGCAATGAGGCATCCGTGCCGGTAAGAGAATAGGTCAGCGCGGCAAGGTTGTCCGCATCAGTCGCGGTCGCCGTATAGATCACTGTGCTCGTCGCGGCGTTCTCCGCAACCGTGCCCGTACTGCCGGAACTGAACACCGGCGAATTGTCGTTCAGGTTGTTGACGGATACCACAACAGCCCTGCTCACGTCATGCGCAACAAGCCCGTCGCTGGCGACTACGTTGAAGCTATAGCTCGTCTTGGCCTCGTAGTTCGCCGATGTTTTCAGCGTCACCGCGCCCGAAGTTGCGTTTATGTTCAACAGTGTCGCATCCGTGCCGGTCAGCGAGTAGGTCGGGGTGGTTCCATCCGCATCGGTCGCTACAGCCGTATAGATTACGGTACTAATCGCCGCGTTCTCGTCAACAGAGCCGGTAGTTCCCGAGGTGAATACCGGCGCATTGTTGTTTGCCGGACCATAATTGAGCGTAACGGTCTGGTCGCCGAATATAAGCTGCTCGAAGTTTGTCAGGTGAAAGGTCAGGTGTGTCCCGTTGGTGCTCGCTCCCGACACGGTGATCACGCCAGCGACAGCTGCACTGATGCTGAATCTGGTACTCAGGTAGAGACCTATATATTTACCCGTAGTACCTTCATCAAAGCGGAATGAATCCGTTCCGGCACCGCCATCAAGATCGTAAATGTCGTTATTTGCCGGTTCCCCCCCAAGGGCGCCCGTCGAAAAACTCCATGCGTCATTAGTCGCTCCACCTGTTTTCGTAAAAGTAGCCATAAAGTCCTTTCTCCTTTACCCTTGATTTCGTTTAGGTCATCAAATAATTATCGATTCACATCAAGCTTCTAAAACACCTTCAGGATTCTTGAGACTTCAGTCGCCTCAACAAACTCAGGGATGCACCCTACGGTTACCTCCTCCCGTTCCGATTTATCGAAAAAAATCGGAACGATAGAACAAACTGACTCAAACGCTTCTCCGTGACGCGATCGTAACCGGCGTTAGCGAAAACATCTCCCTGCAGCATCGTGACACAGGCTGCATCTGCCTGCAACGGCCAAGCTTCGCCGTTGTGATACCTATATCACTGTCGTTTGTGTTATGTCTGGTAATAGGCTTCAGTACCTGTGATAAATCTTTCCCGACTTGTCAACCGCCAGATACATCAAGCCTGATGCTGACAGGTAATCAAGGCCGTCAGGCCCTTTCAACATTGCTATGGTCGCACGACTACCGGCTTCGATCGCCGAGGTAGCCACTACCGATACAGAGCCCCAGTAGTCTACCGGACAGCCTGTCCTGGGGTTGAGGATATGGGAGTAACGATGCCCCATCACCTCGATATATCGTTCATAATCACCGCTGGTTGCCAGGGCTCCGCTACCCAGGGGAATCGATGCAAGAAGCTTGCCGGCGCAACCCGGGTCGCGAATGCCAACCTTCCAAGGCTCGTCTCCGGGTTGGGCTCCTACAACCCGGATGTCCCCTGCCAGGTTCACAAATCCATGCCGGATACCTTTGCCGTAGAGGACTTTGGCGGCACTGTCGGCAGCGTACTCCTTACCGAGGCCTCCCAGATCGAGCTGCATCCCCTTCCGGCCTAACCTTACCGTGTTGCCGTCAATCAGGACCTTGTTCCAGCCGACCAGTTCCAGAAGGCTCTCAACCGCTTCCTTGCCAGGCAGTTCAGGCTTGTTGAAATCCCATGCCCTGTTCAATACTCCTGAAGTGACATCGAACAAACCGCCGCTCTGCTCATGAAGCATTCCGGCATAACGCATAAGAGCCATCGTTTCCCCGTCGCAATCGACTCCATCGATACCGGCTTTTTCGTTGATCCTGGTCACGATACTGTCAGGAGTGTATCGCGAATACTTCTGTTCGATCCTCGTGATTTCCTTTATTGCCGCCTCGGCAGCCAATAAAGCCTCCTCTTTTCCGGAACAGGTGACAACAACCTCACAACCGCAGCCCATAGCCTTGAACCCGAATCGGAAAATATCCATCATGTCGTTGACTGCTCGTTGTTTACAAGCGTTTATCGTCCATCCCAGGCTATAAACCGTACCGGCCGGAGATCAGAATCCATGTAAAGCCACATACTATACCGTCAGGAAAATCTTAAAATTCCTTCGACAGGCCCAACTGTATAAAATCCGCATTGAATGCGAGCAGATTGGAGTCAGGCGTTCCACTGATAGCCCAGTGACCGCGCTGCATGTAGTGATCGTACCTGACATCGACCAACCATGAATCGGCAAACCTCTTTGACACCTTGAACGCGAGGGTAACAGCCCCGTAGGCTGACAAACGCTGGTCTTCAGAGTAGAATGTCGCCGAACCGTAATCGGAAGGTGAATCGGGGTACTCAATCTCGTCGGGTCCGATGGGAACATAGAAAGAGGCGGCAGTCTGGGAATAGAGCCTTACTGACGGGGTAATAGTGAAGCCTTGAGGCAATGGCTGTACATATTCGGCACTGAACGTGTGAGCCTTGATGCCGAAAGTGTCGGTATAGTAACGGTAAGAGAGCCTGCTTGCGCCTTCGGTTGAATCGAAATAGTGGTTCCATCTGCTCAGGACAGTCGTGTAGTTACGATGCCTCGGCCTCTCGTCGAAAACTCTGTAAGAGTCCGTGTAGTAGCCGCTACCGATGGATCGGCTGAGGTTGACCTGAACAATGTCATTCTTCGACATCACCTGGGTAAGACCAACAAGGGCAGAATATATTTTTTTCTGGTCTGAGTAGGTACGCAGGTTGTTCGGATTGATAGAGTCTTTGGTTATGCTCCCGCCAAAGGTCACTGTGGTATTCTTGTTCGGGGTGGAGATACTCGACTGCAGCGAATAGCTCCGGGAGATATAATCCGATTCCTGGGAATAGCTGGTGCCTGCGGTCACGCTTCCCGAGGAGAAGTAGCGGGTCACATTCAGGTCAATGGACCTTCGGGTATCATGCCGCAGCTTGGATGCGCCGGTTACTGAGTCAGTGGGTATATAGTTGTGGAAATGGGGTGATGCTCCCGTTATGAAATCGTTGGCGCCAACGACGTCGATCGCCCATTTTCCGGCAATGGGGGTCATCACCCTGATCGTGGAGACGTTGATGTTCATCCGCTCCTGGCCGGGCTGGCTGTCACGGTAATTGAGGAATTTGTATGCAACAATACCTTTTTCTGGTGCCGCATCGGCCAGTGCCGACTTGCCGGAAGGCAGTAACATGGCCGCAGCGGTAAGGGCGGCGCCTAAAACCCTGGTGCTTTTTATGTAGGGAGTCGATTTCATGGATTTGTCCTGATGATTATGAGTTACCCTTAATTGCAGCCGCAACCGCCGCCGCCAACACCCGCTCCACCTGAAGCAGCCTCTTTGCTGCTGTAAATGTGTTCGGTATAACCGGTGTCAAGCCGGTCACCCTCGAAGGTCATTTCAGGTTTGGCGAGGTTCTGCTTCTCCCAGGGCTGCACCGTAGCACAACCGGACAACGATGAAATACTGGTCAGGCAACCGAATGCGGCCACCGCTCTGATTATGCTCTTTTTCATTTTCCTGCCTCCAGCGCAGCATTGATTTCCTTCTCGAGATTATCCTTTTCAGCCTCATTGAATCCCTGGTGCCTGAAAATCACCTTGCCATCCCTGCCTACAAGGAAACTGGTCGGCATTCCCTTTACGCCGTAACTTGCCGGTGTCGTACCTTTAGGATCGAACGCGACCGTAAATCCTGCCTGGTTCTGGAGAAGAAACTTCCGCGCGTCCTCACTCCTGGCATCCACATTGACGGCGATAACCTTCAACCCTTTTGCCCTGTATTTCTCCTGCAACTGGTTCATCCATGGAAAAGACTGGCGGCAGGGACCGCACCAGGAGGCCCAGAAATCGACATAGACAACTGAACCGGCTGAATCGGCAAGACTCACGGTCCCCGCCTGTCCCGGAAGTTCAAATGCAGGAGCCTTTGCTCCGGCGTCTACGGCAAATGCCTTCGCTGAAAAAACGATGCAGAACAGAATGGTGAGGAGAAATCCCCTCGTGATTTTGCGATCAGGAATATGCATGCTTTCTGATTTTGTGTTACAAAGAAGGAGACGATCCTACCCAAACAATTAACAATCGTTAACCTGTATAAAAGAAACAGTGCCAGTAAACGGTTGCGTGCCGACCATGTTGCTATAGGACAAAACACTGCAACTTCAACGTTGACGGGGCCGCAATATGGCCTGCCATCCATGTCGGAGGCAAGCTTTATATGTGTAAAAACGGGTGTTTTAAGGGGCACTTATCAGTAACAACTCCTACTACATAGCTCTAATGTAAATAAGAATGCATTAAAAGCATCTATATTTAAGCTTAAAAATTGCTTAAAAATGATTTGCGGCAGGAAAAAGAAAAAAAAGAGGAAAGAAAAAAGGCGACTACAGTACTAGCTGCAACCGCCTTTCTGTCGGGGTGGCGGGACTCGAACCCACGACCTCTGCGTCCCGAACGCAGCACTCTACCAGCTGAGCCACACCCCGAATAATCCTGAATGAAGAGTTGTGCCCTTGGACAGATTCGAACTGCCGACCTTCAGTTCCGGAAACTGCTGCTCTATCCACTGAGCTACAAGGGCCTTTAAACCCGTGGTCAATCATTCAATCAGGTCAGCAAAAATAGCAATTTAATCGATAAAAAGAACAATTTTTCTACGCCCCGAAAAGTTTCCGGAACGGTCAGGGAGCTGCGTTTATCGATCCGCTTTCGAGGCCTCCCTGATGAGCGCATCTACGGCCAGGTTGGCGCTCATGACCGCACCCCCCATCGAATCGTAATAGAGCTGCTGCGAAAATCCCCCGGCGATGAAGAGGTTGCTGACCGGCGTCGACTGTGTCGGACGGTACTGCTCCATGCCCGGCAGCGGAGCATAAACCGACTGCGGGATCTTGACAAGGGTCGACTTCAGGATATTGGCACCTTGCGACTCTTTGGGGAAATTGGCCCGTATGCTCCGATCGACAAGCCGGACAATCTCCTCTTTGGTGAGTCCCATCAGCTCTTTGGCCGGAGCCACACAGAACTCGAAACGGCTCTTGCCCTCGAACTTCTCTCCCCTCAGGCTCCGGTAATCGGGCGTAGTCCTTTCAAGGTTGGCAAATACCGGAATGACGCCGTCCGGGCTGAACAACACATTGTCGATCGTGCTGATCTGACGGTCATACCAGATCTGCACCGAGATGACCGGCACACCTTCGAGCCTTTCGAGGTCGCCGAAAAAGCGGTCGTTCTTCTTGAGGGATGAAGGCAGTACCTTGCAGAGGTTATGGATCGGCAGGGCCGACACGTAGTAGTCCGCATCAAGGATCTCTCCGTTGCGCAATTGCACTCCCCTGATCCGCTTGCCGTCGAAAAGCAGCTCGTCGACCGGTGAAAGGTTCTGGAAAAGGGCTCCCCTGTTCTGCGAGTAATCGAGAAGCGGCTGGTGCAGGTACTCCTGGGGAGATCCCTTCAGGAAACCCATGCAGGAGGCTTTCGGAATACGGTAAAAGGTCTCGGTGACATCGAGGATGATCTTTGCCGAAATCTCTTCGGGCGGGATGAACTTGAGGGCCAACGCCATCGGCCTGAACATCTTGTCCATGAGCCGGTACCCGAATCGGCGCTGTTCGGCCCACCGGGCGAATGTCAGGTGATCCTGCGTGGGCGGATATTTGTCCTTTTTCAGTGCAAGGGGTATGAGTGAACGGGAAAATGCAGCCATCTCACCAAAGCTGAAGTATCCGTTTTTCACTATCGCCGGAAGGAGATGCAATGGACTTGGAAGATCCCATGTGTCGAAGGTGAAGCTCTTGCCGCCTTCAAGGGTATAGGTCAGCTGATGCTCCTTCCAGAGCACTGCGTGATAGGTTTTGATCTCCTTCATCAGGTCGTACAGCACGCCGTAAGCCCCGAAGAAGCAGTGGGTACCGGACTCGATCCAGTCCCCATCCTCATCTTTCCACGCTGAAACCTTGCCGCCGTATATGGGGCGCTTTTCGAGGACGCGAACCTGGAATCCCCTGTCGACGAGCCTCTTTGCAGCGGTCAGGCCTGCCAGGCCCCCGCCGATGACCAGCACCTTTTTCTTCTCTGCGTTCATCCGTAAATAATGATGTTCTGTATCGATTCTTTTATTGCCCTTCACAAAGTCACATCGCCGAGCGGCCTTCCATGGCGCGGGAGAGCGTCGCTTCGTCGATAAACTCGAGCTCGGCTCCGACCGGAATTCCCCTGGCTATCCTGGTCACGTTTATACCGAGTGGCTTGAGCAGTTTGCTGATATAGAGCGACGTGGTCTCGCCTTCGACGGTGGGATTGAGCGCGAGCACCACCTCTCGCACCTCTCCCGACTGATCGGGTTTAATACGGTAAAGCAGCTCGCGCACCTTGATGTCGTCGGGCCCCACGCCGTCGAGCGGCGAGATGACCCCGTGCAGTACGTGATACTGACCCTTGTAATGACCTGTTTTTTCGAATGCAAGCACTTCGGTGGGCGATTCAACAACGCAGATGACCGAGCGGTCACGCCCGGTTGAGGTGCACACCAGGCAGGGATCGGTACCCAGGTCGGTAATGTTCTGGCAAACCGAACAGCGGATGACCTTCTCCTTGACATCGATGAGCGCCGTAGCCAGTTTTTCGACTTCAGAGCGCCGCTCCTGCAGGATATGCATGGCGAGGCGCTGTGCGGTCTTCCTGCCAATGCCGGGCAACTTGGAGAACTCTTCTATCAGCGCCTCTACGGCTCCTGAGGTATATCGCATGAATGAGGGTTAGGTTCCCTGTCCGAAATGTTTCATCAGGTCGGCAGGGTTGATCATGCCGCCGGCGGCTTTCGAGATCTCGTTCTGCGCAAGCTGGGCCGAAGAGTCCAGGGCATTGTTCACTGCTGCCACGACAAGGTCCTGTACCATGTCGGCATCATCCATGATCTCCGGATCGATGTACAGTTCGAGCAGTTTCTGGCGTCCATTGACCTTGGCCCTGACCATGCCGCCACCGGCTTCGCCTTCGGCAATCAGCTTTTCGAGCTGCTTCTGCACGTCCTGCATCTTCTCGCCAGCTTCCTTGAGCTGCTTCATCATATCACCCAGATTAGGCATCGACATCGTATGATCTCCTTTCTATTTATATAACAACAAGCAATAAAACCCTTCGCGAGCGACCGTAGGGGCAGACCTGTGTGTACGCCCTCCTACTGATTTCGATCCCGACGTGTCGGGACCAACGATGCAATTCAATCGCGCAACAGGCTGATCGATCCGCATGTCAGCATTTTCTGCGCAGCGCCAGGTATATCTTCTCAAGGATATCCTCTGTGGTCAGCTTGTATTTCGTCAGAAGGTCGTCGGGCTTGCCGGATTCACCAAAGGTGTCCTCGACAGCAACCATTTCGATCGGCACGGGAATGTTCCTGGCGCACACATTGGCAACAGCCTCTCCCAGGCCGGTATACATCTGGTGCTCTTCGGCGGTCACGATGGCGCCGGTGTCGTTGGCGGCCCTCACTATGGCCAGCGTGTCGATCGGCTTGATGGTGTGCATGTTGATGACCCGCACCGTAACGCCCTCCTTCTCGAGGATCCTTGCCGCTTCGAGGGCTTTCCAGACCATGATGCCGCAGGCGATCACAGTAACGTCTTTCCCCGGGTGCAGCTCGATGGACTTGCCGAGTTCGAATCCGTCCTCGTCGGTTGTGAAATCGGGAATGTTCGGACGACCGAACCGGAGATAGACGGGGCCTTCGTATTCAAGGATCGCTTTTGTGGCTCGCCTGGTTTCGCTGTAGTCGCAGGGTACCACGACCGTCATCCTCGGCAGGCTCCGCATCAGACCGATATCCTCAAGGATCTGGTGGGTAGCACCGTCTTCACCGAGAGTCAGCCCCGCATGGGATGCGCAAATCTTGACATTAAGGTTCGAATAGCAGACCGACTGGCGGATCTGGTCGAAAACGCGCCCGGTCGCAAAAACCGCGAAACTCGACGCGACGGGAATCTTCCCTGTTGTTGCAAGGCCTGCCGCCATGGAGATCATGTTCGCCTCGGCAATACCGGTCTGGATAAAGCGCTCTGGAAACGCTTCACGAAACAGGTTCATATTCAGCGAACCGGTCAGGTCGGCGCAAAGTGCGACGATAGAAGGGTTTTTACGCCCCGCTTCGAGAAGCGCTTCGCCGAACCCGGTACGGGTGGCCTTGTTGCCCCGGGAAGCGTACTTCACGGTCTGTTCGATGGTATTATTTTCTCCCATTAATGACAGAATAACTTAAATTGTGAAAAGTACTTCCACCCGAATCAGCTGCTCTCCAGCCCCAGGCCCATGACAAGAGTTGAATATAAGCATACGCATATAGCGGCAAAAAAAAAATTGGGCCAAAACTTCCTGACCGACAAGAACATAACCAGAAAGATCGTCAGGGAGTCGGGCGTTACGCCAACTGACCGGGTACTCGAAATAGGCCCCGGGTTCGGCGCCCTCAGTTCCGCCATACTCGAAGTCGTGCCGACCTTCACTGCCATCGAACGCGACAGGGAGCTTGCCCGGTTCATCAGGCAGGAGCACCCCCGTATCGAACTTGTCGAAGGAGACTTCCTCAAGGTGCCGCTGGAACCGATTGCCGCGGAAGGCAAACTCACCGTACTCGGCAACATCCCCTACTCCATCACCAGCCCGATTCTTTTCAGGCTGCTCGAAAACCGGCACCTGATCTCATCGGCCACGCTGATGATGCAACATGAAGTCGCACTGCGCATCGCCGCAACCCCAGGTACGAAGGAGTACGGCATCCTGGCCGTCCAGATGCAGGCGTTCTGTGACGTAACCTACCTGTTCAAGGTGGGCCGGGCAGTATTCAAACCGCGCCCCGAGGTCGACAGCGCAGTCATCAGGATGGTGCCGAAGCCTGTTGATCCTGTCGCAGACAGCGAGGGGTTCAGGATATTCGTCCGCTGTATTTTCCATCAGAGGAGGAAAACGATCCTGAACAACCTGAAAAATGATTACGATATCTCATCGGTTCCCGCCGGGACACTCCAGCTGAGAGCCGAGGCCCTCTCCATTGAGGATCTGATTCGACTGTTCGAACTTCTTCGAGCGGTGGAAAAACCGGAAAAGAGTGCCTGAGCTGGTATATTATAAATCAAGCGGGCTGCACAAAGCGCTCCGGCAGCAGTTTAAAGATCGTTTCATTGATCAATTGGTTATTTTTGTTAACATTGGTTTTTCATTAAAAACCCAGTCTATTTCAGACGATGCAGGATTCACTTCAGTATCACCTCTCCGTACCGCTTTCGCCTTACAGTCCGTCTCTCCCGTCCTATTACTAACTCATATTTCCTAGGGGGTTTGCAAGCATGTCACAATCTTACAGTGCCGTTCACAGACAGTCAATCGAAAACCCGGAGCAGTTCTGGGGTGAAATTGGGGAAAAACTCCATTGGTACACCAAATGGGACAAGGTACTCGACGATTCCAATCCTCCATTCTACCGCTGGTTTACCGGAGGCATCACCAACACCTGCTACAACGCCCTCGACCGTCATGTCGATGAAGGACGTGGAAACCAGGTTGCCGTCATCTTCGACAGCCCTGTAACCGGCACCATCGAGAAATACACATACCGCGAGTTCCGTGACAAGGTGGCCCTTTTTGCCGGTGCCCTCCAGGCCCGTGGAGTCAGGAAAGGCGACCGTGTAATCCTCTACATGCCGATGATACCGGAGGCCGTAATCGCCATGCTGGCCTGCGCAAGGCTCGGCGCGATCCACTCAGTCGTATTCGGCGGCTTTGCCTCGCATGAACTCGCTGTCCGCATTGACGACTGCAAGCCCAAGGTGATCGTTTCCGCTTCATGCGGCATCGAACACGGCAAGATAATCGACTACAAACGCCTTCTTGACTTCGCCATCGAACTTGCCCACTTCAAGCCCGAGATCTGTATCATATACCAGCGCGAGCAGTTGAAAGCGCCACTCAACGAGGATCGCGACATGACCTGGAAACAGGCCCTCCTCGGCGTCGCTCCTGCACAGTGCGTGCCCGTCGAATCTACCGACCCACTCTATATCCTTTACACATCCGGCACCACCGGCCAGCCCAAAGGCATCGTTCGCGACAACGGCGGCCATATGGCGGCGCTTAAATGGACGATGGAAAGCGTTTACAACGTAAAGCCCGGAGAGGTTTTCTGGGCAGCCAGCGACGTAGGCTGGGTGGTCGGCCACTCCTATATCGTCTATGCACCGCTGCTGCACGGATGCACCACGGTCATCTTCGAGGGCAAACCGGTCGGCACTCCCGATCCCGGCACATTCTGGAGAATCATCAGTGAGCATGACGTCGCCGTGATGTTCACCGCTCCGACCGCGTTCAGGGCCATCAAGAAAGAGGATCCCAAGGGCAACTACATCCGCCGTTACAACTTTACGAATTTCAGGGCGCTGTTCCTGGCTGGTGAACGCGCCGACCCCGATACGGTAAGGTGGGCAGAGACCCAGCTTCAGGTACCGGTGATCGACCACTGGTGGCAGACCGAAACCGGATGGGCCATCGCGGCAAACTGCCAGGGCCTCGAACCGGGACCGATCAAGTACGGTTCGGCCTCAAGGGCTGTGCCCGGCTACGACGTCAAGGTCGTCAACGCCGAACTCGAAGAGCTTCCTGCCGGTCAGATGGGCGATATCGTCGTGAAGCTTCCGCTCCCTCCCGGCACCATGATGACGCTGTGGAAATCGGACAACCGCTTCAACGACAGCTACATGAAGACCTATCCCGGTTATTACCAGACCAGCGACGCCGGATACATCGATGAAGACGGCTATATCTACATCATGTCGAGGACCGACGACATCATCAACGTTGCCGGGCACCGTCTGTCGACCGGAGCAATCGAGGCTGAGCTCTGCGAACACCCTGATGTTGCCGAAAGTGCCGTCATCGGCGTAGCCGACGACCTCAAGGGCGAGATTCCCATGGGATTCCTCGTGCTCAAGTCAGGTGTCGATACCCCCCCGGAACTCATCATCAAGCACGTGGTCGAGTATGTGCGCGAGAACATCGGGCCGGTCGCTTCGTTCAAGACGGCCGTGGTCGTCAACAGGCTGCCGAAAACCCGTTCAGGCAAGATCCTTCGCTCCACCATGCGCAAGATTGCCAACGGTGAGCCCTACACCATGCCTCCGACCATCGACGACCCGGCCATCCTCGACGAGATAACGGAGGCCCTGCAAACGATCGGATATGCGAAAGTCCGCTCTTGAAACACTGAACAGGCAAAACCCATGATCAACAGGATCGACCATATCGCCATAGCCGTTCAGGACCTTGATGTTGCACTCGGGACGTTTCTCAACGTCCTCGGGTGCGACCCGGCTTCGGTAGTCATCGAAGAGGTGCCCGCAGAAAAGGTCCGGGTGGCGTTCATCACTATCGGAGAGAGTCATATCGAGCTGCTGGAGCCGATAGGCCAGGAGGGTCCGGTATCAAAATTCATCGCCAAAAACGGTGAAGGCATGCACCATATCGCGTTGGCGACCGATAACATCGGAAAAGAGACTGAACGGGTAACCGCCCTTGGCATCAATCCACTCGGCGAACCTTCGACAGGTGCCGGCGGAAAACAAATCGTGTTCCTCCACCCTCGTCAGACCAACCGTGTTCTTCTTGAATTGGTGGAACCAAAGGATCATCATCACTAAGAACTTACGTACCATTACCGTGAAACATACCGTAAAACAATTCTTACTGCCTTTCGAGAAAAAAGAGCATTTCAGTTATTCGGCCCAATCAATTGAACACCTCTCGGAATACGAAAAATACCAGCTCTCTTTTCACCCCGAACGCCCCAAGTACCTCGACTACCTCCCCGTCTTCGACAATGTTTCAGAGATACTCCAGAACGACCTACACGGCAGTTGCCTTATCCAGACCCACCGTGCTGAAATCAGTCACGGCGGCAAAACCTGGCCGGTAATGCTCATCGGGCAGCAGTCGGGTCCGACCTCCAATTTCGAGGAGCTGAAGTGGGTCATGAAAGATCATCACCAGGTCGTTCGGTGGAATCATGGCATGCCGACGCCGGCGGCCTTCCAGAAGGCCATCGAAGCCATCGAGATCGCAGAACTCGAAAACCGCATAGTCATAACCGTTATCGACACGGCCGGCGCAGATCCAACCGAGGAGTCGGAGGCCGGCGGCATCGCCTGGAAAATCGGCAGATGCATGCAGGCACTGGCCGAATCGACGGTACCGACCATTTCGGTGATCATCAATCGTGGATGCAGCGGCGGTGCCATCGCCCTGACCGGATGCGACGCAGTGCTCGCCATGGAGAATTCGACCTATCTGGTCATCTCACCCGAAGCCTGCTCCTCCATCCTCTTCAGGACGAGGGAAAAGGCCAACTTCGCGGCCGAGATATCGCAGATCACCGCGAAAAAGGGGCTGAAAAACGGAATCGTCGACGAAATCATTCCGGAATCGGCCGGACCGGCCCACCGTTTCCCCCAGGAGGCGTTCGAATCCTTCAGGGAGGTGGTCGGACGCTGGGTCGAAAAACTCGGCAGCGAACCCGTCGACAACGTTTTCGAACGGCGCATCGAACGCTGGCACGTTATAGGCCAGTGGGATACTACTACAGAAGAGGCCATTCGCAGCTATGAAAAAACGGTATACAACTTCCTGCATAAACCGCCGAAAAACCGTTTCGTATTCCGCCACAAGCGCTGCCGCGACGAACACCACCGGCATGTCGCCGATCCGGTGCTTTACAGCCGCCTGCTCGCCGACAACTTTGTCTGCGAAACCTGCGGCCACCGCTACGTCAGGCTCACGGCTCATGACTATATCGACCTGATCGTCGACGACGAGTCATTCGCCGAACACGCCGAAACACGATATATCGTCGACCGCGACATCCTGAACTTCCCCGAATACAACGACAAGATCGTCGAGGCCCGACAAAAGAACGGTATGTCTACAGCCCTCATCACCGGCAACGGCCTGATCGACGGGCGGGATGTGGTCATTTGCGCAACCAGCTTCGGCTTCCTGGGCGGTTCGTTCTGCATGTCGACCGGCGAAAAGATCTGGCAGGCCTGCCGGATTGCGATCGAAAAAAGGGTACCGCTCATCATCCAGGCTGCCGGTGGAGGCGCCCGCATGCATGAAGGGTGCTCGTCGATGGTCAGCCTCCCGAAAATCCATCTTGCCATTTCCCGTGTCCAGAAAGCAGGATTGCCCGTCATCACCATCGTTACCGATCCGACGCTCGGCGGCGTAGCGATCGGCGTTGGATCACGCGGCATCAGGATATTCGAACATAATGCAGGCAACATCGGATTCTCGGGTAAACGCGTTATCGAGCAGTACACCGGAAAGGATACCTCCAAGGGGTTCCAGACCACAGGATGGCTCGAAACCAAAGGGTTCGTAAACCTCGTCGCTCATCCGCTCCTGCTGAAGGC
>JAAXXK010000014.1:28738-33542 GCA_013334525.1 Chlorobiaceae bacterium
GCCGGCAGGGTTCCGGTCGCTGACCGTCGATACGTCGAGCTTCCATCTGGCCGGTGCGACCATCACCCAGGAGATCGCCATAGTACTGGCCGGAGTGAGCGAATATCTCAGCCGTATGACGGATCAGGGAGTCGATGCCGGCCAGGCGGCAGCTGCGCTCGAAATCGTCGTCGTTGTCGATACGAGCCACTTCCCTGAACTTTCAAAATTGAGGGCCATCAGGGCGATGTGGCCGCAGTTGCTTGAAGCATACGGTGTGGCCGCATCAAGTTGCCCGGAACCCCGGATTTTCGTCAGGGTATCGCACCGGGCCTCCTCGATGCTGGATCCCTATACCAATATCCTTCGGATATCCACAGAAGCCGTTTCGGCCATCCTCGGCGGATGCGACACGCTTCAGCTCGACCTGTTCGACCCTTCCGGCTCTGCATCGACGGAACTCGCAGAACGGATCACCAGAAACATTCACCTGCTCCTCAGAGAGGAGTCCGGACTTGACCGCGTCGTCGATCCGGCCGCAGGCTCTTTCTACATCGATACCATGACCGCCACGCTCTGCCGCGAAGGATGGGGGCTTCTGCGCCAGATCGAAGCCGCAGGTGGACTTCTTCAGGCTGAATCCAACGGCATGATCGCGTCCATGATCTCGGTTGCTGCCGAGGCCCGGAAAAAGGCTGTTCACACCCGCAAACGTTCTCTCATCGGCATCAACCGCTACACGGTTCCTCCGACAGCCGAGGTCATCGAAACTGCCCTCAGCGCTTCGGATCAAACGGGCAGGGCGCTCTCGTTCGAGCAGCTCAGGCTTCGCCTCATCGCCCATAGTGCCCGAACCGGATCGACTCACCGCGCCTCGCTGTGGCTGCATGGCGATCCGGTAAAATCATTGAGGGTCGCGGCTTTCGCCGAGGACTTCCTGCATTGCGGAGGATTCGACGTCTCCCCAGGCGTGAACCTCAAGCTCGAAACAAAATCATGCCGAACCATATTGCAGGATGAGCCTGACATCGTCGTATTCTGCTGGACCGGCCAGGACGACCTCAGCTTGGTGCCGACCATCTGTGCGACCATCCAGGAACTTCGCAAGGAGACCATCGTCATCATGGCCGCAAAGCCTCCGGAAAACGCCGGAGCCCTGCTCAAGGCAGGAATTGACCAATTCATTTATACAGGCTGCGATGCTTACGCCTCACTGCTGTCATTGCAACACAAAACCGGTGTGTTATGAGACCCGACTTTTCCACTATCGACCCATACAGGACAGACAAGGGTGTAACCTTCAACAACGCGGATAGCCCGTGGAGTACGCTTGAAGGAATACCTGTCCACGCCCGTTACGACAGCTCCGTACTCGAAGGCGTCGACCACCTGGATTTTGCTCCCGGATTCGCGCCGTTCACGGCCGGCCCCTATGCGACCATGTATACCACCAAACCGTGGACCATCCGTCAGTACGCTGGGTTCTCGACGGCCGAAGAGTCGAACCGGTTCTACCGCCAGAACCTCGCTGCCGGCCAGAAGGGTCTTTCAGTGGCGTTCGACCTCCCTACCCACCGCGGTTATGACTCTGACCACCCGCGCGTCGTCGGCGATGTCGGCAAGGCCGGTGTGGCCATCGACACGGTCGAAGACATGAAGATCCTGTTCGACCAGATTCCGCTTGGAGACATATCGGTCTCCATGACCATGAACGGGGCTGTGCTGCCGGTCATGGCATTCTACATCGTGGCCGCCGAAGAGCAGGGCGTGGCGCCGGACAAGCTGAGCGGCACCATCCAGAACGACATCCTCAAGGAGTTCATGGTGCGCAACACCTACATCTACCCGCCGGAACCGTCGATGAAGATCATTGCCGACATCTTCAGGTACACCAGCGAGCGGATGCCCAAGTTCAACTCGATCAGCATTTCGGGCTACCACATGCAGGAGGCTGGCGCCACAGCCGACCTCGAACTTGCCTTCACGCTCGCCGACGGCCTCGAATACATCCGTACCGGCCTGAAGGCGGGCCTGGACATCGACGCTTTCGCCCCACGCCTTTCGTTTTTCTGGGGCATCGGCATGAACTACTTCATGGAGATCGCCAAGCTGCGCGCCGCAAGGATGCTCTGGGCGAAAATCGTAAAACAGTTCAACCCGAAAAACCCCAAATCCCTGATGCTCCGCTCGCACTGCCAGACCTCCGGCTGGAGCCTGACCGAGCAGGACCCTTTCAACAACGTTACCAGGACCTGCGTTGAAGCACTGGCTGCAGCGCTCGGCCACACCCAGTCGTTGCACACCAACGCGCTCGACGAAGCCATCGCCCTGCCCTCGGTATTCTCGGCACGCATCGCCAGGAACACGCAGCTCTACCTTCAGGAAGAGACCGACATCACCCGGGCCATCGACCCGTGGAGCGGCTCCTACTACGTCGAAGCGCTCACGCGCCAGCTGGCCGAAAAAGCATGGACGATTATCAGCGAGATCGAGGCAACGGGAGGTATGGTGAAAGCCATCGAACAGGGGCTGCCGAAAATGCAGATCGAGGAGGCGGCAACGCGCAAGCAGGCCCGCATCGACAGCGGCAAGGAGATCATCGTCGGCGTGAACGCCTTCAGGACGGACAGCCGTACCGAAATCGAACTGCTTGAGGTCGACAACACCTCAGTCCTGCAGCAGCAGCTCACTCTCCTGAAAAAGGTCAGGGAGAGCCGCGACAGCGCCGCAGTGCAGGCCGCGCTCAATGCGATCGAAAAGTGTGCGGAGACCGGTGTCGGCAATCTGCTCGAACTCTCGGTCGACGCAGCCCGAAAGCGGGCGACCCTCGGCGAAATCTCTTCGGCCCTTGAAAACGTGTACGGCCGTTATCGCGCAACGGTAAAGCTCAACACCACCATCTATCTGTCGCAGATGCAGGACAACAGCCTCTTCCAGCAAGCCAGGGAGCTAGCCGACACCTTCGCCGAACTCGAAGGGCGGCGCCCGAGAATCCTCGTGGCAAAGGTCGGCCAGGACGGCCATGACCGCGGAGCAAAAGTTATCGCGGCCGCATTTGCCGACATCGGCTTCGACGTCGACATCAGCCCGCTTTTCCAGACACCCGAAGAGATCGTGCGCCAGGCCCTCGACAACGATGTGCATCTGGTGGGCATCTCCAGCCTTGCGGGAGGCCACAAGACGCTGATACCGAAAATAGTCGAAGAGTTGCGCGAACTTAACCGTGAAGACATCCTTGTCGTTGCCGGAGGAGTCATTCCGGAAAGGGATTATGACTATCTTTACGAATGCGGCGTAGCAGGTGTTTTCGGACCCGGCACGGTGATCGCCGAAGCGGCCATCAAGCTTCTGGCCCTGCTGCTCCAGAAGCACGAACCGTAAAACCGGAACCCAGGCAATGACGCACAAACGCCGGCATGAACTTACGGTCGACGAGTTCGTCGAAGGCATAAGGGGCGGGAACCGCAACATCATGAGCCAGGCGATCACGCTGGTCGAATCAAGCCGCCCTGACCACGAAAAGAGAGCCCATGCCATCCTTGACCGCTGCCTCGACACAAAGAACCGCTCGATCCGGATTGGCATTACCGGTTCTCCCGGCGCCGGCAAAAGCACATTCATAGAGGCCCTCGGGCTCGATATCGTGCGTGTTGGGCTAAGGGTGGCCGTACTGGCCATCGACCCCAGCAGCGTCCGCTCGGGAGGCAGCATCCTCGGCGACAAGGCCCGCATGGAAAAGCTCTCCGTGGAACCGTCGGTATTCATCCGCCCGACCGCATCGTCGGGTTACCTTGGCGGAACCTCCCCCCGTACCCACGAAACCATCCTGCTCTGCGAAGCCGCCGGCTACGATGTCATCATCGTCGAAACGGTCGGTGTCGGGCAGTCCGAAATTGTGGTCAATTCGATGGTTGATTTCATCCTCCTGCTCATGCTGCCCGGATCGGGAGACGAACTGCAGGGAATCAAGCGGGGCATCATGGAGATCGCCGATGCCGTGGCCATCACCAAGGCCGATGGTGAGCGCAGCGGAATCGCGCAGATATCGAGATCCGATTTCGAAGCAGGCCTCAGGATGATTCCTGAAAAACATCCGGGTTGGCAGCGAAAGGTGCTTCTCACCTCAGCCCTCGAAGGCACGGGCATCGGGGAGATATGGCAAAACATCGTGGAGTTCGCCGAAACCATGCGCAAAAACGGAACATGGGACAGGCAACGGCGGGAACAGTTGCGCCTGCTGTTTTATACGATCGCCGAAGACCGCCTTAAACGAGAGTTTTTCAGCCGACCCGCCGTTGCCGCGATCAAGGATTCGGTCGAACAACAGGTGCTCTCAGGTGAGATCAGCCCATTCAGCGGAGCGCTGGCGTTGCTCGACGCCTTCAGGGCGCATTGAATTGTTATTACGAATGGTGGAACCGGAAGAGGGAAAAGGGACTTAAAGGACCAAAAGGACATAAGGGGTTCAAGAGGAACTGATGATGAATCAGCGCCTCTTTTTTTTCCGGGAACGGCAGACTCCCTGCTAACCAATAAAAAAAGCTGCCTGAACCTGACTTTTGAGACTGCCTCATGCGCAGTTGCACGTACCGGCCTGTCTATTCATCACGAAATGAACTCCTTTTCCTCTGCCTTGACGATCAGGACCGGAATTTTCGCTTTCCTCACCACCGCCTCGGCAACGCTGCCCATCAACAGCCGACTCAGGCCCGACTTTCCGTGTGAACCCATGATGAGCAGGCTCACGTCTAAATCGACCGCCTGGGAGAGAATCATATCGGCAGGTATGCCGATCATCACCTCGGCCTGTACTTCAATGCCCTTA
>JAAXXK010000014.1:33642-53483 GCA_013334525.1 Chlorobiaceae bacterium
CCGACTCAGGCCCGACTTTCCGTGTGAACCCATGATGAGCAGGCTCACGTCTAAATCGACCGCCTGGGAGAGAATCATATCGGCAGGTATGCCGATCATCACCTCGGCCTGTACTTCAATGCCCTTAGCCTTTGTCTCCTGGAGCAGTACCTCGAAATCATCCCTGGCAGCTTTGGCCAGATCCTCCTCGAGCGGTATATAGTTCAGCGTCATGTCTGCGGCCATGGGACGTGGCTCGATCACGTTGAGCAGTATGATTTTCGAGCCCATCGCCCTGGCAAATTCACAGCCGTAACGTAAGGCATTTGTTGAGGCATCAGAAAAATCAATTGGGCAGAGAATCGAATTGATGGTAATCATGGTCGTAACTTTTGTGGTTTAAGAAAGCCAACTCACGATTTTTTATCGAAAAACGCCTTGAAAAGATCGATCGGCACCGGGAAAATGGTCGTCGAATTGTTTTCCGTGGCGATATCCTGCAAGGTCTGAAGATAACGCAACTGCAGGGCTGCAGGGTTAACGGAAATAATGGCCGCAGCTTCCGAAAGGCGCTGGGCGGCCTGGAACTCACCCTCGGCGTTGATGATTTTCGACCGGCGTTCGCGTTCGGCTTCCGCCTGCTTGGCCATAGCCCGTCGCATCTCCTCCGGCAGATCGATCTCCTTCACCTCGACCTTGGCGACCTTCACACCCCAGGGTTCGGTGTCCTTATCGAGAATATTCTGGATCCGGTCGTTGATCTCTTCCCGATCGGCAAGCAGATTATCCATCTCACCCTGCCCGCAAACGCTGCGCAAAGTCGTCTGGGCCAACTGCGAAGTGGCAAAATGAAAATCGGCCACATCGATGATCGCCTTTATGGGATCGACCACACGGAAATAGACCACGGCACTCACCTTGACCGATACGTTGTCGCGGGTAATGATGTCCTGCGGCGGCACATCGAGGGTAACCGTCCTCAAATCAACCCTGACCATCCTGTCGACGTAGGGGATCAGAATAATCAAACCTGGCCCCTTGGCGCCGATAATCCGTCCAAGCCGGAAAATCACCGCACGCTCATATTCGGACATTACCTTGACCGAGGAAACCAGAAATGCGACGGCGACCACCACCACGACCAGTAAGTTCAATTCCAGCATATCACAGCTCCTTGATTTTTTGTTTCACCTTCAATTTTAAACCATCCACACCTGTCACGGTAACCTCGGAATCCGCAGGGAACGTTCCGCTTCCGGTAGCTTCCCACATCTCGCCATGCACATATACCTTTCCGGGCCGTCCCTCTTCGATCACCTTTCTGACCCTTCCCGTCTCGCCAACAAGCCCTTCCTGACCTGAAAGCGGTTTGCCTCTGGTTGAACGGACAACCACAAATACAAGTAACAGGACTGAAGCGGAAAATGAAAGGTATAGCGGGATAAATAACCACCAGTTGAGCGAAAGGCCGCTTTCCGGGACGTTGAATACCATTATGGAGCCGATGAACAGGGAGATGAGGCCTGCGATGGCCAGAACGCCGCTGCTGACGACAAAGATTTCGGTCGTAAAAAATATAAGGGCAAGCAGGATGAGCAGGAGACCCGTTGCGTTTACCGAAAGCAGCTGAAGGGCATACGCGCCAAGCAGAAGCGAGATTGCCCCTGCAACACCGGGAAAGATCGCACCGGGAGTAGTGAGTTCGAAATAGAGCCCTGCGATGCCCAGAAGCAGCAGGAACACGGTGATGTTGGGATCTGCGATGGTCATCATCACCTGTTCGCCGAACGATGGGCCAACCATCCTGACCGGCGCGCCCGCAGTATGCATGGTCACCTCACCTGAAGCTGTCATGACCTTCCTGCCGTCAAGAAATCGCAGCAACTCCATCCTGCCGGCTGCCACCGTATCGATGACTCCCGATTTGAGGGCTTCAGTTGCCGTCGAGGCGATGCTCTCCCTCACGGAGCGTTCAGCCCACTCCGTGTTCCTGCCGCGCTTCTGTGCGAGGCTTCGTGCAAAGGCCGCAAGATCGTTCTCGACCTTGGTCCCCATTATGCTCCCCTTTTCCGTGTTTCCGCCGATACCCACCGGATGGGCTGCTCCCGTTTCAGTGCCCGGCGCCATGGCCGCCACATGGGAAGAGAGCAGCAGGAGTGAGCCCGCAGAAGCCGCCTGCGCTCCCGATGGAGATACATAAACCACCACAGGCACCCGTGAAGCCATCACCCCCTGCACCATCGACCGCAATGAGACCACAAGGCCGCCAGGCGTATCGAGTTCTACGAGCAACAAGCTTTCGCCATCGCGGTTCGCCTCGTCGAGCACCCGTAAGAAATAGCGCGCGCTGCCCGGGTTGACGCTCCCCTTCAGGCTCATGCATCTGATTTCTTGCGATGCTGCCCGCACCGGGATCGAGGCCAGGCACGACATCACCGCCAGCAGCGGCAGCAATCCAATCATCCGGGTCCTGTTCATCATTGCCTGCATAATCTGTGAAAGCTTATTTCCATGGTTCACCCCTCTATCAACAAAATATAATGAACTATCCTCTCACAAGAGTTCCGCCCCCCATGGAACAGGCGCCGATTCCCCCGCCACACCAAGCACATGCCTATCCGCATGAAGGCATATAATGGCTGTTCACCCCGTTTTCCGTCGGAGTTCGTTCCCGATAACATCCACCGGCGAGGCGATTTATTACCGGTTCCCGGTACAATTATCAAAAGAATATTGTGCATTTCCATTTCTGATGGTACCTTCATTCCGGGTCCCGGTTGAAATCCATATATGGTTTGTCATGGATTGTTTTCCAGGACAAACGTTTCAACTACAAGTCATATCATTTGATCATGTCCATAAAGTCTGGTTTTGAAATTTCATCTCCTGATGTTGTTGCAGAGGATTTTGGCTCGGAAATTGTTGTATTGAACCTGTCAAACGGCAAGTACTTCAGCCTGAGGGGAGTAGCTGCCGATATCTGGCGTGACCTGGCAAGCGGGCTGCCTCCGCAGATACTCCTTGATCATCTTCGTTCACTTCAGAACATACATGCCGATTTCGTGCAAAGCTTTGTTCTTGACCTGATTCGTGAAGAGCTCATTCGCCCTTCAAAGGCCTCCCCTGATTCGATCTCACCTGATGCAGCTCAATCCGTCGTCGCGTTAAGCAAGGGTGCCGAGGCCCCGATACTCGAAATCTTCGACGATATGGCAGAGCTGATACTCTCCGATCCAATCCACGATGTAGACGAAGATATCGGCTGGCCTGTAAAGCGGACTCCTCCAGCCGAAAAGTAAGATGGCTGTTCCGGAACCCACGGCTTTCCTGTCTGCTGACAGCCAGGAAAGCCTTGCCCTCTCGCTCCTTGAAGCGGTGACGACTCTTGATCGCTCGCGCCTTCACCTCCGACGATTCACCCTGCCCGGCCTTGTAATCGACGCATGGTTCAGTAATGTTGCGTACGGCGACCTCTGCACCAGGAATCTTGCACATGGAAGGATGCCGGACATCGGCAGCTCAGCCGACCTGACGCTTTACCTGCTCGACAGCGACTCCATGAATTGGCCCCAGCCGCCTCGCTGGGCTGAAAAGCTCTTTGACCGTAAGGCGGCAAACAGCGAACTTGCCCGCATTGGGCTCAAAGGCGCCTATCAGCATGATCCCCGCGTCTGGCAGTTTTTTTCTCAAAGCCGCCGGACAGGTGTTCAATTGGTTCGCAGGCCAGGCGCCCACCCTCCCTGGGAATCCGGAGGCACCCTGCGCAGCTTCCTGCATTGGGCCTATGCTGCCCAGGGACGCCGGCTTTGCCACTGTGCGACACTGGGAGTGAACGGAAAGGGCATCGTGCTCGTCGGAGCCGGAGGCTCTGGCAAGTCAGGCACTACACTTGCTGGAATTGCGAACGGCCTTGAGACGACAGGCGATGACTATTGCCTCATCGACCAGTCGGAAACCGTGACCGCATACCCCCTTTTTCGAATTCTCAAGCAGGACGCGCCTGGGGTCATACGGGTACTCGGCAGTTCGGCAACAGAACGTTTCGGTCCGCTGAACTGGCAGGACAAGTACGAAATCCACGAGAGCGCGTTGCCTCGATCCCCTTTTGTTGCTGAACTTGATATCCGCGCGATCGTCGTTCCACGTATAGCCCACCTTGCAAGAACCATCATCAGGCCTGTTTCTGCCGGTCATGCGATGCGATCGTTCGCGCCATCGAGCACATTCCAGCTACCGGATGGTGAAGTCGAAGGCATTGCTTTCGCAGGCAGGCTTTGCCGAACACTTCCCTGCATGGAGATGCTGCTCTCGGAAGAGAGTTCCGAAATCGCCGCGACCCTGCACAACTTCCTGAAACATCAACGCTCATGACCAGTCCGCTGATCAGCGTCATCATGCCGGCATTCAACGCCGGCAGCTACATCGCTGCTGCCCTGCGCTCCATCCTGCTCGAAAAAAACCTGAATCTCGACATCATCGTCATCGACGACGGCTCGACTGACAGCACACCTGATATCGTGCAATCCATCGCGTTGTCGAACCCGGCCATACGGTTGATCAGCGCTCCACATGCAGGCGTTTCCCGTGCCCGCAACCTCGGGCTCGCATCGGTGCCTGAACAGGCACAATACATAACGTTCCTCGACAGCGACGACCTTAATGCGCCAGGACGTATTGCACGCCAACTGCAATTCATGCAACAGGACTCCGAACTTGATTCCGTTATCGGGCTCATTCAACTCTTCGAGGCTGCCGACGAACAACAGTGCGTCCCCCTTCCGGGAAGCAGGACGATGACGGTCAAAGGGGTCTCACTTTCGGCTGCGCTGTTCACAAAACGCCTTTTTGACAGGCTGGGTGGTTTCGACGAACAGATGCCGAACTGTGAAGACACCGATTTCTACCTGCGCATGCTGGAGTCGCGTTCCCCTTATATCACAGAGGATAAGGTGGCGATCATGTATCGCCGGCACAACACCAACATGACCAACGATATCGCTGCGATCCGTCGCGGCTTCATCGATACCATCCGACGCTCACTTGCCCGCCGCAGAAAAAACGGAGCAGCGGCAGAGCTGGGCGATCTTTTCAAAAACCGCAGCAATGCAGAAGAGATGTTCAACCATGGCTGAATCATATAGCGTCGTCATTCCGGCGTTCAACGCCGCAGACCATATCACGGACGCATTGCAGTCAATACTTGGGCAGAGCGCTCCCCCCTCGGAGATCATCGTCGTTGATGACGGATCGACCGATGCGACAGCTTCGATTGTCAAGGCCTTCGGAAAGCCGGTCACCCTGATCTGCCAACCAAACCGGGGCTGTGGAGCCGCCACAAATGCAGGAATCGAAAAGGTCACCACTCCGCTTCTTGCGTTTCTTGACGCAGACGATGTCTGGCTCCCTGAAAAAGCAAAAATCCAGGCCGCAATCCTGGCATCGCAACCGGAGGTCTCCGGAGTATGCACCCGTAGCCGGATCTTCAGGGGCTCTTTATCCGGGGCGGCAACCGGTGAGGTATTCGATCTCTGGGGCCGGACCACCATGATGATTCGCACCGAAGACGCTCGCCGTATCGGCGATATGATCGATCCGCCCGGCGGACGTGGAGATACCGTCGACTGGCTCTCAAGGGGCCGCGATCTCGGGTTTGTTTTCATCATGCACCCCGAAATCCTGGCGATGCGCCGCATAAGACCCGGCAGCCTCTCCTTCGGGCGTGACACCGAAAAGGACAAAGGCTATCTGTTCGCCCTCAAGCGCGCGCTTGATCGAAAACGCAGCCAATCTACCGGACAGGAAGAGAAGCACGATGAATAAGCCTCTGGCAAAAATCCTCTGCCGCCGGGTCTGGCCCAAAGGGGATCTCGATCTTCTGGTGAAAACCTCTTTCCTGCCGGAAACCGAAGCTGCAAAGTGCTGGATCGAATGGAAAAAGGTCAGGGATATCGACAAGGTCAGCTGGGAAGAACATAAGCTGCTGGCCCGTATTGCGGCCAGAATAGCAGCACTCGATCCGCACTGCCCATACCGGGCGCGCATCGAAGGCCTCTCAAAGGCGCACTGGACCCACTCCCAGCTTATGCTTCGCCAGACAGCGTCGGCCATTGATCTACTGGCGGCCCAAGGCATTCCTGTCATGCTTCTCAAAGGAGGAGCACTCCACGCCGCTGCGCTTTCAAATCAGGGGGCCCGAATCACGGGCGATCTCGACGTGCTGGTACACCGCAGCGACTTCCAGCGCTCCGTAGAAACCCTTTATGCTTGCGGTTGGTCGTCGAAAAGCTCCCTGGAATTCGCCAGGGTCCAATGGCGTTTCAGGTCCGGCATCAATCTGCACATCAGACCGCACGGAGACATCGACATACACCACCAGCCGCTGCATGAATCACTGCTCTCCGACGATCTCATCGACGCATTGTGGGCACGGGCAGAGCAATCGTCCTTTCATGGAAGATCTGTCTTGATACCAGCTCTTGCCGATCAGGTCGTCATCGCTGCAGAACATGCCATCAAATCACAAACCGGCAACGAACCCGCTGCCGCCTGGGTGTTTGACATGATCTCACTGATCCGGCAACCCTCCATCGATCCCGCAAAGTTGCTGGACAGCGCATCCGCACTCCACGCTCTGCCTGCGACCATGGCAACGATTTCATACCTTTTCAATCTCACTGGCGACATACGTATCAGGGAGTTCGTCACGGCAATCGAATCCGGCAGGACAGCGTGGGGCGATTGGTCCGACTTTTATATCAAAACAGCGAAAAAGCCCTATGGGAAAAGGCTTCGAGCGTTGTCCCGTATTGTTTCCAGGCAAAATGGTTATGAATTCGAGAGGGATGCCATACTGAAAATCCATCCGCACCCGGTCGCTCGACATGCAGGGCATGAGGTCCTCATCGACAAGTCGAGGACAAAATTCCGCCCAAGGCATGAAATCATGCTCCCGGACAAGGCGACGATGAAAAAGCGGCTTGTCCTAGAAATTGAGATAAAGCAGGGTAGCGCACGCCGATACTATTGTGAAATCTCTGCTGACGGCCACCCTATTGCGACCTTGTCTTCGCGCTTGCCGGGAAGAGGCACAATCGAGTCGAAAAATTTCGCATTCGCTCTGCCGGCAATAAAATGCGTTCCGGGCAGCAATCTGGCAATTGAGGTTTTCGGCAAATTCCCTGTTCCCGGCCATACAGGCGGCGAAGCCTACACCATAGAGAGTGCTGACTTTCGGATACTTCGTATGAGCTGGGATCAATAACCCGTATATCGTTCTCGCGTGCGGTCTGGTGCAGTCGGAACAAAAGGAACATCAATAGCCCTTCAAGATGTCGATACCCGCCAGTAACGATCCCCTGAACAAGCCGCATTGAGCGGTTCGCCCGGCTAACTGCCGATCACCCGGTAATCATGAATTTCAAGATGAATCAGCACCGGGCCGCGCAATGGATTTCCTTTCGGACTCCTCGGAGTCACCAGTCGTTCAGAAGGATAAACCAGCCCCTTGCTGTTTGTTGAGTGCTTCAATACAACGTTTGAGGCCTTTGCCAGCGGACTGATGATGTCGGCGGTATAGTCGTGCTGAATCAAAAGACCGGTACGGAGGTCGAACCGAAATTGCTGCTCCCGGCTGTGTGTGGGGATAGTGGCGGGAAAAATGGCTTTAAGTACCCCCGCTCCGGTTTCGCTCCATGCGATATCTTCATGCATGAGCAGCGCCGGCAGGGTAAAGTAGTTCCATGAGGCATAGTTGGCGAAGTAGCTCATATCGAGATCATCCCAATAGAACAGCCGCCTGCCGACCTTGAAATAATCACGGGCGTTCCTGCGTTCCGAAATGACCTGCCCCCGCTCATTCTCCAGCCGGACACTGCCGCCGTCAAGCACCCCTGTAATCCCGGGCCTGTCACCGATCGGCGTAAACCGGCACAAAGGCCGGTGAGCGTCCATGGTCATTTTCGAGCGCCTGAAATATGGCCGCCTTTTCAATACGAACGCAAGGCCGGCAGCGCTCACCTCGGTTTCCACCGATGCTGCGTTCTGCCAGAGTTCACGACCGCCATAAGCGGCAATGGCTTTTTCAGCCGTTTCTGAAAGTATCATGGGGAATCGGTTTAGAGTTGATTCGACTCAGATAGCATTGCGTTTCAGGCAAACTAACCCGCGTTTTTCGGATCGCCAGCAGTCACAATACGCCTGATACGAAGGACATATCTCAAAGGATCTATCCTTGACCATAAAGTAGGGATTGGCCCGGGCTCTTCATCAGGGATCTTACTGCCTGTTTGACCTCTACCCGCCCAGCTTTTCCGGCAAAGATCGTTGCCTTGTCAAGCTCGCCAAGAAAAGCCGACGCCATGGAAACCGACTCAGGATTGTGAGCCCGGAAGGCCCTCTCGCCAGGAGCGATACTCACGGCTATACTGAAACACTCCGATGCCTCGATGAGTGACAGAATCGTCAGCTTGTCCGCCCTGTGAACTTTGCATGAGTTTGAAAAACCTGCCATTAATCGCTTGACAAGCCACCAGAATCATGAAATAATTAGCACGCTCTTTCTGATGTTTTTGATAGCACGTCCGGTGATCAACTCCTTTATGGTACCCATTTTATCGAAATCAGAAAAAGCCATATCAAATCGACAGACTTTCAATAAATGGCATCAAGTGAAATGGCAAAAAGCAATTCAGGAAGAACGCTGTTTTTTATTTCAAATATAATACGCTATTTGATAATAGATTGACAGATATCGACTCACTCGGCCTCCCTGCACTCCTCTGGGCCGGTAACCTCATCTCTCATGCCCATGAAAAAACTTACCCCGAACCTTATGGTCAGGGATGTCAGTAAAACCGTCGAGTTTTACTGCAACAATCTCGGATTCCAGCTTATTATGGCTGTACCTGACACCCAGGACGGAATCCTGACAGAAATTCACCAGTCTCGAAATGTCGTGTATGCTTTGATCGGCAACGGCAACGTCGAAATCATGCTCCAATCTGAAGAAAGCCTTAAATCAGACCTTCCCGCCATGGCCGGAATTTCGATAGGCGCGTCCGTCACCCTGTATATTGAAATCGAGGATATTGGAAAGTTTCATGCTGAAAACGGACCGAAAGTCGAGGTCATCAAGGCACTTTCAACAACATGGTATGGAATGAACGAGTTCTATATCCGCGACAACAACGGTTACATACTCTGCTTCGCCGAGCAGGCAAAACAACCTGACGTACCCTGACAACCTCAAATCAACCGTAAAGGAGAGCCGATGTACCATGCGCCCAGTCCGTCGGGCTCAAGTTCCGGCTTGATTAGTCTTGCGGCAGGGAAAAGGTTACAACTCATTCTCACCTACCTAAAAGGATGCATATCCTTAGTTTTAAATATTGACTCATGATAATCTTTACCAAAATTAAAGCAGGTTCTGAACTCAAGCATCCTGCTTTAACCAGGTGAGGGCGTGTTATTCGAGATTGTTCAACGGTAGTTGCCCATAAGTAAAAGCTTTCGTTATTTTTAACTCATAATAATATTTAAGGTATATTACGGCGTGTTATTAGCGAAATATGTATAGATCAATCATTAAACACCCACCCACCATGAAATCCGAACTGCTCAAAAAAGCACTTCTTGCTGCAACACTTTTTCTTGGCGCCACACCTGCGGCATTTGCAGGCACTGGTGATTTGGCAATAGGCCTGAAGGGCGGCACTCTGGGAATCGGCGGTGAGGCGACAATGAACCTCGTCCCAGGCGTCAATGTACGATCCGGCTTTAACACACTCAATTACACCGGGAGCGCCTCAAAAAGCGACATCGATTATAAATATAAGCTGAAACTCCAGACAATTCCTGTCCTGCTCGACCTGCATCCGATTGCTGATTCAGGGTTCAGGCTCTCTTCCGGCATTCTGATCAACAACAACAAGGTGACGGCAACCGGAAAGTCTCAGGCCAGTTATAAAATTGGAGATCAAACCTACTCAGCAAGCGACATTGGCACCCTCACTGGAAATATCGACTTCAACAAGGTTTCTCCATATGCAGGTATAGGCTGGGGAAATGCCGTATCCAGGCATAGTTCCCTGACTTTTTCATGCGACCTTGGCGTCATGTTCCAGGGCACGCCAAAAGTCTCGCTTGCGGCCAGCAACCCGATAACGGCTGCGGATCCCTTGTTCAAAGCTGAGCTTGACAAAGAGATCGCGAAGGTGAAGGATTCGACTGACAGCATCAAGTATTATCCTGTTGTTTCCATCGGATTGGCTTACGCATTCTGATCACTTGAAGAACGGGACGAAATCCGCAATAAATAATGTCCTGCATTTATTATAAAGTATTTGCATCGCTTATTAGGAAAGCTCACCAATTAGCTTAGCTTATGTCCGTGGGGTAGAGCAATTGGTAGCTCGTCGGGCTCATAACCCGGAGGTTGCAGGTTCAAGTCCTGTCCCCACCACAACGAAAGCCGCTCAACACGAGCGGCTTTTTTCGTTTCATACCGATTTGCCCGACAAATAGCAGGCTCAGCTATCCCTCATGCAAACAACTGCCATCAGCGGAAATAATAACCGACACACTCCACGTTACCGCATCCAGCTCAATGATCCTGTCTATTCTGGCATGAGAGGAAATGGAGAATTAAAAAAATGCAAGAATCCCGAGGTTTTTGACGTCGAAACGAATTGATAGTGCCGGTGGAGGTCGCTACAACTCCTGTCACCTCGCTTAATCGAAACTTATGCCGCCAGTAGACTGTTTTTTTCATAAGTTACCATTCGTGTATCGCATAACTTCAATTCCATACGACCATGTTTTTTCTGGATCCAGCATATTTACTTTTCGCCGGCCCTCCCCTTCTTCTCGGCCTTTGGGCACAGTTCAAGGTTAAGTCAGCATTCAAAAAATATTCCCAGGTTCCGACACAGAGCGGTATCACCGGCGCACAGGCCGCTACGCGCCTGCTTAATCGCGGTGGCCTTACCAACGTCGGCGTCGAAATGACCACGGGAATGCTTTCCGACCACTATGACCCCCGGAGCAAGATCCTGCGCCTGAGTGAAGAGGTGTACAACCAGCCGAGCATCGCATCTGTCGGCGTTGCCGCCCATGAAGCCGGCCATGCGTTGCAGGACAAGACGGGATACTCTCCCCTTGCAATACGGTCAGCCATGGTGCCTGTCGTTTCGATCGGCAGCAGTCTGGGCCCGATTATTTTCATGGTGGGACTGTTTATGTCGGGCACCCTCGGCAGTTCGCTCGCCTGGGTTGGAATTCTGCTGTTCGCCGGCACTGCACTTTTCGCACTGGTGACACTCCCTGTCGAATTCGATGCAAGCCGCAGGGCAAAAGAGTTGCTGGTATCGCAGGGAATCGTCTCGCAGGTTGAAATGAAAGGGGTCAACGCCGTACTCGATGCCGCCGCATTAACTTATGTGGCTGCTGCCGCGCAGGCGATCATGCAGTTGCTTTACTACGTAACGGTGATGAACCGCAGGAACAATTGAGCCCCTGAACCTGAGGCTATCCAAAGGAAACAGGCGCCGCTCGGGCGCCGTTTCCATTTCGTGCCGAACCCCTCCCGGAATCATAAACCTATTGCCCTGGACGATCTGTTGACCTCCCCTGCGGCCGGGCTGCGAGACGCATCGCACTGACACTCTCCCAAGATTTCGTTTAATGTCAGGTAACTGCTGAAAAAGAGAGGCCAAAACCATTTACCGTTTCTTTTCTATCTGCAAGTTATTTATTGTTCATTCCTGAATATTGACATGCATGTATTCACGGTAAGTTAATGACCTTGAAACTAATAGCTTGGTAGCAGGGTTGATCTGAAGTATTTCATAAAGAGTTCTTCATTCCCGCAACCCCGGCTTCAGGGGAAAGCAGGATAAAACTTAGCGTTGCCTATGAACGACATCCTCGACAAACCGAGAAAGATTTACGTAACCCGTAAGATCGAGTTCAATGCTGCCCACAGGTTGTTCAACCCTGATCTCTCCGACGAGGAAAACAGGAAGATCTATGGAAAGTGCGGTAGTGAGTATGGCCATGGTCACAACTACCTGCTCGAAATAACACTCTCCGGCACCATTGACAGGAAAACCGGATACCTTTTCGACCTGAAGGAGCTGAAAACAATCCTTGAAGAAGAGATCGTTGCGAGATTCGACCATCGGCACCTGAACTTCGACGTCGTCGAACTTGAGGGCAATGTACCCACGACGGAAATACTTGCCGTAACCGTATGGGATATTCTCGAATCCAGATTACGAACCATAACCAACACGGAGGTCTCCCTCCATGAAGTCATAATCCATGAAACAGGAAAAAACAGTGTCAGATATATTGGTGAATAGCGGGCAGCAGGGCAGCCATCTCGTACAGTGCGACCTTGACGAATGCTTTGGCGAATCGCATGAACATGACAGATCACTCGCGAAGATGACCGATGCCGTTTACAGCCTCCTTGAGGGAATAGGCGAAGATCCCGGTCGTGAGGGTCTGCTGCTGACTCCTGAACGTGTGGCAAAATCCCTGAAATACCTGACCAAAGGATACAATCAGGACCCTGAACAGCTCCTGAAGAAAGCGGTGTTCACCGAATCGTACGACGAAATGGTCCTCGTCAAGGATATCGACATCTACTCGATGTGCGAACACCACATGCTCCCCTTTTTCGGAAAGGCTCATGTGGCCTATATCCCCAACGGAAAGATCGTCGGGCTCTCAAAAATCCCAAGGGTTGTCGAGGTGTTCGCAAGGCGTTTGCAGGTGCAGGAACGCCTGACCCAGCAGATCCGCGATGCCATCCAGAATGTACTGGCTCCGCGAGGCGTCGGAGTGGTGATTGAAGCAACCCATATGTGCATGGTCATGCGCGGTGTCGAAAAGCAGAATTCGCTGACGACCACCTCTGCCATGTCCGGCGAGTTCCTCAGTAACCAGTCGACACGCAGCGAGTTCCTGCGACTGATAGGCTTGTGAAAAGGCTGGAAGTCGCCCATGAAGCGTTGAACCTGCGTTCACGCCAGTTTGTCAACATGAATAGAGGCTGTATCAAAAGCGCAGCCGGCAAATGAAAAAGGCTACCTGAAAAGGTGGCCTTTTTCATTTGAATGGATGTTCATATTAATACGATCACGTCAACCAGTGGTTGTTATATCTTTTTGTTTTAAAATAAAATATAACAAGGAAGAGGTAGGGGCTGTCTCAAAAGTAATATCAGGGACGCCATAAACTGGGTGCAATGTATCGGCTCATCCCGACTTATTTGACAGCCTCTACAACAATATCTAGAGGTACGCTGAAATAGCTCAACGTAGACGAAAAAAGTAACCCTGACACGATATCGGGTTCGAATTCCTCATCTCCGGGATTTACAATCCGGGTTCCCTGATCCGGTCGCCTACTCTCCCAGCCAGCCCTCAAGGACATTGCGTCCCATCTGGACGGCGGTTTTGACATGCCCCTGCATAACGTCGCACAGGCCGCTTCCGAGTTCGAGATTCAGCGGTGGAGCACCGATGAGGACGATCTCCCCCGGAACCCTGTCGTGCAGCCTGGCAACACAAAGCAGCTCGCTCAAACCCATCTGGTGCGAAGACATCTTGCGATGGATGAAGGCCGGCAGTTCTTCGTTACGGTAGAGGTAAACTTTCTGTTCAAAGTCACGGGGAATGATCGAGTCGAAAACCAGAAGCCCGTCACAGGACTCAAAATAGTCGAGCAGGTATATTCCCTGCGTTCCCCCGTCTATAAAACTGACCGATTCCGGGAACTCCCCTGAAGCTTCAAGGGCCCTGACCGCCTCAACCCCGAATCCCTCGTCGCCGAAAAGGATATTGCCGAGACCAACTACGTTGATTTTTTTCACTGATGTGAGATCGCTTGATTTTATGGTAAATGGCACCCCCTGAATACCGTCGTGTGCAGGTCAAATGCAATGCCAGAAATCATGTAGGGCTGAAACAGCCCCTTCCTCTTTATGGATTTCGGGCATCGTGCAAAGAGCTCTCACAACGTCGTTCCACTTTAACTTGACAGCAAAGGCAAAGCCCGTCAGGATGACTCCTTCTGACGGGCTTTTACACTCAAAGAACGAATTACTTATCACAAAAGGCTTATACCGAAGCTTCGTCCTCAACCTTGTGCTTGAAGCCGGTGATAATGGACGAGGTCACGCTGGTCCTGTCGACGATATCGTGGCGGAACACGGCATACAGGTGCACAATCACGTAAAAAGGAAAGATCCAGGCGACAAGGTGGTGTGCATAACGCAGGCCGTAACTCCCCCCTAAAAGCGGCAGTGCCCAGCCGAACCAGGTTTCGGTAAACCCGCCCGGATTGTTCTCGCCATACATTGCCAGCCCGGTAACGATCATGAACACCGAACCACAAAAGATGAATACGAAATGGGCCAGTGCGGCAACCGGGTTGTGGCCGACATAGTTGGGCTCATCCTCACGGAGAAACAGGTATGAAGCCACCTGCTCCTTGAACGGGACACCCCACCATTCAGGCGACCACGGCCTGAATCCGCCGAAGCGCGCATACTGGTCATTCACCAGCAAGGCGTAATACATGCGGTACAGGAAGTTGCCGATGAAAATAAATGCCACCACATAGTGGAAATAACGCCACAGTGCCATGCTGTGATGCAGGGCAGCCTCTCCGACCGGAGCGCTCATTAACGGCCATGCGATATACATGCCTGTAGTCGAAAGGACCACGATGCACAGGGCGTTTATCCAGTGATACAGCCTTACTGGCAGACGCCACACATAGATTTCTTCGATTATCCTGCTCATGGCGATCTCCGTTTAAACGATGGTTACCTTGGTTATCTCTTCGCCGTTCATGTCGAAGACATGCGAAGCGCAAGCAAGGCACGGGTCGAACGAATGGATTGTTCTGATTATCTCAAGCGGCTTTGTCGGATCGGCCATCGGAGTACCCTTCAGCGCCGACTCGTAAGCCCCTGAATTGCCTTTGCCGTCCCTCGGCGAAGCGTTCCAGGTCGATGGCACAACAATCTGGTACTCGTCGATCTTCTCGTTCTTGATCCGGATCCAGTGACCGAGAGCACCACGAGGGGCCTCTGTATATCCGAACCCTTTACACTCCTTCGGCCAGCTCGACGGTTCCCAGCGATCGCTGTTGAAGGTTTTGAAGTCACCTGTCTTGATGTTGGCGATGAGCTGATCGTAAAAGTGACCCATGAACCCGGCAGTCTGCTTGCACTCAATACCGCGTGCCGCAGTGCGACCAAGGGTTGAGAAGAGGGCTTCAGGACCGACTCCGAGTTTGCCAAGCACCAGTCCGACCGTATCCTTGATCATCGGATCGCCTTTTGCATAAGCAACAAGAACGCGCGCAAGCGGTCCTACCTCGACGGCATGATCCTTCCAGCGAGGCGTTTTCAGCCAGCTGTACTGCTTGTCCGTGTCGAGAAAATCGAACGGAGGCTTCGGGCCTGTGTAGTTGGGTTTGGTCTCGCCCTGCCATGGATGAAGCCCCTTGTCGGAACCATTCGAATAGGTGTACCAGCTATGGCTGATCTCCTCCTTGATCTGGTTCGGGTCCCTGGGATCGACATCGATGACCGTGCTGAGATCCTTGTTCAGGATCACACCCCTTGGCCAGAGCAGCGACTTGAAGTCGTTGACGTTCGTTTCGGGGAAATCACCATAGCTCATGTAATTGCCGAGCCCGCCGCCATGGAGCCATCCCTTGTAGTATCCGGCGATTGCGAGCAGATCGGGAATATAGACCTGGTCGATAAATGTCTGCGTCTGGTCAATGATCTGCTTGACCATGTTGAGGCGTTCGATATTGATGGCCGTGTCGCTGTTGATATCGATAGCGCATGCCATTCCACCTACCAGATAGTTCGGATGCGGGTTCTTGCCACCGAATATGGTCTGGATCTTGACGATCTCTTTCTGGAAATCAAGAGCCTCAAGGTAATGGGCAACGGCGATAAGGTTGACCTCGGGCGGCAGTTTGTAGGCCGGATGACCCCAGTAACCGTTCGCAAAAATACCGAGCTGGCCGCTCTCGACGAACGACACGAGACGAGCCTGCAGGTCCTTGAAGTAACCGACAGAAGATTTAGGCCAGGGCGAAATGCTCTGGGCGATTTCAGACGCCTGCTTTGGATCGGCCTTGAGTGCGCTTACCACGTCAACCCAGTCAAGGGCATGAAGATGATAGAAATGCACAAGATGGTCCTGCGTGGTCTGGGTTGCCTCCATCAGGTTCCGGATGATCCTTGCGTTGGTAGGTATCTGGATGCCGAGGGCATCTTCGACGCAACGTACTGACGCAAGCGCATGCACGGTAGTGCAGACGCCGCAGATACGCTCTGCGAACGCCCATGCGTCACGGGGATCGCGATCCTTCAGGATCACCTCAATGCCGCGCCACATGGTGCCTGTACTGTAGGCATCCTCGATTACGTTTGCATCATTAACCTTCGCCTCTATTCTCAAATGTCCCTCGATACGGGGAATCGGGTCGACAACTATTTTTTTGGCCATGCCTTATGCTCCGTTTATTTCTTTTCGTCATTACCGGCTTTCTGCTTCTTCACAGCGGTAACCGCCGCATGGGCTGCCGCACCAGCTGCAGCGGCACCGACTGCCACCACGCCGATTTTGTCAGCCGTTGTATCGGTTCCGAGGAATGATACCTCGGCGAGTCGTGTGTAGAATGGACCTTTATCCCAGAAGCCCGGTTCCGAACAGCCGATACACGGATGACCGGAGCCGATCGGGAAGCTGGTACCTGCATTCCACTGGATTTTCGAGCAGGAGTTGTAGGTCGTCGGGCCTTTACAACCCATCTTGTAGAGGCACCAGCCCTTGCGGGTGGATTCCTCGTCAAAGGCGTGCACGAACATGCCTGCATCGTAGAACGCACGACGATAGCATTTGTCATGGATCCTTGTGCCGTAAAAGGCTTTCGGGCGTCCAAGCCTGTCAAGTTCCGGAAGTGTCCCGAAGGTGTGGAAGTGGGTGATCACGCCGGTCATAACCTCTGCGATCGGAGGGCAGCCAGGCACCTTGACGATGGGCTTGTCCTTGATGATCTCAGAAACCGGTACAGCGCCGGTAGGATTCGGATGTGCGTTCTGGACGCAACCGAACGAGGCACATGCACCCCAGGCGATAACCGCTGCTGCACCGGCAGCCGTCTCCTTGACAATATTCAGGAAAGATTCTCCTCCGATCATGCAGTAAACACCATTATCCTTTGTAGGGATATTGCCCTCGACGGCAAGAATGTATTTGCCGTTATAATCCTTCATGATCTTCTTTCGTATCTCTTCAAGCTGATGACCTGCCGCTGCATTAAGCGTCTCGTCGTAATCGAGCGAGATCATGTTCAGCACAAGATCAGCCGTCATCGGATGCGATGAGCGGATGAAGGACTCGGTACAGCAGGTGCACTCAAGACCGTGCAACCAGATAACCGGCAGGCGGGGTTTTTTCTCCATCGCTTCAACGACCTTGGGCAGCATCGATGGCGCCAGGCCGAGAGAGACTGAGGTAAAACTGCAGAACTTGAGGAAATCCCTTCGCGAAATGCCACGGGATTCGAAAACCTCTGCGAACGTTTGTGTGGTGGGCATTAACACCTCCTAAGATATGGGTACAGATTCAACAAAAATCATTCTTGTTAAACTGCTCCTCGATTACAGGGATGCGTCGAAGATCGGAAAGAGTCGAAGACCGAAAAACGTGTTATATCGGTAAATATAAGTAACAATCGTTATTTATAAAATAGATATATGATCGATTATTTACCAGTTATAATTTCTTTTACAATAAAAAAACCGGCGTTTCGAATACTTTATGCCGGTTTTCTTATTGTTTCTATAACATCGTGCCTTACTAATTCAGGACAGCGCCAAACATTGATGCCGAGTATTTGGCAAATTCAGCTATGGGCTGGAAAAATAATCCGAGGTAGAGCGTAGCTACCATGAGCAAAGTGACGACGGCCTGTTGTCCTACCCCAAGCTTGAGATCCAGCTGATCGCTGGCATCGGAATCCCTGAGGTACATGTTGAGCGGAATCAGCATGTAGTAGAACAGTGAAATTACGCTGGTCATGATGCCGACAAGCGCAAGCCACATGTAAAGATCACCCTTGCCGATCAGTGCAGTAAAGATCATGAGTTTGCCGATGAACCCAAAGGTCGGCGGAAGTCCTACGAGCGAAATGAGAAACACGGTCAGGGCTGCGCCGGCCAGCGGCATTCTCCTGCCAAGGCCTTTATAGTCATCGAGGTTCTCGCTGCCGGTCTTGTTCGAAATGAGTACGACGATATAGAACGCGCCGTAGTTCATGAGCAGGTATGCGGAGAGGTATATGAGGGTCGCCTGGGTACCGAGCTTGTCCATGGTGATGACACCGAGCAGCAGGTAACCGGCATGGGCGATCGACGAATAGGCAAGAAGACGCTTGACGTTTTTCTGCCAGATGGCCACAACGTTTCCGTAGATCATCGATGCTGCGGAAATAATCATCAGCAACGCGAGCCAGTCGATGTTGAGCATATCTTCCAGGCCTTCCTTGCCATGAGGCACGGCAACATAGAAGAATCTCATGAGCATTGCGAAACCGGCAGCCTTTGAGGCCACGGAGAGGTAGGCGGTGACCGGAGTCGGTGCGCCTTCGTAAACATCGGGGCTCCAGAAGTGGAACGGCACGGCACCCATCTTGTAGCCAAATCCTGCAAGCACAAGAAGTGTAGCAAGTATCATGACCAGCGGATCGTAGCCGTGAGAAGAGAGTTCCATGCTGATTTTGGTGATGTTGGTCTGGGCCGTCATTCCATAAATCAGGGAAAATCCGTAAAGAAGCATACCCGAAGAGACCGCACCGTAGATCAGGTATTTAAGCGCAGCTTCAGATGAACGAGGTTCGCGTTTCATGTACCCGGCCAGGACATAGGCTGACAGCGCAACAAGTTCCATGGAGAGGAACATCATCAGCAGGTCGGTCGAAGAGGCCATCATGATCATGCCGATGACCATGCCTACAATCAGCGCATAATACTCGCCGATGCCCGAATCCTGGCGATTGAGCTGCTCATCGTCATTCGATATCACAACGGCAAGCACACCGGAAAGCACAAAGAAGTATTTGAAAAAGATACCGAACCGATCAAGCGAGTACATACCGAAAAAGATCTCGGCATCCGGCAGTCCATGCTGCTGATAGACGAAGTAGAGAGCCCCGAGGAGGCCGGCGACCGTCGTCGAAGCGAGTATACCGTTTTTCTTCCTGTTACCGAGCACGAGGTCAAGAAGGATCAGCACCATGAAAAGGGCTGATAGATAGATTTCAGGGATAAAATATCCGGCACCTGCCCTGAGGCTCGAGATGATGCTCTGTATTTCAGCGCCTGATGGCATTTCGAACATATTTCTCCAACGTTTATTCTTTTACACAGAAATACCGGATCATTTCACTGCCGACATGGCAACGGGTGCAAGAACCTCTACAAGCTTGTTGATGCTCGTGGTCAGCATACCCATAACAGGCATCGGGTAGATTCCGAGCGCAATAACGATAATGACAAGCGGCACAAGCATGGTCAGCTCCCTTGCATCAAGATCCAGCTTTCCTTTCCAGTCATGGAAATGGATGTGCTCATGTCCGTCTGCACCAACCTCAAGATCATAGGCTGCGTCAGGTTTGCGCTTGCCGAGGAATACCCTCTGCAGCGACCAGAGCAGGTAGGCCGCTCCGAACACGATACCGAGCACCGAAACAATGGCTATAGGCCTGGTGGTCACGGACGAGAATGCTCCGACAAAAACGAGCGCTTCGGAGATGAAGCCGCTCAG
>JAAXXK010000077.1 GCA_013334525.1 Chlorobiaceae bacterium
CTGCTTACCCTTTCGTATGCCTCTTTCCCTTCACTCAAGCCATTATCGGCAGATTTCTTATACCACGCCTTCGCTTTTGCCCTGCTCTTCGGCACGCCTCTTCCATTGTCATACATCAGAGCGATAAAGTATTGAGCCCACGGATTGCCCCGGGCCGAAGACAACCGGAACCATTTGAGCGCCTGGGCATAGTCCTGCTTCACCCCTTTCCCGCCTTGATACATCAGGCCGACGACGCACTCCCCATAACCTACGCTTTGTGTCACAAAAAGTCGCCATCCCGACTCCTTTGGCGCACTGTTATCAGGCGTCTGACCGCACTGCGCATTCAGGGGAGCAAGCATCAGCATCGACAGGAGCAGACTGATGACGTGACGTTTCATTGGGTTGCGTTGGGTTGCGTGGTAAACGGTTACTCTTCGATTGACGATCAAGGTAACAGTTTTTGCCATCCGCAGGAATGGAAAATACGCAATGCCCCGAATCGGGCTCGAACCGGCGTCTTCCATTCCGACCTGATACTGAGCGCATTGAGGGTCACACAGCACCGACCACCCTTGCAGTATCCACGACAACAATCCAGGCTTGCAGCTTCGCATCGAAGTTAATAGCCGCATTGGCCGGGCTGGTTGAAGGCAACCGGACAAGCTGGACCCGCCCGTCAGTAATGCGCTTGCCGTTATGCCGTTTGAACGACTCCTCCGCCTTCGCGCCGTTGAAGAAGATATGGGTGATTTTGGGATGCGAGTCGAGGAACCCGACTATGTCGTTCGGAACCTCCGAACCGGCAACGATAGCGGAGTCAAGGCTGCCCGTCCGTGTCGCCGAGGCGAGCACGTCCCACAAAGCGATACCCGAATCCATCAGGAGTGCAAGCCGGGCAGGATAGTCGAGCGACGAGCCGTCGCCGAGCAACCTCTCCATCAAAGGCCAGAAAGCGTTGCGACCATGCCCGTAGTAACGCTGCTGCCTTATGGATTCCTCCCCCGGCACGCTGCCAAGCACGAGGACCCGCGCATCGGCACGAGCAACCGGTTCAAAACAATCAGCCACAACTCCCCCTGTGGTTCATCTGACGCCTCCCATAATCTACCCCGGATAAATTCTGGAAGTTCGACGGAGGCAATGATTCATGAAATGATTAATCCAATGGATTATACCTGTCAAGATGACAAGGTAACAACAGAAAACCTTCTGCGTACCATGCCTCGGGTATAGCCATCATAATTGATTATTCACGACAAGATCTCCCATCCTCCCGGAACGTCATGCCTCCCCTGCATACACATCATGATTTCAGGTGTATCCCTTTCAAAACACTATCAAGATCGATGTCGGGATTCAGAAGGCGCACATATCGAAAATTGCCCTTCCTGGAGATAATTTCACACAAGACATCTTTTTCAATCGCAATAACCATTCCTGGATTCAGGCCATTCTTTGGTTCCAACTCGACACGCCATTCCTGTTTATTCTTTTCAACACACTCCAGGAATTTTATGGATAACGGTCGCTTGTTTGCATAAACACTTATTTGCCCCTGGAAAAACTCACCGTATTTCAGAGCTTTGAATTTCATTTGACATCTTATAAGGTTTAAACATGTAGAGCATTGAACCATCAGCTCCAGCTACATCGCCCAGTTTTCCGGAATAGATTGCACCACTTTCAATGTCTTCGAAATACATCTCCCCGTTAATGGTTTCCCCAAGAGATGTCAAGCCGTAATCAGATATTTCACTTTCTGCAAGCGGGTTGAAATCATGCGTCAACAGCCACGCCCATAGATTCAGGTACCATTCGATAGAACCAGAGTTGATTCTTTGCCACTCTTCTCCGGGAATTGCAACCTCCTCATACTTCCCCGCTTTTCTGACAATACTGTAGAACTGTTTTACCTTATCCTCGATCTCATCGACGGTCAGTCCGTTTTCACCAAGTTGGCCTTTTACTGATTCAATTTTGTCATCGATCCAGAACCGCAAGCGCTCATCTGCTTCGGCTTTTGTCAAAGGGCCTTCAAACGCACCATTGATCGTATCGGCAATGTAGTAGCATCTCTGTGTCATGGCGAGTCGTGTTATAATTGGATTTTCCTGAACACCCGATGTAAACATACGACTCGTTCCTGTTTCGATTTTGCAAACAAATCATGCGTCACACCAAATATGAAAACCCAGCGATCGCCGGGTTTTTTGGGGGGAAATGTTCCTGAATTCATGACCATACCGAACACCAGCAACGTGTACAATGTTGCTGACCACCGACGCCGATATTCCCAATAGGGGTGCCATATCAGCATAGGGGGAATTTCCGGGATTGAGCCAACACCAAGCATAACCGTCCGCAGATGAATTCCGGCAGCTAGACGATGCTAACGCTCACGAAAAATATTCAAACCAGAGCGGCTTACCGCGTAAACCACATACTGACTAATCCAATACAGGTCAAGAAATACCAGGAGTGCCGAAGGCACCTTTATGAGTCCGCCGGCGCTTAATATTGTCGGGATTAAAACAATGAAAAAATTTGCCCAGAAGAGAGCCGCCCAGACTTTTTGCTTCTTTTGCCAGTGTACATAACCAATCAGCAGGCTGGAGCTTATCAGGGCCACGTACATGAGTTCGACCAGCCAACCGAAACCGGCGCTCCGACCAATCACCTGACCATTCGTAAAGACAACAACCAGCAATATTGCCGTCAACGCGGCGATCGTTATCAACGAAAGATATTTAGCAAGCTTAACCAGCATGGCTCTCCAACTAGGGCACGTTGTACAGTAAGCGCAAAAGTATCAAGAGCACGATCACTTATCGTTCTTCATTATATAGGCTATCGCATTGGTTGTTAAGCCAAGCTGTC
>JAAXXK010000060.1 GCA_013334525.1 Chlorobiaceae bacterium
ATTTCACCGCAGATCGCCGAAAGATATTCAGGATGCTGCAGCACCTTGGCGCACTGGAAATAGGAGTTGCTGTGACGGCCTGACGTTAGCCTGAAATGGCCGTCAAGCAGGGCGCCGCTCGACTTGAACATTGCGAGGGTTTCCGAATTGGTCATGGAAGGTAGAGGTCTGTTATGCGTTAGGGAATACAATTAGCATAAAGATACAGAAGCCCTTACGAAAAGCTAAGCGCAAAATGCCCCCGGGCGCCAGCCCCCCGTTTATCGGCGGGAGTCCAGGTAGCTTTGCAGGATGATGCAGGCGGCGGCCGTATCGAGCCGACCCTTTTCGTTGCGTTTTTTCCGGCCAGTTCCCGATCCGACGAGTATCTGCATGGCGTCTTTTGAAGAGCGATGTTCATCGATCGTTTCGATCGGAATGCCGGGAAATGCAGGGCTGAGCTCCTCAATAAACCGGTCGATTACCGAGGTCATGCGGTTGCCGCCCCCCTGCTCGTTCAAGGGGTATCCGACGATGATCTTGGCGATGCCGTCCTGCACCCTGATTTTTTCGATGCTTTCGACCAGCCCCTTCATGTCGAATGTCCCGACCGGTTGGGCGAACATGCCGAGGGGATCGCTTTTGGCCAACCCGATGCGTTTGGTGCCGAAATCGATGCCTATTGTCCGCTTGTAGTTTTGTGGGGGCATGTCTGGTTTGATGTGGCCGGAAAGCGGCCCGAAGCTTCCTTGTTCGAAAAAGCTGGATTCTGTCGCGCCAATAGGACTATAGGCCCTGCCCCGTTTCCAGTTTCATGCACTGGGGACGGGACAGGGAGGTAAGTGGGAATATTCGGTGCTGCCGGATTGGTGCCAGGCGGCAGGGAGGGGGGGGTGATCCTATGCCCCGGCCTGTTTCGCTTTCTGTTCCTGGTTGATCATGACCAGTGCGGCGACGACTCCAGGCACCCATCCGAGCAGGGTGAGCAGGCCGGTGAGCATGATCGTGCCGGCTTCTTTGTTCATGACGGCGGCAGGAGGCATGACGAATGCAAGGGTCAGGCGGCGGATGTCCATGGTGATCTCCAGGTTAGGGTTTATCAGTATAGAAATGAAATTTACTAATTGACTCGACAACAATCAATGGAAAACCTGCCTGCCCATAAAGGCGCTAAATTCTTAGCAGGCAAACGATTCGAGGCACAATAAAACATAATGTTGTTTTTTATGATCAAAATCTTAAATTACTAACCCCTTTCCGAAAGCACTTCATAGCGGAGTTCAGCTTTCGGTTTTGTGAACTAAACGATAGACCAAGTTGCATAACAAGATTCATCCCGACGTGGTCCCGGATGATGTTGACGAGGTTCTCGACGAGCCGAATTTCAATAATTTCAACACCTCGCCAGAGCCTCCAAGTCCTTACGCCGATCTCGAAATCAAGTATCGTAAGAACAAATTCAACAGAGCACGCAAAAACGGCCCCCCCGGCTCAACCGGACTTTACGGTACAAGCGGTACTGTCGCTGCCAACGGTTCTAAACCTTCAGGCAAAAAATTTCAGAAAAAAAGAAGCAAGAAATCACCAGCGCCGAAGCCTTCAAGGCAAATCAACGGTAACAAGGCCTCCTGAAGCGCGCCATCGTTCGATAGCGCCCCTGGTTGACTTGCGGTCCCTTCTTTTCGAGCGTCTGTTATTTTCGGTTGGCTGATTTTTCCCCTGCAATTGACTGCGCAGCGCGAGAGCTTCAGGGCCGAACGTTCGCCCTTTATGATGGGCCGGGTTTAATCCCGGGATTCGAAATCGATTTTTCTGCTTCGGATTCAGCTTCAGTGCATCTTACCTTATGGTAGTAATGGGGTTTGAAATTCAGGCTCATCGGGGTGCCAGGGCCTTTTATCCCGAAAATACCCTTCAGGCATTCTGCAAGGCGGCAGATCTCGGCTGCCGTGTCATCGAACTCGACCTTGTCGTATCGAAAGACCGCCGCGTCATCGTTTCCCACGATCCATGGGTGAGCTCACCACCTCCTGCCGGCGATTCGTCCCGTCGCTATCTCTATTCCATTCATTATGACGAGATAGCAGGCCTCGATTGCGGTACGGTTTCCCCTGAATTTCCACTTCAGGCAAGGGTCAGGGCTTTTCGCCCGATGCTTCCCGATGTATTCCGGACGGTTGAGGAGCATCTTTGCCGTATCGGGCGGCCAGCTGAAATGGTCTACAACCTCGAAGTGAAGTCATGGCCCGAACGGGACGGCCAGGCCCATCCCTCTCCGGATGAGTATGCCTCGCTCGTCATCGGCGATATCGTCGCGTCCGGTATCGAACCGCGAGTCCGGCTGCAGTCGTTCGACGACCGGATACTGACTGCGGCCAGATCGATCATGCCGGGGCTGTGCTACGGGTTGCTCGTTGAGGAGCCCTCCGTTCTTGATTCGTTTCCGGCAAGGCCGGGGTTCGTTCCCGGGTATGTGAACCCTCGCCTCGACCTTGTCGACGAGGCACTGATTTCAAGGCTTCACGGGTGCGGAACCAGGGTTGTCGTCTGGACAGTGAACCGCACGGAGGATATGGTGAGGATGAAGCAGCTGGGCGCCGATGGAATCATTACCGATCATCCCGAAATCGCCCTTACCCTGCCGGAGCTGTCTGGGATTTGATGGAGTTCTGGCGGGCGGCGCTTCAGTGGCGGGAAAGGTCGGCGAGGACCTTTGAGGTGCTTCTGTTCAGTGTGTCGAGCTTTTCGTTGGAGGTATCCCCTGGTGCATAAATAGCGTGGTCGATTATTGAAAGCAGCTCCAGAAGGGCTCCTGCCGTTTTTTCATTTATCTTGCGCTCCCCAAGCTTTTTCCTGAGTTCCCGGGAGGTCAGGCCTGCCGGATTCAGTATCCCGACCTTTTTCATCCCGTTATAGAGCTGGTCGCGCAGCGTTTCAGCAGGGTATGGGCCGGAAAGGGGAGGTGGGGATAGTGCTTCCTTTTCAAAGGCCTGAACGGGATCGGGTGTTTTCTTTTTCCTGTTCAAGAGGTACAGGCCGATGATAAGCGCAAAGACGGCGGCTGACATGACCAGCATGATCAATGATGCTGGTAATTGAATCCGGGCGGATGGTTTTTCCGGAGAGGCCACACTCTGTTGCTTTGCCGGGCTTTTGCCGGCATTGACCGTGACGGAGATCTCTTTCGATGCTATTGTTTCGTAGCGGCCTTTCAATGGATTGAAGACAGTTAGCCGAACCGGCGTGAAACGAAAGGTTCCGATCTTTTCAGGCATCAGGGTAATGCGGGTCGAAAAGGACTCTTCCTTTTGTTCGGCATTGTTCTTGCCGGCAGCGGGGAGGCTTGACTCCTCCTTTCTTAAGCCTTCGGGCAGGTTGAGCGATACGGGAGGTAATGTGCTGAGGTTGCCTTTGCCGCTGAGCGTTACCAGGAGCGTCAATGGCTCCCCTATGTAAACCTGGTTGTTTTCGGGGGAAACCGAGACGGAAAAGCTGCCTACGGCACTGCTGAAGCCTTCCGGGGCAGGTTTGGGAAGAGGCCTGGCGTCAATGATGGCAGCGGGGGCGGTCAGAATGGTTTCAATATCGTTTCGGCTGTCGAGGGTGAGTTGGCTCTCTTTGGGGAGAAAGCATCCAAGCCGGTAATTGGTGACCGAGAGTTTTCCGCCCTGCATGGCCACAAGCCTGAGCTGCTTGATGACCGCTTTCCTCAATATGGCCCCGTTGACGGTTGTGGGCGTACTGCTGATATAGTTTTCAGGGCTCACTTCCTGCACCCATAGCCCAGGGTGTTCAGGCTTTGTTTTGTCTTCGATTCTCGGGGCTACATCACTGAAGAAGAGCGTGTAGGTCAACAGCACCTCCTGGCCGACCCAGGGCGTTCTGTTTTCGAGCGACGCTTCGATGAAAAGCGGGGCGCCGGGCGTTGCGGCGGAGCTTTTCGCCTGCGTGGTCGATGCCGGTAAAACCAGCAACAGCAGCACGAACCAGTAATGGACCCTTTTGAACATCGGAGACTATTTCATGAGTTCACGTGATCGGGCTGCGGCAGCTTTTACCGTGTCGATCAGGGCTGCGCGAAGCTCGTGCCGGTCCATCTCCTTCAGTCCGGCTTCGGTCGTCCCGCCGGGGGTGGTAACTTCGCGAACCAGCTCCTCCGGGCTTTTCCTGCCTGAAAGCACCATGGAGGCTGCCCCGAGCATGGTCTGGGCGGCAAGAAGCTGGGCGGTCTGGCGGTCAAGGCCGCAGGCCGCGCCACCCTCGGCGATTGAGTCGATGATCCGGAACATGTATGCAGGACCGCTTCCGGAAACCGCGGTCGCCCCATCCATTCCGCTCTCTTCGACGATAGCCGTCCTGCCGATGGCGCTGAAAATTCCCTCTGCCAGAGTGAGATCATCCCCGGTAGCATGGCTGCCTTTGCACAGGGCGGTCATGCCCTGGCCGACGAATGCCGGGGTGTTGGGCATCACCCTGATGACCCTTGCGCCTTCGTGGGCGTTGGCCGAGATGAACCCGGTCGATATGCCGGCGGCAACGCTGACCAGAAGATGGCCCGCACCGAGCGCCGGCTTGAGTTCGGCAAGTACTTCTGCCACCTGGTAGGGCTTTACCGAGATGACGACTATCGAAGCGTCACGGGCGAGGTCGGGAATTGAAGCCGCGATCCTTACGCCATACAGGTCGGAGACTCTCTGCAGCGCCTCAGGATCCTTGTCGTAGCCGTAAATGATGCTTTCAGGATCCCGGACGAGTCCGGAGATCAGTGCCTGTGCGATTCTGCCTGTGCCTATGAAGCCTATGGAGCGTCGTGTCATGGTATGGTTTATTTCTGTTTCGGGGTTTTGTTTTCTGGATGCATTCCTGCGTCAGTATGGTTGCGATACCTGACTTTGACGACGAGTATGATGAGCAGCAGGAGAAGCGTTACTCCATTGGCGGCAATCATCGACATGCTCTGTTTCAGGATGCCGTAGCAGAGCCAGAGAAATACGCCTGCGTTCATCGTGCCAACCCACGTCAGGCTGATGTCACGGGTCTGACGGGTGCGGATCATCCGGTATGCCTGAGGCAGAAACGCAAAAGTTGTCAGTATTCCTGCGGCATAGCCAAGATATTCCGTTTCCATCGTCATCGTATTCGTGTCGTCGTCAGAGAGTCATTATCTGAATTTTAAGATAAGAAATTATCGCGAGATGGGTTGCCGGTGGCTTTCTTTATGCCTTGCGGGTATCGGTGGGAACAAAAAACGGGAGGTTCGCTCCCGTTTTTTTGCTATAGATCGAAAAGCTTACTTGCTCTGGCCGACCATGTATGCGACTGCGTTGCCGACCTGTGCATCGGTCAGTTTCGGGTTGCCGCCTTTCGGCATCATCATGCCTTTTGCGCCTTTGAAGCCTTTGATGGAGTTGTTGACCATTTTATCCATGCCGGTTGCGATGCGAGGTGCCCATGCGGCTTTGTCGCCGGTTTTCGGAGCACCCATGAGGCCTGCCTTGTGACATGATGCACAGCTTGCTTCATAAGTGGCTTTGCCGGCAGCTGCGTTATACGTGGCTGCGAATGCGTTGCCGGAAACGAGCATGGCGGCGCCAATCAGCGCGGTTGAAACGAAACGGGACATTGGTATTCTCCGTAGATGGTTGTGATGTTGTGTGGTGTTTGTGCTGTGATGATTTTCCTGATCCGGAAAGTAAAAATGTTACCATTTTGGCCGCTGTCATCCAAATTATTTCAGATGTTGGTCGCCGGCAATGATGTGTGACATGATACAGCCACACGGCAAGTCGGAAGTTTATCGTTCCATGGGATGAACAGGAGCAGCGGCATCATCCATGCCTCTTGAACCCTTTATGTCCTTTTCCGTTTTATATCCCCAGGGCACAAAACGACCAGAGGCCGTTTAAGCGGCCTCATGATCGACGAAAGAAATGGTAAATCGCTTATTTCGAGATGCTGATCAGGTACTTGACGGCATTGGTGATCTGCTCATCGGTCAGTGCTGCGTTACCACCTTTTGCAGGCATTCCGAGGATGCCGTTGATCGAGTTCTTGACCAGGGTTTCCTCTCCCTTGGCGATACGGGGAGCCCATGTGACCTTGTCGCCAGGCTTCGGGGCATTCATCATTCCGGCGTCATGGCAGGCGTTGCAGCCGCCGTCATAGACGGTTTTTCCTGCTGCCAGTATCGGATCGGTCGGGGCTGCTGCCGGGGCTGGAGCTGCTGCTGGAGCCGGCGCCGCGGCTTCTGTTTTCGGCTTATCTGCTTTGGCGATCTCTTCGGCTAACTTGGCCGGGGGTTTTTCCAGGCCGCAGCCTCCGAGGAAAACGAGTCCGAGAGTGAGCAGTGGTAAAAAACGTTTCATGGCAATCTCCTTGGGTTGTATGTGTTGTCGTTGGTATCAATTTTTTTATAAAAATAAATCAAACTTCATTTTAATCATAATTCACCACCTCTCAAAATGCTTTCAGGCTCGTCCTATCGATTCAAGCTGACGATGAAGGTCATTTCTTGACAGGCTGTAAAGATGGGTGTAAAAAAGGTTGAAGAAAAGAACCGCCGCCCGGATGCTCGGAGCCGACATGCCCCGCCGTACCGAGTTGCCGATGTTGAACACCTTTCGGGTAAGATCAGAGTAGCTTTCAATGAAATCAGGCAGGGAGATGTTTTTTGGGCGGTAGAGCATCTCCTGGCCGAAAGTGTAGCGGAACGCTGTTATGTCTGAAGGATCGAAGAGGAGGCGCCCCTCCTGCCTGAGCCGGTCGAATACTCTTGTGCCGGGAATAGGCCTGAGGGTATTGATGCCCGGTACGTCGAGTCGGGTGTCGGCGATGAAGTCGAGAATGGCCGCCGGAGTCTGGAGCGTATCGCCATCAAGCCCATAGATAAAGCTTCCGTATAGGCTTATGCCGCTGTTTCTTATCGCCTTGATGTTCCCGGCAAGCTCTTCGGCGCCGTTCTGTATTTTGCGATGTGCCTTCCGGCTGGAGGTTTCGATGCTTTCGATACCCACAAGCAGTGCCTGGCATCCCGACAGCGCAAAGGCTTCAAGCAGCTGCGGCTGCTGGCCAAGGGCGGTGGTGGCCTGGCCGAACCAGCGGATGCCGAGCGGCGTCAATTGACGGAAAAGTTCAAGCGCGAATGCCGGATCGGCGTTGATGGAGTCGTCAACAAAAAAGAAAATCCTCCGGTCATCATGCCTGAAACGCCGGATTTCGTCGACGATGTCGTTGATCTTTCGCTGGCGGAGCACCCGTCCGTTCAGCACGTGCACGTTGCAGAAGTCGCACTGGTAAGGACACCCGCGGCTTGTCTGGATCAGGTTTGTGGTGAAGTACCGGTTTATGCGCAGGGAGGCTTTGCTGACAGGGCGGTGAAGTTGCAGGTCGGGAAGCGTGTCCGTAAGGTATTCGGGCCTGAGCGATCCTGCAGCAAGGTCCGTCAGCACCTCGGACCAGAGGTCGTCGGCTTCGCCGTGTACGAGACAGTCCGCATGTATGCGGCATGAATCAGGGAACATGGTGACGTGAGGTCCGCCAAGCACGACAGTAATGCCTAGTGAACGCAACCGGTCGGCAAGTTCGAACGCTTTGGTCGCCATGCCGGTCTGGACGCTGATGCCAACCAGGTCCCATCTCCTGCCAGTCGGGAATTCTTCGAACCGGAGGTCGCAAATGGTCTGTTCCACGCCGGACACCTCGATTGATGCGAGGATCATCAGCGAAAGCGGTGGAATGGCGAACTGTGTTCTCTTGATGAGGCTTCTTACGCCGTCGTTGATCCATTGCGCCGGACCGGAAACAGGGTTGTCTCCATAGAGCGAACGGGCGCCGTCGACGCCGCTTTCGGAGGGCAGGAATACCAGGGCGACCTGTTTTGTCATTGCCATGGCCTTACCAGTCCGGCTTATCTTCGCCCGATTTCCTGGGCTGCACGGGTTTGAAATATTTGTGCATCTGGCGGGACTCCTCCTGCCTGGCGTTGTTGAGGATCAGGTTCGATACGTCGGAGCTGAGGCCGGGTTGCGACTGGCCGGCGTTTTTTTCGCTGCGTCCACCTTGCGGAGGTGGGGATGGCGGCGGTGGTGAGAGGCTTCGCATAGCCCGCAGGACGATTTCGTAATTGATCCTTGCATCGGTATTTCGGGGATTGTCAAGAAGCGACCGACGATAGCAGGCAAGCGATCGACCGAGCAACTCCTTGTAATCGTGAGCTTTGCGGTTTTCAAAAGCCGCCATCGCCAGGGAGTTGCCCCGGTTGTATCCCGAATGCCGACTGAGGTCGGAGTTGCCGGACGGCAGGCTTTCGAACAGGTCTGCAGCACGCCGGTAATGCTTCAGTTGATACTCGGCATCGGCCAGGTTGAAGGAGGCTTCACAACGAAGGATGCCTGCCGGGTAGCGGTCGAGCAAACTCCGGTAAAGGCTTATGGCTCCGTTATGGTCGCCGTTTTTACCATACCTTCCGGCCGTACCGAACAGCTGGTACTGCTCAAGGTTTGACTGGACCGCACTGATGGAGAAGAGCGCGATCAGTAACGGTAAAAGTCTGTCCATGGCGGCTTTTTTTGCAATATACGCCCTTCAGCGCGGCATTGAAAGAGCGGGCATCACTCCTGGAGGAGCGCTCGCTGAACAGCGCTGACACCGGCACCGATTTCGAACGGGACGTTCATCGTTTTGAGTGTCCGTTCGAGTCCGCCGATGACCGAGAGCATATCGAGTTCATCGTAATAGCCGAGATGTGAAATGCGGAAGATCCTTCCAGCAAAGTCATCCTGGCCGGCAGCTACGGTAATGCCGTTGTTGATTTTGAGGGTCTTGTTGAACTCTTTCCAGTCCACACCTTCAGGGAGCCAGACCGGAGTCACGGCAAAGGAGGGTGAACTGCTGAAGAGCTTCATGCCAAGGGCTTCGCACCCCTGCTTGCAGGCTCCTGCGAGTCGTTCGTGACGGCTCCAGACATTCTCGATACCTTCACTCCTGAGCATCTGCAGGGCTTCGTCCAGGCCGATGATGAGTGTTACGGCAGGCGTGAACGGCGTGTCATTTCCCTCATGGGCCAGGAGGGCTTTTTTCAGGCTGAGGTAGCACTGCGGCTGTCCCTTGAGGCTGTTGATGATATCCTGTGCGCGTTCGGAAACGGCAATGAGTGCCAGGCCGGGAGGCATCATGAGGCCTTTCTGGGAGCCTGTAATGCAGATGTCAGCCCCCCAGTCGTCAAAGTGGAATTCATGCGCCCCGATAGCTGTGATGCCGTCAACGAGAATCAGGGCATCTGACTGTTCGCGAATGGCAGCGCAGAGGGCTTTGACGTCGGAAGCGGTACCTGTCGAAGTTTCAGAGTGGGTGATGCATACCCCAACGGCATCAGGGTGCTGCCGGAGCAGTTCGGCAAGGCGTTCAGGCTGGATGGCCTTTCCCCACTCGACTTTCTCCTCAACGCAATTGCCTCCAAATATTCGAACAAGTTCTCCCCATCGCTCGCCGAATTTGCCGCCGTTTACCGTGATGACTTTGTCGCCGGCCCTGAACAGGCTTGATATGGCAGATTCCATGCCTCCCGTGCCGGAGCAGGTCATGACTACGACCGGTTGGGTGGTTTTGAACAGATACTTCAGGTCGTCGTGAACCCTCTGGAGTATCTCCATGAATTCGGGATTCCTGTGATGGATAATCGGTGCAGCCATGCGAAGCATGACATTTTCCGGTACAGGGGTCGGACCCGGGGTAAAAAGTCGTTTTTTCATGAATGCCTTATTTTATAGGCGTCTCTGAGTAAGACGTTACAAAATTGCCATAAAATTGCTTGTTGATTGGGGGACAATATAAGCAATTAGAACCTGCTTTAAAGAGATCAAGGTTTGTTTGCCCGGGAATGATCGATTTGGTCGCGACCAGGCCGAAGCCCGGTAATGGGCGCTTGATAAGGAGGTTTTGAAAGGAGCTGAATAAAATTGGGGGGTGTTGGAGTGGATGTTAAAGCAGCTTTTGTTGTGAATCCGTTTTAGGTCTGATGGCAGCTATCCCTGGTGACGGCGGTCTCAAAAGTCACCAAACCGGCCCGGGATTTCCGGAGTTGTGGCAGGAAATCTATTCGATTCCTCAATAATGCAAAAAGGCCGCCTCATCCTCACGTATGAGACAGCCTCTGCATAAAGGCGAAGCGATTGTCAACCGGATTTACTTGTGCCCGTTGTTTCCCTTGCTGTTGTTGTTTCCTTTGCCGTCGTTGTTTCCTTTGCCGTCGTTGTTTCCCTTGCTGTTGTTGTTTCCTTTGCCGTCGTTGTTTCCTTTGTTGTTGTTGTTCCCCTTGCTGTCGTTGTTTCCCTTGCCGTCGTTGTTTCCATGATTTCCGTCATTTCCATTATTCCCATTACCATGGTCGGAATGCCCGGGAGGATCGGACGGGGGTCCCGGAGGCACTTCC
>JAAXXK010000061.1 GCA_013334525.1 Chlorobiaceae bacterium
TCTTGTCGGTGTGCCTTATGGCGCTGATCTCCTTGCGCAGGATCTCTACCGAGCTGAGGATGCAACGGTCGCAAATGAAGGCCCGTGGACCTGCGACCATGCTGTTGACCTCCTGGCTCGTCCTGCCGCAAAATGAGCATACTACCGGCGGTTCGGCTCCGAAACCTTTCTTTCCGCTGTTCTGGCCTTTTCCGGGCTCTTTGTCTTTAATCATATCTATCTGTGTACTGCCTCGTTCTTCTCAAAATCCCATTTTAGCCAAACTGTCAAGCACGTGCTGGATCGTGATGCTCAGGCGGGGATGCTCCTCCTCGAAATGTTCGATCGCTTCGTTCATGCGGCCTACGATGTTCTCCTGCCCCTCCTGGTCCTGGGCCTCCTCGTTGACGAGCTTGGCGATGTCACCCTTGAGGCTCGTGAGGATCTGGCCGGTCTTTTCATCGACCGTACCTACCTGTTCAAGCTCATGATGCAGGGTTTCGAGCAGTTCCCTCAGTTGTTGCTGTTCCATATCGATTCTTCGAGTTTAAACGACTACTTGACCCCTTTCAAACACCACGGCCGTCCCATTCGTTCAGGGCAGGCTGGTAACACCCATCAGGAAGCGATCGCACTCTCTTGCGGCAGCGCGGCCCTCATTGATGGCCCAGACGACCAGGCTCTGTCCACGGCGGGCGTCGCCTGCTGCGAACACCTTGTCGACGCTGGTCTTGAAGGTTTTCTCGTTTGCCTTGATGTTGCTGCGTGCGTCCTGCTCGACCTTCATCGACTGAAGGAGCTGCGATTCCGGACCGAGGAAGCCCATGGCGAGCAGCACGAGGTCCGCGGGGATGATCTCCTCGCTGTCGGCCACCGGCATGGGAACAAAACGTCCGTCCTGCTTCACCCATTCGACGCTGGAAACCTCGACCGATGAGAGCTGTCCGTTGTCGCCGATGAATTTCTTGGTCATCATGAGGTAGCGGCGCGGATCCTGACCCTGCACGGCGTTTGCCTCTTCCTGGCCGTAATCGACCTTGAAGGTCTTCGGCCATTCGGGCCACGGGTTGTCGTCCTGGCGCTCTTCCGGCGGTTTCGGCATGATTTCGAGCTGGATGACGCTCTTGCATCCCTGGCGGAGCGAGGTGGCCACGCAGTCGGTACCGGTATCGCCGCCGCCGATGACGACCACATCCTTGCCTTTTGCAGACAGGGTCGGCTGTGTGCCGTCGAGAAGCGATTTGGTGCTGGAACGGAGGAACTCCATGGCGTAGTAGACGCCGTTGAGCTCACGGCCTTCAGCTTCGAGGTCACGGGGGTTGGTGGCGCCGGTGCAGAGCACGACGGCATCGAAGTCGGCCAGCAGCTTTTCGGCAGGGGTGTTTACCCCGACCTCGGCGTTGACCACGAACTCCACACCCTCCTGCTTCATGATGTCGACACGGCGCTGGACCACCAGCTGCTTGTCGAGCTTCATGTTGGGAATGCCGTACATGAGCAGTCCGCCGATGCGGTCGTCACGTTCGAACACGGTGACCGTGTGGCCGGCCTTGTTGAGCTGGTCGGCACAGGCGAGCCCGGAGGGGCCGGAGCCGACGACGGCAACCTTTTTGCCGGTCCTGACGGCGATATGCTTTGGTTCGACCCACCCTTCGGCGAAGGCGTGCTCGATGATCGTGCATTCGATATTCTTGATGGTAACCTGGGGCTGGATGATGCCGAGCACGCAGGAGCCTTCGCAAGGAGCCGGGCAGACCCTGCCGGTGAATTCCGGGAAGTTGTTGGTCTTCATGAGCCGGTCGTAGGCGTCGTGCCAGAAGCCGCGGTACACCTGGTCGTTCCACTCGGGAATGAGGTTGTGTATCGGGCAGCCGCTGGTCATGCCACTGAGCATGATGCCAGAGTGGCAGAAAGGCGTGCCGCAATCCATGCAGCGCGCACCCTGCTCAATGAGCTTCTCTTCCGGCATGTGTTCGTGGAACTCCTGCCAGTCCTTGATTCTCTCCAGAGGCTCCCTGTCTTCGGGGAGGGTTCTCTGGTACTCCATAAATCCTTTTATTTTACCCATAAAGCGTCGTAATACTTTTCCAGGCTTTGCCTGACGGTTTAGTTCCCAGATACACGGGCCAAGTCATGCGAGTTCTTCTCGAAGGCGGCCATCACGGCCTCGTCGCCGGTCATGCCCAAAGCCTCAACTTCCCTCATCGCGTCCATTGCCCGTTTGTAGTCGATCGGCAGCACCTTCACGAAACGCTGCGACGCGCTCGTCCACTCAGCGATAAGCCCTGCTGCCAGCGCACTGCCTGTGACGGCGATATGGCGTTCGATAACGGACTTGAGCCATGCCAGGTCCTCGTCGCTCTCGACAGGCGAGAGACTGACCATATCGGGATTGCAACGGCCGGCAAACGCTCCGTCAATGTCGTAGATAAAGGCTGAACCGCCGGACATGCCTGCCGCGAAGTTCCTGCCTGTCTTACCGAGGATGACCACCTTGCCGCCGGTCATGTATTCGCAACCGTGGTCGCCTATGCCCTCGACGACGGCGGTAATGCCGCTGTTGCGCACGCAGAAGCGTTCGCCGGCCATGCCGCGGATGAAGGCTTCACCGGTTGTCGCGCCGTAGAAGGCCACGTTGCCGACGATGATGTTCTCTTCAGGCACGAATTTGGCCGCTTTCGGCGGATAGACGACAATCCTGCCGCCCGAGAGCCCTTTGCCGATATAGTCGTTGGCATCGCCTTCGAGCTCGAGGGTCATGCCGTTCGGAATGAAGGCGCCAAGGCTCTGGCCTGCAGAGCCGAGGAATTTGAGGTGGATGGTGTCATCCGGAAGCCCCTTGCTGCCGTAGGCTTTCGTGACCATATGTCCGATGATGGTACCGGCGACGCGGTTGATGTTCTTGATCGGCAGCGTCGTGGTGACCTTTTCGCCGCGCTTGATCGCGGGCTCGCAGATGGCGAGCAGCGTGGTCATGTCGAGGCTCTCTTCGATGCCGTGCTCCTGGTCGATGGTGCGGTACGGGGTATCGTTGTCACCGGTCTCGACCTGGTGCAGGATCTTGGAGAGATCCACACCCTTGGCTTTCCAGTGGTTGACGGTGCGCGACATGGTGAGCAGGTCGGTGCGGCCTACCAGTTCGTTGATCGAACGGATGCCCAGTCTCGACATGTACTCCCTGACCCCCTGGGCCAGGAACCGCATGAAGTTTTCGACATGTTCCGGCTTGCCCTTGAAGTTCTTGCGAAGCTCCGGATTCTGCGTGGCGATGCCTACCGGGCAGGAGTCGTCCTGGCAGCAGCGCATCATGATGCAGCCCATCACAACCAGGCCGGTCGTGGCGAATCCGTACTCTTCAGCACCGAGCATGGCTGCGATGACGATGTCTCGGGCGGTCTTGAGCTGGCCGTCTGCCTCAACGACGATCCTGCTGCGCAGGTTGTTGAGCATGAGCGTCTGGTGTGCTTCGGCAAGGCCGAGTTCCCATGGCATGCCGGCGTGCATGATGCTCGAAATCGGTGAAGCGCCGGTGCCGCCGTCGTGGCCGCTGATGAGCACCACATCGGCATGGGCCTTGGCCACACCTGCGGCGATGGTGCCTACACCGACCGTCGAGACCAGCTTGACGTTGATCCTTGCCGACGGGTTGGCGTTCTTGAGGTCGAAGATCAGCTGTGCAAGATCCTCGATGGAATAGATATCGTGATGCGGCGGAGGCGAAATCAGGCCGACGCCGGGAGTTGAGTGACGCGTCTTGGCGACCCACGGATAGACCTTGGTGCCGGGAAGCTGGCCGCCCTCGCCGGGCTTGGCTCCCTGCGCCATCTTGATCTGGATCTCCTGTGCGTTGGTCAGGTACTCGCTGGTGACACCGAAACGGCCCGATGCGACCTGCTTGATGGCCGACATGCGGCTGTCGCCGTTGGCGTCCTTCTGGAAGCGTTCGGGATCTTCGCCGCCCTCGCCGGTGTTGCTCTTGCCGCCGAGGCGGTTCATGGCGATGGCCAGAGTCTCATGCGACTCTTTGCTGATGGAGCCGTAGGACATGGCTCCGGTCTTGAACCGTTTGACGATCTCTTCGACAGACTCGACCTCTTCGATCGGCACCGGTTTCTCGGCGAACCTGATATCCATCAGGCCCCTGATCGTACAGTAGTGCTCGCTCTGGTCGTCGACAAGATTCTCGTATTTTTTGAACAGGTCGTAGTTGCCCGTCCGGCAGGAGTGCTGCAGGTAGTGGATCGCTTCCGGGCTGAACAGGTGGTACTCGCCGTCGTGGCGCCACTTGCGGTCGCCGCCGGCCTCCAGGCCACGGTTGACCTTGTTGCCGCCGGGTGGGAACGAAGCCTCGTGGCGTTTGCGCACCTCTTCGGCGAGGGTGTCGAGGCCGATGCCTTCGATCCTGGTCGGGGTCTTGGTGAAGTAGGTGTCGACAAGCTGGGTATTGAGGCCTACGGCTTCAAATATCTGTGCGCCGCGATAGCTCTGGACGGTCGAGATACCCATCTTGGCCATGGTCTTGACCACGCCTTTGACGACAGCCTTGACATAGTTCTTGATCGCCTTTTTCTCCTCCAGCGGCACACGGCCCAGGGCCACCTGCTGGCTGACGGTTTCGAAGGCAAGGTATGGGTTGATCGCGCCTGCGCCGTAGCTGATAAGCATGGCGAAATGGTGTACCGTGCGGGGTTCGCCCGACTCGATAATCAGGCCGACCTTGGTCCTGAGGCCCGCGCTGATCAGGAAATGGTGGAAGCCGGAAAGGGCCAGGAGCGCCGGAATCGGGGCACGCGATTTCTCGAGTTCGCCCTTGTCGGACAGAATGATCATGTTCACGCCCTGTGCGACGGCTTTCTCCGCCTGGCGGTAAAGATCCTGCATGACCAGCTCGATCCCCTTGCCGCCCTTGGCGACGTCGTAGAAGATCGGAATGGTGAGAGCCCTGAATCCGGGCTTGTCGATGCCGCGGATCTTTTCGAGGTCCTCGTTGGTCAGGATCGGGTGAGGGATCCTGATTCGACGGCAGTTGATTTCGTCAGGTTCGAGCAGGTTGCCTTCGGTACCGAGCATGACCGTCGTGGAGGTGACGATCTCCTCCCTGATCGAATCGATCGGGGGGTTGGTGACCTGTGCGAAGAGCTGCTTGAAATAGTCGTACAGAAGCCTCGGGCGGTTCGACAGCACGGCAAGCGGCGTGTCGTTGCCCATGGAGCCGATCAGTTCGATGCCGTTAGACGCCATCGGCTTGATCTGCATGGTGATATCTTCCTGCGTATAGCCGAACGCCTTCTGGCGTGCCGTGATGCTGTAGTTGTCCCTGTCGGGATTCGGCATCTGGTCATGATCCGGCAGCGAAGCCAGGTCGATGATATTCGTCTCGATCCACTTTTTGTAGGGCTTCTCGGCAGCCATGCTCATCTTGATCTCTTCATCGGAGATGATGCGCCCCTCTTTGGTGTCGACCAGGAACATGCGTCCGGGCTGGAGGCGATCCTTCTTGACGATCTTTTCAGGATCGATGTCGAGCACGCCGACCTCGGAGGCCATGACCACAAGATCGTCGTCGGTGATGTAGTAGCGTGACGGGCGGAGGCCGTTACGGTCGAGCATCGCGCCGATCTGGATGCCGTCGGTGAAGACGACCGAAGCCGGTCCGTCCCACGGTTCCATGAGGCAGCTGTGATATTCGTAGAAGGCCCTCTTGTCGGGGTCCATCGATTCGTTGCCGGACCATGGTTCGGGAATGACCATCATGGCCGCATGGGCAAGCGAGCGGCCGGTGAGCACAAGCAGCTCGAAAGCGTTGTCGAGCGTGGCTGAGTCGCTGCCGTCGACCAGGAGGATCGGTTTGATCTCTTCGAATGAATCGCCGAACAGAGCCGATTTCATGTTCTTTTCACGCGCCTTCATCCAGTTCACGTTGCCGCGCAGCGTGTTGATCTCGCCGTTGTGGCTCAGGAAACGGTAAGGGTGCGCACGATCCCAGCTCGGAAAGGTGTTGGTGCTGAAACGGGAGTGCACCATGGCGATGGCGCTCTCCATGTCCGGATCGCTCAGTTCGGGATAGAACTCCTCCACCTGCTCCGGATTGAGCATCCCCTTGAACACGATGGTACGGGCGGAAAAGCTTGATATATAGAAGAAGCTGCTGCCGAGCAGGCCGGAAGTATAGCGGACGCGTTTGAAAATGCGCCTGCGAATGATGTAGAGCTTGCGTTCGAACTCATCGTCCGTCATCTCCTCATGGCCTCGACCTACGAAAACCTGTTTGACCACGGGCTCCTGCGAGCGTGCGGTTTCGCCGAGTGTCGAGTTGTCGGTCAGTACCTTGCGCATGCCGAGATACTTCTGGCCTTCGGCCTGGACCATCTGGCGGCAGATATCTTCGATGGCACGGCGCTGGGAGAGGTCGGGAGGCAAAAACATCATGCCTACGCCATACCTGCCGGGAGCCGGCAGTTCGATATTACGTTCGGCACACACCTTGCGCATGAACTTGTCGGGAATCTGCATCAGGATTCCGGCGCCGTCGCCGGTATTCTTCTCGTACCCGGTGGCACCGCGGTGCGTCATGTTCACCAGGACCTGCAGTCCCTGCTGTATGATCTGATGGGACTTGACACCCTTGATGTTGGCTACAAACCCTACACCGCAGGCATCATGCTCAAATTGTGGATCGTAGAGCCCCCCTTCATGCTTTGCTTTCATATTTTCAGGCACAACTATTCAGAAAAATTCAAAAAATAGGACGTTCCGTCGTTCCATGGCCAGAATATAAAGTATTCGGGATAAAAATCCTGACCGATCAAAACTTTGGGTCTCTCTGCGAATCTGTTCCTCAATCCGATGGGCAATGTCTGCCACTGCTCAAAATCTGTAAAAGGGCGGACACACAGGCCCGCCCCTACGACTCCTGCTCAAATCGAATCTCACCAACAAAAACAGTAACCAAAGGTGCCCATTGGTGTTACCGATTCATATCCATCAACCCGATCCTGTTCGGCACCCGCTTCCAACCTTACGCCTTACCCTGTTTGGCCACGGCATCGATGGCGGCCTGCATCGCCTCCTGGTCTCCGAGGTAGTAGCTCCTTATCGGCCTGAGATCATCGTCGAGCTCATAGACAAGGGGAATGCCGGTAGGAATGTTCAGGCCGACGATATCCTCGTCCGAAATATTGTCGAGGTACTTCACCAGAGCCCTGAGCGAGTTGCCGTGGGCGGTGATGATCACCCGCTTTCCGTCGCGGATCATCGGAGCGATGGTCTCGTGCCAGTAGGGCAGGAACCTTCCGACGGTATCCTTCAGGCACTCGGTCGCGGGCAGCTCCTCTGCGGAAAGAGAGGCATAGCGCGGATCCTTGCCGGGATGCATTTCGTCGCTGACCTCGAGGGGCGGCGGCGGGGTGTCGTAACTTCTCCTCCAGATCAGCACCTGCTCGTCACCATGACGCTGCGCGGTTTCAGCCTTGTTCAGGCCCTGGAGCGCACCATAATGTCGCTCATTGAGCCTCCAGCTCTTGGTCACCGGAATCCACATGAGATCCATGCCGTCGAGCACCGTCCAGAGCGTCCTTATGGCGCGTTTCAACACTGAGGTATAGGCCACGTCAAAGACGAACCCTTCGCCTTTCAAAAGCTGTCCGGCGGCCTTCGCCTCTTCCCTTCCCTTATCTGAAAGATCAACGTCTACCCAACCGGTAAAACGGTTCTCCCTGTTCCACTGGCTCTCACCATGCCTGAGCAGGACAAGCTTCTTCATATAACGCTCCTTGTTGACATAAAATTTATGGATTCAGGAATAACAGCCCCTATTTACAGGCCTGTCAATTTAATATTCTGCAGACCTTTTCTCAAACATTCTCTCCAAGGCCGGCAAAGCCTTTTTTTTGGCACATGAGCGTATTATTTTTGCGATCTTTGTAAACAGGCTTTGTGGTATTATCGATCCAATATTCTATCTTAAATGATTTTTTAGCGATTGACGACCGAATCCTGCTTCCAGGCAGCACCTCAGTAACCAGCACGTACCAGATATCTGCACACCATGAACGTCAATAATTTCAGATTTAAGCTCGGTGGAAAAGAGTTTGTTCCCATCATGATCGGCGGAATGGGAGTCAACATCTCTACCTCGGAGCTTGCACTATCGGCGGAACGGCTGGGCGGAATCGGCCATATTTCCGATGCCGAGGTGATGTACGTCTGCGACACGATGTTCGGGACCAACTACACGGCAGAGAGGCGCAAGCTCTACATTGAAAACGGCAGCAATCGCGACAAGTCGATCGAACAGTTTGACCTCGTGCAGCTTGCCGAAGCGCAGAAGCGTTTCGTCGCCCATACCGTAAACAAGAAAACGGGCAACGGCGCGATCTTCATGAACTGCATGGAGAAGCTCACCATGAACAACTCGTCGGCGACGCTCAAGGTGCGACTCGAGGCGGCCATGGACGCAGGCATCGACGGCATCACGCTTGCCGCAGGCCTCAACCTGCGAACCCTTGACCTCATCAGCGACCACGAGCGTTTCCGCGACGTCAAGCTCGGCATCATCATTTCGTCGGTACGGGCGCTCGGCATATTCCTGAAACGGGCAGTAAGGCTGGAACGGCTTCCCGACTATATCGTCGTCGAAGGACCACTGGCCGGCGGCCATCTCGGCTTCGGCCCCGACGACTGGCAGACCCAGAACCTGCGCGACATCTTCATAGAAACGCTCGACTTCCTGAAAAAAGAGAACCTCGACATCCCGGTCATCCCTGCAGGCGGCATCTTCACCGGTACCGACGCCACGGAGTACCTGCAGATGGGCGCCAGCGCCGTCCAGGTCGCCACACGCTTCACCATCGCAAAAGAGGCCGGACTCCCGAAAGATGTCAAACAGCATTACATCAATGCCGGCGATGATGACATCGAGGTCAACACCGCATCTCCGACCGGTTACCTGATGCGCATGCTCAAGCAGTCCCCGACCCTGCAATACGGCATGAGACCGAACTGCGAGGCCCTCGGCTACCTGCTCGACAACTCCGGCAAGTGCGCCTATATCGACGACTTCTACGCATCGTTCGAATCCAGGAGCGCCGACGGAAAAACGAACGCAAAGGGCCATACGTGCCTGTGCATCGGTATGGCACGATATGACTGCTGGACCTGCGGACAGACCACCTCCCGCCTTAAGGAGACCACCAACCGCCTTCCCGACGGCTCTTGGCAGCTCCCGTCGGCTGAGGATATCTTCCATGATTACCTCCTGAGCGAAAATCACTCCATCAGGCTGCCCGAAATCGAAAAGCTCCCCTGAAGGGGATTTTTGCCGCAGGATCACGTACATTTATATTTAAGGGCCGGTATTCAACCCGGACCAGCCTTACCTTCCGGTGCGTGAATTTCGGCTAAAACCAGCTATCTCCTGCCGGTATGAAAAATAAAATATTCTCGTGGCTGGGGCTTTCAGCCTCATTCCTGCTCATCCTCACGGCAGCCATTGCCGTAAACCAGCTCTACAGCCTCTCGATCCTGATCGGCTCTGCCGTCCCCTATGCCGGATATGCTTTCCTCGCTTTCTGGGCAATCTTTTTCGCCGTGTGGGCCGTGGCCGGTTACCGCCTGTGGGCAGCCCCGAAAGTGCCGCCGCTTGCCGACAAGGTGGGGGGAAAGAATTTCGACGCCTATGTCTCGTATCTTACGAAATCGATTGCCGTGCACACCGCGCATCCCGAAGGCAACAAACAGGAACGCGACCTGAGATGGGTCAAAACCGACCTGAAATTCCTCGAAGTCGACGCCCTCAACACCACGAAGCAGGTGGCCACCAAGAATTTTTTCATAGGGGCTTTCGCACAGAACACATCGTACGGCACGACGACCTCGCTGCTCAACAACCTCAAGCTCATCTGGAGCGTCTACGCGATGTATCACCGCAGCCACTCGATCAAGGAGTTTCTGCTCCTGCTCAGGGATGTCTACGCCTGCCTGCCGCTATCGGACTTCAACAAGGAGGAACTGCCGCTTCATATCAAGCCCATCATCCAGTGCGCCTTCAGCAACACGCTCTCGTCGCTGCTGCCGGGCGGGAACCTGCTTACCCCGTTCTTCCTCAACCTGTTCCTTGCCGGGGCTACGAACACCTACCTGACCTGCCTGGCGGGCATCATAACCTCGAAACACTGCCAGATGCTCTCGCTCGAAGACAAACAGGAGATTGTGCAGCAAAGCATGTTCGAGGCTTCGTTCATGCTCAGGGAGATCGTCAAGGAGTGCAATCCGGTGCTGTCGGTAACCATCAGCAACGCCGTCAAGAAAGCGGGCATCGAAAGCCTCGACACCGTCACCAACCCAACCCCCGGCAGCAGCGTCGCCCAGGATATCGTCTCCCACCTGGCGAGTTCAATCAAGCACATCATGAG
>JAAXXK010000015.1:0-39880 GCA_013334525.1 Chlorobiaceae bacterium
CATCTTGTATCACATGACAACGATAAACATCTGAGTTTTACGATATAATTACAACACAATCTAAAAAATTCCGCATGGGAACACACGCATCAGAGGATTCCCTGGGAGCATGCCGGAAGTGCTGAGCGGGAACTCGGCATCTTCTCTTTAACTAAGCATTTGCATACAGGAACTGCCAAGCTGGAGCTTGGCGCTCCCGGGGGTAAACAGAGAAGCCCGGCTGAACCGGGCTTCTCTGTTTATTTTTCTCAGCTCAATACATACGATTACAATGCGTCGATGATCGCGTTGAAGGTCGCGCTCGGGCGCATGGCGTTGGTGGTTTTGGCATCATCGGGATGGTAGTAGCCGCCCATGTCGACAGGGCTGCCCTGTGCAGCGATAAGCTCGCCGTTGATCTTGGCCTCGTTCTCCGCGAGCGCCGCAGCGACACCGGCAAAACGGGTCTGGAGCTCCTGGTCGGCACCCTGTGCGGCCAGCGCTTCAGCCCAGTAGAGGGCGAGGTAGAAGTGGCTGCCGCGGTTGTCGATCTGGCCGACTTTACGTGCAGGGGACTTTCCGTTGTCGAGGAATTTGCCAATTGCCTGGTCGAGCGTATCGGCAAGTACCTGGGCCTTCGGGTTGCCGAAGGTCTGGGCAAGATGCTCAAGCGATGCGGAAAGCGCCGAGAACTCGCCAAGGGAGTCCCACCTGAGGTAACCCTCCTGCTGGAACTGCTGAACGTGCTTGGGGGCCGAACCGCCTGCACCGGTTTCAAACAGGCCGCCACCGTTGAGCAGCGGAACGATCGAAAGCATCTTGGCGCTGGTGCCGAGCTCGATGATCGGGAACAGGTCTGTCAGGTAGTCACGAAGCACGTTGCCGGTAACCGAAATGGTGTCCTTTCCTTCCCTGAAGCGACCGAGGGTGAAGTTCATTGCCTCTACCGGGGCGAGGATCCTGATATCGAGACCATCCGTATCGCTCTCCTTGAGGTAGGCGTTGACCTTCCCGATGATCTGGGCGTCATGGGCGCGGTTGCTGTCGAGCCAGAATATTGCCGGTGTGCCGGTTAGCCTTGCACGCCTGACGGCAAGCTTGACCCAGTCGCGGATCGGTTCGTCCTTGGTCTGGCACATCCTGAAGATGTCGCCGGTCTCGACCTTCTGCTCCATGAGTAAAGAACCGTCAGCATCGACCACACGGATGACGCCGTTGCCGGGTGCATAGAAGGTTTTGTCATGTGAGCCATACTCTTCGGCTTTCTGGGCCATCAGGCCGACGTTGGGAACGCTGCCTATGGTGGAAGGGTTGAACGCTCCGTTCTTCCTGCAATCATCGATGATAGCGCCGTAGATGGTTGCATAACAGCGGTCGGGCACCATGGCTTTCGTATCGTGCAGCTTGCCGTCGGGTCCCCACATTTTACCGCCATCGCGAACGACGACCGGCATGGAAGCATCGATGATGATATCGTTCGGCACATGCAGGTTGGTGATGCCCTTGTCGGAATCGACCATGGCCAGGGCCGGGCGCGTTGCGTAGACCGCCTGGATGTCTGCTTCGATTTCGGCGCGTTTCTCTTCCGGAAGGCTCTGGATCTTGTTGTATACGTCGCCAAGGCCGTTGTTCAGGTTGACGCCGAGCTCTGCAAGCAGGGCCGAATGCTTGTCAAGCGCCTCTTTGTAGAAGACTGCAACGGCGTGACCGAACATGACGGGATCGGAGATCTTCATCATGGTGGCCTTAAGGTGCAGCGACAGCAGGATGCCGCTCTGCCTGGCCTCTTCGATCTGGGCGGCATAGAACTCACGCAGGGCACGCACGTTCATCGCTGAAGCGTCGATCACCTCGCCATCCTTGAGCTGGGTCTTCTCCTTAAGCACGGTCACGTTGTTTGCACCGTCCACATATTCGATCCTGACCGTTGTCGCCTTGCCGACGGTAACGGACTGCTCGCTGCCGTAGAAGTCACCTGAGGTCATGTGCGAGACATGAGCCTTGGAATCGGTGCTCCATGCGGCCATCTTGTGAGGGTTCTTCTTTGCGAACTCCTTGACAGAAAGCGGGGCGCGGCGGTCGGAGTTGCCTTCACGCAGCACGGGGTTGACGGCGCTGCCGAGAACCTTGGCATATCGGGTCTGGATCGCCTTTTCGGCATCGCTGGAAGGAGCTTCCGGGTAATCGGGCAGGTTGTATCCGTGATCCTGCAGCTCCTTGATGGCTGCCTTGAGCTGGGGAATGGAAGCGCTGATGTTGGGCAGCTTGATGATGTTCGCTTCAGGCTTGAGCGCCAGTTCGCCAAGTTCGGCAAGATAGTCGGGAATCCTCTGGCTTTCGGTCAGGTTCTCCGGGAAGTTGGCGATGATCCTGCCGGCAAGGGAGATGTCACGGGTTTCCACCTCGACTCCGGTTCCCCGCACAAAAGCCTGGATTACCGGCAGCAGCGAGTAGGTCGCCAGTGCCGGCGCCTCGTCGATCTTGGTGTAGATGATGGTCGATTTGTTAGCCATATCGGTGTATGTTTAGGGTCTTTTATGAATAATCACGATAAGAATACGAAAACCGGACACCCCGATCAGGAGCAAACACACCCTGTCAGGCCGAAAAATATTGGGCCGTCATGCAAGCTCCACATACCGGTTTACGGTAAACGGCCGCTATCGATGCACTGCTTGCGACTGGAAAGCCGCCATCCCTCCGCTCATGATCGTCCGCGACCCGAAAAGCGCAAACAACTACCGGACCCTCGAAAAAAACGGGGGCCTGCGTTATGGATGGAAAAAGAAACCGGAAGGCCGACAGAACGTCGGCGCTCCCTTAACACTTACTTGGATGGATAATCTTCATCGAGCCCTACCCTCTGGGCAAGCTCTTTGTCATGCAGCACTTCATGGGCAAGCTTGATCATGGGAATGGTAGCTCCCATCGAGCTGTAACCGCCATCATGGAACAGGTTCTGCATGGTCACCTTGCGGGTCAGGTCGCTCAGCATGGTTATGGTGTACTCGGCACACTCCTCTGCGCTCGCATTGCCGAGCGGAGACATCAGGTCGCTGTATTCGTACATTTTCTCGAAACCGGGAATACCGCTTCCTGCCTTTGTATAGGTCGGGCTCTGGGAAATGGTGTTGATCCGGATGCCGCGTGGGGCGAGCCTGGGGCCGAAACTGCGGGCGATCGATTCGAGCAGCGATTTGGCATCGCCCATATCGGAATAGGTCCAGTAGTTACGCTGCGATGCGATATAGGAGAGCGCAACAATACTGCCACCGTCATTGATGACATCGTTCTTCAGCGCATAGGCTACAAGCCTGTGGAATGATATGCCGGAAACATCGAGCGTCCTCATGAACCATTCGTAGTTCAGGTCCTCGTAGGGAAGTTGTTTGCGGATGTTCTGCGACATACCTATCGAATGAACGATGAAATCGACGGAACCCATGGTCTCCTTGAGCTCCTTGAAACAGTTGTCGACATCCTCGTTTTTCGAAGCATCGCAAATAAGCACCGGCGCGTTTCCGCATGCATCGGCAAGTTCCTGAAGGTTTCCGAAACGAATAGCGGTCGCGATATTGGAAATTGCGATCTGGGCTCCTTCCTGGTATGCATGCAAAGCTATCTGCCAGCCAATGCTGCTCTCATCGAGGGGTCCGAAAATAATTCCTTTCTTCCCTTTCAAAAGGCCATAGTGCGCTTTCTCGGGCATATTATAAACTGATACTTTTCAGAAATAGGGGTAGTTAATACCCGTTTGATAATCGTTCAAAGCTGTCAAGATACAAGTTTCCCATGAAAACTTAAACAGCTCCCTCCAAATTTATCCCTCCGGGTAGATCGGGCCGGCCTGTGGATAAGCTTTTTATATCTTCAGGCGCCGCATTGAGCGAAGCTTGTCGAGCACATTCTTGTTGACGTTGAGCTCCATGCTCTCCTTCTCCACCGGCACCTCCTTGAAGACCACCTTAAGCAGGTTGTCCTCCCTGATGAAACGCTCCATGTCGAGGCTGTACAGCGCCCTTGGCAGGGTGATGATGCGCTGGGCGCGGTCGACGGTGACAATGATGTCGGTGCCCATGCGTTCCACCTTGACCTCTTCGGCATCCTTGAGGAAAGGCACCTTGATGCAGAGAATCTCCCGATGGTCGGCCGTGATCTGGTTCGTCTTGCTTTCGATCCAGAAGTTCTTGCCCGAATAGAAGATGCTGTCCGCTTCCTGGCCGGGAAAAACCATCTGGCTTATCTGGTACAGGGCATCTGGTCCGATAGGCTCGGTACGCTGAAGGTGGCACCTGAAAACCGGGGTCGGATAGAATGAGTTGTCGATCTCCATCAGGTACTTGCTGTGCAGATCGGCCCAGAATTCGAAATATTCGCCGACAGTCTTCGTGGTCGGCAGGATCTTGTTGATGACGATACCGTCGATGTTGATGCCGTAAAGGTGTACGAAGGTGTAAGCCCTCTTCGTTTCAAGAATCGAGAGCTTCTCGGGATTCAGCACCAGCCTGAAGGTGACCTCTGGGCTCAGGATGAAGCGGTTGATATCCTCCATCTGCTTGAGGAGCACGTTGATCTCGTTGAAGAAATCGTCGTCTGGAATGGAGTTGCCCGAAAGCGGCCTGGCCAGCGATGACATGCTCTTGTAAAGCTTGAAAAACTGCTTGCCCATGTTGCCGCCGATGATGATCTCGGGATAGGCCAGCAGGCGGAGCGTATTGCCGGTCGGGGAGGTATCGAGCACGACCACGTCCCACTTGCCTGACTGCGCTTCGTCGACCAGTCTGCTCAGTGCGAATATTTCGTCGAGGCCCGGCTGGGTCGTCAGCTCCGAAGCTATGCCGGTGTCGAGCCCCTGGTTCTTGTAGGACGAATTGACGAACTTCTGGAAGCCCGACATGTTCTTCTTCAACTCGTAAATGGTATCGACCTCAAGGCCATAGAGGTTTTTTTCGATCTTCAGCGGGTCGTTCCTGCTGATCTGTACGTCAAATACGTCCGAAAGCGAATGTGCAGGGTCGGAAGACATAATCAGAACCCTTTTTCCCTGACGTGCAAGGGAAACTGCCGTTGAAGAAGAGATGGTGGTTTTACCCGTTCCACCCTTCCCGGAATAGATGATGACCCTCGGCTTAGACTGGTTTTCCAATAAATCCCTCGAAAGCATTACTTACGCTCCTTTTGATGCAGCATTGAAAACTGGAAACGATATTGCAAGAACTAACATAGTACCACTTTTCCCCTGTTAGATAAAGAGAATCTTTTTGGCAAGGGCCGTTTCGAGTTGCGCCATGTAGTGTTCATGATCGATCTCGACTGCGCCGAGCATCTCCAGGTGGGGGTTCATGATCTGCGCATCGAGCAGCAGGTACCCCTTTTGCCTGAGATGGGCGACAAGATAGGCAAAGGCGACCTTCGAAGCATGGGGCCGTTTAAAGAACATCGATTCCCCGAAAAAGGCAGCTCCCATCGCCAGTCCGTAAAGACCTCCTACAAGCTCGCCCTCCTGCCAGCTTTCGATGCTGTGGGCAAGGCCGAGGCGGTGCAGCTTTACGAATACCTCAATGATCTCCTCCGATATCCATGTGTCGCTTTCACCCGCACGAGGCATGGAACAGGCCCTGATCACCCCTTCGAAATCGGCATCGATCCTGATGGTGAAGCACCCCTGGTCGATAATGCGCCTGAGGCTCCTGGAGGCACGGAAATGGTCAAGCGGCACGACCGCCCTCTGGTATGGCTGGCACCAGCTGACCGTGCCGTCGCGAGACTCGGCCATCGGGAAAAAACCATGGCGGTAAGCACGGAGGAGCTCTTCGACCCTGATCATCTACCGGCCCCGAAGCTGCTTCGCATCCGTCACCAGCACATCGTCGACCTTCCTTTTCGGGACGTGATGGACAGCGTACTGATCCCTCCAGTAACGGATGTCGCCTCCCTCTTCGATCAGGTCGATAACGACAGTCTCGACCGGCTTGCCGAGGGCGATCACCAGCAGCACCGTCCACGGGTCTGGGATATCGAGCGCCGAGGCAAGGCGGTCACCGTCGAAGGCACCGACTATACATCCGCCCAACCCCTTTTCAGCCGCACCAAGCATGATGGTCTGGGCTGCGATGCCGCTGTCGCAGGACGCGCCGAGGGCATCCGCCTTCAGGCAGAGCATGACGAGGAAAGCCGTTGGACGCTCTCCCGGCCCGGGCCCCGGCCAATCCTTAAGGTAGCCGGCCCACCCAAGGCTCGGAAACACCTTTTCAGCGCCACGGACGCCGGTCACCGCAAAATATCTCAGCGGCTGCCGATTGGCCGCAGAAGGTGTGTAACAGGCCAGTTCGACCAGTTCCGACAGCACCTCGGGCCCCACTTCGAACTGCTCGTCGAAGCGCCTGATGCTGCGGCTTCTTGTCACCAGCTCCCTGAACTCACTCATGGCTCAACGCCCCCTGCCCGATGATCCTTCCACGCCGCGTCAGAAAAAGTCTGCAAATCATCCCATCGGCCTGAAGCGATCCATTCGGCGATGTAATCGACGGTCCTGGAGTAGTTGAGCGGCTTGCCGCCAGGCCTGCCGAGCCACTCCTTCAGCACCTCCTGATCGAGGTGGTGCATCGACATGCCGTACTCGAGCTCCACCATGGCCATCGCGTTGGACTCCTGCTCGATCTGGCCGTCGAGAGGCCTGAGAAGCAGTTTCTTGCCGAGATGCAGCGCCTCGCCCGGCAGTTCGAACCCGGCGTTGCAGACCACGCCGCCACACTCCATGAGGTCACGCAGGAACCCCTCCCGTGAATAGCTCCTGAAAAACAGGTGCCCGTCGTCACGGTCTTCGGTCACCTTGCCGTAGACGAAAAAGCGGTATGCGTCGTATGGGCGCAGAAACTCCTCAACATCATCCACCTCCTCGAACGGCAGGTAGACGAGTATCTTGCCGGGTTCTTCGACAGGACGGGCGGCACGGTAAAGCGATTCGGGAATGACCGGGGGAAAGATCGGCTGGCCGAAATGGTGCCAGTGCAATCCGGCGTTGTAACGGGCCGGGGCGAAATTGAGCAGCATGTATTTTTCGAACACATTCCCCCTGGCTATCGGGATGTTGAACGGAAAGGCGTACTGGTGGCCGAACCCCATGCTGACCAGGCCCCTCATCCGCGCCGCCATGGCGGTGACCGGCTCGAAATCGGTGATCACCAGGTCAACGCCGGAAGTGTCGAGCGTGAGGACATCGGTCGTGAGACGGATAAGATCGAGCTGGATCATGGTGTCGATGTAGTTCATCCGCCCGCGTCGAGTGGCAAGGGTGAGCCCCTTGAGCACCGTGTATGGAGCGAAAACCTCAATCTCCCTGAGCTCCTCCTCTTTTCTGCCGCTGATGATGACATGGAGGTCGTGACCCTCCTCCCTGAGCTTCCTGACCAGCTCCCTGCTGCGGCTGATATGGCCGTTTCCCGTTCCCTGGACACCGAAAAGGATCTTCATTAACTACTGTGTTTAATGCCTTGTGCAGGGCAACCTGCTACTCATGCAGACTTTGACTTACGATCACCCTATACTCATAAAATTACACTTATTACCGGAAAAGTTGAACAACAGGGTTGAATCCATTTTGAAAACCTTTCGAACCGCAGATTTATCAACTGTCAGCCAAGAAAAAACAATATCACATTAAACTTCGCACTCAACAATATGAGAGAATCAGATAAAAATGTAAGTTTAATAACTGTATGACCAAACCCCTTGGCGTCACACATATAAACTCCTTAAGTACTTTTATAAATGGAAGTTAATACCGAAATAATTCTCGGCGACTGCAAAGATATACTCCAGAGTCTACCCGATAATTCGGTTGACCTGATATTCACCTCTCCGCCCTATGCCGACCAAAGAAAACAGACTTATGGTGGGATCCATCCTGACAAGTATGTCGACTGGTTTCTCCCTATTTCAGCACACCTGCTGAGAGTCCTCAAACCCTCCGGAACCTTCATCCTGAACATAAAGGAAAAAGTGCTTAATGGAGAGAGAAGTACCTATGTAATGGAGCTGATTCTCGAAATGAGAAAGCAACAAGGATGGCTCTGGACTGAAGAGTTCATATGGCATAAAAAAAATAGTTATCCGGGTAAATGGCCTAACCGTTTCAGAGATTCGTGGGAACGCCTGATCCAGTTTAATAAAAGCAGGTCTTTTTACATGAACCAGGAATCAGTTATGGTTCCTATGGGCGATTGGTCTCGGTCTCGATTGAAAAACCTAAGTGAAACTGATAAAACCAGAGACGAATCAAAAGTTGGTAGCGGATTTGGAAAAAACATCTCCAACTGGCTTGATAGAGAGATGGCTTATCCTACCAACGTTCTGCATCTTGCCACTGAATGCAACAACAAGAATCATAGTGCTGCTTTTCCTGAGGGACTTCCTGAATGGTTCATAAAACTATTCACGCAGGAAGGAGATACAGTTTTAGATCCGTTTATGGGCTCAGGAACAACCAATGCGGTCGCCCAACGCATGAAAAGAAATTCCATCGGTATAGAAATTATGCCGGAATACCACTCCATGGTCGAAAAAGAACTCAGGCCGGTAGAACTGTATCTGCTTGAAAACAAAAATGGTTATGACCCCTCTCAACCTAAGCGACGTATCGAAGTACGTTGAAGACAACATCGGCACCTTTCATCAGAAAAGAATAGCAAGCCTTGATGACTTGAGCCTTTCAAAGGTGCTGAAACGAAAAAACCCCTACCTTTTCAAGGCAAAATTTGTGTTGACATCTGAACAGATCGTCAGGAGTCTGGTTGATGCTCACATCTCATCCAACGAAGAGACTGTTTTCGGCGACTGGCTTGAAGGACTAGCTATTTTTATCAACTCGAAAGTTTTCAACGGCAAGAAATCAGGCATCCCAAGCATCGACCTTGAGTTCGATAAGGACGGATACCGTTATATCGTCAATATCAAATCAGGCCCCAATTGGGGAAACAGTAGCCAGATCAATAAGATGATCGCCGATTTCAAAACAGCAAAAAAAACTCTTCGAACGAGTAATTCTGGCCTCCAGGTAATAGCTGTCAATGGATGCTGTTACGGAAAGGATCGGCGTCCTGACAAGGTAGACTATTTCAAATACTGCGGTCAGGATTTCTGGGGGTTTATCTCGGGAGACAACGATTTGTATACGAGCATTATTGAGCCACTTGGGCATAAAGCACAAGAAAAAAACGAGGAGTTTCAGAAATCCTACGCACAGATGCTCAACAGATTCACTACGGAATTCAGTAAAGAATATTGTGCCAGCAACGGCGAAATCGCCTGGAAAAAACTCGTAGAATTCAACTCGTCGGCAAACCGAATATAACTCCCTGTCTATCCAGACTCTTTTCTACGACTCAGGTATCATAGATCGTAAACATCATCGACACCATGATAAACTGATTCATCACTCACTGCACAATCTTGAGATTGGCGTACTGCACCATAAGGGTCTTTTCACCTGCGGTGCGGAAGCCGATCTTGACCTTCTGTTTTGCACCGCTTCCCTGGACTTCAAGCACCGTGCCGGGGCCGAAGATGGCGTGATGAACCCTTGTGCCGACCCGAAGGGCGCTTTTCTGGTCGGGCGAACCGGCCTGGGATGGCGACTGAGGCGGGCGCTGGAATGGAGCGCCGGGTCGGGGGACTGACGAAGCGCCATAGGTCGGCCGGCCGGTCGTGGACGGTGTGGCCGACGGTTTGCGTGGGCGCTCCGAAAGCTTGTGGCCCCCTTCGGTGCAGATGATGTCGGGATCGATCTCGTTGATGAAGGTCGAGCGCAGGCACATCTGTGGCTGGCCATACTGGTATCGGCTCTGGGCCCACGAAAGGAAAAGTTTCTCCCTGGCGCGGGTGATGGCGACATAGAACAGGCGCCGCTCCTCTTCAAGCTCACTTGCCTCATGGCAGTTAAGGGGAAAAAGCTTCTCCTCCATGCCCGTGACGAACACCACCGGGAACTCAAGCCCCTTGGCTGCATGGACCGTCATGAGCGAAACGTAGTTGTCCGAATCCTGTACCTCCTCGTAGTCGGAAGCGAGCGAGATGGTCGAGAGGAAATCGCCGAGGGTGGAGGCATCGGGATTGTGGTCGGAAAAATCCCGCGCCATCGACAGCAACTCCTGGAGGTTCTCGTTGCGGGCCAGGGCTTCGGGGGTGTTCTCCGCCTGGAGGAGCGAAGAGATGGAGGTCATTTCGAACAGCAGCGACAGCACATCGTAAGCCGTGCCGTCCGATGCCCTGGTCTTCAGCGTCTCGATCAGGTTGGCGAAATCGGTCAAGGCATGCACAAGCCTTGACTGGAATCCACCCTCGTCTGCCCGGCGGATCGCCTCATAGAGGCTCATGCCACCGGTTTCGGCGAACTCCTTCAGCTTCGAGATGCTGACGTCGCCGATCTTGCGCGGCGGGAAGTTGATAACCCTCAGGAGCGACTCCCCGTCGCGGTCATTGAGCACCAGGCGGAGGTATGCCACTGCATCCTTTATCTCCTTGCGTTTGTAGAAGGAGACGCTGCCGAAAATTTTGTAGGAGATCCGGTTCTGGCGCATCACATCCTCAATGACCCTCGACTGGGCGTTGGTCCGGTAGAAAATCGCGAACGCACGGTAATCGATCCCCTTCGACAGACGGATCGACCTGATGTACTCTGCGACCTTCTCAGCCTCGCGCCGCTCGTTGTAAGCCTCGATGAGCGTCAGCGGATCACCGGTACCGGCCTTTGCGACAAGCTCTTTCTTGATCTGGCGCTGGTTGTTCCTGATCACATCGTTGGCCGCCTGCAGGATGGTTTTGGTGCTGCGGTAGTTGTCGACCAGCTTGAACAGCTGCGCTTCGTTGTAATCGTCCTGGAAGTTGAGCATGTTACTGATGTCGGCCCCGCGCCACGAGTAGATCGACTGGGCATCGTCGCCCACCACGAAGATGTTCCTGTGTGCCGCCGAAAGCATCTTGGACACCAGGTACTGCGCCTTGTTGGTGTCCTGGTACTCGTCGATCAGAATGTAGCGGAAATACTCCTGCAACTGTGCCAGCAGGGCCGGTTGCTCCCCGAACAGCTCGATGGGCTTGATGAGCAGGTCGTCGAAGTCAAGGGCGTTGTTCTCACGAAGCTTCTGGACGTAACGTTCATAGACCAGGGCCGACTTCTGCTGCTGGTAATCCCCCGCATTGCGGTGAAACTCCGGAGGAAGCACGAAACTGTTCTTGGCCTTGCTGATCATCGAATGGACCAGGTTGACTGGAAGCGTATCGGGCGAGAGGTTCAGCTCCTGCATCGATTGCTTGATAAGGCTCTTGCTGTCGTCGGTATCGAAAATCGAAAAGTTGCGGTCGTAGCCGATGAGATGGATGTAGCTGCGCAGCAGCCTGGCGAAAACAGAGTGAAAAGTGCCGATCCAGAGATCCGAGGTGCTGCCGCGTTCGAGCAGGCCGTCGATCCTGTGACGCATCTCCTTTGCCGCCTTGTTGGTAAAGGTAAGGGCCAGGATGTTCTGGGCGGGAACCTGGACGTTCCTGATAAGGTGGGCGATGCGGTAGGTGATTACCCTCGTCTTGCCTGAGCCTGCGCCGGCAAGCACCATGACGGGGCCTTCCGTTGCAAGGACGGCTTCACGCTGGACATCGTTGAGTTCCCGGAGAAAATCTGTCAAAGGTACTTCTGCTTGAGTGATGAATTGGGGCCCCTCGGAATGGCAAAGGAACCCTGGAATTTTCCGGGTTTAAGTTCGCACAATTTCCCCTTATTACAAACCCCGGACGGAAGTGCCGCCGGGAAAGTATCAATGGATGCCTGAGGGTCAGCTACGGTCTGTTTTTGAGGCCATGATGAGGTCGTTGAGATGGATACCCCCGGTGGCATGGGTCCACCATGAAACAGTCACCTTTCCCCATTCGGTAAGGATTGACGGGTGGTGCCCCTCGGAGTCGGCGAGTTCTGCCACCTTGACGGAAAAACCGATCGCTTCGTTGAAATCCGGGAAAGTAAACAACCTGACAAGCTTCCTCTCTCCAGCATCTTCAACGATCCTCCATTCCGGAAGGAACTTCAGCTGCCGCTGGAGCTCCTCTTCGGCCATCGGTGTTTCCGCACCCGAACAGGCCGCGCAGTGCTGGCTTTGCAAATCTGTCATGACAGCTCCTTTTCATTGTTGCCTGAAGTGAACGGATTAAGCGCATCATGTTGATGGCTATTGCCGTTTACCGTTCAGAAAACACAACAGCCCAAACACCGCCAGAGTTGCAGTTCATTGCCGGTGAATAGCCTAACACCATATGTTTTAGATATTTCATTGCTATATTTATTCAGAAATTTCAGATAGTAATCAAAGCTCAACCGGCTCCCAATGTTTCCTCTTGTTTACGAAATCAACACACGAGTCTGGCTTAAAGAGCTTTCTGTGAAGCATGGACGCTCGATCACCCTCGAAAACGTCCCCGAAGAGGAGTTCCGCAACATCAGCGAAGACGGATTCGACATGGTCTGGCTGATGGGGGTATGGAAGCACAGCCGCTACAGCGAGGCGATCGCAGCCGCACATCGCGGCCTGAGGTCGGAGTTCCTCGAACATCTCAAAGACCTGCATCCCGACGACATCGTCGGCTCTCCGTATGCCATCCCCTCCTACGACGTGAACACGGCCATCGGTGGATACGCCGGATTGCTGGCGTTCCGCAAACAGCTTGCCGACATGGGCATCCGGCTGATGCTCGATTTCGTGCCGAACCATATGGCGCTCGACAACCGATGGCTGCCTGAGCATCCCGAGCTGTTCATCCCCATTTCGAAGCACGAACAGTGCCAGGATCCGAGATCGTGTTTCGAGTACGCAAAGGGCAAGTTCCTCGCACACGGGAAAGACCCCTATTTCCCTCCGTGGACCGATACCCTGCAGCTCAACTACGCCAATCCGGCCACCCACGAAATGATGATCCACAACCTTTCGCACATCAGCGACCTGTGCGACGGCGTGCGGTGCGACATGGCCATGCTCGTTCTCAAGGATGTATTCAACACCACATGGGAAAACCTGAGCGGAAAGATGACCGAGGAGTTCTGGCCGAAAGCCATCCAGACGGTAAGGAAAAAACACCCGAAGTTCCTGTTCGTGGCCGAATCCTACTGGAATCGCGAATGGGACCTTCAGCAGGTCGGTTTCGATTTCACCTACGACAAACCTTTTTACGACTATCTCAGCAGCACCCCGATCAATGTCCCGAAGCTCAGGGGCCACCTGCTTGCCGAATGGAACTACCAGAAGCGGCTTTGCCGGTTTATCGAGAACCATGACGAAATCCGTGCCTCTGAACGTTTCGGGCCGAACCACGCAGTGGCGGCGCTCGTCATGCTCACCTCGCCGGGAATGCACCTGATCCATAAGGGGCAGCTTACCGGCCTGAAGAAAAAGGTGCCCGTGCAGCTTGTCAGGCAGGCCAGGGAGCCTTCCCACAAGGCGCTGCTGCACCTTTACCTGAAGCTCTTCTCATTCATCTCTGACGACGTTTTCCAGGAAGGACGTACCGAGTGGCTCGAGTTGAACGCCGACGACGAATCGCTCTGTTTCGGATATTGCAGAACGACGCCGGGCCGTATCGCTTTCGTGCTGGCCAACTTCTCTGCGACCGGCATCAATACGCGCTTCAAACATCCTTCCCTTGAGGGTATGGACCATTCGGCCATAACCGTCTTTTCGACCCGTTACCCCGATCCGCCACATGAGAGCGACATAAGCGATTCGACCATGAACATCCGCCTTGCTCCCCACGAAGGAGTGCTCATCCTGGCAGATACCCGCTGAAAAACGGAATGCCGGGAACGAACAGGGCGCAAAGGTTTTTATCAGTAATTGAAAGATTCGAACACATCAGTACCTTTTTTTGATGAAGTACCATATCTCCACCATCTCCTGCACGACCAACCTCCCTATCGACATCGTCGACATCACCGGGCAGGTGCGCTCCGCGCTTGATGCGACCGGGCTTCGCGAAGGTACGGTCACCCTGCTGAGCCGTCATACGACCGCCTGCATCAACATCAACGAAAAAGAGCCCCGGCTGTTGCAGGATATGACCACATTCCTGAAACGTCTCGTACCAAGGGACGGAGACTACCTGCACAACATCGAAACCCTGGACGGCAGGGACAACGCCCATTCGCACCTGCTCGGCCTGTTCATGAACAGCACCGAGACCATCCCCGTCTCTGATGGAGAGCTGCTGCTTGGCGAATGGCAATCGATTTTCCTGGTTGAGCTTGACGGTCCCAGAAGCCTCCGGCAGGTACTGGTGCAGATTCAGGGACAATAGCCAAAACACGGAACCGTAATCCATTTCTTTCGGTTAGAGTACTGACAAGTCAGACTGAACCCCCATTTGTGAATACCTATGCCAGAACCACCATCCAATAAGGCTCTCCAGGCCTATCCCCTGCTTTCGGCGATCCACTCACCGGCAGACCTTAAAAAGCTGAGCCTGCCCGATCTTGAACGTGTAGCCGCCGAGTGCCGTAAAAAGATTATCGAACTGGTTTCCATAAACGGAGGGCACTTCGGTTCGAGCCTCGGCGTCGTTGAGCTGACCGTAGCCATGCATCATGTTTACAACAGCCCGACCGACAGGATCATCTGGGATGTAGGCCATCAGGCATATATCCACAAGATCCTCACCGGCAGGATGGCGCAGATGGAGACAAACCGCCGCTACAACGGTCTGGCCGGTTTTCCGAAACGCAGCGAGAGCGCCCATGACGCATTCGACACCGGGCACGCTTCGACATCGATTTCAGCAGCTGCCGGACTTGCCGCTGCCCGCGACCTGGCAGGCAGGAAGGAGAAGGTCATCGCCATCATCGGAGACGGAAGCATGACCGGCGGCATGGCGTTCGAAGCGATGAACCATCTGGGCGATCTGAAGTCGGACGTACTCGTCATACTGAACGACAACCAGATGGCGATCTCGCCGAGCACCGGTGGGCTTAAAAACCATCTGGTCAACATCAACCTCAACAAGACCTACAACAAGCTCAGGAAGTTTGTCTGGGACAGCATCTCCGTATTGAACAACGAGTTCGGGGAGACGGCCAAAACCGCCGTACACCGTTTTGAAGACGGCATCAAGGCCGCCTTCACGCCCGGCGCCTTTTTCGAAGCCCTCGGATTCCGCTATTTCGGGCCGATCGACGGGCACAACATGGAGCAGATGGTCAAGGCGCTTCGCGAAATGCAGTCGCTGCCCAATCCCAAGCTGCTGCACGTCATCACCACAAAGGGCAAAGGGTTCAAACCCGCCGAAGACAACCAGGCCAAATGGCATGCGAGCAGCGGCGGATTCGACATCGAAACCGGCAAAAACATTGCCGCAGCAGGCAAACCGGCGCCGCCCAAATACCAGGAGGTGTTCGGTGAAGCCCTTGTGGAACTGGCCCTGAAAGACAATAAGATTACAGCCATCACGGCGGCCATGCCGAGCGGCACCTCGCTCGACCTCTTCCAGAACGCCATCCCGTCGCGCTTCTACGACGTGGGTATCGCCGAGCAACATGCCGTCACCTTTGCAGCCGGGCTTGCCGCCGGAGGGTTCAAGCCGGTTTGCGCCATATACTCCACCTTCCTGCAGCGGGCATACGACCAGCTCATCCATGACGTCGCCCTGCAGAACCTTCACGTAGTATTCGCCATCGACCGCGCAGGACTGGTGGGCGAAGACGGGCCGACCCATCACGGCGCCTTCGACCTCTCCTACCTGCACTCCGTCCCGAACCTGGTGATCATGGCGCCGGGCGACGAACAGGAGCTCCGCGACATGCTCTACACCGCCCTGTACGAAGTGAAGGGACCGGTAGCCATCCGCTACCCGAGAGGCAGCGGCAACGGCACGATGCTGCGCAAGGAGTTCACCCCGATAACGGTCGGCAAAGGACGCGTCCTGCGTGACGGCGATTCGGTTGCGCTGCTTGGCATAGGAACCATGACCGCAAGGGCTGTAGAGGTTGCCGCCCTGCTTGAAGCCCAGGGATTGAACCCGATGGTCTGCGACATGCGTTTTCTCAAACCGCTGGACACGGAAATGGTCGATATCGCCTCAGAGCGTTGCGGTAAAATCGTCGTCATTGAGGAGAACAGCGTCATCGGGGGGCTGGGCAGCGGTGTGGTCGATTACCTGAACCGCAGCCATCCGGATGCCAGATGCATTACCTTCGGCCTGCCGGATGCCTTCGTGACCCACGGAAACATGGAAGAGCTTTACAGGGAGATCGGTCTCGACGCGAAAACGCTTTCAGAAAAGATCCTGGAGTTCTACAGGGAAAAGCCGTAAGGGAGCAGGGGTAGCAGCGCCATTATCGCATGAACAGTCAGATTGGTCATTACTCCGGCCAGCACATCGTCGGCCATGATGCCCCATCCGCCCGGCAATCGCTGGGCACGATCGACCAGTCCCGGCTTGAGGATATCGAACAGCCTGAAAAGGATGAAGGCCGAAAGCACCACCATCGGACGAGCCGGCAGTGCCGCAAGGGCAATCCACTGTCCGGCCACCTCGTCGATGACCACCGACGAAGGGTCCTGACCATACTCCTCTTCCATGACGCCACCGGCCCAGACGCCGAACAGGGCTGACAGCACGATCAACGGCAGAAGAAGCTGGAGATTTTGTGAAGCGGGAATAAAAAAGAAAAATAGTGCGGCGAACAGACTTGCGAAGGTTCCCGGGGCCAGCGGCAGGTAACCGATGCCCAGTACGCTTCCGACGGTTTTCGCCAGAGGGCTGCGCATCGGGCTAGCGCCCCCCCTGCGGGTTCCTGAGAGAGACGTTCCAGTTGCTTACCAGGTATGAAATACCGGTGTAGACCGTAAAGGCGGTAATGAAGAACATCACATAATTGAGATAGCCTGAAACAAGAATGGCGTTCATGGCTGAGGCTACCCGTTTGCCGAAAAACAGGTCCTCCTTCAGCAGGATGAACAGCATGACGATATAGGCGAACAGGTTCTGGGCCAGTGTCTTGTACTTGGCCTCCCTGCTGGTTATGACGGGGCGGTCCCTGAACTCGGCGTAGACCCTCAGTCCCGTGATGAGAATGTCCCTTGCAGCCACCAGCAGCACCATCCAGAGAGCCAGATATCCCTGCCAGACATAGAAAAGAAAGGCTGCGGTAATAAGGAACTTGTCGGCCAGCGGATCGAGGAAGGCACCCAGCCGGGTGATCTCTCCATACTTTCTCGCATGGTAGCCATCATAGATGTCGGTCAATGAGGCGAACGCGAAAACGATGACGCCGACCAGCTTCAGGTAGGGGTCTTTCTGCATAAGCAGTATGACAAAAACCGGCACCAGGATGATCCGGAGTGTCGTAAGCTGATTGGAAAAGGTCATTTCAGTTGGGAAACCTGTTGAAAGCAACGCTCCAAAGGAACGTTCGACGGCATAAGATAAAATATTACGTGCTCTTTTTCAATGGGCAAGGCAAGCCATATTACCGGATATTAACAGGTTCGTTACTGAATCTCCACGACCGTTACCCCGGCTCCTCCCTCCGACCAATCCCCGAGACGGAAGTTTTTGACATGCCGGTGCTGCTGGAGGAACTCCGCCGTGCGCTGCCTGAGGGCCCCGGTTCCCTTGCCGTGGATAATGGTGCCCGACGGCATCCGGTGCATCACCAGCCCGTCGACGAAGCGGCCGACCTCGGCGATGGCCTCCTCGCCGGTCATTCCCCGTAGATCGAGGCGGGTCGACTCAAGTTGGGACGACTGCACGGACCAGCTCTGCTTTTTCACAGGAGCCGACTCCTCTTTCCTGAGTTTTCGCTCACCCGACTTCGAAATCTTTTCGAGCCCCCTGAGTGAAGTGGTCAACCTGAAATTGCCGCACCGCACAACGACGGACTCCCCCTGGAGCGACTCTACCTCACCGGTCGTATTGGTATCGGTAAGGCGCACCAGGTCGCCCGGGCGAATGGTCAGGTCCGCCGGAGGCGAAACCTCACGCTCCAGCACCTCCTCCTTCGATGCCGTATCCTGCTTCATGCCTGCCAGCCGTTTCCTGGCGCGTAGCAGCACCTCCTGGTCGGCAGGTTTTTCCCTGACCTCGCGCACAATGTCGCGGATCTCGTTCCTGGCATGTTCGAACTCCCTGTTCAGGTCACGGAAGCCGCGCGTTTTCAGCTCCTGCCTCAAGCGCCGGGCTTCAGCCATTTCGGTCCTGGCCGACTCGCGGACAAGGTCGAGCTCCCGGCGATCCTGCTGGAGGCTCTCGCCCAGCGTGCGGTTGCGCTCGACGCCCGACCGGAAATCCTCGATCATCTCCTCCAGACCGGTGTGGCCGGTCGTCAGGAATCCCGACGCCTTGCTGATGACCGATCCGGAAAAGCCCATGCGCTGCATCATCGCAAAGGCGAAACTGTTGCCGGGCACCCCTTTCAGGAACCTGAAGGTCGGCATGAGCCCGTTGCGGTCGAACTCCATGGCGCCGTTCACCACCCCTTCGCGTCGGTGTGCGTAGAGCTTGAGTTCGCCGAGATGGGTGGTAACGATGGTCTTGACACCACGTTCAAGCAGCTCCTCGATGACCGCACGGGCAATGGCGCTGCCCTCCTCGACGTCGGTTCCGGAACAGAGCTCGTCGATCAGGGCAAGGCTTCCTGGCCCGGCATGTTCAAGAATGTGGCGGATAGCCGAAAGGTGCGAACTGAATGTCGAAAGGTCGTTTTCGATAGACTGCTCGTCCCCTATTTCGATGAACAGGCCGCTGAAAAGGGGAAAAACAGAACTTTCGCTGCACGGCACCAGATAGCCGTGCTGAAGCATACAGCCAAGGAGCCCGACCGTCTTCATCGCCACCGACTTGCCGCCGGCGTTCGGCCCCGAGATCACCAGCACCTTCTCATCCGGTTCGAGCGACAGGTCGAGCGGAAAAACCTTCTCCTTCTGGAACTGATGTGAAATAAGGAGCCATGGATGGTATCCCTTCACAATATTGAGCTTCTGGCCTGTCGAAAGCCCCGGCAGGTTCGAGCCGGTCTGGACGGCGAGCCTGCCCCTTGCATAAAGGGTATCGAACCCGGCAAGGATATCCTGGTTGTACCTGACATTGGGCAGCTCCTGCCTTACTCCGTCCGAAAGTGCCTTCAGTATGCGCTCGATCTCCCTTCGTTCGGCGATTTCGAGCTCCTGGATCCTGTTGCTGACTTCGAGTGTTTCGGCCGGTTCGATGAACACCGTCTGCCCTGTCTGGGAGTAGTCCTGGATGTAACCTGCAACCCGGTACTTGTACTCGACCCTCAGGGCCAGCACCTGCCGGCCGTTCTTGAGCGCCACCGTATCCTCCATGAGCCACCCCTCCCCCTGGCACCGCCTGACGATTCGCTCCATCCTGCGCCGAAGCGAACCACGCGCCTCGGAGAGCTCCTTCCTGATCGAATAGAGGCCGTCGCTGGCCGTATCCCTGACCTGGGCCTGCTCATCGAGGGCCTGGGTGATGGAGTACTGGATGCTCTTTTCAAGCCAGAGCCTGATGGTGAACTCGTTCAGCTCAGGGTAGACTTCGCGATTGGCGAACATGAACCTGCGAAGCTGGACGGAGCTCTGCAACAGGAAATAAATGTCCAGCAGTTCGGCAGGTTCGAGCCAGCTTTCAAGCACTTCGAGTTTGTCGAGCAGGCGACGGGTATCGGGCAGCAGGGTAAACGGCAACGGAGTGCCTTCGAGCAGGAAATTCTTCAGTTCGAGCACACGGGCAAGCTCGCGACCGAGCTCATCCTCTCCTTCCGGCGGCCGAATGTCGCCAATGAGGTCCCTGCCCATCGGCGAGATGCAGAAGCCGGCCGCATAGTTGGCGACCTTGTCAAATTCAAGCTTTTTCAGTACGGAAATGTCCATGATCCTTATCTCATTGATTCCTTGCAGCACTACATTAAAGCTGCCGATGCCCGCTCAAGATAAAAGATAATCCGAAAATCGGCATAAACCTTTGCCCCGCGCGACGGCGCAGAACGCCATCTACTTTTATTTTCGCCTTTTTTGCCCGATCTTTAAGTTTATGCGGAACAAATAAATAGAGCCCCCCATGAGATTAGCCGTCAACGTCGACCATATTGCTACCCTGCGAAACGCCCGAAACGAAGGAACCCCTGATCCTCTGGAAGCCGCCCTTCTTGCCGAACAGAGCGGAGCATCCGGCATCGTCTGCCATCTGCGCGAAGACCGCCGCCACATACGCGACAACGACCTGGAACGGCTCAGGGAATCGATCACCACGAAACTGGACCTCGAAATGGCCATGACACCGGAGATGCAGTTGATCGCCCTGGAGACCCGGCCAGAACTGGTCACACTGGTGCCTGAAAAACGTGAGGAGCTGACCACCGAAGGCGGGTTTGCCATCAAGGCCCACTACGCCAGGCTCGCGGAGTTCATCAAACCGCTCAGGCAGGACGGGATCGGAGTGAGCATGTTCATCGAACCCGAACAGGAGGCCATAGAGCTCTCACTTGCAGCCGGGGCGAACATGGTCGAACTGCACACCGGCCTCTACTCGCTTTGCACCAGCGACGAAGCCAGGGCAAAGGAACTCGACCGCATCCGCTCGGCTGCGCGTTTCGCAAAGAGTGCCGGGCTTGACGTGGTGGCCGGCCATGGGCTCACCGTATTGAACATCGCCCCTTTCAGGGAGATCAGCGAGATCGAAGAGGTCAGCATCGGCCATGCGATCATGGCACGCGCCATATTGATCGGCCTGCCGGCCGCCATCAGGGAAATCCTCGATCTCATCAAACGGTAACGATATGGAGCAAAACTCCCCCCGGCCGGAGAGGCCCCTTTCGATCGACGTTGTCCTGGCCACCGGCAACAGGGACAAGGTCCGTGAGCTGCAACCCATGCTTGACAAGCTCTCCCCCCTGCTCAGGGTCTGGTCGCTTGCCGACCTTTCGCTCGCCCCGGAAATAGACGAAACCGAACCCACGCTCGAAGGCAATGCCTGGCTCAAGGCCGAGGCGATTTTTTCGCTCGTACAATCCCGGTTCAGGTGGCTGATCGTCATTGCCGACGATACCGGGCTTGAAGTGGACTGCCTCCAGGGCGCTCCTGGAGTGAGGTCGGCGCGATTTGCCCCTGTCGAGGCAGGAAGTTCGCCCACCTACGATGAGAACGTAACCCACCTCCTGAAGCTGATGGAAGGATGCGTCGACCGCGCCGCCCGGTTCAGGACGGTCATCGCCATGAAAGGGCGATTACCCTCAACTGAAAAAGGAAGCGCACAGTTCGAAGAGAGCGTCGAAGGCAAAATCGAGGGAACGATCACAACCCGGAGACATGGCGACGGCGGGTTCGGTTATGACCCGCTCTTCATGCCGGCAGGCATGGAAATAACCTTCGCCCAGATCAGCCTCGAAGAAAAAAACAGGATCAGCCACCGCGCCCTTGCCGTTGCCCGGGCCGCCCTACGCATTCGTGAGATTCTCCATCGATTCGGCATATCGTCAACCGAAACCGGAACCAACGCATGAACCTTTTCCAGGCGATCGTCCTCGGCATCGTCCAGGGCCTTACCGAATTCCTGCCCGTCAGCAGCTCGGCGCATATCCGGATCGTACCGGCGCTCTTCGGCTGGGAGGATCCGGGAGCCGCATTCACGGCCATCATTCAGATAGGCACCCTCACAGCGGTACTGATCTACTTTGCCAAAGATATCGTCTCGATCACCGGAGCCGTCATATCCGGAATCCTTAAAGGCAAACCCTTTGACACGCACGAAGCGAAAACGGGGTGGATGATCGCCGTCGGCACCATTCCGATCGTCTGCTTCGGCCTCATTTTCAAAAACAGCATCGAAACGACCCTGCGATCACTGTACTGGGTATGCAGTTCGATGATCCTCTTTTCGGTCGCGCTCTCCATGGCCGAACAACATACCAGGTCCCGTCAGGACCAGGGGCTGAGAGGCAAGACAATGGCAGAGATAGGATGGAAAGAGGCCGTCGTCATCGGGCTAGCCCAGAGCCTTGCGCTCATCCCGGGGGCATCCCGTTCAGGCGTGACCATTACCGGAGGCCTCTTCACCCATCTCGACCGTGAAACAGCCGCACGCTACTCCTTCCTGCTGTCGATTCCCTCGGTATTCGCCGCCGGCATATACGAACTGTATAAAACCAGGGTCCATATCATGGCCTCGACCGACAACATAACCAACATCGTCGTAGCCACCCTCTTTTCGTTCGTTTTCGGGTACCTCTCCATCGCTTTTCTGCTCAACTACCTGCGGCGTCACACCACCAATGTATTCATCGTTTACCGGGTAGTGGCAGGTATGGGGATCCTGGCGATGATCGCCACCGGCAAACTGCTTCCCTGATCTCTTTTCCGATGAAATAGGGCCATTTCCTGCAACTTTCGAGGTGAAAAAAAGATTGTCATTTCTGTGATCGAAGAGGGAATTTTTATTATATATGATCATAAAGAATACACGTTAAAACTAAACCCTGGGCCATGCCATACAGCTCGTCAGGTGTAGGGCATAATGGCTTTGATAAAGCAGACTTACACATACACACCAAATGTTCGGACGGTCTCTTCACTCCGGAAGAGATTATCCGTAAGGCGCTTCGTGCCGGACTGAAGGCGATCAGCATAACTGATCATGATTCTGTCGCAGGTATCGACCAGGCAAAGCCATTTGCACTAGAATTGGGAGTCGAGCTTATTCCCGGTGTAGAAATGAGTTCGGCATACAAGGGATATGACATTCATATCCTCGGTTATTTCTTCGATTATCACCAATCGGAGCTGAAAGTTTACCTGGACCACTGCCGCCGTCTGCGCACTGAAAGAGCTGAACGGATGGTTCAGAAACTTGGGAAAATGGGCGTCAAGATCGAGATCGAACAGATCATCATGAAGGCCCAGAACGGCAGCGTCGGTCGCCCGCATATTGCTGCGGTGCTTCAGGATGGCGGTTTCGTCAAAAGTTTCAGCGAAGCGTTCAGCAAATACCTGGGGTCGCACAGCCCGGCTTACGTCAAAAGCATCGAAACGCATCCCGGAGAGGTCATCAGGCTGATCAACGAGGCCTCCGGCCTTTCGTTCCTGGCCCATCCGGCCCAGAACGTACCTGATGAGATCCTGAAGCAGCTCATATCGTTCGGGCTCGACGGCCTGGAGATCATCCACCCGTCTCATGACGCCTACCGCCAGAACTATTACCGTGAGATCGCCAACGAGTATTTCCTGCTTTTTTCGGGCGGTTCCGATTACCATGGCCTGAAAGATCATGAAGACACCTTCGGCAATGTGTGGATTCCCTACGAATGGGTAACCAAGATGAAAAGTCGGCTCTCCCCTGCCAATAAAAAGTAGCGGAAGCCATTTGTTGGAAAGCAGTCGCCGTTACAACGGCCTCAAGCTTCCTGGATATTGCATATCCGCATGTTGCGCCGTGATTGACTACTGAATAATTTTAACGGGAAACCCTGAAGATTGCGTCAAGTTTCGCTATACTTGCCTCAACGAAAAACCACGGCCAAGAACCGGGGAGGATTTTTCGAAGAACTGATGCCTAACCAATGCCACTGACCTACATCAGAAACCTGGTCGACCGGACGATCCTGCAACTGAAAGAGTTCCTGCTGATCATGCAGGAGTTCTTTTATTTCTCGGTAAGGGCATTTACCACCATGCCCAAGCTGAAAAAGTACTGGCGGGATTTCCTTGATCAGGCCACTATCTGCGGAGCTGACTCAATCCCGATCGTACTGGTCAGTTCGATCTCGATCGGGTCACTGCTGGCAATCGAGGTAGGCAACCTTCTTGAAGATTTTGGTGCCAAAACCATGCTCGGGCGCTCCACTGCCCTTTCGGTCATCAGGGAACTCGGGCCGCTACTCATGGGCCTGATGCTCTCTGCCCGGTACGGCTCACGAAACGGTGCCGAACTTGGAGCCATGAAAATATCCGAACAGATCGACGCACTCCGAGCTTTCGGTACGGATCCGGTGGCCAAACTGGTCATGCCTCGCCTTGCCGCCGCGCTCGTCATGTTCATCCCCCTTACCGCCCTGGCCGATTTTTCAGGCCTTCAGGCTGCGGCACTTATGGCCCAACACTATCACAAGATCGATCCCGGCATATTCTGGAACGCGGTCTACCCCAGGCTGGTCGCCAAAGATTTCGTCGTCGGATTCCTCAAGGCGCCTGTCTTCGCCATCATCATCACCCTTGTGAGCAGTTTCAACGGATTTTCAGCCCGAGGGGGAACGGCCGGCGTCGGGAAATCGACCATCAAGGGTATCGTCGTTTCGTCCGGCCTGGTGCTGATCGCCAATTTCTACGTCTCGAAGATCGTCCTGGAAAACATGTAGCCGTATGATCGAACTCAGGAACGTCACGCTGAAATACGGCGAAAAAATAATCCTCGACAAGGTATCGATCGAGGTCAAGGACAACACGATCAAGGCGATTCTCGGCCCCAGCGGCGTGGGCAAAAGCACCATCCTGAAGCTCATGCTCGGCCTTATCAAGCCGAACAGCGGACAGGTATTTGTCGACGGCGTCGACATCACCAACTTCAAGGAGCCCGATCTTTACCCGATAAGGCGCAAAATGGGCATCGTCTTCCAGGGTAACGCCCTTTTCGACTCGTTGACCATCGGCCAGAATTTCAGCTTTTTCCTGCGCGAAAACCTGCGCCTGCCTGAAGATGAAATTGAACGGAGAGTCTGTGAACAGATAAAATTCGCCGGTCTTGAAGGATACGAAGACCAGCTTCCCGAAAGCCTCAGCGGCGGGATGCGCAAGAGGGTTGCCATCGGCAGGGCCCTGATTTTCAACCCCAAGATGATCCTTTTCGACGAACCGACGGCCGGTCTTGACCCGGTCAGTTCCAGGAAGATCCTGAACCTGATCACCGACCTGCGCAACCACAACGGCCTTGGTGCCGTTTTCGTCACACACATCATCGACGACGTATTCGCCATAGCCGACCGTGTCGCCGTGCTCTACAAAGGCAAGTTCATCTTCGATGACGTCACGGAGAAGCTGCACGAGTCCGACCACCCTTTTATCAGATCCATCCTGTCCGATAAAATTCTTGAAATCTAATACCACCGATCCAGAGTCTGTATGAAAAACCCGAAAGAACTAAAATGGAGCGACCTTAGAACCGGCATCTTTTTTGTGCTCGGCCTGGGATTCGCTGCATACCTCGGCATTGTCATCGGCAAGAACACGAGCCTCTTTTCAGGCGTAACCACCGTCAAAATCATGTCGAAAAATATGGACGGCCTGACTGAGAACAACTTCGTGTCAGCATCCGGCAAAAAAATCGGCACCGTCTCGAAACTCGAATTCGTCACAAGGAAGGACTCCCTGTTCGTCGTTGCCCAGTTGAAGCTGCGCAACGAGTTTGCCAACCTGGTGACAAAGGACTCGAAGGCATCGATCCGTTCGCTCGGAATACTCGGCGACAAGTACGTTGAAATCGAGACAGGAACCGGAACCCCGGTCAAGGACGGCGAATTCATAAAGCTCGAACAGGACGCAGGCATGGCCGGGTTGACATCGAACGCCACCAAAACGCTCGAAAAACTCAACCTGGTGCTGGACAAGCTCAACAACGGCGATGGCCCGGCAGGCAAGCTCATATCCGACAAGAAGATGGGCGCCGAACTGCAGGAGACCGTGACCAACCTTCGCAAAACCTCGGCGGAACTCAACCGCGCCAGCGCCGAGATCTCGAACGGAAAGGGCCTGCTGCCCAAGCTCCTCAAGGACAAAGCCTTTGCCGACAACACCGAACAGACGATTGTAAACCTGAAAAACGCAGCGGCAGAGACTGAAACCCTGATGAAATCGCTCAACAGCGACAAGGGCACACTCGGCAAGCTCAACTCCGATCCTCATCTGTACAACAACCTGAACCGGACCATGGTTTCGCTTGACTCGCTGCTGATCGACCTGAAAAGGGCGCCCAGCCGATACGTCCGCTTCACCCTGTTTTAACGCCTTCCGCCACGACGATGCGGATCACTGCCAAAATAATTCCTGCACTGCTCGTGGCGGCCGTACTGGCGGTTGCCACGGCGGCCCAGCTTCCCGCCCGGGATTTCTCACGGCTTGAGTCCGTGATGAACCAGGCCGTAACGGAGGGGGTCTTTCCCGGAGCCAGCCTCGCGGTGCTTTACAAGGGCAAAGTGGTTTTTCACAGGGCTTTCGGCCGCCTGACCTACGACCCGAAAAGCGCACCTGCCGACACAACGACCATTTACGATGCCGCATCGCTGACCAAGGCGATCGTCACGACAAGCATCGTCATGCAACTCTCTGAACGGGACTCCCTCGACATTCACGCCCCTGTCGCCAGGTACCGTCCCGGCTTTGCCGCCGCCGGCAAGGATCGCGTCACTGTCGAGCAGCTCATGCGGCACGATTCGGGACTCAGGGCGCACACCTTTTTCTCCGCCACCTGTCGCACTCCCGAAGAGATCTTCAGGACCATCGAAAAAGACTCCCTGAGCTATCCAACCGGCACGAAAACCCTCTACAGCGACCTTGGCTTCATCATGCTCGGCAGGATCGTGGAAACCCTCACCGGCAACACCCTTCCGGCAAACTTCCATAACCGGTTCAGCGCCCCGCTCGCCATGCGCTCGACCATGTTCAATCCGCCAGCGGAACTTCTTGGACGCATAGCACCGACGGAGCCCGATGCCAAATGGCCCCTCGTTACGCCCCGCCCGCTGGTCAACGACCAGAATGCGGCCATCCTTGGAGGAGCGGCAGGCCACGCCGGGCTGTTCACGACAACCGGCGACCTGGCGACAATGGTAAAAATGCTCATCAGCGGAGGATCTTACGAAGGCAGGAGCTACATTCGGCCGGCAACAGTGAGGATGTTCCTCAAAAAAACAGCCTCGTCAAGAGCTATCGGCTGGGACATGGTCACACCCGGCGGAAGCTCTTCGGCGGGAACCCGTTTTTCAGGTTCATCCTGGGGCCATCTCGGCTATACCGGCACCAGCATCTGGGTCGATCCTGAAAAAGAGCTGGCCGTCATCCTGCTCAGCAACAGGGTATGGCCATCGTCCGAAAACATCAGGATCCGCAAATTCAGGCCCCTCCTGCACGATACGGTCGTCGAGTGCATCGAGACCGACACCGGGCATTGAAGATCACCGTCCCCCTGCGCAGGTCTCACGCAAAAATTCCCTCCATCGGCACTATCGGCAGCGGCAAGGGTCGCAACGACTCCTTCGACGCGATGGCGTTGGCCGCCATTCGCCCGGTAAAGGCGGCGGCCTCCATCAGGAAGACCGGAGCCTCCGTGGAAACCCAATCGCCGGCAAGGAACAGATTCGGGTAAGGGGTCTCGATGCCGGGCCGGGAGGCGTGGTCGCCAGGCGCCCAGCGGGTGAAGTTCGACTGCATCATGAACAGCTCGTGCAGCAATCTCGCCTGCCTCGTTTCAGGGAACATCTCATGCAACTCCCGCAACATCGTATCCCTGATCTCCGCTTCAGGCCGTATCTGCTCCGGTGCGATGGCGTAGGCATGAAGCTCCACGACACACCCGCCGCTCTTGCGCCCCCAACTGATGAAGGGCTCCTGGAAACTCGAATAGATGGTTATCGAATCGGTGTAGGTGTAACCCGAAACCGTGTAGAACGGATAGGTAGCCGAACTGAGGGGACGATCCAGCCATACCCGCCATACCGCATAGGGATCGGCTTCGCCGAGTGAGTCCACCCGCTTTGAGAACTCCGGATTATCTGAAGGCAAGGTTTTGAACAGCTCACGTGTCCCGCGGACGTTCGATGCCACAACGCAGTAATCGCAGGGCAGCGATGCCTCGGCAACGGAGGCTGGTGAAGGTATCCCGGCTGCATGTCGGAGCACGAGAGTGCCCCCCTCCTCGCTGACATCAAGCCTGGCTAGCGGGGCGTTCGGAGGACCCTCGAAGGGTCTTCCCAGCCCGTCGAACCGCCCGGCATGACACGGGCACAGGAACCCCTGCGATCCCGGGGCAGGAGCTACCGGACAGCCCATATGGGTACACCGGCCGTCATAGGCGACCCATGAGTCGCCGCGCCTTGCCACCAGCATCGGAACACCTTCGGAAGATTGCCGCTGCAACCATCCCGATTCGGGCACATCACTCTTGAGAAGGGTGGCGACCGGTGCCGCATCGGCATCTCCTGAACCGTCGAGATGCACCGCGGCGACTATGCCGCCCTCTACGGAAAGCCCGGTGGATTTACGCCCCTTGAGCACCCGCACACCCATCGCCTTGAGCTTTCGTTCGAGTGGATCGATCAGAGCGCTCATGCAGTCTCGCGTCGTGATCCTGAAGGAGAGCCCCTCGGGACTGCCCATGAAATAGAAGTGGAAATATCGCAGGGCCTCGGCGGCCGAAAGCACCTCCATGCGGTTCATGGTTGCATCGGAGAAGGGATGCAGCACGGTTTCGACAAAGGCCGGCAACACCTCGCCCCGACGACACCAGGTCATGAAATCGATATGGTCATAGTCGCGGAAGGTCTGGTCGTACCGGTACCTGAACATCTTCATGACCGGCAACAGTCCGGGGTAATCCTTCAGGAACGAAGCGATATCGAGCCTTTTGGACTGCTGCACCACCGACATGATGTTGAACGGAAACAGTTTCGGCGTCTGTCCGAACACTTCAAGCGCCTTGCCGTTGAAGAGCACAGGATAGCCTGGCGAAGCCCTGAACGCATCGTCACCGATTCCTGCCGAAGCCAGCATCTCGTTCAGGTTGTAGTACTGGTCGAAAAAACCATGAAATCCGTGCTCGACCGGAAAGCGCTGGCCGAGTGCCTCGATCTCCCACCCAGTCAGCTTGCCGCCGAGCGATGCGGAAGCCTCGACAAGGGTTACCTCGAAATTCCGGCGGGCCAGTTCAAGGGCCGCACTTATGCCTGCAAGCCCACCACCGATCACCACGGCCTTTTTGGGAACCTGGAGTTTTTCGGCAAGCGCCTCCTGCCCTTTACCTGCCGAGGGGTTGTAGTAGTGCTTCCTCGGCTGGTAATACCCGACAAAACCGGCAGTAGCTGCCGTCAAAACGCCTGCGCCCGCACCGGCACGTTTGAGGTAATGCAAGAGAAACTCACGTCGCTGCATGATGGTCGTCAGAGGGGGGGTTGTGGCGGATCGATCGCTTAATTCCTATATTTAACAATAATTGAAGGTTCCGCCAACCTTTCCTGCCCTTCACGATGGATTACCTCCAGACACCCCTGAAAGAATCGGTCAGGCGTAAAGCCATGGAACTAGGCTTTCACGCCGTTGGATTCGCCTCCATCCGGCCGATGTACCAGGCGATGGAGCGCTTCAGGAAGATGATTTCCGAAGGCAGGCATGGTGAAATGGGCTACCTCGAAACCGGCATGGAGGCACGCGAAAACCCATCGATGCTCATGGCCGGTGCAAAAACCCTGATCTCGGTGGCCCTGCCCTGGCCGGCACGACCGAAACCTTACGACCCTCAGGGCAGCGTTTCAAGTCACGCGATCACCCAGGACTACCACCTGACAGTCGGCCAGCTCCTTCATGAACTTCTTGGGTTCATCCGCTCGAAAAGTGAAGTTCCGGTGGGCGGATTGGTTTGTGTCGACAACGCCCCGGTGCTTGAAAAAGCATGGGCAGAAGCCGCAGGAATCGGACGAACGGGAAAGAACACGCTGCTGATCGTTCCCGGCGCAGGCTCACGCATCTTCCTCGGCGAACTGCTGCTCGACCTTGCCATGGAACCTGACGAACCGCTCGAATTGGACCCATGCGGCACCTGCACGGCCTGCCTCGAAAACTGCCCGACAGGGGCGCTGACTGAAGCCGGACGGCTTGACGCAACCCGGTGCATCAGTTACCTGACCATCGAACTGAAACGGGAATTTACCGAAGAGGAAGCCGCAATGACCGAAGCGTGGCTCTACGGCTGCGACCGCTGCACAGACGCCTGCCCGCACAACGAGGTAAAACCGGCTGATTCTACAACGCTGTTCGCTCCGCTGGACGCGCTGGTGAACCTGACAGCAACAGATGCCCTGTCCCTGACCGGCTCAGGCTTCAGGAAGCTCTTCGCAGGGACGACAGGAATGCGGCTTGGGCTGAGGAGGTTGAAGCGCAATGCGAGGGCGATAAAAGAAAGGGACGAAAAGGACATAAGGTGAAGATAAAGCCATTCCCACTCTTCATTTATGTCCTTTAAGTCCCTTATGTCCTTTTCGTCCATTTTCTTTGTTCAGGTCCCTTTCTTCTCAAAATAATGGAGCGTTGACGGTCAACCCGCTGGCCACCAGTTTCTCTCTCGGCGCACAGAGGATATTCAACTGATCCATCACAAACATTTCATAGTCAAGCTCTTCAAACTGCTGTTTGAGCAGCTCCTTCTCAACCATCCAGTATTCGATCCAGCACCAGGGCCTGAACCGTCTGAGAGACTCGTGTGCTCCCCGGAGAACGTCGATCTCCATTCCCTCCACATCGATCTTGAGCAGGTCGAGTCCCTGCAACCCGAGTTCATCGATTGTCGATAGCTGAACCGTTTCGTGAGCGACTATTTTCTCCTGGTCGACAAGGCTGACCATCCCGAAATCCTGGGGCCGGCCATAATCTATTGCCGGAACCTTCAGCGCCCCGGAAGCTTTGCCCAGGCCGCAGTGATATACCCTTACGTTGTCAAGGTCATTTAACGCAACACTCCCGCAAAGAGCATAATAAAGCATTCTCTGGACCTCGAAGGCATGGACGATGCCGCCGTTCTGCCTGATGGCATTGGCGATGGGAATGGTCACAAACCCGACATTGGCGCCCGCATCCACAACGACGGGATTGCGGGGCAACAGTTTAACGATCGGCAGGATATTCCTTAATTCGTGCTCTATATGGGTCGCCCCGGTTTTTATAAGGGCTTCAGCCTGATAATCGCAATGCCGGTTCACGATGAATTTGCCGTGAATGGAATCGAAAACGGTGAAGTTGTTAACCATGTGGGGCTTTCCTCTTTTAATGAACGAAACTCCAGGGTGGTACTTGAAGAAAGAAAGGGACCAAAAGGACTAAAAAAACCAAAGAGACATAAAGTCAAGAAAAGACAATTTCCTCTCTTCATTTATGTCCTTTAAGTCCCTTATCTCCCTTTGGTCCCTTTTCTTTGTTCAGGTCCTTTTTTTTCTTCTTTTCTTCAAACTCAATGCTTGAAGTGCCGCATCCCGGTGAACACCATGGCAAGGTTGTTCGCGTCGGCTGCTTCGATCACCTCGTTGTCCCTGATCGATCCGCCGGGCTGGATGACCGCGGTCACACCGGCTTCGGCTGCTGCGAGCAGTCCGTCGGCAAACGGGAAGAAGGCGTCTGATGCGACCACCGAACCCCTGAGGTCAAGACCCACTTCCGAGGCCTTCCAGCGCGCGATCTTCGAAGAGTCGACGCGCGACATCTGGCCGGCGCCCACACCGAAGGTCTGGCGGTTCTTGACGTAAAGGATGGTGTTCGACTTGATGTGCTTGCAGATCTTCCAGGCGAACATGAGATCGGCCAGCTCCTCTTCGGTAGGCTGGCGTTTGGTCACCACCTTGAGATCCTCCCTGGCAACAATCCTGCTGTCGCGATCCTGGACCAGCATTCCGAACGGCGTGGACTTGAACTCCCAGCCACCCTTCGGCAGCGCCTTTTTCTGGAGCACCAGGCGACGATCCTTCTTTTTCATGAGCATCTCGAGCACACCCTCTTCAAAGGCCGGGGCGATGAGGATCTCGGTGAAGATCTCGTTGACCACCGTGGCCGTCTCCATGTCGAGCGGGCGGTTGAATGCTATGATACCGCCGAACGGAGCCTGGGTATCGGTCGAAAAAGCCCTGCGATAGGCTTCGGCAAGGCTCGAAGCCTGCGCGACGCCGCACGGGTTGGTATGCTTGACGATCACCACCGAAGGCTCCTGTCCGCGAAACTCCTCGATGATGCCGGCTGCGGCCGCGATATCGAGCATGTTGTTGTAGGAAAGCTCCTTGCCGTGCAGCTTGTCGAAGATCTCGGCAAAAGAGCGGACGCCCTCGCCGTCGTTCATCTTGTAAAACCCTGCGTTCTGGTGCGGATTCTCTCCGTAGCGCATGTCGAGCTCCCTTTCGAGCCTGACGCTCATGGTGGCGGAAGCCTCCCGAGCCAGCCCCGCTGCACTCGCCATATAGGCCGCGATGGCCGTGTCATATTTCGAGGTCAGGGCGAAGACCTTGGCGGCAAGCGTAAGCCTGGTCGCCCTGGTGGTTGCACCCCCGTTGGCCTTCATCTCGCCAAGCACGGTTGCGTAATCGGCCGCGTCGGTAATCACGGTCACCGACTCGTTGTTCTTGGCAGCGCTGCGCAGCATCGACGGACCGCCGATGTCGATATTTTCGATAGCCTCCTCGAAAGTCACATCAGGCTTTGCAACCGTCGCTTCGAACGGGTAGAGGTTGACCGCCACCAGGTCGATGAACTCGATGCCGTTGTCCTGTGCCGCTTTCTGGTGCTCCGGATTTTCGCGCACTGCCAGCAGCCCTCCGTGGATTTTCGGGTGAAGTGTCTTGACCCTGCCGTCCATGATCTCGGGAAACCCGGTGATCGTGGAGATCGAGGCCGCGTCTATACCAGCGTCCTGAAGGGATTTAAGGGTGCCGCCGGTCGAAAAGATTTTGACGCCCATCGAGGCAAGTTCCCTGCAGAAATCGACGATGCCGGTTTTGTCGGAAACAGAAACGAGCGCCCGCTTGATGACAGGATCAGACATGGGTAGGAAATTTATTTGAAAATATGTGTAGCCATGGTAAAGGCGGAAGTTAAAAAATAATCCCCATTTTTTTTCTGTTCTCCTGAACGGCTCACCGAACGGGCGAACCTCCCATCCTCGCCCTCTCTGTTTCGGCTTATAACATCGCGATCTTCAGCAAATCCGCCCGGACTTTTTCGAACACCCTCGTCCACTCCCCTGGCGATTCCTGGCGATAGAGTTTCACGCACGGGTACCATGGGCTGTCATCCCTGCCGAGAAGCCAGCGCCAGTCAGGAGAGAACGGCAACAGCACCCATGTCGGTTTGCCAAGCGCCGCAGCCAGATGGGCGACGCTCGTATCGACGCTGATCACCACATCCATCAGCTCGCAAAGGGCCGCCGTATCGGAAAAGTCTTTCAGTTGATCCCCGTAATGGGCTATCTCCACCTCCGATTGAAACGACGGCCGGTCGACATCCCTCACCTCTTTCTGGAGGCTCACATACTCAAAGCCGGGCGGCAGGATTTTTACCAGTGCCGAAAGCTGGATACTCCGGTTGTAGTCATTGTGATGCTTGGTCTGCCCGCTCCATACCAGACCGATTCGAGGCCTGACCTTCGGGCCTGTCCTGGCTGCCCAATCAACAACCTTCGCCGGGTTGCTTGAAAGGTATTTCGGAGCTGATGGAATGGTTTCGACGGTCGTATTGAAAACCAGGGGAAAGCTCATAAACGGGCAATGGTAATCGAAAGCAGGAAGCGCACTACCTTTTACGACAAACCCGGCGACGCCCTCGAGTTGCCGGAGCAGGTCAATCAGCGACTGTTCGGCCTCCACGATCACCCGTACGCCAAGGGCCGAAAAATATTGCACATACCGGCAGAACTGGATCGTATCGCCCAACCCCTGTTCAGTGTGCAACAGAATGGTTTTTCCTTCAAGGGATTGGTTCCCAAGCCATAGCGGCTGGGCAAAGTTACGCACCGGCGAGGGGCAGTCCTTGACTTTCCATCTCCACTCGTAGAGTTCCCACCCTTTTTTGTATTCACCGGCCAGGAGCAGCACAAGCGACTTGTTCCAATTGGCTTCCGCATAATCGGGCCTGATCGCTATGGCATGGTCCAGGCTCTCTATGGCTTCATCCAGCATGTTGAGTGAATGCAGCGCCCCGCCCCGGTTGGACCATGCGTCTGAAAAACCGGGGTCGACCGCTATGGCTTGTTCATAACTGGCTATCGCAGCCTCGACCTGATGAAGCTCCTTGAACGAAACTCCCCTGTTGGACCAGACCACCGCATCATTGTGCCCCGCCGCTATCGCCTTTTCGTAACTCTCTATCGCCGCTTCGTATTGTTTCAGTTTCTGGAGCGCAACCCCCCGATTGTAGAAGGCTACACCATGATCCGGCCTGATTGCTGTCGCCAGTTCGTAATTAACTATGGCAGCTTCGAACTCATCACTCAAATAGAGGCTGTTGGCCTTGTTGTAGTATGCATCCGCATAATTGGGCTGAAGAGCGATCGCCCGGTCATAACTCGCTATCGCGGCCGCCGATCGACCGAGGTCATGCAGCGCGAGCCCCCTGTTGCTCCAGGCCGAAACGTAACCGGGCCGAAGCCTTTCCGCCAGGTCATAGCTGGCTATGGCCGCCTCCAGCTGCCTCATTTGCTGTAACGCAACTCCCCTGTGGAAATAGAAATCGGCATTGTAGGGATAAAGGTCTATCGCCCGATTGATAAAATCGAGAGCGCGCTGGTAGTCGCCTGATTGCATTGCCATGACTCCCAGGTGATGATAAACCTCAAACCGGTTTGGCTGAAGTTCAAGAACCTGCGAAAAGAGCGATTGAGCCTCGAATGCTTGCCCCTCATTCTTGAATGCAAGCGCCTGCTGAAAAAGCGCCTCACCCCTTTCGGAGACCGGATCCGGCACGAACTCCTGGTCAAGGTTGCCCACGAATTCAAGCAGATCAGCCCTGACCCGCTCAAATACATTCGGCCAATAACCAACGGTTTCCTGCCGATAGAGCCTGATGGTCGGATACCATGGAGAGTCATCCCTGTCGAGCAGCCAGCGCCAATCCGGGCTGAACGGAGTCAAAACCCAGGTCAGTCTGCCAAGGGCTGCGTTCAGGTGAACGACGGCCGTATCGATGCTGATGACCAGATCCATCAGGTCACACAGGGCTGCCGTATCGGAAAAATCTTTCAGGGCGCTGCCGAAATGCACGATGTTACCGGAAGATTGCAGGGTTGCGCGGTCAGCCTCCCTCACCTCTTTCTGAAGGCTCACATACTGGAATCCGGAAGGCAGCATATTCAACAGTGAAGCAAGCGGCACGCTTCGATTGTAGTCATTGTTATGCTTCTGGTCGCCGCTCCACACCAGCCCGATTCTCGGCCTCTGCTTCGGACCAAGCCTCAAGCCCCATTCAGCAACCTTTTGCGGGTCGCTTGACAGGTATTTCAACGAGGAGGGAATGGTTTCGATGGTCGTATGGAATGCCAGGGGAAGGCTCATCAACGGGCAATGAAGATCAAAAGCAGGAAGAGCACTGCCTTTTACCACCAACTCCGCAACACCTTCAAGCTGTTTAAGCAGGTCGAACTGAACCCGGTCGACCTCCATGATCACCCTGGCGCCGAGATCGGCTACAAGCTTCGCATAACGACAGAACTGGATCGTATCGCCGTAGCCCTGTTCGCTGTGCAGGAGAATGGTTTTGCCCGCTATAGGGAGATCGCCAAGCCATAGCTCCTGCGTGAAATTCCGGTCGGGGAGACGAAAATCGTTCGTTTTCCATCGCCACTCATACAACGCCCATCCATTCTTGAAATCGCCACCAAGCAGCAACGCCATTGCCTTGTTCAGATAGCCTACGAACAGATCGGGCCTGATCGATACCGCCTTTTCGAAACTCGCTATCGCCGCATCCAGGGCATTGCACCCCTGCAGTGCCAGGCCGCGGTTGAACCAGGCTTCAGCATAGTCGGGCCTGATGGAAATCGCCCTGTCGTAACTCGCTATCGCTGCATCGACCTGATTCAGGCGCTTCAGCATGTTGCCCCGGTTGGACCACGCATCGGGAAAATCGGGGCTGATCGATATCGCCTTTTCATAACTCGCTATCGCCGCATCGATATTGCCGATCTCCTGCAGCGCAAGGCCGCGGTTGTACCATACATGCGCAAAATCCTGCCTGAACGATATAGCCTTGTCATAACTGGCTATGGCCGCGTCCTTCCTGTTCAGGTCCTTCAGCGCGTTACCCCTGTTGGACCATGCCTCAGGAAAATCGGGCTTGATCGATATCGCCTTTTCATAACTGGTTATGGCCTCTTCCAACTGATTGAGCCCCTGCAGGGCGAGTCCCCGGTTGAAATGGAACGCCGCATCAACTGGCTGAAAAGCTATGGCCCGATCGATGAAATCAACTGCCCGCCGGAAATCCCGTTGCTGGTATGCGATAATGCCAAGGAAATGAAGCGCCTCAAAGTGATCCGGCCTTATAGCGACTATCTCGTCAAGGAGCACCCCGGCCTGGCTGGGCTGGCCACTCTCAATATTTGCCATTGCCTGCCTGTACAGGGCGGCGACACGATCGCCGGCATGCTTGGGAATTGATTCCATAAGTGTGGTGAAATATCCTGGAGACCGGAAAAATCAACAATAACAAGACAGATGTGAAATGCGCGCCAGCTTCGGGCCGGACCTTTGCGGACGCATCGACGAGGGGAATCTTTTATCCCGAAAAGCCATGATTTTAACGTAACACTCTTCATCATTAAATGGAAGCATGGCGTACGATTTTATGCCTTGCCCGGCAGTTGATCGATACCGGCCCGGCATTGACCGAATTGTCTATGCGGCAGGCACCAGGGCGGAAAACCGTAAACTTTTGAAAAAAGGGCGCCTTGATTGCATATTAGGGTAAGACACGTTAACCACTGCAAGCAATTCACCCAGATGCCTAATACAAAAAAACGACTTGCTGTATTCTGTTCGGGATCGGGATCGAACTTTCAGGCGCTGTTTTATGCCATAATCGAGCGCGCCCTGCCTGCCGAATTCGTACTCTGCCTCTCCAACCGCCCCGAGTGCGGCGCAATGGATTTTGCCAGGGAACAGGGAATGGAGACGCTCCACCTGTCGGATAAGCAGTTCGGGTCGCTGGACGAGTTCGCCGCAGCGATGGTCACGGCGCTGAAGGAGCGCCATATCGACTACATACTGCTTGCCGGCTACATGCGCAAGGTACCTGAAGCGGTCGTTCGGGCATATGCAGACCGGATACTGAACATCCACCCTGCCCTGCTCCCGCAATTCGGTGGAGAAGGGATGTACGGCATCAACGTCCACACTGCGGTGATCGAGGCAGGTGAGACCGAAAGCGGAGCCACGGTGCATATGGTGAACGAGGAGTACGACAAAGGCAGGATCGTCATGCAGGGCCGGGTGCCTGTGCTGAAAAGCGATACGCCCGAAATCCTCGCGGCCAGGGTGCTCGAATGTGAACATACGCTCTATCCCGACGCCCTCGAAAAAGTTCTTGACGAACACCAATGAGCATGGGGAACCATATCCTCGTCAGCGAGATCTTTCATTCGATACAGGGAGAATCGTCGTTTGCCGGTTATCCCTGCGCCTTTATCCGCCTTGCCGGATGCGGTCACGGATGCAGGCACTGCGACACGGGCTATGCCGAGGAGGGTGGAATGTCGATGGAGATCGAAGAGGCCGTAGAGCGGGCGATGGAGTTCGGGGCACCATGCATCGAGGTCACCGGCGGCGAACCGCTGCTGCAGCCGGGAGTCTACCCGCTTCTCGAAGCGCTGTGCGACCTGAACCCGAACGTGCTGCTCGAAACCGGGGGGTTCCTGCCGGTCGACCGGGTCGACACGCGCGTTCATCTCGTGATCGACATCAAACCCCCATCATCAGGGGTATCTGACAAAAACTGCATCGAAAACCTTCAGCTTGCCCTTCGCTCGCCTGAAAGGTTCGAATTCAAGGCCGTGCTGGCCTCTCGTGAAGACTATCTCTGGACAAAAGCGTTTATCGGGGAGCATGGCCTGGCCGGTAACTGCGCAATCGTCTTCGGACCGGTTTTCGGGCAACTCGATCCGCAGCAACTTGCAGGGTGGATCCTCGAAGACCGGCTTACGGTAAGGATGCAGCTTCAACTGCACAAATATATCTGGAAACCCGACACAAGGGGCGTTTAATGACCTCAATTTCAGTCATCGTTCCGCTGTACAACGAGCAGGAATCGCTCCCTGAACTATGCAGCCGCCTGTTCGGAGCGCTTTCCGACCCTGAACTGCACCGCTGCTTCCCCCAGGGGAGCTTCAGTTTCGAAATCATCATGGTCGACGACGGTTCGACCGACGGTTCCGTTGGCCTGATCCGGCAGCTGATGGCAACGAGCCCCGAAATCCGCCTCATCTCGTTCAGGAGGAACTACGGCAAGACCGCCGCCCTGTCGGCAGGGTTCCGGGCTGCCACCGGCGAGGTGGTCGTCACCATCGACTCAGACTTGCAGGACGACCCGCAGGAGCTGCGGCCGCTGGTCATGAAAATCCGGGAGGGGTTCGACATGGTAAGCGGCTGGAAGCGGGAGCGAAAAGACCCTATCAGCAAAACCGTGCCCTCGAAACTCTTCAACCTGACGACCCGCATCTTCAGCGGCATTCCGCTGCACGACTTCAACTGCGGCCTGAAGGCCTACAGCCATGAACTGGCCGCATCGCTCGACCTGCACGGCGAAATGCACCGATATATCCCGGTATTGGCACAATGGAAAGGGTTCCGGGTCACGGAGATCCCCGTAAAACACCATCCGCGCAAATACGGAAAAAGCAAGTTCGGCTCGTCGAGATTCTTTGCAGGCCTGTTCGATTTCCTTTCAGTCATGTTCATTACCCGCTACCTGAGGCGCCCCATGCACTTTTTCGGGATGATGGGTCTCGGCAGCTTCCTGACCGGCCTGGTCATCAGCCTCTATGTCACCGTGGACAAACTCATGAACCACCGGCCGGTGAGCAACCGCCCCATTCTCTTCCTGGGCATCCTGCTGATCATCCTTGGAGTCCAGCTCTTTTCGACCGGCCTGCTGGGCGAACTGCTTTCGAGCAGACCAACCCGTGACGCAGGCTGGGCCATCCGCGAAACCGCCAACATCCCTGAAAAGACCCTTGAAAAACTGGTGGATTGAGCCCCTCAAGAGCGGCAGACTCCACCGATACCATTCCAACACTCCTGAATACCTGCCATGAAACGTGTCGGCGCACATGTAAGTATTGCCGGAGGCGTCGAGAACGCCCCGCTCAACGCCCTTGGGATCGGCGCCAGGGCATTTGCCATGTTCACCCGGAACCAGCGCCAGTGGAGCTCACCCGAGCTCTCAGCGCACTCGATAGAGGCATTCAGGCAAAACTGCCACAATGCAGGCTTCCTGCCTGAACAGATTCTGCCGCACGACAGCTACCTCATCAACCTGGGCAACCCCGAACCCGACAAGCTCGACAAGTCGCGCAACGCATTCATCACCGAAATGAAGCGCACCGAACTCCTCGGCCTGTCGATGCTGAATTTCCATCCCGGCAGCCACCTCAACCTGGTCGCCGAAGATGAGTGCCTGCGACTCATAGCCGAATCGCTCAACCTGTCGCTCGAGGCTACCCGCGGCGTGACGGCCGTCATCGAAAACACAGCCGGCCAGGGCAGCAACCTCGGCTGCAGGTTCGAACACCTTGCCATGATTATCGATCTTGTCGAAGACAAATCCAGGATCGGCGTATGCCTCGACACCTGCCACCTCTTCGCCAGCGGATACGACCTGCGAACTCCGGAAGCTTTCGAGGCCATGCTGGCAGAATTCGACCGCACCGTGGGGTTGCGCTACCTCAGGGGCATGCACCTGAACGACGCAAAGCAGCCACTCGGCAGCAGGGTCGACCGTCATGAATGTATCGGCAAAGGAATGATCGGCATCGAGGCCTTCGCGCACATCATGCGCCACCCCGCACTTGAGGAGATCCCCCTGATCCTGGAGACTCCGGACTCCGACGGCTGGGCTGAGGAGATAAAGATGCTGTACGGGTTAGTGTAAGAAAAAGG
>JAAXXK010000015.1:39980-52059 GCA_013334525.1 Chlorobiaceae bacterium
TCGAGGCCTTCGCGCACATCATGCGCCACCCCGCACTTGAGGAGATCCCCCTGATCCTGGAGACTCCGGACTCCGACGGCTGGGCTGAGGAGATAAAGATGCTGTACGGGTTAGTGTAAGAAAAAGGACTGAAAGAAAAAAGAAAGGGACCAAAGGGACTTAAAGGACCAAAAGGACTTAAGGGTTAAGAAACAGGACTCAGAAAATCCTGTTTTAACTCTTAACATTTATGTCCCTTAAGTCCCTTATGTCCTTTTGGTCCCTTTTCTTGCTTTAAGTCCCTTTCTTTCTTAACTCTTTCCTTCTTTCAAAAACCTCGCTACAGAGAGCAGGCTGCCGAAGACTCCCAGCGTCAGGCCAAGGAGGACGAGGCCGGGGTAGACGATCATGGCTGACGGGTGGAGCACCTGGTAGATGGCCGGTTCATAGCGCAGCAGCGCCTGCTCGAACATCAGGTAGACGCCGAGTGCCGCCAGCCCACCCGAAACCAGCCCCTGCACCGCCCCCTCGATGATGAACGGCGTACTGATGAACCGGCGGGTGGCCCCTACAAGCCTCATGGTCTTGATCCTGTCGCGACGGGCATACATTGCCAGCCTCACGGTATAGGCGTTCATTACGATGGTCCCCAGGGCTATAACCCCGCCGACGGCTGCGGTAACAAGCATGAACAGACGCGCATTGCGCTCAATTCCCGTCAGGTACTCCTTGTTGTACCTGATATCAAGACCGTAGTCGAGCTGGCTGATCTGCTTTCCTATACGGGAGATGCTCTCCTGGCTTGAGTAGTCGGGCTTGAATTTCAGCTTGACCGAACGGGGCAACGGGTTCACACCGAGAATCGTCACGACATCCTCACCGAAATCACGGGAAAATCTTGAAGCGGCTTCACTCTTCGATATGTAAACAGCCTCCTTCACCCCGACGATCGACTTCATTTTCAAGGCGAGCGCCTCTGCCTGGGCGTCGTTCATGCCTTCGCTGAAAAAAACTTCGAGTTCCACGCGCGACTTGACCTCCTGGATCAGGTCGAAAAAGCTGAGCGATACCGAACCGAACAGACCGAGCAGCATCAGTGAAAAAAAACCAACCGCCATGGTCACGGCGGCAGGAAACCTGGCCCGGCCTATACCGGAAAAACCCTCTTTGATACTATATGCAAGATCCATGTCGGCACGTTTTATTGGCTTGAGAAATATTTATACCAAAGAATCATTAAAAGCTGTTGGAAAAACAAGTTTTTTTTCTGATAATTACAGCTACTTCATGGGGCTATAGCTCAGTTGGTAGAGCATTTGCATGGCATGCAAAGGGTCAGGAGTTCGAATCTCCTTAGCTCCACAGACATAAGAACAAAAAAGCGCAGATCACCTGCGCTTTTCTGTTTTATATCCGACCGGTTCAAAAACGTTTCACAAGCCCTGTCGACCTGGCCACGATGAAAATCGTCCCCACGAAAAGCGATGCCGCAAGGCCGGCGGCAATGTTCAACAACGCAGCGACCAGCACGACCGAAAGACCCAGCTGCACAACAAGGCCGGTCAACGGCACCGTGAGGCTGTAGGCACATGCCGTAAGAATGGTAAAGAGAAAACTTGTTGCGATGCTGCCTGCGAAAGAGACAAATATCTGCTCCCGGCTTCCATCCTTTACCGCCTTCTGCCGGCTGAGCTGTTTGACAGATCCGGGATCAAGCCTGTTTTTAACCGCCATTCCCACCAACGCTATCACCAGCAGCAACGGAGCATACAGCTCATAGACACCGAACGCCTCGCTTCGGGTCGGGCCGAATACGCCCTGGCCAAGCATTGCGACCGCTTTGGTGAGCGTCCAGGTTGAGCTTGCAAAAAATACCGTACCCCACAGAAGGGTAATCAGTATCCAGGTCCATACCGACTGGGGTAATGGTTTCTTAGAAGTATTTGGTGCCATATTGATGTTTTATGAATCTTTTAGAAAAAATTACCGTTAACATTATAAAGCATGAAATACGATAAACAATTCATTTCGATGAGTTTCGTTTAATATCGATTTTGCCGCCATCGTGGGGATTGCCGGCACAAAGGGTTCGAAGGTGTTTATATGTTGCGAGGACACCTTCGACTCTGTTTAAAATATTTTATTTTTCCCTTGATATATTAGCTTCAATTTTCAATTTTAGTGGGCAAAGATTTTACACAATCTTAAGTTTTTACCAATATGTGCGGAGTTTTCGGCGTATTTAATTCAAAAACTCCAGCTGAAGATACCTTCTATGGCCTGTACTCATTGCAGCACAGGGGACAGGAAGCAGCAGGCATCGTAGTAGCAGAATACAACAAGCAAAAGAAGAAAACGCTCTTCAAGCAACACAAGGGACCCGGCCTTGTTTCAGAAGTATTCAGGGATGAACAGGTATTCGAAACCCTGAGCGGTTATGCCGCCATAGGCCACAACCGCTACTCCACCACCGGATCATCGAAATCGATCAACAACATCCAGCCTTTCTCCCTCACCTATCGCTCCGGAAGCCTCGCAGTAGCCCATAACGGCAACCTCACCAATTCAAGAACACTTCGCAAGGCACTTACCGAGCAGGGAGTCATTTTCCAGGCATCTTCCGATACAGAAATCATTCCCCACCTTGCAGCCAGAAGCAAGGAAAAAGAGCCCCTGCACCAGATTTACGATGCGCTCAGGCAGGTTGAAGGAGCATACTCGATGGTCATCCTGGCCAACAACCAGATGATCGCCGCAAGGGATCCATTCGGCGTCAGGCCGCTTGCCCTCGGCAAGAAAATCGATCCCGCCACGGGTGAACTGGCCTACATCGTAGCCAGCGAAACCTGCGCTTTCGACATCATCAAGGCTGAATACATCCGCGACATCGAACCCGGTGAAATCCTGCTGATCGACCATCTGGCCATCACCAACGAAAAACCGGTATCGATCTTTCTGCCCCCTTCTGAACGCAAGGCTCGCTGCATATTTGAATATGTCTATTTCGCACGTCCGGACAGCTTCATCTTCGAACACTCTGTAGACAAGGTTCGTAGGAACCTCGGCAAGAACCTCGCAAGGGAGTCCACATACGAGCAGAATCCGGATGCAAAAGAGCTGACTGTGGTAAGCGTACCTGACTCGTCAAACACGGCTGCCCTCGGATTTGTCAGGGAGAGCAACAAGATGGGCAAAGCAGCCCGTTTTGAACATGGACTTATCCGTAACCACTATGTCGGCAGAACCTTCATCCAGCCAGGCATACACCGCCGTGAAATCAAGGTCAGATCGAAGTACAACATTGTTCGTGGCGTCATGCAGAACCGTCCTATCATTCTGGTGGACGACTCCATCGTTCGCGGCACGACAGCCAAAATGCTGATCAAGCTGGTAAAAGAGTCAAACCCCAGCGAACTTCACCTGCACATCAGCTCCCCTCCGATTACCAATCCCTGTTTCTACGGCATGGATTTCCCAACCAAACGGCAGTTGCTTACGCACATGCTCGCCGATGCCGAGAACGAACTGGGCAATATTGAGAGAATCCGTGAATACATAGGAGTAGACTCGCTCAGGTATCTCTCGATGCAGGGACTGCTCAACAGCGTCCCATCGTTCAAGAACGAAACATGCAGCTACTGCACCGCCTGCTTCAGTGGAGATTACCCCATCGCCGTAACCGACGCCACGACAGACAAGGAAGAGAACGACTGAGTATTTGGGAAAGAAAAGGGACCAATAGGACTTAAAGTACCCAGGGACTTAAGGGTTAAGAGAAAACAGCAATCTAAGACCCTTTTGATATTAACAAAGCCATCGCGACTACCCAGGGTTGCGATGGCTTTTTGCTTTTAAAAAGAATTTAGGAAAGGGACCAAAAGGACTCAAAAGACCCATGGGACTTAAGTGTCAAGAGAGAATTGAAGGCTAAAACCCCTGTTCTGTTTTCTTGAACATTTAAGTCCTTTTGGTCCCTTAAGTCCCTTTGGTCCTTTTTCTTTCCTGAAGGTCCTTTTTCTTTCTTCAATTTAGACCAACAAAAAAAGCCGTCGGGTTGCGACGGCTTTTTTTATTCAATTCAGGTCGTTTGCCGCAGGGTTTCGCCTTTTGGTTGAAACCCTGCGTTCAAACTGCTCAGCTTACCAGCTGAAGGAGGCTCCGATAGCTCCTGCGGAAGGAGAACCGGATCCGACACCGAGGCTTGCACCGATCGTCACGTTGTCCGTCACGATAGCCTTGCCGCCGATGGCGAATGCCTGCTGACCGCCGTAGGTACCTGCACCCATACCAACTGAATACTGGTGTCCAGGCATTGGAGCAGGAATGGTAGCCATTGCTGCAACCTGTGCGATACCGCTGTAGGCCTTCTTCGATACCCTGTTCAGCTGCTCAACGTTGACTGCATCGTAGTTGTTGACACCGTCTGCCACACCAGTCAGAGGCACTGGGTTGCCGTTGTTGTCAAGATGCACGCCGGTGTTGTTTACCGTCAGGGTTGCACTGCTCAGGTCGCCGAGACGAATCTGTGGATTCGAAGAATCTGCGTTTGTCGTAGCAGTGATGAGGCGCTTTGCCGTTCCAGTTGTACCTGCAACATCGAGAGTTGCTGAACCGTCGGTAAGAGTGATCGTCGATGTATTGGTGCCGCCCGAAACCCTCGTCGTGGTGCCGGCCACCGTAATACCCTTACCTGCTGCATTGCTCAACTGTGCGTTGGTCGCATTAACCAGCAGCGTGCCGTTGGAAGATACTGGGTCAAGAACGTTACCATACAACGTCAGATCACCGTTCATGTTGGTAGATCCGTTGATGTTGTTGGTCGTACCGGTGATGTTGTTCGTCGTACCGATAATGTTGTTCGTCGTACCATTGATCGTGTTGGTCGTGCCAGTAATGGTGTTAGTCGTACCGGTAATGCTGTTGGTCGTACCTACTATTGCCGCACCAGCCGCGTTCAACGTCAGGGAAGAGGTCGCCCCCGTGAGTGTCGTCGTCGTCGTGCTATACAAGGATGCTGTCGTGGCATTCATGCTCAACAATGAACCACCGGCAGTCGACAGGCTCAGGGCGGTGTCGTTCATGCTCAACAGTGACCCGCCGGTAGTAGCACCGTTGGTATCCACAGCGAACCCTCCGACACCCAGGCCGAGAGCTGCGCCTGTACCGGAAGTATTGGCGTTGACCACAACCTGTCCGTCAACCATCGTAAGCTGTGAAGCAGCCGTGGTACCACTTGACCTCTCGGTGATGTTGCCGTTGCTCATGGCAAGAGTAGAGCCAGCTGTGCCAGGCGTACCATCAGTATCGACGTTGAAGGTGTTGTTCACCTGCGTCGCACCGTTCAGCGTCGTTGCGCCAGCCACCGTCAGTGAGCTGTCAAGCGTCGTCGCGCCAACCACATGGAGCGTGTTGTTCAGCGTCGTTGCGCCAACCACATTGAGGGTTCCGCCGATGTTCGCAGCACCAAGCGTATGCAGGGTGTTCGAAGAGATGTCGCCGGTGTTGCCGTTAAGAACGATGTTGTTTGTGGCTGTTGCACCTCCGGTCACCGTCAGATAACCGGCAAGTCCTGCGTTGCCCAACGTACCCACCGCAGCGTTCGTAACACCGAAGGTCTGGCCGTTCGTGGTGTCGGTGAACCTGAAGCCGTTGTTGTCCAGCGTTTCTGTCGTCGAGGCCGTACCGCCGCTCAGCGTGGTGCTTGCTTCGTTAACAGTAAGCCCATGTGCGACCCCTGTAGACGAATTGGTAACCAGCACCGAGGCAGACGAAGCTGTCACACTCAGGCCATTGGACTGACCGTTATTGTTCAACACCTGAACCTTTGCAAGAGGTGTTCCACTTGCGTTGCTAACAGAGATGTTGGCAGTATTCGGGTTTGAGGTGCCAAGCAGGTTTGTCGTCAAACCAGCACTGCTGGCAGCATTGTCTACGTAGACCGCACGCGTACCGTCAGTCAAGCTTGCAATCACATCACCCGTGCTGCCGTTTAGCTTGAAGGCGTTGTTTGTATCAACACCGACGCTGTAAACCGAGCTGTTGATCGTTGACTGCGTTGAGCTTACCGTCGAGCTGAAGCCGCTGGCGTCACTGGAGGCGACAATTCCGCTTCCATTAACCGTCAGCGTGTTCACACCGGCTCCTGTGCCGCTTGTGTTGTCAGCCGTGATCACGTTGCTCAATGTCGTTGCGCTGCCGATTGCGTTGGTCGTGCCGCTTGCGGTGAAGTTGTTGGTAACCGTCGTATCCGTCGTTGTTACCGACAATTCTGTGGCACCTGCATTGTTGGCATTGACGTTAAAGTCGGTATTGACCTGCAGCCTTTCGCCGTTGACCGTCGTACCTACACCGTCAACAACCACGCTGTTTGAACCGCCAGAACCGTCGTTGGCCTGGATTGTATTGCTGGTCGTGGTCACTGCTGAACCGATCACGTTGGTCACACCGTTCGCATTGAAGTTGCCGTTCAGTGTGGTCTGGCCTGATACGGTAAGGGTACCGGTCAGGTTCGTGTTGCCAGTCACATTCAGCGGGCCGGTCACGTTTGTTCCGCCAGTCGTATTGCCGATGTTGACCGCACCCGTTCCGCCGGTACCGATGTTGGTCACACCAGAGCCAGTGGTATTCACATTGACTGGTCCAGTCAGCGTAGCGCCTGCATTGGCTGTCAGGAGTGCGTTGTTGACCGTCAGGCCGTTGTTAGCCGTCACAAGGCCACCAACCGTCAGCGTCTGGCTAACTGTTGCGTCACCATTGACCGTCAATTCACTGCCTGATGCTGCAACACCGCCGCCTGCCACGATATTCTGGCCGGTAATTGTACCCTGGGTGGTCACATTACCGTTTGTACCGTTAACCGTAACCGTGTTAGCACCTGTTCCAACTGTCAGGATTGCATTGGTGCCTGTTATTGCCGCACCGGTCTCGTCGATGGTTAAGTAGTTGGTGCTTGTACCACCGGAAATGGTCGTCGCGGTTGTGCTTGCAGAGATGCCATTGATGTGTCCGTTGACGTTGTTGACCACACCGAGAGAGACACCCGTACCATCAGCAACACTCAATACTCCAGTGCCGACAGCGTTAGCTGTTGCGCCGTTGGTGTCGACCCTCAATTCATTGTTCAGGGTCGTTACGCCTGCAACCGTCAGCGTGTTGCTCAGCGTCGTTGCACCAGTGATACCAACGGTACCGCCGAACGTTGCTGCGCCCGTCACACCAAGTGTGCCGTTCACCGTCTCATTGCCGTTCACCGTCTCGTTGCCGGTTATCACCGTACCGCCGCCTGCTGTCACCGCTACGCTGTTCGTCCCGCCCTGGATCGTCGTGCTCACACCGTTGATCAGGTTCGTGCTTGCAGCAGTACCGATGTTGTTGTTGTTGCCGTTGGCAGTCAGGTTGCCGGTCAGGGTCGTTGCACCGGTTACAGCCAGCGTACCGGACAGCGCCGTGTTGCCGGTAACATCGAGGTCGTCGTTGATGGCAACGTTACCTGCTGTGTTAGTGATTCCACCCTGTGCGTTGATTGCCCCAGTAGCAAGGATTGTTGAGGTCGATACGCCACCGTTCGCGGTCAAAAGGCCGGTCAGTGTCGTTGTGCCGCCTACGGTCAGGTTGTTGGTCACAGCAAGGTTATTGCCGATGATTCCATTACCTGTGGTTCCGTTCAATGAGCTGGTACCAGCGATCAATGAACCCGATGTCGTGCTGATGTTACCGGAAGTCGTTGTGAAGTTGCCGATCGCTGTCGTGAAGTTGCCGGTCGTGGTCGCGTAGTTGCCGGTAACCGAAGTCACACCGTTATCAGCCGTGATCGTGTCAGTAACATGCAGGGTGCCGGTAACCGTCGAGTTGCCGGTGATGGCTGCGCCACCTGCCGAAACCGTCAGGCCGTTGGTAACCGTCGCGGAACCGTTGATAAGCGTGCTGTCGCTGGTGCCGTCGCCGATGGTCGTCAGACCAGCAGTACCTGCTCCGTTCTGTCCCAGCGCCGTGGTACCCGTAGTCCTGAACGTACCAGCCACAGTCGTGTTTGTAGAATCAACCGTGATGCTGTTCGAACCGGACTGGATCGTGTTGATGGTACCGGTGATCGTGTTGGTTGCGCCAGTAATCGCGTTGATGGCGCCAGTTGCACCGATCGTGTTGTTGCCTCCGGTAGCTGCGAAGTTGTTGGTCACCGTGGTTGAACCAGCGCCGACCGTGAACTCATTACCACCCAGACCGTCTGAATTAACTGTAAAGCCTGAATTTACCTGGGTTGGTCCCGTCAGCGTCGTTGTGCCGCTAACAGTAAGGTTGCCAGTGATCGCTTCGTTGCCGGTGATCGAAGTGTTGCCGATAATCGAAGTGCCGGTGCTGCCTACGGTCAGGTTGCTGCCTACGCCGTTAGTGATGGTCGTTGTCGTACCGCCGGTGAGTGAACCTACGAAGACCGAAGTACCGCTACCGCTGTTCAGGGCCGTAACCAGACCGACTTCAGGAGTAGAGGAGGTACCGACTGCCAATGTTGCCTGACCGTCAACCAATGTCAAGCTGGAGGAGTTGGTGCCGCCGGTCAGTGTCGTTGTACCGCCACCGACTGTCAGTCCTTCTCCGCCGGACAACAGGCTTGCGCCGCCAGCAGAAACGTTGACAGAGCTTGTGCCTGCCGTCAGGGTAGTGGTGCCGGAGATCGTTGCGCCGCCCGTACCCGTGAATGCGCCGGAACCTGCACTTACACCGACACCGGAGATGGCGCCAGAAGTGGTGAGGGTGGTGCCGCTGATGTCCGTACCGCTGATGGTGCCGGAACTGATGATGCTTGAACCGCTGATTGCGCCGGTTGTTACCAGGGTGCCTGCGCTGACGGTGGTACCGCTGATGACGCCGCCGCTAACCGTGCCGGTCGTCTGGATGGTACCGCTGCCGGTATTCAGGCTTGCGCCGCTGATTGCGCCCGATGAGGTCAATGTTGCGCCGCTGATTGCGCCGGAGGCGGTCAGGGTGCTACCGCTGATGGTCGTGCCGGTGATTGCACCACCGCTGATCGAGCCACCGCCGGTTACAGTCAGGCTTGTGCCTGTGATCGTGCCGCCGTTGATCGATGTGCCGGTGATCGCGCCGCCGGTGATTGCGCCTGAGGTGGTCAGGCTGGTGCCGCTGATGGTCGTGCCGGTGATTGCGCCGCCGCTGATCGTACCGCCAGTCGTGATGCTGCCGCCGCTGATGTTGCCGGTGGTGATCAGTGAACCGCCGCTGATGAGGCCGCTAGCGGTAACGGTGCTCGCTCCTACTCCGTTGGTGACGTTCAGGCTGCTGCCGCTGATGGTGCCGGTCGAGGTCAGGCTGCCGCCAGTGATCGTTGAGCCGGTGATGGAGGAGGAAGAGACAATGCTTGCTCCGCTGATGGCGCCGGTGGAGGTGACGCTGCCGCCGGTGAGGCTGCCGCCGATGATTGCGCCGGTCGCGTTAACTGCGCTGCCGCTGATGGCGCCGGTGGTGATCAGTGAACCGCCGCTGATGAGACCGGTCGAGGTCACGGTAGCACCGCTGAGCGAACCTGATGCAGTGATGTTCGCACCGCCGATGTTGCCCGACGTGTTAAGGCTTGCGCCGCTGATGGAGCCGGAAGATACGATGCTGTTGCCGCTGATGACGTCACCGGTGATATTGCCGGTCGCCGTCAGGCTTGCAGCGCCGATGGCTGCTGCGTTGGAAATGTTGCCGCCGGTCATGTCGAGGTTGCCGCCCACAGTCACATCGTTGGTCGTGTTCAGGCTGCCGCCGCTGATTGCACCGTTGGAAATCAGTGAACCGCCGCTGATAAGGCCGGTTGCCGTCACGGTGGCCGCGCCTACGCCGGTGGTGACGCTCAGGCTGTTGCCGGTGATGGTGCCCGTTGAGGTCAGGCTGCCGCCGGTGATCGTTGTGCCATTGATCGTTACGCCGGTGATTCCGCCGGTGGAGGTGATGCTGCCGCCGGTGATGCTGCCGCCGGTGATTGCGCCCGTTGCGTCAACTGTTGAGCCGCTGACGCCGCCGGTAACAGCAAGATCGCCGCCGATGGTGGCGTTATTGGTTATTGCTAGGCTGTCGCCGCTGATAGCGCCTGTTGCCGTCACGGTTGCACCGTTGATGCCGCCGGTGGCGTTAACTGCGCTGCCGCTGATGGCGCCGGAGGTAGTCAGGGTGCCGCCGGTGAGGGTCGTGCCGCTGATGACACCGCCGCTTACCGTACCTGTAGTAATAAGGGCGCCGCCGCTGATCGTGCCGGTCGCGTTAACTGCGCTGCCGCTTATGGCGCCAGTCGTGATCAGTGAACCGCCGCTGATGAGGCCGGTTGAGGTCACGGTAGCACCGCTGAGCGAACCTGAAGCGGTAATGTTCGTACCGCCGATGTTGCCCGTTGTTGAAATTCCACCGCTACCTGCGCTGAGGCTTCCGGCGCTGATGCCGCCAGAAATCGTCGCGGTGTTGCCGGTGACGTTGGTAGCTGTGATATCGCCGGTCGTGTTCAGGCTGGTGGCGCTGATGGCTCCGACGTTGGTGATGTCGCCACCGCCAGTCAGAACAAGATTGCCGCCAACATTCACATCAGCCGTAGTCGTCACGCTGTTGCCGCTGATACCGCCGGTTGAGAGGATGCTGCCGCCGGTGATCGTTGCGCCGGTGACTGCGCCGCCTGTGGACAGGCTGGAGCCGCTGATCGCGCCGCCGCTGATCGTGCCGGTGGTGGTCAGGGTGCTGCCGCTGAAGTCAGTAGCATTGATCGTCGTACCGGTGATTACGCCGCCGCTGATGGTGCCCGTCGAGGTGATGCTGCCGCCTGTGATCGTTGCACCGGTGATGGCACCGGAAGTATTGAGGCTAACGCCGCTGATGGTGCCTGTCGAAGTCAGGCTGCCGCCGGTGATGGTCGCGCCGTTGATGGAGCTTGTGGAGACGATGCTACCGCCGGTGATTGCGCCGGTCGAGTTGATCGATGCTCCGCTGATGTTACCTGCCGCGGCGATGTTGCCGGTGGAGGTGATGCTGCCGCCGGTGATCGAGGTAGCGTCAACTACGCCGCCTGCGATGGTGCCGGTAGTTGTAAGATCGTTGCCGGACAACTGGATGTCGCCCTGTACCTGGACTCCAGACTGGGCATTGCCGATAACGACAAGGCCTGTAGCGCCAACACCGTTGCCGATGTTCGTCTGGCTGTTGCCTGTGGTATTGATATCAACTGTGCTGCTCGGGCCTCCTGAAATGACTGCGCCGCCGGTTACGGTCAACGAACCGCCGCTGATTGCGCCCGTCGTCTGGATGGTGCCGCTACCGGTATTCAGGCTGGTACCGGTGATTGCGCCGGTGCTGTTGATGCCTGCCGATGCGCCTACGGTGAGGGCTCCTGCGGCCACTGTGCCGGTGGAGTTCACTGAACCTGCGGTTACCGCGTTGGCGGTTACCACGCCACCGGTGATCGTCGTACCGGCGTTATCGGTGATCGTCGTACCGCTAACCGAAGTAGCCGTCACTGTTGTGGCACCCAAAGTACCTGTAACAGAAGCTGTTCCAGCGGTCAGGGTAGTGATGGCGGCGGCACCGGATGTAAGACTGTTCGTAGCAATTTGACCACCGCCAATTATCGTACCTGAACTGTCACTGATGGTACCGGTCGTACCCACGCTTATCAAGTTATTAGCGGACAACGTACCTGCGTTCGTGATATCAGAGGTGTTGGCATTGATATCGCCGTTGAGTGTAGTCGTACCGCCTGTACCGAGAATGGAGAAGTTACCAACGTTGCCGGTAATCGTATTGCTTGCGGTGAGGCTTCCAACGTTGTTCACGTTGTTGCCACCGGTGACATTGATGGTTGAATCGACCGGTACGCCTGCACCGTTATCGATCATGACATCGCCTGCGGCTGCGAATGCGTTTCCGACAGGAATAACAGCGCCTGCGCCATTGAGCATGCCGTAGATCAGGGCAAGGCCCAGACTTTTCTTGTAGAAATGACGACGAACTCGTGAGGTCTTCATAGAGGCTCCTTTATGGATATGCGATTGTGATAAGGGGTAAAAACTAAAACCTGGTTATCGAAACAGTCAGAGAACTGATTATTAACGACACTAAAGAG